>NZ_JACRVV010000002.1:0-613463 GCF_018812035.1 Gluconobacter sp. P5B12 | reverse complement strand
TCTAAACGTTCGACACTCAGGTCTCAGGAAAATAATCCCAAAACCAGCAGCACCAAAACGCCGCCAACATATCCCTTCCAATTCCATATTCAATTTTCAAAGATCATCATCTCAAACCGCCCCGGCCAAGCCCTCGAAGAAGGCCCCGCCGCGTCGGTGAACGGGCTTATACGGCCACCACCCAACACTGTCAAACAATCATCATACGATACTTATCCACACAACTAACCCACAGATTTCCTACACTTTTCCCCCTTACACACACTTTCCATTCACAAAACAAAACTAAAAAAAATCAAAAAAAAACGCCAGAAAAATCTGGCGCTTTCTTAGAAAGTCCCGGTTTCCCGCGACAATCAGTCTGCGGAGGACGAACGACCATCAATCGTCAGGCCTTTATCGTCCGCAGAGACGGTGATGGTGTCGCCATCCCGGATAGTCCCATCCAGCAGAAGTCCTGCCAACGGGTTCTGAAGGCTACGCTGGATCACCCTCTTCAGCGGACGGGCGCCATAGACTGGATCATAGCCTGCTTCCGCCAGCCACTCGGTTCCCTTCTGATCCAGATCCAGTGTGATCTTGCGATCGTCCAGAAGCTGACGCAGGCGACCCAGCTGAATGTCGACAATCCGGCCCATATCCGCGCGCTGCAGACGGGAGAACAGGATGATCTCATCCAGACGGTTCAGGAACTCGGGCCGGAAGTGATTGCGCACCACCTGCATGACCTGCGCCTGCACCAGTTCCGGCGATTCACCATCTTCCTGATTGGCCAGTACGTCTGAACCAAGGTTACTCGTCAGAACGATGATCGTATTGCGGAAGTCCACAACACGTCCCTGCCCATCCGTCAGACGGCCATCATCGAGCACCTGAAGAAGGATGTTGAAGATGTCCTCATGGGCCTTCTCCACCTCATCAAACAGGATGACCTGATAAGGACGACGACGCACAGCTTCTGTCAGAACACCACCTTCGTCGTACCCGACATATCCCGGAGGTGCGCCAATCAGACGCGACACTGCATGCTTCTCCATGAATTCACTCATGTCGATCCGCAGCAGAGCCTTCTCGTCATCGAACAGGAACTGGGCCAGAGCCTTCGTCAGCTCGGTCTTGCCCACACCCGTCGGACCAAGAAACAGGAACGACCCAATCGGGCGGTTCGGATCCTGAAGTCCTGCTCGGGCACGACGCACAGCATTGGCAACAGCCACCAGAGCCTGCTCCTGCCCGACCACACGCTCACGCAGCGTATCTTCCATACGCATAAGTTTGGCGCGCTCGCCTTCGAGCATCCGATCTACCGGAATACCCGTCCAGCGGGACACAACCGATGCAATGCCCTGATCCGTGACGCTATCTGCAAACAGGCCAGATTTGGATGCTGCGTCTTCCTCTTCCTGCGCTTTGGCAATCTGAGCTTCCAGGTTTGGAATCAGGCCGTACATCAGCTCGGAAGCCTTCGCGAGATTTCCCTGACGCTGCGCCACATCCACATCGGACCGTGCTGTATCCAGCTGCTCCTTCAGCTTCTGAATGGCGTTCACGCGATCCTTTTCGGCGTGCCACTCGGCACCCATCGCATCGGACTGCTCCTCCAGATCAGCCAGTTCGGCCTCAAGAGCCTGCAGACGATCCTTGGATGCCGTGTCGTCTTCCTTACGGATGGCTTCACGCTCGATCTTCAACTGAATGATGCGGCGATCGAGTTCGTCCAGAGCTTCCGGCTTGCTGTCAATCTGCATCCGCAGGCGGCTGGCAGCCTCGTCAATCAGATCAATGGCCTTATCCGGTAGGAAGCGATCCGTAATGTAACGGTTGGAAAGCGTTGCAGCAGAGACGATAGCGTTATCCGTGATGCGCACACCATGGTGAAGTTCATACTTCTCCTTGATGCCACGCAGAATAGAGATCGTATCCGCAACAGATGGCTCACCGACGAAAACCGGCTGGAAACGACGGGCAAGCGCGGCGTCTTTCTCGATGTACTTGCGGTACTCATCGAGCGTCGTCGCACCAATACAGTGCAGCGTCCCGCGAGCAAGTTCCGGTTTGATAAGATTGGACGCATCCATCGCACCATCGGAACGGCCAGCGCCCACCAGCGTGTGCATCTCGTCAATGAAGAGAATAACCTCGCCTTCGGCCGTCTCAACTTCTTTGAGAACTGCCTTCAGACGCTCTTCAAACTCACCACGGAACTTCGCACCTGCAATCAGGGCGCCCATGTCGAGCGACATCAGTCTCTTGTTTCGGAGCGCTTCTGGCACATCGCCATTAACGATACGCAGCGCCAGACCCTCAACGATTGCGGTCTTACCAACGCCTGGCTCACCAATCAGAACCGGATTGTTTTTGCTGCGGCGGGCCAGAACCTGAATGGTGCGCCGGATTTCCTCATCACGGCCAATCACCGGATCGAGCTTGCCAGCCTGGGCGATCGCCGTAACGTCACGCGCATACTTCTTCAGCGCATCAAACGTATTCTCGGCAGATGCGCTGGTCACTGTCCGCCCCTTGCGGATCTGAGCAACGACACGTTCCAGCGCGGAGGCATCGGCCTTTCCTTCAACCAGTGCTTTACCCGCAGCAGATCCGCTCGCAGCAATAGCCACGAGCAGGCGGTCCTGCGCAACGTGGCTGTCACCTGCGGCTTTTGCAGCGGCTTCAGCGGAGTCCAGCAGTCTGACGAAATCAGGCGTGGCTTGCGGCTGGCCTGCACCACCGCCCTGAACCTTTGGAAGCTTGGCAAGTGCTGCATCATTGGCAGTCTGAACAACTTTTGGATCACCACCCGCAGCCCGAATAAGGCCGGATGCAGCGCCCTGATCATCATCCAGCAGGGCCTTGAGCAGATGCTCCGGCGTCAACTGCTGATGGTAGTCTCGAAGGGCAATAGTCTGTGCGGCCTGAAGGAAACCCTGGCTCCGCTCAGTGAATTTCTGAATGTCCATTCTAATATGTCCTCTCATGCCCCGTATCGGCGGCATATGGTGTCTCGGTCGCCCCCGAAGGCGACGACCGGTGATGAATATTTAGGCACTCACTTTTTTGTTTCAAGGGCATCCCGATGACGTTTCGCTGGCCCGTGCAAGACCATATCGGCCTCCGACAGTCTGCCAAACGCATTCCGCTGCTGATGCCAGTAAGGATAAATCAGATCCGGCGCACTGACATCGTCAAGCCGTGCGACTTGTGCCTTCGTCAGACGCAGTGATGCCGCAGCCAGATTATCCAGCAACTGGGTTTCCTTACGGGCTCCAATCACTACGGAAGTCACACCCGGTTTGTGCAGCAACCATGCCAGCGCAACCCGCGCGGGCGAGACATCATGTTCCTCTGCGATCTCCACCAGCACCTCAACCGTATCGTAGAGTTTTTCGATATTGCGGACTTCCGGTTCTGGCCAACCCGAAATGCGGCGGCTATCCGCAGGCGCCGTCTTCCCGCGACGATATTTGCCCGTCAGCAGCCCACAGGCCAGCGGGCTCCAGATCTGAACGCCCAGTCCTTGATCCACAGCGAGTGGCAGAAGCTCATATTCCGCATCCCGTGCTTCTAGAGAATAATAGATCTGCTCGGAGACCGGCGTAATGAGACGGTCCCGCTCCGCGGCAGACAGAAGCTTCATGGCCTGCCAGCCAGCAAAATTGGAAAGTCCCGCATAGCGGATCTTGCCCTGGTCCCGAAGCGTCTGAAGTGCCTCCAGCGTCTCCTCAACCGGCGTCAGACCATCCCATTCATGCAGATAATAGAGATCAATATGGTCTCGCCCTAAACGACGCAGGCTATCCTCACAGGCATTCAGAATATGATGCCGCGACAGGCCCTCTTCGTTCGGGCCTTTGCCCGTTGGAAAACGGACTTTGCTGGTCACGAGCAGTTCCCGGCTTCTGCCTTTCAGAACACGACCAAGGATTTCTTCGGCTTCTCCACCCGAATAGGCATCAGCTGTATCAAACATGTTGACGCCATGCTCAACGCAGAGATCCACCATTCGTGTGGCCTCTGAGACGTCAACATTGCCGGTGGAAGCGAAATCACCCTGCCCTCCGAACGTCACAGAGCCAAAATTGAGTGCGGAAATTTTCAGGCCGGAGCGACCTAGCTGACGATACTGCATATCCATCAGGTTCCTCTTCTGAGACAGACCATGACACACAACACCTCAATGGTGGATCAGTCCCGGTAAAATCGGCCCCGCTCTCATCATCGTGAGCAAGGCGACTTCTCATGCTCGTGCACTCTGTTCAGGAACGACAGGTCAGTCCATGATTGATGTCAAAACCTTTCCTGTCCCGGAGCCGCCATGCCGTCATTCCGTCTCCGCAGAGCCCTGCTGTCCTGCGCGTTCCTGTCTTCCCTGCTTCCCGCCTTACCCGCCATGGCCTCCGAACCTGCATCATGCATGCTCGATCTTGCCAAAACACGGAACGGAACGCTGGGTCTGCCCACACGATCGGAAGTGACACCGGACGGGCATTCGGTTCTCTTCCTGCGTTCTGGCCCGTTCGACACACGCCTGCATCTGTTTCGCTACGATCTGCCTGACCACTCTCTGCACGAACTTGCAGCCCCGGAAGCTGGTCCAGAGCACTTGTCCGTTGAGGAGAAAGCCCGGCGAGAGCGCGCGCGCCAGTCCATGTCTGGCATCACCGACTATCAGATGAGCGAAGATGGCGGCACGATCCTGGCATCTCAGGGTGGACGCCTCATCCGCATTGCCGCTGATGACGGCCGGGTATCTTCCGTTGATGGCAACTGGATCGCCCCCCGTCTTTCTCCGGACGGACAGACCATTGCCGCAGTGCGGGACAATGACCTCTACGCGGTCAATCTGGTAACAGGCGCCGAAACACGCCTGACCACTACAGGCACAGAAACGCTGACCAATGGGTTGGCCGAATTTGCCGCAGCAGAAGAACTGGAGCGCCCGGATGGCGCCTGGTGGTCTCCGGACAGTCAGACCGTGCTGTTCGAAGAAGCCGATTCAGGCAACGTCGAAAAACATTACATCACTAATCCAGAAACGCCCCAGGCGGCTCCGGTTGAGTTCCGTTATCCGCGCGCCGGCACGCCCAATGCACGAACACGTTTTGGTCTCACCAGCATCAAAGGCGGAGACGTTCGCTGGATTGGCTGGGATCATGAAGCATGGCCCTACATGGCGCGTGCGGTCTGGCGGAAGAACGGTGGCCTGTTCCTTGTTCTGCTCAACCGGGAACAGACACAGGAACAGGTTCTGTCCGTTGATCCAGCAACAGGCAAAACGACGCTCCTCCTCGCAGAAAGCGACAAGGCCTGGCTCAATCTTGATCCGCGAGACGCTGGTGGCAGCCATGCCTTACCCGTCGTACTGAATGGCCAACAGGGTTTCCTTTGGGCCTCAGAGCGCGGAAAGACGTGGCAGCTTGAACATCACGCCGCAGACGGATCCCTGAAGCGGGTTTTGACGCCCGATACCCTCCCTTACGTCGCGTTCAATGATTACGACGCAGACAGCAACAGCGTTGTCGTGACGGTACGCCCGAACCGGATTGATAACGAGGTCGTCCGGATTTCACTCGCGGACGGCAAGATCACTCCGTTCATCACGGAGCCGGGCATCCATAATGTCCATTTCACCAATGGCACCCATCGCCTGCTGGTCGATGCGTTTGTCGCCGCAGACGGAAGTCGACGCACTCTTCTGCGGGACGCAAAAGGGAAAATCCTGGCCAGCCTCCCGGGTATTGCCCAGCCCCCTCACCTTCCCGTCCACGTCCAGTTCACAACGGCCGGGGAACGACAACTCGATGCCGCGATCATCCGGCCGGAGCATTTCCAGAAGGGCCATCACTATCCGGTCGTGTTGTCCGTCTATGGCGGCCCCGGCGTAAAGCTGGTGCATGATACACCGTCGAGCTTTCTGGAAGACCAGTGCCTCGCCAATCAGGGCTATGTCGTTGTCACGCTGGATGGACGCGGCACTCCGGGCCGGGATCATGACTTTGAACGTGCCATCAAAGACAACCTGATTGATGCTCCCCTTCAGGACCAGATCGATGGATTGCAGGGGCTGGGCAAAACCTACCCTGAACTCGATCTGTCACGGGTCGGTGTTTATGGCTGGTCTTTCGGGGGCTACTTCACGGCAATGGCCACCATCCGCCGTCCGGACGTCTTCAAAGTCGGCGTTGCAGGTGCACCCCCCGTCGATTTCGCCGATTACGACACCGCCTATACCGAACGCTATTTGAACACCCCGCAGAATGACCCGGAAGGATATCGCAAAAGCAACGTCCTGACCTATGCGGACGGTCTGAAACGCCCCCTTCTGGTCATGCACGGCCTGACAGATGACAACGTGTACTTCGAAAATACCATGAAGCTGACACAGGCGCTTCTGAAAGCCGGGAAACCTTACGATCTCCTTCTGCTCCCCGGAACGCATATGCTGCCTGATCCGCTCTTACGCGCGCGCGTAAGCCAGCGTCGTGCAGAGTTCCTGGGTGACGCTTTAAAGCCCTAAGGTTGATCTGCCTGGGCAGCATGATCCGAATGATTCGGAGAGGCGGCCCAGGCTTTCAACGCGGCCTGATATTCCCGCGATGCCTTGAGCCTTGGCAAATAGGTAATAGCCCGGCGGCTGGATGCCGGAAATGTCTGCCCATCAAACAGTCCCCGCGCTCCACAGTGCCCGACCCGGCAAGCACCGTCAGCGTCCTGCAAAACAATATCTTTCCCAGTCCGGCGAACTGTCAGGCGACAGGGCTTCTCGCCTGCCATGAAGGGTGGCTCCTGATACAGCAGAGCCTCTCCCTCCATGCGGCCGATGCCTGACAGGGAACACATGTGCCCATTGAAGAACTGTGTTTCTATTCGCAGATAGGCCGCCTCGGCGTTGACGGGCACAACCTCCAGAACATTGTCGCTCCAATAGGTATCACCCGACACATCACCATTTTTGAAATGCGTACTATACCGCCCGGAGAGCTGATCCTGTTCAGGAGCGGGCCGCCCCATCGCAGCATGAGTCATCGTCGCTCCCGCCAGAACCACGCCCAAACCGACAGCAACACTCCGCATCTACAAAGCTTCCCTCTTAGTGAGACAGCTCCGGAATCAAAACCAGAAGCGCGTCCATTGCCGGACCAACGGCGGAAACCGGCGTCCGTTCATTCAGTCCATGCATGAAGGAGTCTGAATTCTTGATGAAGATCGGGCTGATACCATAGCTGGGAACACCATGAGAGCGGAACCACATGCTGTCGCTCGCTCCGGATGACATGGCGGCAAAGACCGGCACATCCGGATAAATCGCATGAATAGCGGCATCAATCGCATGCACCACATCAGGTCGCATGGGAGACGCAGCAGTTTCAACAGACCCTTCTGTCGCGTCTTCAATCTTCATACCCGGGTCCTGCGCAGCATCCCGCAGCTCACCCATGATCGAAGCCCGGGAGTGCCCTGGAAAGATACGACAATTGATATTAGCCGTCGCCCGCTGTGGAAGCGCATTAAGCGCATGACCACCTTCAATCATCGTGACCACACAGGTTGTGCCAATCCGCCCCACAAAGGACGGGTCAGCCGATAGCGTGGCAACGGCCTTTTCATTGGCTGGATTGGCTGCGAACGCCTTCATGGCCGCCGCAATATCAGGCTTTTGCCAGCGGGCCGCGTTGACAAAGAAACTACGGCTCAGGTCATTCACTTCCGGTTTGAACCGATGTTGTTGGATCCGCAGAAGATCAGCACTCAGTTCATCAATGGCATTGACGGATCTCGGCTCCGAAGAGTGACCACCGGGGTTCGTAACGGTCAGACGGAAATCAGCGTAGGTTTTTTCCGCACCTTCCCATGTGAAATAATCTGGCTTCCCCGTCTTTTCATCCAACGTGCCATTAGCCCCGTCCATGTTCAGAACAAGCTCGGCATTGGACAACTTGTCAGCGATGATGGCGCCAGTTGCCATCGTCGTTTCCTCATCTCCCGAGAACTCGATGATGATATCCCGGCGGGGCACGTACCCTTCTTTTTTCAGCTCCAGCAAAGCAGAAACAGCCAGTGTATCATCCAGCTTCATGTCCGTTGAGCCACGGCCGAGCAGATAGCCATTTTCAATCTGTGGTTTGAAAGGATCATGCGTCCAGTCAGACGCCTTGGCTTCAACCACATCCATATGACCGGAAATCACCAGCGGTTTGAGAGAGGAATCACGGCCAGGCCAACGGGCAATCAGATACGCTGTATCCTTGTAGGGCGTGATCGTCACATCCGCAGGCGCAAAACCTCCCTTAACCAGAGCCTCCCGGAAAAGGGCTGCGACCTGTGGTGTCTGGTTGGCAGGCCCCGCGACCGATCGCAGAGCGATGGCCTGTTCAGCAAGGTTCAGGGCCTGCGTTGCGGCGTCATGATGCTGGGGAGCTGCAGCAAGCACGCTCCCGCTCATCAGGGCCAGTAACAATCCTGCGCCAATCATATTCCGCATCGTCTTCTCCTGCATCAGATGCGAAATCGTAACCATACGGACAGTGGATGCCTAGCCGGGGCGTTGCAGGACATTTCCATCCATCTGACGAGACGGTTTCAAGATGTCCTGCAATGGCCTCCCATCAGGCCGCAAACCCATCCAGCAGGCTCACACCGGATTTTTCAGACATGGTCTGACGGTAAGCCTCAACCCCCAGCGGGTAACGCAGCCCTTTGATGAGTGACATGCTGTGAAGCTGGGCAAACAGATGAATATCGTCGGTGGAAAGCGTGCCATTCACGGCTTCAGGAGACTGGATCAGAGGTTCGAGCTCTTCCAGCAATGCGTTCAGCTCTGCAATTTCCTTTGAGCCATCTGCCAGAATTTCCCAGAACGGGCCGGTAGATTCCTCCTTGCGGCGAATGAAGGCCGCCCGGGAAGACGTCGTCGCGAATTCAGGCAAGGGTGCGCAAACTGCGCGCGGCAGGAAGAGCCGATACGTGGCCTTGCTACTGGCACGCAGCCAGTCTGCAATGTCCTTGCGAACCGGCCCGTTCAGAACCGGCGCGCCCACTCCATCAATATGGGAGACGATATCCATGCTCTCCGGCATGTATCGACCATTCTCCTCCAGAATCGGGACAACCTTTCTCCCAACCATACTGATCGGGCCGGCTTCGTCGTCATTCAGGAAAATACGCTTCTCGAACGGGATGTTTTTCAGGCCAAAAATCATCATGGCCTTCACGCAGAACGGGCAGTGCTCATAAACGTGAAGGATACGGGTTGTCTGATTCATGATCTGAAAATCCTCATGTCTGTCAAAAGTCGTTGCTCCGAATAAATCGGTCAGGCTTCACCCATAGCGGAGGAGAGCAGCAGCGGATCAATATTGATGGCCGCCAGTGCCTTCCCCCATTTTTTCGAATGATCCATGCCAAAGACAATCTCATCACTGGCCGGCGCAACCAGCCATGAACTATCCCGCAGAATCTCTTCTTCAAGCTGACCAGGGGCCCAAGACGCATGGCCAATAGCCATCAATGCCCGCTTGGGCCCCTGCCCCGCAGCAAGTTCCCGCAGCACATCCAGACTGGCCGTCAACGTCGCCTGATCATTGACGCCCAGGCTGCCCTCTCCATTCCAGTCTGTCGAATGCAGAACAAACCCATGTGAATGATCGACAGGGCCACCCATACAGACGGCAATCCGGCGTTCCGGAGGGTTCGGCTCGATTCCGAGCTGCGCAAATAGATCATCCAAACCCGGCTGGGCCAGACGACGGTTGATAATCAGCCCCATTGCCCCGTCTTCGGGGGAGTGAGCACAGAGATAGATCACGCTCTGGGCGAAGACTGTCTCCGCCAGTTGCGGTGCCGCAACCAGGAGCATGCCTGTCAGGTTGTCATTCTGTCCGGCGAGTGTTTTCTTCATTCTCTACAAATGGGTGCATCTCGTGCCTCTTTGCAAGCGTTCCCATGTCGAGAGTTTTATGGAGGTCTTCATGTCCCTTACCGTTCTCGTGACCGGTGCCACTGCTGGCTTCGGACACGCCATCGCCACGCGCCTCGTGCAGGATGGTCACCGCGTCATCGCGACAGGAAGACGGGCAGAACGTCTTGAAGCCCTGAAAGCCGAACTCGGGGAAAATCTTCTCCCCTTCCCGCTGGACATGACGGACCGCGACGCACTCCGCGCACTGCCGGGCAGCCTGCCGGAAAACTGGCGGACTGTGGACGTTCTGGTCAACAACGCGGGCCTGGCGCTCGGCATGGAGCCCGCACAGGAAGCCAAGATTGATAACTGGGAAACAATGATCGCCACCAACGTCTCCGGTCTGGTGGAAATGACCCACGCACTGCTGCCCGGAATGGTTGAGCGCAACTCCGGATATGTCATCATGCTCGGCAGCACTGCGGGCCTCTACCCCTACACTGGCGGCAATGTTTATGGCGCCACCAAGGCGTTCGTGCGGCAGTTCAGCCAGAACCTGCGAACGGATCTTCTGGGCAAGCGCATCCGCGTCACGGATATTGAACCGGGTCTGTGTGGCGGAAGCGAATTCAGCTCCGTTCGCCTCAAGGACGATGGCAAGGCCGCAGCAGTTTACAAGGACACCACACCCCTCACGCCCCACGACATCGCAGAAACAGTATCATGGCTCGTGGGCCTGCCGTGGCACATGAACGTCAACACAATGGAAATCATGCCTGTCTGTCAGGCTTCTGGTGGGCTGGCGGTGAATCGTCATGTCGGCTGAAAGCGGTATTCCCTCGCGCCTGACAATTACAGACGGCACCAAGTTCAAGCTGGCTGACTTCAGAACCGATGACCGGATTGGGCACGACAAGAAAAGTGCCCATACCCGCATCCGGGACTGCGTGGACCGGATGGCTATCCTGCAAGGACGTCTGGCCGCGCACGGAGAACACGGAATTCTGGTCGTGCTGCAAGGCATGGATACGGCAGGAAAGGATGGCGCTATCCGCCACGCCTTTTCCGGCCTGAACCCGCAGGGCTTTCACGTCACATCCTTCAAGACACCCGCCGGTGCCGCAGAAAAGCGCGATGACCTGTGGCGTGTGCATCTGATGGCGCCAGCCCGAGGCGAAATCGCGGTTTTCAATCGCAGCCACTATGAAGATGTTCTGATTGCCCGCGTCCATCCGGATATCGTCAAAGCACGCGGGCTTAACCCCGATGAGCCCGGCTTCTGGGACCGGAGACTGGCAGACATCCGGCACTTCGAAAGCTACCTGACGCATCAGAACGTCGTTATTCTGAAGCTCTTCCTGCATATCTCTGCAGATGAGCAAAAGAAGCGCATTCTCAAGCGTCTGACCCAGCCCGAAAAACGCTGGAAGTTTTCACCTTCCGATCTGGCAGAACGTGGGAAGTGGCCTGATTACACCAAGGCCTATGAGGCAGCGATACAGGCAACATCCACTCCGGATGCCCCCTGGCACATCATTCCCGCTGACCACAAATGGGCAGCCCGGCTGATGGTCGCGGAAGCGCTGTTGGAAACCATGGAAAAGCTTCATCTCAAAGTACCTGAAGAGAAGCTCTCCGATACGTTAAGGGCTGCACGTGATGCCCTGCTCGCAGAAGGGTCCTCCAAGACCTGAAAAGAAAAAACCCCCGCCGGATCGCTCCGGCGGGGGTTTTTCAGTTCTGACGTGAAATCAGAAATCAGGAACGACGCTTGCGGCTCACACCTTCACCTGATGAGCCACCAGCACCAGGCTTCGGACGACCGAAACCGGAACCGCCACGGCCCTTGTAACCGCCGCCAGCACCGCCACCGCGCGGACCGCCCTTGAAGCCGCCACCAGCGCCACCGCCGGACCGACCGAAGCGCTTGCCTTCGCCCGGGTTACGACCACGGGAACCATAGCTGCTGCCACCGGCAGGCTCAGCAGACGGCTCGATCGTCACTTCGTCAGGCTCAGCCCCGGCAACACAGGACTTGAAGCGCTCGACGCTCTCATCCGTGATCTGGAAGTAGGTCTGATCCTGCTCGATACGGATGCTGCCGATGTCACGCTTCTGAACGTTACCAAGGCGGCAGATCAGCGGGATCAGCCACTTCGGATCAGCGCGCTCTGTACGACCGACGCTCATCTTGAACCATTCGCCCGACACGATGCGCTCTTCACGCGGTGCGCGTTCCGGACGATCGCCACGGCTCTGCGGAGCCTCGACGGACATCGCACGGATCTGCTCAACATTCGGCAGGCGGGCACGGTACATCTGCACCAGCGCTGCTGCGAGCTTCTTCGCGTCGTAGGTTTCAGCCAGCTTCAGAACCAGCTCATCCGTCGTGTCTTCAGAAGCGTTGGCAAGGATCGGATCGTCCAGCAGACGCTTCGTATCCTGGGCTGCAATCGCATCCGCTGTCGGAACAGCTTCCCACTCGGCATTTACACGTGCCATGGCCAGCAGACGCTCAGCGCGACGACGCTGGTTCATCGGCACCATCAGCACACTGGTGCCCTTACGGCCCGCACGACCGGTACGGCCAGAACGGTGCAGCAGGGTTTCAGAAGCCGTCGGGATGCTGGCGTGAATCACGAGGTTCAGCGCTGGCACGTCAATGCCACGTGCTGCAACGTCAGTCGCGACACAGACGCGGGCCTGACCGGAGCGCAGGCTCTCGATCGCACGGCTACGCTCGTTCTGACCCATTTCGCCGGAAATCGCGACAGAAGCGAACCCACGCTCCAGAAGAGCAGCCTGCACCTGACCAACCATCATACGGGTGTTGCAGAACACCATGGCCGTCGGGCTCTCGTAGAAACGCAGAACGTTCACGAGGGAACGCTCGATTTCCTGCGGAGCCGTTACGACGCAGCGATAGGTGATATCGGAATGCTGCTTCGCACCCGTTACCGTATCGATGCGCTTGGCATCTTTCTGGAAACGCTTGGCCAGAGACGCAATTTCGCGGGCAATCGTGGCGGAGAACAGAAGCGTGCGGCGCTCGGCCGGAGACGCATCCAAAAGCTGTTCCAGCTCGTCACGGAAACCCATGTCCAGCATTTCGTCGGCTTCGTCGAGAATGACGCAGCGCAGACCGGACAGGTCAAGGGAACCACGGGACTGATGATCACAAAGGCGGCCTGGCGTTCCCACAACGATGTGGGCGCCACGGCTGAGGTCGCGGGCTTCACGGCGGGCATCCGTGCCACCAATGCAGCTCGCGATACGAGCGCCGGTCTCGGCATAGAGCCACTCAAGTTCGGACTGGACCTGAAGGGCCAGTTCACGCGTCGGGGCAATAACCAGAGCCAGCGGCTGTGGCGACGGCGGGAGGCGATCAGCCTCACCAAGCAGCGTCGGCGCAATAGCCAGACCAAAAGCTACGGTCTTGCCTGAACCCGTCTGGGCGGAAACCAGAAGATCACGATCCTCCAGCCCTGGCTGCAGAACTGCTTCCTGAACGGGAGTGGGCTGTTCGTAGCCACGCGCCGTCAGGGCGCGCAGAAGGGCAGGATGAGTATCGGGGAAAGGCATATTTAATGAACACTCGGCAAACGTCACGCCGACGGCAAAAAGCGGCGGCTGGGATGCCGCTGCATAAAGACTTCCGAGCATAAATGCCAGAAGTAACGCATCCGAACCTGCGAATCAGGCAAAATCAGCCTCTGGGCTTCCGCCCGACAACCGCCCGAACCGTGTCACGCCATGCCGTCAGATCTTCCGGAGGAACGACTTCACCTGTGTCGAGTTCCCCGAAACCAGCCTTCGAAAGAAGAACACTAACAAGGCGTGCTCGGTCTTCTGGCTCCAGAGCCTGCCACATTGCAACAGCTTTCTGCTGATGAAACTGATCTGAGAATGTGACAATCAGAGGAGCCCCTTCCTTCAGAACACGAAGGGCTTCCATCAGGACTTTCAACGGCTGCGTCAGGTATGCCACCCCGTCACACAGCGTTATGGCGTCGATTGTGTCGTCTTCGAACGGCAGGATGGGGTCTGCGTTCAGATCCTGTACGATCCGTGTCGTCAGCACAGGATTGGTGTCCAGCGCAGCCTTGGACGCTCCCAGTCCGATGGCATCCTGAAACCGTGCCTCTTCCGGGTAATGGCTGAGTGATCCCGCCATCAGATCCAGAACCGTGCCCCCAACGGGAAGGGAGGTCTGGTAAAGTGCCGCAACCGCCGTGCGTGCCCCCATGTCCATCAGCGAATCCGGAAGACGCTGCGCATAGAAGATCGTATCCGGTTCATTATTGACGCGCGTAAACGCCGCTGCGTGAAAACCTTCAACCTGTTCCGTGCCGCTCATATCCATCTCCTCCTGACTGACCTGTCGAAATGAGGGTATGTTCCTCGTGCGTCAACCCGCAGGATGCTCTATGGGAGGCACCATCATGACCCTTTCTTTCACCAAGATGCACGGCCTGGGCAATGATTTCATCATCATTGACGGCCGCGAAACCGACCCCGCCCTTGACGAAGCCACCATCCGGCACCTGTGCGACAGACGCTTCGGCATCGGCTGCGACCAGCTCGTCCTGCTCTCTGCCCCAACCCTGGAAGGTGCGGATGTTCTGGTCCGTTTCTTCAATGCTGACGGGTCGGAATCCGGCGCCTGCGGGAATGCATCGCGATGTGTTGCCAGCCTCGTGGGTAACAATCCCGTCCTCCAGACCCGCGCCGGACTGCTCCTCACGTCACAGGATGGCGATCGCATCACGGTGAATATGGGCGCTCCCCGAACTGGCTGGCAGGACGTGCCGCTGTCCAAGGATTGCGACACACTTCACCTGCCCCTGCATGATGCAGCCGCCTGCTCCATGGGAAATCCTCATGCGACCGTTTTCGGCGACGTATCGCGCGCAGAAGACCTCGGCCCCTCTCTCGAGAAGTCTCCGCTCTTCCCGCAGCGCGCCAATATTGGATTTGCGGATCTCATCACTCCCGGCCACATGCGTCTGCGCGTCTGGGAACGCGGTGCGGGTTTGACGCTGGCTTGCGGCTCAGGAGCCTGCGCTGCCGTGGTGAACGCCGTACGCCGGGGCCTTGCAGACCGGACCTGCTTCGTGACCATGGACGGTGGAGACCTGCAAATCACCTGGCAGGAAAACGGAGACGTCCTGATGACCGGTCCTGCCACAACCGTTTTCCATGGCAAGCTTCCGTGACTACCCCTTCCGTTCTGACATTCGGCTGCCGTCTCAACGCGCATGAGAGCGACGGCATGGCGCATCACGCCCGCGGGCAGGATGACACCATCATCGTCAATACATGCGCCGTTACGACCACAGCCGAGCGACAGGCGAGGCAGGCCATCCGCCGTGCCCACCGCGAGCGCCCGGATGCAAAAATAGTCGTGACAGGTTGCGCGTCGGAAATTGACGCCAAACGCTGGATGGAGCTGCCCGGCGTGGTACGGGTTGTGCCCAACGCTGACAAGCTCAAGCCCACCACATGGGGAGACAGCAAGCCCGGCCTTCCACCGTCACGGCATGCCCGTGCTCTGCTTCAGGTCCAGCAGGGATGCGATCATCGGTGCACATTCTGCATTATCCCCTATGGCCGGGGAGACTCCCGCTCTACCCCAACAACAGAAGCTATTTCGAGAGCCCGCGCCCTGACTGAGGCCGGACATCGTGAAATCGTTCTCACGGGTGTTGATATTGCTTCGTGGCAAGGCACAGATGGCGAAGGTCTGGGCCGGATGTGCCGGACGCTCCTGCAGGACGTTCCCGCCATCGAACGTCTGCGCCTGTCGTCCATCGACCCTGTCATTCTTGATCCGGAAACGGGAGATCGGGACCTCTGGTGGCTTCTGGAAAACGAGCCCCGCCTGATGCCACATCTGCATCTGTCTCTTCAGGCTGGTTCCGATCTCATCCTCAAGCGCATGAAACGCCGACACACCACCACGCAAGTCGCGTCCATGCTCCAACATGCTCGCGCCTTACGCCCGAATATTGGTGTTGGTGCAGATCTCATCGCGGGCTTCCCGACAGAAACAGACACGCTTTTCAACGAAACCCTCTCCTTCATCGAAGAGCAAGCTATCCCGTTCCTGCATGTCTTTCCCTACAGCGAACGCCCCGGCACGCCCGCAGCTCGAATGCCCGCCGTACCGAACGGAGAACGTCAGGCCAGAGCAGCCCAGCTCAGAGCTGTCGGTGAGGCGAACCGCGATACGTTTCTTGAAAGGTTCATTGGTCAGACGGTGGACGTCCTGATCGAAACACCGGACCGCGGTCATTCTCCCGAATTTGCGCCTGTGCGCTTCGCAGCCGATGCTTCCTCCCCAACCAGAGGAAGCATCGTCCCGCTTTCGATCTACGGTGTGTCAGAAGGGCATCTTCTAGGACGCAGCCCTGCCTAAAAACCTGCTGTCAGGGCGAAGCGGGCAGAAACTGGCTCCAGCGGATGACCTGTTGCACCGCTCTGCACAGCAGAGGCCGGTGTTAGACGATAGTCATACGCATATTGTGCCGCATAGGCATGCGTATTGAAGACGTTAAAGACATTTGCTTCGAGTTTCAGATTTTTGGTGAAGCAATAGCCAATATTCAAATTGAGTTCCTGATATCCCTTGGAACGCAGGCTGTTATCCTCCACCAGCGGATACCCCCCGAGCCAGCGTACCTGCAAACCGCCATACCAGGGGCCTCGATCTGCAAGGATGCCGAATGACCAAACGAAATTTGGGGCATTCGTCACGTACGGACCATCAATTCCATAACTGGCCAGATCTGACGCCTGATAACGCGCTTTCGCAAAGGACAGATCCGTATTCAGTTCAAGCCAGGTAACCGGATTATACTGTGCGGAAAACTCAATTCCCTCCCTACGACTGGCAGGGCCAGGAGAAGTAACACCAGCGTCGCCATCGTAACTCAGCTCAGACGCAAAATCGATGATGAAGGCAGCCGCCTGCACATTCAGATGACGGAGAGGCGTAGTCCGTACACCGATTTCACCGCTGACAGCCGACGTCATAAGAGGAACTTTAACCGACCCTTTGGCAAATTCGTCTGACGCATAAGAACCAGACACTGAGCGGAAATCGTTGGAGTGGAAGCCTCTTCCGCCACTCAGATAGAGTTCGGTTTTCTTCCAGGGGCCAAATACCAGACTTCCCTTGGGCTGAAACAGCCACTGATGCTTTCTGGTCAGGCTACCGTCGACAAGATTTTCGTCTGTACCACCCTGATAGTCTTCACGTAAACCAACAACCATTCGAAGCCAGGGTAACCAGTGCGTCGTGTTCTGGACAAAAAGACCGACAGCTCCAAGATCGATGTTATCCCCGTTACACAGGTCAGGCACCGTGCTCTCCAGACTGGATGGGCACTCCGGCAGCGTGACACGCTGGTGGGTATGGCGACGATCCACATACAGAAAGTCGTAACGCCCCTGAACGCCAACCTGAGTGTCAGTCCGGATACGGCCCACATGGTCCTGTCGGAAATAGACACTGCTTCCGCCAAGCGTAGTTCGTGTCTCGTCCTGCTGCTGCTGATCTCCGTTTACTGGGTCATCCAGATAATGCGTGAAGTTGTTCCAGAGCGTCAGCCGGTCATGAATGGCAAAAGCGCTCGTAACCCATTTCCAGTCATCGCCAGCAAGATGATAGTGCGCTGACAAACTGTAGCGCTCTGAAAAGCCGCCATCGGTCGGGTCCAGAGAGCCATAGCGGCTGATAAGCCCTTCCTTGTAGGCCGCCAGCGGTTGATCGTTTGTGGCCCTCCATTGACCGCGATAAAACATCCCCGTCAGGTCAAAGCCTTTGGTGGCGGTTCCGTGGGTGTAATGCGTCAATGCACGGATGCTCCGGGCATTGTCCGGATATTTCCACGGGCCGTCTGAATGAGAAATATTGAAGGCATTAACCCAACGATCGCCATTAGCAAATTGGGCCGTACCGCCAATGTAAGCGCGATAATCCCCTAGCGTTCCGGCACTCAGACTAATCTGACGGGCGATGTGATCTGCCAGCTTCATGTGATCGGAACCGGCCACACCAAAATCCCCGATATCTGCGTGAAATGGCCCTTTGGTATAATCAATGCCTGAGAGTGTTTCGGGTATCAGGAAATTCAGATCCGTGTAGCCCTGACCATGCGCGTTACTGACGCCATTGACCGGCATGTCATCAACAAATGTTGCCAAGTCCGTGCCATGATCCAGATTAAAGCCCCGCAGCAGGAATTGATTGGCCTTTCCCTCCCCGGAATGAGATGTCACCACCAGTCCGGGAACAGCCTCCAGAATTTGCCCCACGCGATATGCAGGCCGCTGCTGGATTTCACGTGCGGTCAAAGATCCTTCACTCGCCGTGTCCGCTCGTCCCAGAAGATTACGGCGGGAGGCCATGACACTGATCCGCTCCACCACATGGTTTTGCGCCGCAGAAGTGGTTTTCTTTTCCAGATGTCCGGATGCTTCGACTTTATCCGTATCAGACGCCCATTCTGCAGCAACTGCCAGTGTAGGACCCATGAGCAAGCTGCTCATCACAACGGACACAGAAATAGTCGATCGTCGCCAATTGCAACGACGCTTTTGAAAAGGAACAGCACTTTGCCTGAAGCGCTCTTCCGGTAACAGTACAGTCATATGAGCCCTGCTCGGTATGACAGGAACAGGGCAGACACGTTCGCAATCCGGCTGTCACAGAGGACTCCGGAACGCCACAAACAGCCGCCCCGGGCACCCCGCCGGTGGTTGAAATTGCATGGCAGGTCTCCTGGCTCACGGGTCTTCGCAGCCACCCTGTCTTCCCAGAGGCATAGGCACTCCAGTGACATCAGTCGGGTGACGGCTCGCCATTTACAGTTGCGGGGGCAGCGCCGGCCTTACACCGGACTTCCCTCTTAGCTTCACGCCACAAAACCGAGGGTGAAGAACCATACCGAAACACAAAAACTGAAACGCTTCCGTACTGTCAATGTCTGAAACAATCCTCCCAAGGCACGTTTGTCCTCAGGAAATCGACGCTACAGACTTGACGTTGGGCCTGACCTGTCCGAACTCCCGTGCATGGCTGGATTTTTCTCACGACTCAAACAGGGTCTTTCACGCTCGAGCTCACGTCTCGGAGCTGTATTCACGCATCGCAAGCTGGACGATGCCGCTCTTGAAGAACTCGAAGACGAACTGATCGCGGCAGACCTGGGTCCTGTCGTAGCAGAGCGCGTTATCGAGAGCTTTCGAAGCTCCCGTTTTGGCAAGGACGTCACAAGTGACGAAATTCGCGATGCCCTGGCCGAAGAGATTGCACGGGTTCTGGAGCCCGTTGCGATCCCGTTTGAGCCTGATCCGAAGAAGAAGCCCCATGTCGTCCTCGTGGTCGGCGTCAACGGTGTAGGCAAGACCACAACCATCGGCAAAATGGCCCGCCATTACAGTGAAGAAGGCAAATCCGTCATGCTCGTGGCGGGAGATACCTTCCGTGCTGCGGCGGTCGAACAGCTTCAGGTGTGGGGGCAACGCTCAGATGTGCCCGTTATCGCGGGAAAACACGGAGCTGATGCTGCTGGCCTCGCCTATGACGGTATCAAACGCGCGACCGAAGAGGGCAAAGACCTCCTCTTCATCGATACCGCCGGCCGCCTGCATAATAAGGGCGCGCTCATGGAAGAGCTGGCCAAGATCATCCGCGTCATGCAGAAATTCGACCCAACCGCCCCGCATTCCGTATTGCTGGTGCTGGATGCAACGACCGGTCAGAACGCCATTGAGCAGGTACGGGTGTTCCGTGAGCTGGTGAACGTCACAGGCCTGATCGTGACCAAACTGGACGGTTCTGCCCGCGGTGGAATTGTGGTCGCACTTGCAGAACAGTTCAAACTGCCCGTGCACATGGTCGGTGTCGGCGAACAGGCCGAGGACCTGCGCCCGTTCTCAGCTCAGGATTATGCGCGCGGTCTTGTGGGTGGCGCTACGGGAGATCTTGCCTCCCGGCTTGTCGAGAGCCCCTCAGAAGAAGAAACTCCGGAAAATTGAAGAAACAGGCCTCTTCAGGCCTGCCTCTCACTGTCTGAAGTCAGCCATTCCTCTCGCAGGGCGTCGATCTTCTTTTCGATGCTCCTGCGCTCCCTGCGAACGTAATCCGCGTACCAAAGCCTGGCACCAATGGCAGACGCTTCCGCGACAAGCCACGCCACACCAACGGCCATCCAGTCCATGACAAGAAGCATTGGCTGCATAATTTGCTGGGTACAGGCCTCCCAATCCCCATGCGAC
Organism: Gluconobacter sp. P5B12; assembly: GCF_018812035.1. Lineage (NCBI taxonomy): Bacteria > Pseudomonadati > Pseudomonadota > Alphaproteobacteria > Acetobacterales > Acetobacteraceae > Gluconobacter > Gluconobacter sp. P5B12. The sequence continues at coordinate 593,284 of NZ_JACRVV010000002.1, read as the reverse complement.
AACCATGCTTCCCTCAAGGGATGAACCATGACAGCCCCCAAATAAAACAGAACGATCATGATCCGCTGCCGATCAGCATCCGGATCGATGAATCGAAGCACGATCAAAGGCAGCAGCAAAACACCACCCACAAGCAGACTGCCCGGCACATAGGCCAGAAGCAGGCCAAGGATAAGGCCGTGCCACCATTTGAAACTGGCCTCTGGCACGCGCAAACGCCCTGACTGGCGCGTCATTCACAAAACTCCAGCCAGATGCTGGCCATGGCGACAGCAATCCCGATCAAGAGTGAAAAGAACTCTCCAGCATTACGGGCCTGTTTTTCATGGAGAGCTTTGCGGGCGGGCTCCTCCTCGAGAACTTTCTCAAGATGGGCAATCTCTGCTTCAGCCTGCCGAGCCAGTTTGCGATCATGCTTCAAACCCGCAGGGTCCGTGACGTTATCAAGAAATTTCGTAAGATTTCCTGCTTCCGCCAGCTGAAATAACCGGGCACGACGCTTTATTCTGGTCGTTCTGCTCCGCCACTGCTTGAGCTCGATTTCCAGCAGCGAAAGCGCCCGCTTTGCCACCGAACTAAGAGGCGTCTTGTCGAAACGGCGCTGGGCGGCAGCCATCAAAGTCAGATCTGAAAGCCAGGACGGAAGCCCCGCTTTCTGGGACTGCGCTAGTGGGATGATCCCCTGGCGCGCGCAATGACTTTCCAAAAAAGTCCGCATCTGATCGTCCAGAAAGCCTGAACGCCCCAGATCGTCGGCAGAAAGCTCCTGTTCCGAAACGTGCTGATCCAGCCATTGCAAGAGACCCGCCGACAACGAAATCCGTTCTTTCAAGCAACGAGAAGACAGGCAGGGCTGATAGACATTCACGTCGTAAGGCACACGACGGATCTGCTCCATCCCCTTTGCACCTGTTCGGCGGGCATCAGTCGCGAGATCATTGATCTGCTTTGCCTGCAATGCGGGCAGCGAAGGAACATCAAACACTTCCGGACTCGTCATCAGGAAGCCGGCTATCCCACGGATATTGCGTTGCTCTTCAGGCGGGAACCGTCCGGCCTCGGCACACGCCAACATATGAGGAATGGCGGATGGCCAGAACCAGTGGCCAGCCCAGAACATTGGAGCTGCGGGGTCCAGAATGGCAATAGCCCGCGTCACGACCATCGTCGTCGGGTCTACGGATTTGTTTCCGCTGGATGGCAAAAACGCAATTCCAGCCTGTTCGATCAAACTGGACATGACCGACAACTCCAGTTCACGATGCAACCATTGGCTGACAATTTTTCGTTGAAGCAGAGACAGGAATTCATTGGGGTATTTCCCGGCATACCATGCCAATGCCCGTGGCGTTCTGACCTCAACACCCCCAATGACCAGAGGCGAGCGCGCAGGAATATCAGACCGGATCGAAAACAGCTTGCTCGGCGCAATGGTTATAAGGTCATTGGGAGAAGGTCGGTTCTCGGGCCGGTCAGACAGCATCGCTTCCAGAAGGGAGACCAGGCCCGCGGGAACGTTATGTCCCTGCATGTAGGCCTCGGCAGAACCCACCTCAAAACGTCGTTGCAGAATTTCTTTATCTGACAGGCCCCTCAGGGGCAGTTCCCCGATGCAAAGGGAGAGAACCAGTACACCCAATGAGAAGATGTCACAGGAAATCGTCCCTGCCGCACGGGCCGTTGGATGACAAACTGCCGAAGACAACGGTTCAAACAGGACAGGCTGCGCTTCTGCATTGCAGGCAACCCCAAGCGGGCCAACGACCACCTGATGCAGCCCCTGTCCAACAAACAGATTATTCGGCCGGATCCCACGACAGGTCAGCCCCATGGAGGAGAGCTTCTCAAGAGCATCGGCAATAGGGCGAATAACCCCATCAATGATCTGGCTTTCAGACCAGACGCCAAGATTGTCTTTCAGGGACGGTCCGGGAGGGTGCGGACATAGCACCCAGAGCGAGCCTGCATGATATTCATGGGCATGCAGGCCGATGACACTCTCATGTCGGAAAAACATAAGATCAGAGAAATGGGGAGATGGCATGGACGGTGCCAGAGCCAGCCAGGTTGAGCCTGTGGCCGTAATATCCTGAGCCACCCAGGCAGGACAGCCGCTGAGGTCAGGTTGTTTCTGGCTCGTATTCACCAGGTAACGGTCTGCGATCAGCAGTTCGGGGCTGTCATCTCCCTGAGTGTAATCCATGTCCGTTCCATCAAATTCCTGTCTGACACTCTATGCCGGACAGGAATTGAGGCTTCGTTAACGGACAGGCGGTTTCCCGTTCAGAAAAAACTCAGTCTTCGAACGGGTCACGCATCAGGATCGTGTCATCCCGCTCCGGGCTGGTGGACAGCAGCGTAACCGGAGCTTCAATCAGCTCTTCAATGCGACGAACATACTTGATGGCCTGTGCCGGCAGCTCACCCCACGAACGGGCGCCCGCTGTGGTTTCCTGCCAGCCCGGCATCGTCTCATAAATCGGCTTTACGCGAGCCTGCGCACCCGGAGCGGATGGGAAGGTGTCGATCTTCTTGCCGTCCAGCTCATAGCCAACGCAGATCGAAATTTCTTCCAGACCGTCCAGCACGTCCAGCTTCGTCAGGGCAATACCCGTGACGCCGCCCACACGGGCTGCACGGCGCAGCATGACAGCATCGAACCAGCCACAACGACGCGGACGGCCAGTGACCGTACCGAACTCATGACCACGCTCACCGATCGTCCGGCCAACATCATCGAACAGTTCGCTCGGGAACGGACCTTCGCCGACGCGGGTTGTGTAGGCCTTGGCAATACCGAGCACGAAGCCGATGGAAGCCGGGCTGACACCACTGCCAGATGCAGCAACGGCAGCTACCGTGTTGGAGCTCGTCACGAACGGATAGGTGCCGTGATCGACGTCCAGCATGACGGCCTGCGCGCCTTCAAACAGGATACGACGGCCAGCACGACGGGCTTCATCCAGACGATCCCAGACCGGGCAGGCAAAGGACATGAGGCGCGGCGTGAATTCCGTCAGGAAGTCCTTGAGTTCTTCCTTCGTGAAAGTATCAGCACCCAGACCCGCCAGCAGCGTGTTGTGATGCAGAAGTACTTCGTCCAGCTTCCAGTCCAGCGTCTCCGGCTCGGCCAGATCACAGACGCGAATGGCGCGACGAGCAACCTTGTCTTCGTAAGCCGGGCCAATACCGCGACCAGTCGTGCCGATCTTGCGATCACCACGAGCAGCTTCACGCGCACGATCCAGCGCACCATGGACTGGCAGGATCAGCGGAGCATTCTCAGCAATCCACAGCGTCTCAGGCGTGACCTTCAGGCCCTGCGCCGTTACGCGGTCAATCTCGGACATCAGCGCCTTTGGATCAATGACAACGCCATTGCCGATCACGCCAATCTGGCCACGCACGAGACCTGATGGCAGCAGTGACAGCTTGTAGACCTGATCGCCGACAACCAGCGTATGACCGGCGTTGTGACCACCCTGGAAACGGACAACGATATCAGCGCGGCTGGCAAGCCAGTCCACGATCTTGCCTTTACCCTCGTCCCCCCACTGGGTTCCGATCACGGTGACGTTGGACATGAGCTGGCTTCCTCGACTTGGTATGCAGAGCAGAAATTAGAAAAAACTGGGGGTCAGAGCGCGTGCGCTGCGCCATTCCGCCAGACATGGGTGCAGCGCAGATGGCGCGCTTCGGCATCAGGCTCTGCATCTACTTCAAGTGCAGAAACCGTCGCAAAACCTTGAGCATGGAGGGCTGCCATGGCCTCATCCTCCAGCCGAACGGGCACGTAGCACCGCGGACGGGACGGCGGCACAGGAGCCGCACGCAACAGCGCCTGCGGACGCAACGTCAAACCACAGGCTGGCTCCTGACCAGCAATATACCGCCCACCACGACCCAGCTCTTCACGCGAGGTGGTGGAAAAGACCGTGATGCATAGCCCGGTATGATACTGCCATCCGCGGAAATCCACGGGATCTACCGTCAGACGCAAGGACGGTGCGCGCTCGCGAATAGCGGCAACGGAGGCAACCAGACGCTCGAAATGCGGACGGACGGACGCCGGAAAATCAAGCGAAGCGAGCAGATCAAGCGCGCGACTGCCAGGACCTGCGGCCTGAAGCATGACCGCCAGAGTGTCCGCTATTGAGCCGCCAAGTTCAGCAACAGAGGCTGCATCCTTGCGGTTCAGCGCCTGAATCAGATCTTCCCGGTCCGCTTCAGGAATAGCAGTCTCGATCAGGCCCAGAGCCAGAGCTGGCATCGAGAGGTCGAAGGACACACCCTTGATGCCAAGCTCCTCAAGTGCTCTGGCGCCCAGCGCCACCACTTCAGCATCAGCCTGTGCAGAATCCGGGCCGATCAGTTCGATACCAGCCTGGGAAACCTGACGGTCAGCTTCACGTCCTGGCGTGCCGATGACGATACAGCTTCCGGAATAAGAGAGACGCAGCGGGCGCGGTGCATCCTGAAGGCGGACACTGGCGATACGGGCGATCTGCGTCGTCATATCTGGCCGAAGGGCCATCATGCGATGAGAGCTTGGGTCCATCAGACGGAACGTCTGAGTGGAGAGCGCACCGCCTGAACCGTTCAGAAGGGAGGTTTCAAACTCCAGCATGGGCGGACGTACACGCTCATAACCATGCCGGGAAAAGGCTTCCATGACGCAGGCAATGCCCCGCGCCTCAGCTTCGGCTTCCCCCGGCAGAAGGTCGGAGAAGCCAGACGGCAGAAGGGCAGCGCTTGGGGTCTCGGAATACAGGCTCATGCAGCAAACTCCTCGCGCGTGCACTCATACGCCCAGTCCAGCCACGGAAGGAGAGCCTGAATATCCGCTGCATCAACGGTGGCTCCTCCCCAGACCCGCAAACCAGCAGGGGCGTCTCGATAAGACGCGAGGTCATAGCCTGCACCTTCCTGTGCGACCAGCCCGGTCAAGTGCTTGACGGCCTTGGCCCGGGATTCAGGCGACAGGGCCTCGAACCAGGGTGCTACGATTTTGAGGCAGATTGACGTGCAGGACCGCGTTGCAGGATCGGACGCAAGAAAGGAGACCCAATCCGTCTTTTCCACCCATTCCGCTACGACGGCCAGACTGGCTTGCGAGCGCGCCTTGAGAGCAGGGAGACCACCCGCAGACTCTGCCCACCGCAAACCATCCAGCGCATCTTCGACGCACAGCATGGAGGGCGTGTTGATGGTATCCCCTTCGAACACAGCCTCCAGCAGGCCTTTCTTTCCCGTCAGACGGAAAATTTTGGGCAGCGGACGTGGGGCAGCCTCTGTCAGACGAGCGGCAGCACGGGGGCTGATGGCCACCATGCCGTGAGCGGCTTCACCGCCGAGGGCCTTCTGCCAGGACCACGTAACAACATCCAGACGATCCCACGGAAGGTCCATTGCAAAAGCAGCGGATGTTGCATCGCAGATGATCAAACCGTCATGCTCGACAGGAATAGCCTCTGCATTCGGAATGCGAACGCCTGACGTTGTACCGTTCCAGGTCAAAACGACATCGCGGGACCAGTCTACAGCCGCCAGATCCGGAAGCTCTCCATAAGGAGCGTCCAGCACGCGGAGATCTTCAATTTTCAGAACGTCCCGCAGATCCTGCGCCCATGTTCCGGAAAAACTTTCAAAAGACAGCACATCCATGCCGCGCTCACCGGCGATGGCCCAGAGAATCATCTCAACCGCACCGGTGTCCGAAGCCGGAACAACAGCCAGACGCCAGTCTGCGGGAATGCCTAGGATATTTTTTGAGCGGGTAATGACTTCCTTGAGGCGCGCACGGCCTTCAGGGGCACGATGTGACCGTCCCAACAGGGCCTGATCCAGAGCCGAGAGGGACCAGCCAGGGCGTTTTGCGCACGGACCAGAGGAAAAGAACGGGCGGGAAGGTCTGACAGTCGGCTTGGACATGCTCGTTCCGGGCTAAACGGTCCTCGGGTGCAGCCAGACTGGTGCGCCCGGTTTGTGGTGCGAGAGGGGGGATTCGAACCCCCATGCCTTTCGGCGGTCGATTTTGAGCCGACTGCGTCTACCGTTCCGCCACTCTCGCGCGAACGGCCCAGACCCTAGTGCATTCCTGAGCAAAGGACCAGACCGTGAAAAAAAAATCCCAAACCGTGGAAAATCAGAGACCCAGCATCAAAAGCAGATTCTGGATCGCAGCGCCAGAGGCTCCTTTACCCAGATTGTCGAGACGCGCGGTCAGAACCACTTTTTCTCCCTGCGCATTGCCGTGCACACGGAGCTCCATATTGTCCGTATTGGCCAGCGCATCTGCCAGGAGTTTGGGTTCAGACGGCAGAACCCGGACATGATCACACCCCCGATAAGCTTTTTCAAGCGTTGCCTCCAGATCGCGCGGCGTCGGATGGCCGGGCAGGTCCGCAAGGTGGAGCGGGATGGACACAATCATGCCCTGCGGAAAGTGTCCTACGGACGGCACGAACACCGGCTGGCGCGTCAGGCCGGAGTAGTGCTGGATTTCTGGAAGATGTTTGTGTTCCAGCGTCAGCCCGTAAAGAAAGAATGCCGGGCCGCCATCCCGTTCATGCGCCTCGATCGCGGAGCGCCCTGCCCCACTGTAACCCGAAACGGCATTGATGGAGATGGAGTGATCTGCTGGGACAAGGCCAGCGCGAACCAGCGGCCGCAAAAGCGCAATTGCACCCGTTGGATAACAGCCAGGATTCGCAACATGGGTGGCACCGCGGATCAGGGCGCCCTGATCTTCATCCAGTTCCGGCAGACCATAAACCCAGCCATCGGCAATCCGGTGCGCCGTACTGGCATCCAGAATACGGACGTTCAGACCCTCTGCCAGAGCAACGGTTTCACGCGCGGCATCGTCTGGCAGACAGAGAATGGCAATATCTGCCTGTGCCAGCAGGGCGCGCCGTGCCTCAGCGTCTTTGCGCAGAGCCGGATCAATCGACAACAGTTCCAAGCCGTAATTTTCGGGCAGAGCCTCGATACGCTGGCGGATGCCGAGCCCCGTGGTTCCTGCTTCTCCGTCGATAAAGATCCTGGCCATGTATTTAAAATCCGGTCTGCAAAAAATGTCCGGCCTGTCCAAGCAGCCGGGCTGGCCTTCTTATCGCGTTACCCTTGGTGCTGTCATCCCGTGAGAACGGTTCGTGCGCTCTGTGCTTTCTGTCTGTGCAACGAAAGAGTATGCTTTTGGGTCAGGCCAGACGCCAGATCATTACCCAGGAGCTGTTATGACCCAGACCCACCCCGTCCGTCAGATTGACCGCCTTCTGGAGATCATGAAGCGCCTGCGCGACCCGCAGAGCGGTTGCCCGTGGGACGTGGCACAAACACCCGAAACCATTGCACCCTTCGCCATAGAAGAAGCGTATGAGGTGATGGATGCCATCGCCCGGGATGACAGTGATTCCTTGCCGGATGAACTTGGGGATCTGCTGCTACAAGTCGTATTCCAAGCGCAAATGGCTGAAGAAAAGGGGCAATTTGACTTCGAAACCGTTGCTGGAAAGATCGCTGACAAGATGGTCCGCCGCCATCCCAACATCTTCAGCGATGTAGAACACGACGAAGACCTGTGGGAACGCACGAAAGAAACCGAGCGCCACGCCAAAGCAGAATATGGCGCACTCGCTGGTGTGGCCCAGCACCTGCCTGCCCTGGTCAGAGCCGCCAAGCTGTGCCGCCGTGCAGCTCGCGTCGGGTTCGACTGGGATGATGCGTCGGGCGTGTTGGAAAAGGTGCAGGAAGAAATCGGCGAACTTAAAGCCGAACTGGACGGAGACCGGGATCGGATCGAAGACGAACTGGGGGATGTCCTGTTCACTGTCGCCAGTCTGGCACGCAAGCTGGGCATTGACCCGGAAGCCGCATTGCGCCGCAGCAACCGGAAGTTCACGCGCCGTTTCGAAGCCATGGAAGCCAGCCTGGCCTCTGAGGGTAAAACAATGGGCGAGCAAAATCTGGAAACGCTGGAAACGCTTTGGCAGACGGTCAAGAAACAGCCGGGGATGCGCTGATCGTTCCCCGCTCATCTTCCTCAATTCTACATCGCCCCTAAGGATACCTTGATATGGACCTCCAGCTTTCCGGCCGCAAAGCTCTTGTTCTTGGCGCCTCTTCCGGCCTGGGCCGGGGCGTTGCGAAGGCACTGGCGGCAGAAGGGGTCCATATCGTTCTGGCTGCACGCGCCAGTGACAGGCTGACAGACGCAGCAACAGCGATTGCCAGTCAGCACGGCGTTCAGACTGTGGCGCTGCCGGTTGATCTGTCGAACAGCGCCTCCGTTGAGGAATTCGTTCAGGCCATCCGCACGCAGCATCCGGATATTTCCATTCTGGTAAACAATACCGGCGGCCCCTCCCCATCAGGTGTTGAGGGCATTTCCATAGACACATGGAAACAGCAGTTTGAGACCATGGTTCTGAGCCTGTTCAGAATTACGGATGCAGTACTGCCCGGTATGAAGGAGCGCCGGTAGGGACGCATCCTCACCATCGCTTCGGCTGTTGTGGTTGAGCCAAATATCAGGCTCGGCGTCTCCGTCACATTACGCTCGGCACTCGCGGGCTGGTCCAAAACACTTGCGACGGAAGTGGCCCCCTATGGCGTGACGGTCAACATGCTGCTGCCCGGCCACATCACGACTGATCGCACCCATTTCCTTGCAGAGGCCGAAGCCCGCAAGACGGGTAAAACGTCAGAAGACATTCAGGCGGAAAAAGCCCGCAATATCCCCGCTGGACGTTACGGCACTGTCGAGGAGTTCGGCGCAACTGCGGCTTTTCTCTCCAGTACGGCTGCTGCCTATATAACCGGCAGCATGATCCGTATTGATGGTGGTGCACTGAAGTCGATCTGAAACAGTCTTGGGTAAAAGAATACCCTATTTTCTTTTTTAGGAAACTGCGCTCCCCCGTGCGGGATTAATCCTTTCGGTTACCCCGAAGGAAAATTCCATGCCGCCTACGTTGCGACGCAGTTCGTTCCTGCCCCTTGTGACGGGCATTTTGCTCGTTCTGCTTGGCTTAGGGCTGGCTTTACCCGGTCTGTGGTTAATTGGACTGGGAGGCTCTTTCTATTACGCCGTCGCGGGCGTCCTCATGGTGGCGTCCGGCATTCTGATGATCCGACTTCACCCCGGCGCTTCCGCAGTTTATGCAGGGCTCCTGCTTTATACGCTTTTCTGGGCGTTAGAGCGCGTTGGCCTCGATGGCTGGCGCCTTCTCCCGCCTCTCGCCCTGCCAGCGGGGATGGGCCTGTGGGTGTTCAGTCCTTGGATTACGGGACGACTGCTCCAAGGCACGGAGCGTCGCTCCTTCGGCAAACCCGTTGTTGCAGGCGGCATGGCATTCTGCGCGGCACTGTTTGTCTTCGTGTTTGCCTGCGGATGGCACATTACCGCCTCACGCGACCAGCAGTTCAATCCGTTCCCCGGTGAGACCGGTGCGACCCTTCCGGGCGCGGACCAGCAGGCTGCCAATGACTGGCAGTTCTATGGCGGCTCTCCAGCCGGAGACCGCTTTGCCATGCCAACCCAGATCAACGCTTCCAACGCTCATGATCTGAAAGTGGCGTGGGTCTATCACAGCAAGGATCTACCCCGGGCTGGCGAAAACTCCCGTGGGCGGGAATTCAGCTTTGAAGCAACACCTATCAAAATCGGCAACCGGCTGTTTTTCTGCACGCCGCACCGAGATGTCGTGGCGCTTGATGCAACATCCGGAAAGGAAATCTGGCGATATTCGCCAGGTGGGGAATTCGGCAAGAACATCTATCAGGCCTGCCGTGGCGTTTCCTACGTCAATGCACCGGGAACGGACTGCGCCCATCGCATCGTCTCAACAAATTCCAGCTCTCCTCCAACACTGTTTGAGGTGGATGCAGACACGGGAAAGCTCTGCGAAAGCTTTGGCGATCATGGCGTTGTGGATCTCCGGGATGGGATGGGAGCTATTCCACCCGGCTTTCACTTCATCACCTCCCCACCCATGATGCTGCATAACCGCATCATGACGAGCGGCTGGGTTTATGATGATCAGACGGTTGGCGAACCTTCCGGCGTTATTCGTGGCTTTGATGCTATTACGGGCCAACTGGCCTGGGCCTGGGACATGGGTCGCACACCAGCCAACAAACCTCTCGATCCCGGCGAAGTCTTTACCCGTGGCACTGCCAATGGCTGGGGTGTTTATACGGCCGATTCCGGGCTGAACATGGTTTACGTGCCCCTCGGGATTGCCACACCTGACTATTTCGGTGGCAAGCGCCGGAGCTTTGACGAGAAGTATGACAGCTCCCTTGTCGCCTTGGATATCACAACTGGCGAAGAGCGCTGGCATTTCCAGACCGTTCATCATGATCTGTGGGATTTTGATCTCCCGATCGGCCCATCTCTGGTGGATCTGCCAGATGCCCACGGCACCCTGACGCCCGCACTGGTGCAAACAACCAAGCAGGGCGAACTCTTCGTGCTGGACCGCCGAACGGGTGCCCCATTCTACCGTGTTCAGGAAATACCAGTGCCCGCAGGAGATACGCCGGGCGAACATTATTCACCAACGCAGCCTCTCTCCTCAGAGATGCCCAATCTACGCCGGCCCAATCTGACGGAAGACGATATGTGGGGCGCGACCCCATATGATCAGATGTTCTGCCGCATTGCCTTCCGCTCCATGCGATACAAGGGCCTCTTCACACCACCGAGCCAGCTGGGCACCGTAGGCTTTCCAGCGTTTGATGGCGTGGCGGACTGGTATGGCGGCACCATCGACCCGACGCATGGCGTCATGTATATCAACACCACGTTCATTCCGTTCCTGATGACGTTGGTACCACAGGAAAAAGCCCTAGCCAAAGGGCTCTATAAATCCTGGCATGACTGGGCACAGCCTTATCCAGAGCCTGTTTTCACAAACAATCCCCAACATGGCCTGCCCTTTGCGGCCGTTGTGAAGCCATGGCTTGGCCCGTTTGGTGCCCCCTGCCTGGCACCCCCATGGGGCAAGATGCAGGCGATTGATCTTGTTCACCGTCGGATCATCTGGGAGCGGGCTTTGGGCACAACGAAGAATGTTGGCCCGACGAACACGCTGCGGATGCCCGTTGGCCTCCCCACCAGTGTCTTTTCCATGGGCGGCAGCGTGACGACGCCGAATGGTCTGGTGTTCATGGGCGCGCTGGCCGATCAAAGCTTCCATGTTCTTGATGGGCATGACGGCCATACCCTCTTCAAGACGGAACTGGATGCCGGCGGCAATGCCACGCCGCTGACCTATATGGGTGAAGACGGGCGGCAATATGTCGTGCTGGCTGTAGGTGGTCATGGCGGGCTGAAAACACGCAACAGCGATGAAGTCGTGGCCTTTGCTTTACCTAAAGCCCCATGAACATACTGTCTCCCTGCCGTCAGGGCAGGAAGACAGCAGGAGGCAGGATCAAACATGGCCGGGAAACAGCACACTTATTCCGTGAAGGTTGTCTGGACCGGCAATACGGGAACCGGCACATCCTCTGCCCGCAGCTACACGCGCAATTACGATATTACTGCACCGGGCAAGCCCAGGATTGAAGGGTCATCCGACCCTTCTTTTCGCGGAGACCCTGCCCGATGGAATCCTGAAGATCTGCTTCTGGCATCCCTGTCAGCCTGTCACAAACTCTGGTTTCTGGGGCTCTGTGCGCAGGCAGGCATCGTCGTCACGGCATACGAAGACCAGGCTACAGGCGAAATGGAAGAAGAACGCACCGGCGCTGGGCAGTTCACGTCCGTAACGCTTCATCCCCGCGTCATCCTGTCTGCCACGTCAGACGCAGAGAAAGCACTGGAGCTGCATCACAAGGCGCACGACATGTGCTTCATCGCACGATCGGTCAATTTCCCGATCATGAACGAGCCTGTAATCGTTCATGAGGGCGAACAGGACGCCTGAAACGCATCCACCTCGACGGCTCGAAGCCAAAAAAATCGCCTTTTGACCGAAAAGATGCGCCGGGTCGGCTGGTCCGGCGTTTTCATGTTGGCTGAACCTGCTAGAGAGCATCCCATGACGGATGAACTCGCCACGTTCGATTTCGAACTGCCCCGCGACCATATTGCGACCGAACCCGCCAGACCGCGTGACAGCGCAAAGCTGCTGCATGTGCGTTCGGGAGAAGCGCCCGATCTTCGGATCATACGCGATCTGCCCGGCCTGCTGCGGGAAGGCGATCTGCTGATTGCGAACAATACAGCCGTCATCCGCGCCCAGCTTTCCGCCACGCGCGGCGAGGCGAAAATCGGCATCACGCTGGACCGGATACTGGCTGACGGAAGCTGGCATGCGCTCGCCCGCAACTCCCGCAAGCTGAAACCGAACGATACGCTGAATTTTGGCGATGATCCGGTCACGGTCTCCGTTGTGGAAAATGAAGGCGATGGTGCCGTCAGCATCCGCTTTTCCGTCGAAGGGGATGCGTTCGATGCGTTCCTCGAACGCGTGGGAGCATTGGCCCTTCCGCCTTATATCGACCGTCCCTTCGGGCCGACCGTGCAGGATGACAGCGATTACCGGACGATCTTTTCCGAGCATCGCGGTGCTGTTGCGGCACCCACCGCTGGACTGCATTTCACGCCAGACCTTCTGGCCGCGCTCGACGCAAAAGGCATCCAGCGCCGAACCCTGACGCTGCATGTCGGCGCTGGTACGTTCCTGCCTGTCCGATCCTCCATCGCCGAGCATCGTATGCACGCAGAATGGGGTGAGATTGATGCGGAGACGGCGCAGGCCATCAACGAAACACGCGCCCGCGGTGGCCGCGTTATTGCTGTCGGAACCACGTCTCTCCGCCTGCTGGAAAGTGCGGCGCAGGAAGACGGTACGGTTCAGCCCTGGCGGGGCGAGACGTCCATTTTCATCAAGCCTGGTTATCGCTTCAAGGCGGTGGACCTGCTCATGACCAATTTCCATCTGCCGCGCTCAACGCTCTTCATGCTGGTCTGCGCGTTCAGCGGCACCGACACCATGCGTGAGGCCTATGCCTACGCCATCGCCAACGGACTGAGGTTCTATTCCTACGGCGATGCCTGCCTTCTGGAGCGAGCACCATGACCGAACAGGCCACAAAGATGACGTGGGTTCCGGAAGCTACCTGCGGACAGGCCCGTGCGGGCCATCTACACACCCGTCACGGCACCGTCCCGACCCCGACCTTCATGCCCGTTGGCACCGTTGGCACCGTGAAGGGCATGACCATGGATGCCGTTCGCTCCACGGGCGCAGGCATTGTTCTGGGCAACACCTACCATCTGATGCTGCGCCCGACGGCGGACCGCGTGCAAAAGCTGGGCGGTTTGCACAAGATGATGGACTGGTCCGGCCCGATCCTGACGGATTCTGGCGGGTTCCAGGTCATGTCCCTCGGTGCACTCCGCAAGCTCGATCAGGACGGCGTGACGTTCCAGTCCCATATTGATGGCAGCAAGCATCGCTTGTCGCCAGAGATCTCGACGGACATCCAGTACAAGCTCGATGCCACCATCACCATGGCGTTCGATGAGTGCCCTGCCCTTCCCGCCACGCCGGAAGCGCTGCGTAAATCCATGGAACTCTCCATGCGTTGGGCGGCCCGCTCACGTGAGGCGTTCGTGGCACGTGAGGGCTATGGCCAGTTCGGCATCGTGCAAGGCGGCACCGAGCGCGACCTGCGCGAATATTCCATCAAGGCGCTGACGGAGATCGGCTTCGAAGGCTATGCGATCGGCGGTCTGGCGGTGGGTGAAGGTCAGGAACTTATGTTCTCGACCCTCGATTTCACAACGCCAATGCTTCCGCAGGACAAGGCGCGCTACCTGATGGGCGTTGGTACGCCGGACGATCTGCTGGGGTCGGTCATGCGTGGTGTGGACATGTTCGACTGCGTGATGCCCTCGCGTGCTGGCCGTACGGCGCGAGCTTATACGGAGCGCGGCTACATCAACCTGCGCAACGCACGCTTTGCTGAAGACACGCGCCCGCTGACACCGCATGACGACAGCCCGATGGCCGGTCGTTACACCCGCGCTTATCTACATCACCTGTTCCGTGCTGGCGAGATGCTCGGCCCGATGCTGCTGACATGGCACAATCTGGCCTACTACCAGCGCCTGATGCGGCAGATCCGCGCCGCTATTGTCGACGGTACGCTGAACGAACTGGCGATCAAACTACGCGAGGACTGGTCCAAGGGAGACTGGACCGAAGATGAATGGCCCATGCCCTCTCTCGCTTTGTAAGTTTTCATTCTGATCCTGTTCCAATAATGTGTTTCCCCAACGACCTTCGGCTTTGGGGAATACGGATTTGAAACGCTTTAATGCAGGCCTGGCTCTTGCCGGGCTTCTCTGTGCGGGCAGCGCTCTGGCTGCGCCCCATAAGGAAGAAATCAAGGTTCTTGTTGTCGCCAACTGGGAAGTCGGCGCGGACAAGGGCGATGAGCCTGGCGAATATCAGGACTGGGTGGAGCGTCTTCATCTTGATGAAGAACGCCCCATTCGCGGCGTACAAGAAAAGCTGCGCCGCAATGCAGATGGCGTTTACGGCATCGCCCTGAAGAGCGGCAGCATTGACCTGCATGCGCTTGCGCTCGATCCGCATTATGATCTGACGCACACCTACTGGATTTTTACCGGCATTTCTGGCGTGAACCCGAACGTCGCATCCGTAGGTAGTGTGGCCTGGGCACGCTGGGTTGTAGATGGAGACGCATTGCGGGAAATCGATGACCGCACGGTTCCGAAAGGCTGGCCGTATGGTCTATACGCCATCGGGGCGGACAAGCCGGACACGCTGCCAGCCAACGCAAACCATTATGGCTCTGTCACGGATGTGGCGGAACTCAGCAAGGCGTATCCGCTCAATCAGGGTCTGGCGAACTGGGCCTTCAACCTGAGCAAGAAAACTCCGATGGCAGACGATCCCGCCATTGCCGAGCGCCGGAAGTCCTGGAAAGGCTTCCCCAATGCCCAGAAGCCGCCCATGCTCATTATGGGTGAAACGCTCGGTGCGCTTCGTTACTGGCACGGCCCGTCCCGCAACGAGTGGGCGGAAAAATGGGTCAAGCTGTGGACAAAAGATCAGGGCCAGTTTGTCATGACCAATGAGGAAAGCCAGACGTATCAGCTCGATATGCGAACACTGGCTCGTCTGGGGTATGTCGATTTGAACCGCGTCATGGTTCTGCGCTCAGGGAGCAATTTTGACATGCCCCCTCCAGGCGTGCCGATCACCGAGAGCATCGGAGACGAAGCGCCCGGCCAGAAACTCGCGTTCGATAACAACGAGCGTGCCGGTGAGCCGGTTGTCCATGAACTGATTGCTCACTGGGCAACATACCGGACGCATATTCCCGGCCAGAATTGATTCATCACATTGGTTTTTACGTCATGACCCTCGAACACTCGACGTCAACGCAGCGTTAGTACCGCTATTATGACGGGAAGAAGGCTGGGTCATGACAGGTTTTTTCGACCTGACCGCAAGAGGCTTTATCGGTGAAGGTCGGCTTCAGCTCGAAGAACTGGTGCTGGCATTCATCCTGTCCTCGCTTGTCGGGCTGGAGCGGGAACTTCGACAAAAGAGCGCAGGACTGAGAACTCACACGCTTGTTGGGGTCTCGGCTGCCCTGTTCATGCTGATCTCAAAATACGGCTTTATGGATATTCTGGTGCCCGGCAGAGTCGTCCTGGACCCGTCACGCGTGGCCGCTCAGGTCGTTTCCGGAATCGGATTTGTAGGCGGCGGGGTGATTTTCATGCGTCGGGATATCGTCCGGGGCCTGACAACAGCAGCCTCCATCTGGTTTACCGCTGCGTTGGGCATGGCTTGTGGCGGTGGCCTCATTCTGTTGGCGCTGGCAACGACCGGGGCACATTTTATCGTCATGGTGCTGTATCCGCGCCTCCTGAAACGCCTTCCCAACACACGGGAACGCACCTCGGAGCTTGCGATACAGTATCGAGGGGACATGGTGAAACCAGTTCTGACATGCATGACAGAACTGGGTTTTTCCCTCGATAGCCTTACCTTCAGCAATACGGATGCCAGTCCCGGAAACATCACGACGATGACTGTCAGGATCCGTGGGAAACGTGCAATTTCCCACGGTATTACGGCCTTGGCGGCACTCCCCGGAGTTCAGGGCGTACACCTCTTGCCCTCAGATAAAAGGCAGTAGGTTCTTACAAGGCGTGTGGCATTGTCTTCTCATACTTATCCCAGTGGGTCGCCAGTTCACGTACGACAACACTTCCCACCGTATAAGCGGCCTCGACCGACGGAATGAACGCGGAATAACTGCCCTCGTGAGCTTCTTCCGCCAATAGTTCAGCGGCCGTCTGACCGGGATACTGCATGTCGAAATTACTGGTCGTGCGCAGGATCAACGCACGCTGTGGATCAACACGCCCTGCCTTGGCCTGTGCGGCAAGTGCCTGACAGAACGCAACGTCTTCTTCAGCCGTCGTGGCGAGCGTGCCCTGATTATCCGTCCAGTAACGAACCCAGCGCTCAGCCCAGGCATTCATCTTCTCACCAGCCCAGAACGTCTCGCCGGAAATGGTATCCCCCACCATCACAGACGGTGCTTTCAGGGCTTCCGGATACCCCTTATAGCGGGCACGGGACGCCTGAAGGCCCGGCGTATCTGGCAGGCTCATGTTTTTCGTCAGGCCATAAGCCCACTGCACGAGCTCTGGATTGAACGTGTAAACCATGTCTCCGCTAACAGAATGAAGCGGCGGCCGTGGCTTTTCATCCGGAACACTACCCTGAACAGGCGTAAAGCCATCAGGCCAGGACTTCGGGATCTCTCGCGGATCAATCAGATGCGACAGACCACCATTGATCACGCGTGGTGCCCAAATGGCAGATCCGACCGTCCCGAACTTCGGATCGACACCACCGATCCCGGCCAGAACAAAATAGGCGTGCTTCAGATCAAAGCGTGGATCAAGGACGAGCGCCGTGATGGCGGATGCCATGTGCTCCGGCCCTTCCCCGGACGCGATACCCAGAACATGCAGTTCCGGATTGTAGTGCATGACATCATGGTCCGTACCGGGCGCGGGAATTTCCTGCGAGAGCGGGAGCTTCTCAACCCAGTTCTGGTACTCGCCCGGCGTATCGCCCGTGTCCTTGCCAAGTTCGAAGGTCGTCACCACAACCACTCGCACAGGAATAGGCCGCGTTTTGGCAGATGCGCCGGAGACACTGCCTGAAACTGCGAGGACGGACAGGGCAGTCGCCCCGAAGAGAGTTTTCAGGCGGTTCATTGATAGAGGCTTTCGTGTGGAGCGGAGGTTTCAAAGGCGACAAACCGCGATTCAAGCTGCCATTGAAGGCGAGCTTTCTCGCTGGCTTTCAAAAGATCAGCACAAGGGCCGCTCTCAGGCTGTGAAGAAGGCAGGGTCTGGCAGGCTGCAACAGGCTTGCCAACCTGATGGTTGTCCCAAAGGCTCTGTCCCGGAATAAACGCATATTCCAACCCGGTACGGGACATCTGCTTCAGGTCCGCATAGCTGAGATTATAGGTTCGAGCAGCGCGAACATATTCCTGCGTCAGATCACCACGAGAAACACCCTCGTCATCCGTGGAGAGCGCAACAGGAACACCGGCCCGGCGATAGAGCGGCAACGGATGTTCAGCGCCCTTCACGTTCAGGATCTCATCATTGCTCGTCAGGTTGATTTCCACCATGACGTGCTTCTTAGCCATCTCGGCCAGCAGCCCGGCGACGTCGTCTTCCGAAGCGATATCAACGCCATGGCCAATACGCTTGGCGCCGGCAATTTCAATGGCTTCACGAATGTGATGCTTCAGTCCTTCAGGCGGAACCAGCTTGCCAGTCAGTTCGCCAGCATGAAGGCTGAGGTTCACACCCGGATAGACCTGCGACAGAAACTGAAACATCCGCATATGCAGGGTGTAATCCCGCATGGCGATGGCATCATCTTCCGGTGCAACAATATTGAGGCCGACAAATCGGGGATCGGCCTTTACGACAGCATATCCGGCATCAAGCTGCGCATAAACAGCTTGGGGCGGCAGTGTGCGAAGAACCTGAAACAGGTAATGAACACTGACGCTGCAGCCTGGATGAGCGTCTGCCGTGCCGCATTTCAGAACCTTCTGTGCCTGCTTGTCCATGGCATCCGTCTCCTGACGGGCCTGCGTGACAAGCGCCGGGATTTCAGCCTCCAGCGTTTTATGAGCGGCAGCAAAATCCTCACCATTCATCGGATGTTTGAAACCTGCATGGATCATCGCTGGAAGAGCCGGAGAGATCATGGGTTCGATATAGGTGATATGATCGTGTGCGGCACGATCCATGACCTCTGCCAACATATCTCCCTGATGGGCTGCGTCGATCGCTCCAAAATGCTGAAAAGCCGCAAAGAAGTGGTCATGGCCTGAACGGTCAGAAGGAGACGGCGTGAAGTCCCGCATGGACATGGCGTCAATCAGGCGGTTTTCTGCATCCGGGTTTCCCGCCAAAGCAGCGGCTGGCATCTCCCCATCTTTAGGATGCGGGCAGGCATGGCTCAGGATCTCAAGGCTTTTGAGAGAAACGCACAACCCGTCCCGGGCGGCCCAGTCCAGCATGTTTTCTGCGTAGATTGCCCCTACGAGATGATTGTGCAGATCTGCGCCCTTTGGGAAGGCTCTCAGGAACAGCCCAAGCCGAACCGGATCATTCCGAAGGGAGTTGTAAGTCTGCTCAACAGCAGACGGAGCTTCGGCCCTTGCCAGAGGAGACAGGGCCGTCAGAGACAGGGCAGCCGCTACGAGAACGGAAGGAATGGTGCATCGCATGGTGGCACGATGCCGACTGCCCACGCCCCTGACAAGACATTTTCAGACCGTTATAAACTCTGCAACAGACCGTTCTCAGACTTCGCTTTCCAAAGTGAAGAATCCGTCCATGACAGGGACACAGGAACCCGCAACATAGGCCTTCCCCGCCTGGGTTCTGGCTTCGAGCAGGCTCGGCCGTCCCATGTCTACACCTTGCGTAAAGGTGAGGGACAGATCGGCACCGTTTTGCAAGGTCGATAGGAATGCCACGGCGGCGACAGTTGCGCTTCCTGTTGCAGGATCTTCCGGAATACCATCAAGGGGAGAGAACATCCGCCCCTGAATGTCGCTATCTTTTTCAAAGGCATTTTCGCCAGCGTTCCGCGTATAGGCGTAAACGGAGTCCACTCCACTGGACGCAAGGAATGTGCGATGGGCAGAAATCTCACCATAGGCCCGGCGCAAAGCCTCGCGGGACGCCAGTTCGACAATCAGAAACGGCAGGCCGACCGATACGATCTGGGGAGCATGATGATCGGTGCGAATATCTTGCGGTTGAAGCCCAAGACAGGCTGCCGCGTTTTCAGGGATCATCCGGCTCCGACGTGTTATTGCTTCCGGCGCCATGAGTTCCGCCCGAATGACACGGCCGTTCTCACGCTCCAGCCGCACAGGGACCAGCCCGGCCTTTTCTTCGAACACCAGCGTTTCCGGCAGATCCCGGCCCTGCGCTTCTGCCTGCCGCGCCAGGGCAAAAGCCGTTCCGATATTAGGATGCCCGGCGAATGGCAGCTCTCCGCCTGGCGTAAAGATACGGACATGCGCTGTATGCTCTGCCTCTACAGCAGGCAGCACAAAGGTGGTTTCAGAATACCCGAACTCAATGGCGATTTTTTGCATCTGATCGGTCGATAGTCCCGCCGCATCCAGCACGACCGCCAGAGGATTCCCCCCGAAAAGCTGGTCCGTGAAAACATCCAGGGTGACATAGGAACGACGCATAACCGGTTCTCTCATCGGAGAATGAAGACATCCCATCATGTCTGATTGGCCCCTTGGGGGAAAGATGGCGTAAACTGCTGATTCTGCTTTCCATCCATCTGCTGAGCGCATGACATCACGCCTTTCTCCTTCTCGCTCCGGACGTTCTCTTGAAGAACGGATCGAGGACCATGCCCGGCATCTGGGGTTTGATGCCGTGGGCTTCTGCGCGGCGGAGCTTGGCCCGGATGTGGAAGCCGGCCTGCGCGCTTTTGTTGCCCAGGGCCATCACGGAACGATGGAATGGATGGAGACGCGCATCGAACAGCGCAGCCACCCGCAGGCCCTCTGGCCTGAAGCCCGCAGCGTCATTTCCCTCGCAGTCTGTTACGCACCCGCCGAAGACCCGGACGCAACGCTGCGTAAGCCGGATCGGGGCAATATCTCCGTCTATGCCCGTAACCGGGACTATCATGACGTCATCAAAGGGATGCTAAAGCATCTGGCGCAGTTCGTCGTGAAGCTGGGCGATGAGACTACGCAGGTGAAGGTCTTCGTCGATACGGCCCCGGTTTCGGAACGCGTTCTGGCAGAAAAGGCGCATCTGGGCTGGCAGGGCAAGCATACCTGTCTGGTGTCCCGCACCCATGGCTCCTGGCTTTTGCTGGGAGAAATCTACACGACGCTGGATTTAAGCCCGTCCGAGCCAAAAGGCGGAAGCTGCGGCACCTGTACGAGTTGCCTGACCGCCTGCCCGACAGATGCTTTCCTTGGCCCCTATCGTATGGATGCGCGGCGGTGCATTTCGTATCTGACCATCGAACACAAGGGACCGATCCCGCACGACCTGCGGGAGAAGATGGGTAACCACATCTATGGCTGTGACGACTGCATTTCCGCCTGCCCGTGGAACCGCTTCGCCGAGGCGTCCCGCCACATCAAGCTTCAGGCCAGACCCGAACTGATTGAGCCAAAACTGGCAGAACTGGCGGCCCTCGATGACGCGGCTTTCCGCACGCTTTTTTCGGGCTCACCGGTAAAGCGCATAGGTCGCAACCGGTTTGTCCGTAATGTTCTGATCGCAATCGGCAACTCGAACGATCCTACCCTCGTACCCACAACGCAGGCTCTTCAGTCTGACCCCGATCCCGATATTGCCGAAACCGCCCGCTGGGCTTTGGAGCGCCTGACATGAGTGACCTTATCAAACGCAGCCTTTCGCTCTCAGGACATCGGACGTCCGTTGCGCTTGAACCAGAATTCTGGGCAGTCCTGGATCAGATGGCTACGGAGCGGGCCTTGAGCTTTGCGGCCCTTGTTGCGTCGATTGATGCGAAACGCACACCAGACCGCCCTTTAGCTTCAGCTCTCCGTGTTGCAGCTCTCATGGATGCGCGAAAAACGGGCGACGACTGATCGGGTCACTTCGCGTTCGGAGGCAGATCCATCCAGTCAGGGTGCTTTCTCTGGATCCAGTTCAGAGCTTTCTCCATCAAACGACGGAAGAACGGAATATCTTCGGAAAGGAGCAGGATACCGACAGGAATCATCCACACCCCCAGGACCGGCAGAAAAGCCATACAGCCCCCGAGCATGAACAGAATACCAGCCGGAATCCGAATCCATTTACGCTCTGGCTCCCGTAGCCAGCTCAGGGTCTTCTGCATCCATTCAGGGAGTTTGCGAATCAGGGCCTGCATCTTCTCCTCATAGTCGTCTGCCGACGAAGGCTGAGCGACGGGGAGGTGCTGCGTCTGATCGGACATAACTGGGGTGACCTTGTTTTTCATGATGCTCCTTCAACACCCGAAGCCTGCGGGAGATCCAGTTCTTTCTGTGGAGGGTACATGTCCGATCTGTCATTTGCCGCTTTCCGGGACCATGCTAGATTGTCGATATGGCTATCTGGGGCAAAATGTTCGGTGGTGTTGCTGGCTTCGCAGTCGGCGGCCCGTTCGGGGCACTGATGGGAGCAGCCCTTGGGCATGCCGCCGACAGTGGCTCTCTGCTTAATCCTTCCACCGGGGGGTGGAGCGAACGCTTTCCTGCACGGGGTCGTCCTGACCCGAACAGTGCAGCGTTTTTTGGAGCTGCCAAAATTGCGGCTGCCATGGGCAAAAAAGACCAGCTTTACGCCATTGGCCTTGTGGCGCTGTGCGCAAAGCTGGCGAAGGTCGACGGGCCGGTCAATCGCTCCGAAATCAACGCGTTCAAAACCTGCTTCCAGTTTCCACCCGATAATACGCGCGAAGTTGGCATGTTGTTCGACCGCGCACGGGAGCGAACGGACGATTTTGAAATGTACGCCCGCGAGATGGGCTCAGCTTACGGAGACGACAAGGCGCCGCTGGAAAACCTGATGGTGGCCCTTTTCCGGATTGCCCGTGCAGATGCCGGAGCATCCAGAGAGCTCCATCCAAAAGAAATTGATTTTCTTCAGCGTGTTCATCGTGCATTTGGTCTGTCGTCCGGAGCATGGACGCGCGCAGAAAGTGGTGACAACCGTGCCGCCAGCACCGGCGAGCCAGACGCCTATCGCGTTCTCGGCATCACGCGTACAGCGTCTGACAAGGAAGTCCGCGTTCGGTGGCGAACGCTTATCCGCGAGTACCATCCGGATGTTATTGCCCAGAAACCCATGTCGGATCTGGAGCGCAAGCGTGCGCAAGAACGCGTGGCCCGGATCAATGCGGCATGGGACCGTATCAAGCGGGACCGTCAGCTTTAACCTCACAGGTCTGACGATCATATCGACCCGCACGGCGATATTTCTCCAGCCACGACACCCGTACGGGACAGAGTAGGCATAGCCCATCAAGAAAAAAACCGCCTCTCAATGAAGAGAAGCGGTTCAAAAACCTGTCAGCCAATTATTTTTAGGCTGGCAGAGCAGCTTTCACGCCCTTTTCGCGAATGATCTTACGCAACGCAATGACCTTCTCATTCAGTGTCGCATTATCAAGGTCACGCCAGGCGTCAAAAGCCGGAAGCTTCAGCGCGCTCTCAAAGTCGTCTGCCTTCGCAAGCGTCTTTTGCTGCTCACCGAAGGTTGGCTCGAACGGCTCGTACGTTCCGCCCTTCTCGCTCTTCCCACGCAGCATCTCAAGGTAGGCTGCCATGCCAAACGCAATTCGGGATAGATCCCGCTTGCCTTCAAGCGCCTGACGCACTGTTTCCGTCCAGAAGACCTGAATTTTTGAAGAGCCATCCCCCGAAATTCGCAGGGTCTGGTCAGCCATCGCGGGGTTGGAGAAGCGACTGATCACGCTGTCACGATACCCTTCCAGCGTCATGCCCGGCGGGGCTTCCAGGGTCGGGATCACATCCTTGTTGAGGAAGTTCTCCAGATTACCGCGCAGATCCGCATCACGAACGGCTTCATCAACATTCTCATACCCGACCAGAACGGCAGGGAAGCAGAGCATGATGTGGCCAGCATTCAGCATACGGATCTTTACATGTTCGTAGTCCGTCACATCATCGACGAACTGGACACCGGCCTTCTCCAGTGCCGGACGTCCGTCAGCAAAGCTGTCTTCCAGCACCCACTGATGAAAATCCTCAGCAACGAGCGGAAGATCATCGCTCAGACCACTGGCCTCATTCAGGCGCTTGGCAATTGCTGAAGACACGGTCGGTGTGATGCGATCCACCATTCCGTTGGGGAATGTGGCGTTTTCTTCAATCCACTTGGCCAGTTCCGGATCACGCGCCTTTGCATAACCCAGGAACGCCTTGCGGGCGACGTTACCGTTGTGCCGCAGATTATCGCAGGACATGATCGTAAAGGCCTTACCCCCGGTATCCCGGCGGCGACGGAGCCCTTCTACAACATATCCGAAGATCGTGGACGGCGCTTCCGGCGTCTTCAAATCCTGCTGAACAGCCGCATTCTCAAGATCGAACGCACCCGTCGATTCATTGATGTTGTATCCACCTTCCGTGATCGTCATGGAAACAATCCGGATGGCAGGGTCTGAGAGGTGCTTCAGTACGGCTTCAGGATCTGCCGGAGCCAGCAGATAGTCCCGCAATGCGCCCATGACGCGGACAGTGCTTTTGCCAGACGGTGCCGTTTCCGTCAGGGAGAAGAGGCAATCCTGCTTTTTGAATTCTTCAGCTTTTTTCTTTGAGCGGTCACCGCCCGTTAGACCAACGCCAATGATGCCCCAGTTGGGATCATCCTTAAGAATTTGTTCAACATAGAATGCCTCGTGGGCACGAAAGAAATTGCCCACACCAAAATGCACGATCCCTGGCTTTATCCCGTTGATGTCGTAGGGCGGAGCCTGCACACCGGCGGGAAGAGACTTGAGGGTTTCGTGCGTAATCATGGATTTCTCCGTTCCTAATGACCAGCCTCTGACGGGGGCCGGTTTTCCGGGCAGATGCACCGAGCTCTCCAGAAAACGCGGGAGATCACGACCGGGTTTCGAAAAAACGCCATCAACTGGCGCCTAGAGCCCTTTGGCAGCACTGGCATCGTCCCGCATGAGAACGCCTACGGCGCGCTCCAGATCATCCTTGAACAGAGACATGACGAAGCGCATTTCAGGCCGTGTCTGTTCTTCCAGCCGAGGAAGAAGTTCGAGAATGTCTTTGTCTTCCGGCTGATGCGGATGACGGTCCTGCTTGCGAACAAATCTTTGTTCACAGCTATGAGCCAATGCTCTCAGCGTGTGGCTGAGGCTTTTGTAGAGTGGAACAAGGCCTGTATTCCCTGCTGCACGGCCTGTCGCGATTGCTCGAGCCACCAGCATCGTATCGTTCAGGAGCCGCCGCATCAACCTTGGAAGTGCCGCGAGCACAGGGTCGCGCTTCTCCAGGTCACTGAAACGCTCGCGTCTGGCCTCTTCCACTGCGCCTTCAAGTTCGATCAGAAGGGCCACGCAGGCTTCGTTCCGGGTTTCAATTTCCCGCCAGCCCGTTTTCTGATCCAGTGCGCCTTCCAGCAGTCCATCCAGACGTCGCAGGATGCGGCTGGATGTGTGGAAAGCCTGCTTTCGGGCACTGCTGTGCAATACCACAAAAGACACCACCAGAGAGACGACCACACCAATCATGATAGCCGTCAGCCGCGTTACCATTGGCAGAAACGGGCTGCCCTCACTGGGAAACAGATACACAATAATCAGGGTAATACAGGCAAACCGCAGATTGGTCTGAACGGCTGCGAGGAAGGCCAACGGCGCAAGAACTACCCAGAAAGGCAGCCACCGCAGACCCGTCCACATTTCCAGCAAGACCGCTACGATCCCTGCAACAGCGCCCAGCAGAGTCCCGGTAATCTGATCGCGGGCTGTTGCCATTGTCTGCGTTATGCTGGACTGCGTAACAATCAGCGCGGTCACGAGCGCCCAGATTGTTTCCTGAAGATGCAGCGTCATGCCCACAACCCAGGCCGTGACAATCGAAACCAGAACGCGAATGGTCTGGCGTGTGGCAGGTCGTAGGATCTCCCGCCAGTTGCTTCCCTTGGGCGGAACCATCAGCCAGGTCTGTGTGATTTTTTTCAGAGCACTCATCATTTCATGAGCGCTTTAAGAGCTTCCGAGTTCTTCAGTCCACTCGTTTCAGTGCCCGGGCTCATTCAAACGACGCGTTGGACCAGCCATTTTCTGGAATGACGATCGGTATCGCTCCCAAGCGACAGAACATCACAGTCGAGATTGGCGCTCAGAACCTGAGAGGCAACGCCGTAGCGACAAATAGAACGGCCTCATTCAGATTGAGGAACGGCGCAAACCGGTCCGCTTTTGAAGCAAAACCGATGACATAATTTTCCGTCGTCCCTCAATCTTACTGATCCAAATTAAGTCAGTTTCCCAGAAAGGGGACTGGCACCCAGCGTAGTCCGTCATCATCCTGCACCAAAAGCAGAACTTCTTTCTTTTTCTGTTCCAGCGCGCGGCTCACAGCTTTGGCAAACGCATCCGGCGTGTCGATCTGATCCTGCCCAACCTGCGTAATCACATTCCCAACCGCAATCCCGCGAGATGTGGCCGGGCTGGAGGGTTCAACCCGATCCACCAGCACGCCACGCTGATCGTCCGTCAGAGCATATTGGGTGCGCATTTCCGCATCGATGGAACGCACGGCCAGACCCAGCTCGCCAAAAGCTGCTTTCGTATGCGTTGGCTGATGCGTGTCGGACGGTGGCATATCTGGCGCGTTCGGCGACTGTGCCAGCGTGATCGGAAGCGTCTTGATGCTGCCCTTATGCCAGACGGTCAGCTCTGTTTTCGTTCCAGGAAGAATGGACGCAATGATACGCGGCATGGTCTGCCCCGTCACATCCTGACTGCCCACACGGGTGATGATGTCACCAACCTGCAGGCCAGCCTGAGCTGCCGGACTTTTCGGCCCCACTTCAGACACCAGCGCGCCCTTGCCGACCGTGCCATCAGCCTGGTGGAAATCAAGATCCTCCGCAATGTCGTAGGAGACATTCTGGAACTTCAGTCCCATCCACCCGCGCGACACATGACCTGTCTTACGAAGCTGATCGATGATGCCACGCGCGTCATCCGCCGGGATGGCAAAGCCGATCCCGATAGAATCACCCCCGGCCCCACCATAGATCAAGGTGTTGATGCCAATGACTTCGCCCGAGAGATTAAAGAGCGGGCCGCCAGAATTTCCCCGGTTAATGGCTGCATCCGTCTGGATATAGTCATCATACAGGCCGTGTTCGACATTCCGTCCGCGGGACGAGATGATACCTGCCGTGACTGTTCCGTTCAGGCCGAACGGATTGCCAATGGCCACCACCCAGTCTCCGATCCTGGCGGCATCGCTGTGTCCTAACGGAACAGCTGGCAGCGAATGCTTCGGTTTGACTTCCAGAACGGCCAGATCAACCTGACTGTCGCGCCCGACAATCTTTGCCGGCAGTTCCGTGCCGTCCTGAAGTGTCACGGAGACCTGATCTGCGCCTTCAATGACGTGATTGTTCGTCACTATGATGCCCGCCGGATCGACAATAAAGCCTGATCCCAGAGCCTGCATCCGCCGCGGCGGGCGGTTCGGTGCCGGCTTGTGCGTCATGTAGTCGTGGAAGAATTTTTCCAGCGGTGAGCCCTGCGGGAACTGCGGCACCTGCGGGCCATCCGGACCACTGGAGTCCGGCCCCTTGTCTTCATCCTTACCGGGCTTGAGCACAGCAGACGTCGAAACGTTCACCACGGACGGAAGAAGGCGATTTGCCAGATCCGCAAAGCTGGACGGAACGGAGCGCGGGGCTGGTACGGGTGCCGGAGAGGGCTGCGGGGCGGTCTGGGCCTGTACCGTCGTAACGGACAGCGCCAGGGAAACGGCGCAGGACAGGGCAAGGCTGGCGGTCAATCTGCTCATGGTGACACGCTAACGCAGAAGACTGTCCTTCGTCACCATCCTGTAGTTCAGGAGGGGCGTATGCTACGCTGTTTCCTCTTCCTGACAGGCCGTTCCTCCAGAAAAAAGAGTCTTGGCATGACCGATCATCTCCCCCCGACCAGTTCTTCTGACGAATCCCATGCCAATGCCGAGAAACGCATTTCCGAGATTCTGAACAACGAACAAACTGGCCTTGGATCGAATGTATTGTCCTTTGCGTCGCTGGAAGGTGTCTCAGTCCGCGACGGACATGCGCACGTGACCCTTGCCACCTCGCGAGACAATGTGTCGCGCATGGAGCCGATCAGACCTCAGGTTGAAGCAGAGATCGCGCGCATTCCAGGCCTGACGGGAGCAACAATTTCCCTGACAGCTCATCGTGCTACCACGCCACCACCGGCCAACGCACCAGCTCCAGCAGGCGGGGGCGGTCATCGGCCGTTCAATCTGGGCGGCAAACGGCAGAATGCGTCCAGCCGTCATGCTCCAGAGACGCTTCTGCCGGGCGTGAAGGCTGTCGTTGCTGTTGCGTCCGGCAAGGGAGGCGTTGGCAAATCCACAACCGCTGTGAACCTTGCAGCTGGCCTCGCCAAACTCGGTGTTCGGACGGGCCTCCTGGATGCAGACATCTACGGCCCATCCCTTCCACGCATGCTCGGCCGCAACACACGCCCCGAAGTCGTTGAAGGCCGGATCATCCCCATCGAAGCCTGGGGGCTAAAAAGCATGTCTATCGGCTATCTGGTGGACGAGCATCAGGCCATGATCTGGCGTGGCCCCATGGTCATGGGTGCCCTCACCCAGTTCCTTGGAGAAGTGGACTGGGGAGATCTGGACGTCCTTGTCATAGACATGCCACCCGGAACCGGTGATGCCCAACTGACACTGGCCCAGAAGCTTGGAGCCAAGATGGCCAAAGGTGGGGCTGTTATTGTCTCCACGCCTCAGGACATTGCGCTGCTGGATGCACGACGTGGCGTCTCCATGTTCGAACGGATGGAAACCCCCATCCTCGGCGTTGTGGAAAACATGTCCTATTTCTGCTGCCCAAACTGCAATCATCGCACCGAGCTCTTTGGCCACGGGGGTGCCAGAGAAGAGGCAGAGCGCCTTGGCGTGCCTTTCCTCGGCGAAATTCCCCTGCTGGCTGACATCCGGGCCAGCGGCGATCAGGGGACGCCCATTATCCTCTCGGCACCTGACAGCGAAGCCGCCCGTGCCTACACGGCCCTCGCCACGACTATTGCCGAGGCCCTCAGCCACTCTGATGAAAAGGCTTCCTCATGACCCGTCTTCTCCTGCTGGGAACAGCATTACTTCTGTCGGCTTGTGCTCGACCGCCTGTCGTCCATCATGGGCTTTCTTCAGACGGCTACGGCTTCACGAATAACTCCTCCCATCTTCCGCCACCACCGAGCCTCATGACCCCTGCGACACGATAAAATTACAGAATCGACACTCAGGAGCTTGACCAAAGGGGTCTCGGCGTGGAAAAAGCCGGGCTGTGGATGCCGGGTTAGCACAGTGGTAGTGCAGCGGTTTTGTAAACCGAAGGTCGGGGGTTCAAATCCCTCACCCGGCACCACGATTTTTCCCAGAAAATCAAGCTTTCTGAACGATTCCCCAAAAAGAATCGTCCACGCCTTCGAACCCAGTTTTATGGGACCGAACCCTGTGGATAAGTTTGTTGATTAAGATCTACGAAATGTGAGTCCGACGTGATTCCACATTCGTTCTCCGTAGAATCCGTTCAGAAACAGCGATTCCGGAAAACAGGAAATCCACCGACCATTTTACTCACCGAAATACGAACTCAATTTTCGGCGGTGGGGTCAATTTTATAGCAGTGTTCAGTCAGGCCCTTTTTACAAAGGGCCATATGCTTGTGTGCCGGTGCAGGCCAGAAAATGTGGATGCACACGGACGCAAGAATAAGCAGTCCTGCCAGAATCGCCCAGGGCCAGATCCGTGGTAACCGCGGCTCTATCTCAGCCGCGGTCTCACTTTGCACGGAAGGGGCATCTTGCAGGAGCTTATCAAAATCGTTCACGATTTCGCCTGTCTCAGGCTTCTGGTTCGAGGATGGCGTTCATCTCGATCCATTCGCGCTTGGAAAGCCCGGACGTTTCCTGCGTCACGGCCTCTCCCGCCAGACGGCGGCGCACCACGTTCAGCATCCCCGCTGAGAACGTGAAGGCTCCGCGACGATATTCTTCGAATGCAGCAGCCGTTGCCGGCACCCAAGCATGCAGGAGTTCAATCATCTTTTCTGCGTAAACACGAATCTCGTACTGCGCATGCGGATCTGCGCGCAGGGCGAGGAAGTGCATCAGATTGTGCAGATCGATCTTCCAGTACCACTGGGTATAGGTGTTCAGCGTCAGATTCATGCGCGCCAGTTCACGGGCCAGGCCAGTGCCCTCCGGGTCCAGCATTGATTCATAATCGTCGTAGCACTGGCTGGCATCACGACGCAGAATCTCAAGCACGCGCTCCGCCGTTTCCGGATCAAGAGCTTCGCTCCGTCCCTGACGGTTCGAGGCGCTCTGCGATGCAACCTGATCCAGAGCTGGCAGATAGAACTCACGGTCGAGAATCGAATAGCGCGCAGAATACTCGTTCACGCTGGCCATGCGATGACGAATCCACTGCCGTGCCACGAAAACCGGAAGCTTCACGTGGAACTTGATTTCGCACATCTCGAACGGCGTCGAATGCCGATGACGCATCAGATAGCGGATCAGTCCGGCATCTTCAGACACCTTCTTGGTGCCACGCCCATAAGACACCCGGGCAGCCTGAACGACGGCTCCATCATCGCCCATATAATCGACGACGCGCAGGAAACCATGATCCAGCACCTCGATGGGCGTGAAAAGAAGTTTCTCCATCGCCGGAACGGTCGGGCGGGAGGTCAGCTGGGGCTCGTTGCGCTGAGCTTCGATCTCAGCGCGCTGTTCAGATGTCAGTGCCATAGGCCGCGGCTCTAGCATGACGAAACATCTCCCGCCACCGCAAGAGACGAGTCCGGGCTGCATCATCATGCGCTTCGTCTTTTCCCCTTGCAGGACGGCAACAGCACTCCTATGTTCAGCAGTGCAAGGGGTTTGTCCCCGGCTATGGCGATAAACGGTAAGTGAAATAAGTGTTGTGGACCCGGGGGCAGTGCCCGGCGTCTCCACCAAGAAAAATCTCTCGCAAGAGGGATCTGTGGGGACGAAACAGGCTCGACGCGCATGGTAAAGACTTATCTTTTGCCCGGTATTGTACCACCGTCATCGGGCTAAACTTACAAGTGCCAATGATAACTCTGAGGTGCTCGCTGTCGCTGCATAAGCGATAAGCGCGGTTCGGGAGGGCACCGGGCAACAGAAGCCCTCCCACCTCATTTTTCCTTTTGTGCAAAACGTCTTGCCATTCTGGCTGGTCTGTCGCATCCCTGACCTGATTGACTGAAACATCAGGCCTGCGACCATGAGCGACGATGATCACACCGGCCAGGACGGCCTTGAGCACGACCTGCCCGAAAGCCTTCTCCCCTATGACGACTGGGTGGAAGACGCCTATCGTGAAGTCATGCTGCGCGCCATTGAGCACGTTGCGGCTGAGGGACTTCCCGGTGCTCACCATTTCTACCTGACCTTCCGCACCAATCGTTCGGACGTCATCATTCCGTCCCGTCTCCGGGCCCAGTATCCGGAAGAGATGACGATCGTTCTTCAGCACCAGTTCTGGGATCTGGCGCTGGATCGCGAAAAGAATGTCATTTCTGTTGGTCTGTCATTCGGGGGCGTTGGCAGCATCCTCGTCATCCCGGTCGCCGCTATTACGGCTTTTGCAGATCCACATATCCGGATGGCGCTGCGCTTCGTCAGCAGCATGGTCGATGACGACGAAGACATCGAGATCCCTGAAGGTGCGGTAGAGCCAGATGATATCGATCCGGCGCATCACCCCGAGGTGACAATCGAAGAGCCTCCTCAGGAAGAGAAGAAAGATGCCGAGGTCGTAAGCCTGGCAGCATTCCGCAAGCGCCCACCAACCTGAGTTATTCCTTCCCGCCCGAACAGGGCACCGAGGCCTGACGGTTTCTGCGTCCTGATGATAATATCAGGACCATCGGGCGCCGTTTTCTTGAGGGACCATCATGCGCTTTACCGTTGATCGCCTTGACCATATCGTTCTGACCGTACGGGACAGAACTGTTTCGGCATCCTGGTACCAGCGGGTTCTGGGCATGGATATTGAGGAATACGGCCGTAATAACCGTGTTGCTCTCTGCTTCGGCGGCCAGAAGATCAATCTTCGCCCTGAAGGATCAGAAGGTTGGGAAACGGCCGAAGGCGCGCAGCCCGGCACATCCGACCTTTGCTTTACAACAGCCATCTCAAGTGACGATGTTGTGCGGCATCTCGAAAAATGCGGTGTTGTCGTTGTGGAAGGTCCGGTTTCGCGCTTGGGCGCGCTAGGTCCAATCACCTCGGTCTATTGCCGGGACCCGGACGGCAACCTTGTGGAAATTGCCTCTTACCAAGGCTAACAGGCGGGTCTTGACCCGCCTTCCCTGCTGGCTTTTACCAATTTTTGGAGATCATCCAAAATTCTTCGGATGTCAGGGTAATCGCATTGCAGTCTTTGGTTTCAGCTGCAGCCGTGGCGAGGGCTTCGATACGCTCGATCATGAGCGTCTTACGCTGATGAGCTTCTGACTGCTCCTTGACGGTGGCAAGTGTCTGAAGGGCAGACTTTGCAGCCTTGGCAACGCGGGCTGCATCAATAGCGGCATAAGACATGATTAGTCTCCATGGTGATGGTCAAACTCGAAGTTGATCCTACCGCACCCTTGAGACCAGACCAAATAACAGCTGACCTCAGGCCAAAGAGGCTTCGTATGCTTCAAGCACGGTGTCCGTTGGACCATCCATGCGGATTTGCCCCTCTTCCATCCAGAGGATACGCATACACCACTGCTTGAGCACAGGCAGGGAATGCGATGTCACGACCAAAATTTCTGCAGCATCAACCATGCCTGCCATCCGCTCTCTGGCTTTTTCCTGAAAGCGCTGGTCTCCTGCCATAAACCATTCATCCATCAGCAGAATACGCGGACGAGGAACCGTAGCCAAAGCAAATCCAAGCCGAATGCTCATCCCGGACGAGTAGAGGCGGACTGGCAGATCAAAGAACGGTCCCAGTTCCGCAAAGGCTTCGACATCAGCCTCCAGCGCAGGAATCTGGCTCTTTGGTAACCCGATCCGACACGCAAAGAGATTGAGGTTTTCACGCCCGCTCAACTCTAGATTCATGCCTGACTGCGGATCAATGAGCGCATGACTGTCACCCTCGATATCAAGAAAACCATCAGTCGTTTCATAGATGCCAGCCAACACACGCAGAAGCGTAGTTTTTCCAGCACCATTATGGCCAATCAGGCCAACCCGTTCACCCCCATGGATCTGGAATGTCAGGCCTGACAACGCCTGCACCAGAACAGCATCAGAAGCGACTGCGCCGAGACGCATTCGTCCACCTACAGCCGAGGGCTTTGTGACGGTAGCCTTGGCACGAGCCAGCAGTGTTTTCTTCAAAGAGCGAGAAGCCCCGTGCAGCACCGGAAACGACAGAGAAAGGTTCTCAAGGCGGATATGCGTCATGTCAGATCCAGAACACCAACCGTGAACGCACACGGACGAAAGCCCATATCGCGATAACCCAGAACACAGCACTCGTCAGCAGGGCCACGAGCCAGACGCTGATCGAAGGAATATGCCCCAGCAATGGAGCGCGAACGACTTCCAGCAGAGCATAAAACGGGTTGTACAGCAGGTACCGCGCTTTCCCCGCCAACTGCTGCGGTTGCCAGATGACAGGCGTCACGTAGAACACGATCTGAAGGAGCGCCCCGATAATCGGCGGCACATCCCGGAACCTTGCGCAAAGTGCCCCCAGCAGCATGCAGGCTGCAAATCCGTCCAGCCCCCACAGCAGAAGAGACGGAAGCGCCAATAACGCCGTGAACCCCGGCCAGACATGATAGATCGCGAAAACACCAACAGGCACGATGATGTTGTGAGCGAAAACAATCGCATTACGGACCACAACCCGTATGGCCTGAAGCAGCAATGGAAGACGACTGGAGCGTATAATGCTTTCGGCATCCAGAAAACTGGTGCAGGATTCCTGAAGAAGGCTGGACAATCCCGTTTGCCAGAGCGTCAGGGACAGCGCCAGAAACGGCAGATAGACCTTCATATCCTGATGAAAGAGCCGACTGTATAGAACGCCCATGGATGCGACCATAAGGGCCGATGTAATGGTCAGCCAGAAGGGCCCCAGGGCTGATCCGCGATAACGCAGCTTAATGTCCAGCCATCCGAGCATAACGCCCAAACGCCAGAGCTTGCAGGCTCCGCGGAAATCATCCCAGGCCCGGGCAGCGGGGCTCCCCCGACGTTGGTCGAACTTCAGCACGCTCAGATCGTGCGTCGGCAACCGTTGCACCTCTGGCTCTTTCGTGGCCGGGGAAGATGAGTTCATCTGGTTCGCCTAGCCGATAGACTGTGTTCCCGCAAGCAGTCTTGCCCTTGATGATGGCGTGCTCTTCCACCATCTGTCCCTGAACACCTTCCACAGTGAAAAAGTAGGCGACAAACGTAACTCTTTCGTCATTTTTCCTAGTTTTGCCGTAATCCCTGTGTATGCTTTGAGGGTTGCGACAGTTCTTCCTTTGTCAGGTACCCTGCCCCGATGCCCAGACCCGCCGTGCCGTTCCAGACCATTCTTCGCCCGTTGACCGCTCTCCGTTCCGGTCTGGCACTTGGTCTGATCGGCCTTCTCGCGGCCTGCGCCGGCACACCAGACATGAGCTCCACCTCACAGGTTCCGGTCTCTCAGGAAGCCGCGAAGTATCGCGCTCACGCAAAATCCTACTACGCCCCGCCAGGGCCACCCAGCGATCCATGGGGGCCATACATTCAGGAAGCGTCTGCTCGGTTTGATATTCCAGAAGCGTGGATCCGGGCGGTCATGCAGCAGGAATCTGGCGGCCACCTTTACGACCATAATGGCAATTTCATCACCTCGACGCCGGGTGCCATGGGCCTGTTGCAGCTTATGCCGCCAACTTATGATGACATGCGCCAGCAATACGGCCTCGGCGACGATCCGTTTGATCCGCACGATAACATTCTCGCAGGCACGGCATATCTTCGGCAGATGTACGAGATCTACGGCTCCCCGGGATTTCTTGCCGCCTATAACGATGGTCCGGGCAGCCTCGACAGCTACCTGCGCCGCGGACGCCCCCTTCCGCGCGAGACACGCCGATATGTGGCAGCGATTGGTCCGCGCATTGCGGGCGTGACGCCTCATAACCGATCAGCCGCAGATCTTCTCGTTTCGCAGCACGATCCCAATGCCCAAATTCAGGTCGCAGAAAATACTGTCCCTACCACGCCGGCAAGTCAGTCGATCCGGGCAGCCTGGTCCCACAAGGATGCATCAGCAGACAGCTCATCTGATGATAACTCCTCTTCAGACGAGACCGTGTCCGAGACACCCGTCGCTTCTTCTGCAACGCCTGTTATCGTAGCCTCTGCCGCGCCGACGGAACCGAGCAGCGTCAGTGCGGCATGGGCAGCGCGAGGCATCACCTCCCCGGCCCCCACTGTGCAGAAAGTGGCCTATCATCCGCCGGTCGCAAACAGCATGGATACTGAACTGGCGGACAGTCAGGTCACGGCGCAGGAAATTCCGATGGGGCACCACCTGCAACCCCAGCCGATCATGGCCGTCATGCCCGCAACACGGCAGCAGTATCGACTGTCTTCGCCAGCACCGACGATGCATCACGCAACTATTGCCGCCCCGCAGGAAACGAGCGGTCCTAAAACATGGGCCATTCAGGTCGGTGCGTTTGCCAATTCGGGACAGGCCACTTCAGCCGCGTCTCAGGCTCATAGTCAGGGCGGAGCAGTTGTCGCGTCTGCGAGGACACAGGTTGCCAGTGTTAAAACAGGCAAAGGCCACCTCTATCGTGCGCGCCTGACCGGGCTGACACATGAAAATGCCCTTGCGGCCTGCCATCGTCTGTCGCACGGTTCACCGTGCGTTGTGGTTCCGCCCGGCGCTTTCTAAACCGTTACCTTCAGGGAACAGAGCACATCCTATGCGTCGCTTTCTGCCAATTTCTGCTTTCTGTGCTCTTGCCATGATTGGCACCCTCCCTAATCCAGCTCACGCTGCCCTGGAAACAGGAGCGCATGCTCCGGATTTCACTGCCAAGGCCAGTATGGCCGGACATGAGTTCAGCTATCATCTGGCCGAAGCCTTAAAAACAGGCCCGGTCGTCCTGTATTTTTACCCGGCCGCTTTTACCAAAGGCTGCACCATCGAAGCGCACGAATTCGCTGAGGCAATTCCCGAATTCAAGGCGATGGGTGCAACGGTTATCGGGATTTCCATGGACCCGATCGACAAGTTGACCCGTTTCTCCGTCAGTGAATGCCGGAGCGCATTTCCTGTTGCTGCAGATCCTGACGGGACCATCACCAATTCCTACAAGGCCAAGATGCCTCTTCTGCATATGGCCAGCCGCACCTCTTACGTGATTGCGCCGGATGGGCATGTTGCCCTCTCCTATGCATCCATGTCCCCGGATGGCCATGTCGAGCGCACACTGGCTGCCGTCAAGGCGCTTCAGGCTGCCCACTAAGTTTACCACACACCGGAATATCTTCTATGTCGCGCCCTTCCTGCTCCACACCGTTCCAGAGCGGAGGGGAGCCTGCTGACCTTTTTGGGCAGCATCATGTTGGTGATTCACGGCCACTTCGTCTTTCGGAAGACGTCATCAGTACAGCCCTCTACGACGGCCCGGGCGACTGTTACCGTTACACCTTGAAGCGCGTATGGGACGAGACGAAGCCCATGGTCATGTGGCTGATGATGAACCCGTCAGTCGCCACAGAACTCGGGGACGATCGAACGGTTGCCAAATGCCAGCGCTATGCCCGTGCATGGGGTTATGGGGGCATTTTCGTCGGCAACAGTTTTGCCTACCGCTGCACGGATCAGAAACGCCTTTTGGAAGTCGATGATCCCATTGGGCCTGACAACGACAGGCATCTTCTTGAAATGGCAAAGGCAGCTGATCTTGTCGTGCTGGCTTACGGTGCACCACAGGCAAAGGCACTTCGGCCTCGGGGCACTGCTGTGGCCCGGATGCTGGCGCACCATGGCGTGAAGGTGACCGCATTGAGATTGAGCAAGACAGGACGGCCAGAACACCCGCTTTATCTTCCGGGTGTCCTGACCCCCCAGTCATTGGATCCGGAGACCCTGACCTAATTCTTCAGGCGGGTTATTCCCCGTCTGAGCGCGGGCTCTGCTCACGGATCTGCCAGACCAGAACCAGATGATTGTCATGGTTCGGATAAACCACCTGTGGCTGGATCTGAGCGCCGAGCTTGTTTTCCCGATAGACTTTCTCGATCGCCACTTCGTCCGCAGCCAAAGCCTGATCCGAGATCGCTGCGCCATCCTGAAGGGTAGTTGCCGCTGCCAGAGCAGGCGTTGGTACTTTTCGGTTACCCTCGAAAGCAACCTTGTCCACAATCAGTCCAGCAGTGCCAGCCTCGGCAGTCCTTTGATCGTGCTCCCGCATCAGCAGCTTCACATCCACCTTGTTGGCGGAGATATGCAACTGCTCACCAAGGTCCGCCCCAACGCCACGTGACTGATACAGCGTCGCGACCTGTTTCTGTGCGTCTGCCAGCTTCGCGCGTGTGACGTTTTGGCCGTCGTGATAACCGAATGCTGCGAGAATATCCGCAGATGGAACACGCTTGTTTCCCTCCACAGACACCGAGCCCAGTTGAAGAGGGGAATCGAGAGCGGGAACAGGTGGGGGAGCGACCGGGCCTGCGGCGGGCTCGGCCAGAACCGAACCGGTCGTTAAAATCGCTCCCACGGCAAGACCCACTCCTGCACGTGTCAGCATGGAACGAGAGAACCTCATGCTGCCTCCTGTAAAAAACTAAAAATCAAGCGATTGTCTTACGCCATAATGCCTCAGGAGTTGCCCCTTATCTGGACTGTGATGGTCTTCATCCACACAATGTCACACTTCGCATCACCAGAGCCCAAACCATTTTAGTTCCCCCGTACGCATTGACAGCGGGTCGGACGGTCTGCGACACACCACCTCTCACTCCATAAATTGGAATTCATTTTCTTCGTCCCACCCTGTGGGAAAGTCTTCGAAGAAGACCGTCTTCCTGTTCGCCATCATCAGACAGAAGAGAGATTCGCTGCCTTATGGTCGTGCTGACTGATCACGCTCGCCTTTTTCGTTCCGGACATCTGCGGACCGTTTTTCTGGGACTCCTGTCCGCCACGACACTGGCATTTGCGCCAGGCCAAGCCTGGGGTCAGTCGGCCTCTCCTTCAGGTTCCACTCCAACAGCAGGCCCGTCGGCTGAACCCTCGGCAGGCAACAGCAAATCCGAACTGACATCGCACCCCATGGATACAGGGCGACGTGTTCCCATCCTGCAAAACAACATGCGCGGCGTACGCAGCGCTGGCACTCCTGACGAAGTTGAAGATCCGGGCGCGTTTTTCGCAGCCCCCATGGGATCGCAGCATTTTTTCGGAGACTGGGGCGGCATCCAGCCATGGCTTGTCAATCACGGCATTCACCTCCTCGCCGCAGTCAACGAGGAATTCGCCGGAAACGTGACAGGCGGTAAGGATCGCGCCTATTCGGACACGGGCCAAGTCGGCGTTGAAGTGGATATCGACTGGGACAAGATGGCCGGTATCAAGAACTTCTGGACGCACACCCTGATCGTCAACGGACATGGCCAGAACGTATCCCGGATGTTTGGTGATTCCATCGCACCCGTGCAGGAAATCTATGGTGCACGCGGCAACGTCGTAGCGCATCTCGTGTCGATGTATGGAGAGGCATCCT
The DNA here is from genome assembly GCF_018812035.1 of Gluconobacter sp. P5B12. Classification (NCBI taxonomy): domain Bacteria; kingdom Pseudomonadati; phylum Pseudomonadota; class Alphaproteobacteria; order Acetobacterales; family Acetobacteraceae; genus Gluconobacter; species Gluconobacter sp. P5B12. Next base: position 555,138 of record NZ_JACRVV010000002.1, on the reverse strand, counting down.
TCTACCATAACCGTATCGACATCAGCGCTGGCTGGATTCCGGTCGGTTCTTTCTTTGCTGCCTCGCCACTTTTCTGCGACTTCATGAACGTTGCCGTCTGCGGAAATCCAGCACCTAACAAATATACGGAAGGCAACCGCGACTGGCCGTCCGGAAACCTCGCGGCGATTGCTCGTGTCATGCCGACGGTCAACACATACATCATGGGTGGCCTCTTCGCCGTAAGCCCGCACGCCTACAACGGCGGCATTTCCGGCTGGTCCTGGGCACAGTCCGGATTGGGGAAGTTCTCAACGCCTGTTGAAATCGGCTGGCTTCCCCGTTTTGGGAAAAACCATCTCGTTGGTCATTACGAGCTTGGATATTCCTACGACAATTCACGCTATCTGAACCTGTACGAAGACATTCACGGGAACTCGTGGCAGCAGACTGGCCTGCCTCGCCGCTATGAAGCCGGGCGAAACAGTGCGTGGCTGATCATGGATCAGATGCTGATGCGCAACGGGCCCGGTGATACCAACGGTCTGATCCTCATGGCGGGCGCCATGTACAGTGACGGCAAGACCGTCGCCATGCGAGACCATACATGGGTCGGCATGATTGATACGGGCAAAGCGTGGGGCCGTCCGCTCGATACTGTCGGCGCCATGTGGCAGCACTTCGACATGAGCACCACGGCAGCCTTGCAGCAGGAATCCTCCAAGCAGCTCAACCTGCCGTATCAGGATAACCAGTGGGGCACAGTCTATGGCCCGCAGAGCCATGAGAACGTGTACGAACTGTTTTATAGCGCGCATGTGGCCCGTGCGATGGCGATCCAGCCCGACTTCCAGTACATCCAACGCCCCAGCGCGACGACGACATTTCGTGATGCCGCTGTGCTGGGGGTTCAGTTCACCGTCGTGCTCTGAATTAGCGACGAACCAACCACGACAAAGCGAAGCCTGAAAAGGGCTTCGCTTTTTTTATGCCCGCATCCCGCACGCAGACGCAGTCATATTAGGTTACATTGATTTATTTGAGATTAATTCTCATTACCGTATGTAGCGCACATCTTTTCCTCCAATCGAGGCTTCTTCCCGTGCGCGCACATCTGCTTTCCCGCCCCAGACCTGCTCGCCATCGCAGGCACCTGGCCTGCCTGCTGCTGGCCGGAACAACCTTTCCTGCTTTCGCCTATGCAGCAAGTCCCTTCCCGAACCAGACCCAGGTCGCTTCCGACAAGGCTGCGGCAGCTCCCAGCGTAGCCAAATCGTCCGCACCCAGCGATGAAGAAATCATCGTAAAGGCCAAGCGCCGGAACCAGATGGAAGTCACGAGTGGCGGACAGCTTGGTGCACTGGGAAACAAGAAGGGCCTGGATGTGCCCTTCAACATTCGCAGTTATTCTTCCAGCATGATCCTGAACCAGCAGTCCCAGACGCTGGGGCAGGTTCTGGAAAATGATCCGTCCGTTCGCACGACGTATGGATACGGCAACTTCTCGGAAATGTTTGTCATCCGCGGTTTTGCCGTCAATGGTGATGACGTGGCCATCAATGGTCTTTACGGCATCACGCCCCGGCAGCTTGTTTCACCCCAGCTCTACGACAGTGTTCAGGTTCTCAACGGTGCCAGCGCGTTTCTGAACGGCGCGGCACCGAGCGGATCCGCCATTGGCGGCAACATCAATCTGATGTTCAAACATGCGACGGATGCCCCCATCACGCGCCTGACGGGAGACTACACGAGCAGCGCCATGGGGGGCGGCAACATTGACGTTGGCCGTCGTTTTGGAACGGAGAAGCAGTTTGGTGTTCGCCTGAACGTGGCCGGTCAGTCCGGCGAAGACTCCATCAATAATGAATACCGGCACTCCACCGCGCTGGGAGCCGATTTTGACTGGCACAGCCGCGATAACAGCACACGCATTTCGATGGACATGAACTATCAGAATCAGGGCGTTGATGGTGGCCGCCCTGGGCTGATGCTGAGTTCATCTGTCACCAGCGTTCCGCGCCCAGTCGCCCCATCTCACAATTTCGGTCAGAAATGGGCGTATAATGACCTGAACTACATTTTTGGCATGCTGAACATTGAGCATGATCTCTCCAAAAATGTGACCCTGTATGGGGCCTTTGGTGCCCTGAACGCGAATGAGAAGGGCAACTATTCCAGTCCGACCCTAACGGATGCAGGCACCGGCGCCGCAACTGCGGGCAGCATGTATGTGCCTTACAATCAGACGAATGAGAGCACCCGCGCCGGCGTTCGTGCACACTTCCGAACGGGCTTTATCAAGCACGAAGTCAATGCCGGTGGCTCCGCGCTCTGGGAAGATTCAGCTGCGGCCTACGCCATGGCCCTGACCTCTCCGACCACCAACATTTACAAGACACCGCAGTTTGCCTCCCCGGCTCAGACTTTCGTTGGGGGTGTTTTAAACGACCCGCAGACAACAAACTGGACACGCCTGTACAGCCTGTTTTTCTCCGACACGATGTCTTTCCTAAATGGTCGCGTCGCCCTCACCGGGGGCTTCCGTTACCAGAACATGATGATCAACGGGTATAAATACAGCAGCACGGGCCGCGGTGCACTGAGCACTCCATATAATCAGGATGCCATTACACCTATTGTCGGGCTTGTCATTCACCCGACGCGTCAGACGTCCATTTACTTTAACCGGATTGAAGGCATGTCTCAGGGCGGTACCGCCCCCGCCAGCGCTCAGAATGTCGGACAGATTTTCCCACCCTATAAGTCTGCCCAATATGAAATCGGCGCCAAGTACGACATTGGTCGCTTCAGCGCTGCTCTGGCGTTTTATCAGATTTCACGCCCCAACTCTTATAATGTGCCCATCGAAGGCACGGGTTATTCCATTTACAAACAGGACGGCCTCCAACGGAACCGTGGCATCGAACTCACCGTGAATGGAGAAATCCTGCCGGGACTGAGATTCAACGGTGGCGGCACGCTGATTGATGCGGACCTGCGCCATACGGCAGGAGGCCTGCAGAATGGCAACACAGCGATCGGCGTTCCGAATTATACGATCAATGGCAATCTGGAATACGACCTCCCTTTCCTGAAGGGAGCAACCGTTGTCGGACGTGTCGTCAATACAGGCAAGCAGTGGGTCAACACTGCCAACACCCTGCATCTGCCAGTCTGGACGCGCTTTGATCTGGCAGCACGCTATACGTTCACGACGTATCACAAGCCTGTCACCCTGCGCTTTGGCGTCGATAACATCGCCAACACACGCTACTGGTCTTCGTCCTTCAATGGCTATCTGCTTGAGGGCCTGCCCAGGACATTCAAGTTCTCCTTCACGACCGATCTCTGATTTCACTTCAGACCGCAGATACAAAAAACGCGCCACCTTGATCGGGTGGCGCGTTTGTCATGTCTGGCCTTTGGCAGCCCTCAGAACGTAATGCCTGTCTCGAAATCGAGCAGCAGAGGGTTCTTGTAGCGATTTGTGCCGCCCGTACTCCAGATATACTGAGCACCGGGCCGGATCACGAGCCAGGGTGTTGGGCGCCAGCCGTAGTTCAATTCGATGGCATGCTCACCGGACGGCTTGTTGATCCCCGCTGCACCGGCAGCCTGCATCTGACGGGCCCAGATGGTCAGCTTCGGGTTCACCCACAGCATTTTCATGCCAAGACTGATGGTATCGTTCGGGCGGTTCCGGAACGTCCCTTTTCTGGTCACGCCCCAGGTGATGAAGTAAGGCGCAACTGCCGTGCGAGGATCGCCCCATGTGAAGGATCCGAAGAAAGACGTTCCACGGTTCGGATCCCCCTCATCGCGTTCCAGCATACGGTCAAACTGAAACCAGCCACCGAAACGACCGCGAACCTTCTGGGACGGTGCAGAAATCAGATACTCAGCCGGAACACCAAATGTCCCAAGCTGAGAATAAACATCTTTGACTTCAGACGTATCCCAGTACCCGCCGATCTTCACATTCGTCTGGAGCGGACCGCTGTAATCGTCCGGGCCACCCTGATGCCAGCCAATCTGGAACGGCAGATACGTTCCCGTGGCACCATGGAGGTTCATCTTCCAGCCATTGTGCGTATTGGAAATAACCGGATCGACGGAATAGGCACCAAACTGGATCAGGTAATGGTTGTTTCCGGCCGGATAGAACTTCACCCATGCTCCCGGATGAGCCGTAGGATACCAACCATAGCCTGAGTTCATCGCAATGGACTGCGGCATACCGCAGATAGCGTTGGACTCGAACTGGCAGTACTGGCTCATGCCCCAATACATGGAGGACTGCTCGAAATCATTCTCGGTGTTGATTTCACCGACTTCCGTGGAGACGTAGCGGTTCCAGGGCATTTCCCATGACAGACGCGTCAAACGGACAGTTTCACCAGACCCGAAGATCTGCTGTGGGCTATCGAGTGCCGGAAGTTTGGCACCAATACCCAGACCCTGCCGGGCTGTGCTTAGGAAGTGAAACAGGCCAAGGTTCCAACCGGTCAGTTTCTTCAGATCAAAGTCGATATTGAGGCCGAATTCATCCGCATATCGAACAGTCTTGGCCTTGCCGCCCATCGGATTTCCCGCACTGTCCTGCAGGAAGTGCCCACCGATATTAATGCCCTTCTCGGTGAGCCAGGTGCGATAGCCGCCCCAGTCACCAGTCATGGTGCTCTGCGTCAGCCAGTCATGAAAACTGGCAGGGAAAAAACGGTTTTCCGTTGTATCTGAAGGCTGCACATCAGCCAGATGCGATGGGGTCGGGGCAGGTTTGACCAGCAGAGGGGTCGGCTGGATGGATCTGGTCCGAAGGACAGGATGACCAGCACTGTTGTGCGCGCGTGGCTGACCCGGTTTCGCCTGATCGGAGGCAGAAGCCGTCTCGGCGTATGCAATCTGGACGGTGGACAGTGTCGTGCTCAAAAGACAGGCCGCCCCCAGAGCCTTCGTCAAACTGCTTTTAAACCTCTGCATCTTTTCCCGCGTCTCCTTCTCACGTCGCCTGTAACCGGAAATCATGAATGACTTTCCCATACAGGCCGATGCCGGTCCGGAATAGAGAGAGGAAGACGGTTGTTTTCGTAATGCGGCAATTCCGCCGCATCACGTCAGAACATGTCTAATCTTTTTCCTAGGTTTTCTCCCGAATTACAAAACCTTCACGTCTTTCAATTCGGCGGAAGTTTCATGTTCACAGTTATGTGTTCTCTGTCCCAACGGCGCGTCAAAGGTTCCAGGCACACCAGAATCACCACAATAACCACGGCCACTTCACACAATGTGCGGAACAAACCGGCATAAAGAGCATTTCCCGCAGAAGCTGCCATATCCGCAGGCATGGCCGCACGATTGGCGATCACACTGCCCACATACATCGCAATGCCCCATAGCAGATAAAGCGCCCCCATCATGAAACCACTCAGGCGGGCTGGCGTATAGCGGGCCACAATGGCCAGACCCAGACCATTCGTCAGCAGTTCCGCAAAAGACAGAAGCCCGTAACCCGCGACCATGATCCAAGGGGAAACCAGACCTTTCGTCCCGACAGCAGAAAGCCACCAGACTGCAAAGGCCATAGCTACCATGACGTAGCCAATCAGCATTTTCCGAGCCAGAGACAGATCCCGCCCCTGTGCGCCCAGCCGATTATACAGAACGGCCAGAAGGGGGCTGATCGCCATGATCCAGATGGGATTAAGCGCCTGAAACTGCCCGGCAGACATATGAAAAAGTGTCACGCCGCCAATACTGAAATCGCCAGAGACATCGCGCAGAGCGAACAGCGTCAGGGACGTGATCATCTGCTGATAAAAGACGAGATAGATCGTGCCTTGCAGGCACAGCATGTATGTCAGCCGCAAACCGGGACGTTCTTCTCCCGGTGCACGAACGTAAAGCACAACCCATGCCAGGAAAAGCAACGCAGCCGCGGCAAGAATACAGACCCGGGCAAGACCATCGCTGCTCATGATCCATGCGTTGAAAACAGTCAGCGCAAGCAAGCCCAGCCCGACCAGAGCAAAGCGACTGAGAGGTACACTTTCTTTTTCTACAGCACTGGCCGTATGAGCGAGCCACCCAGAACGCCACACATAGTACAACAGACCAATAACCAGCCCGACTGAACAGGTCGCGAAGGCGACAGGCGCGCCGTAATTGACCTGAAGCCAAGGCGTCAGCAGCATCGAGACAGTCGAACCGACATTGACGGACATGTAATAGAGGGTGAACGCTGCATCGAGTGCGGCATTGTCACCTTCATAAATCCGGCGAACCAGATTGCCTGCATTTGGTTTGAAGAGGCCGTTTCCTGTGGAAATCAGCGCCATGGCCAACAGTAACAATGTCGGTGATGTCAGGGACGCCGCAAGACAGGCGTAGCCTATGGCGAGGGCAATTGCCCCCATCACCATTGTTCGCCGTGTCCCGAGAACGCGATCTCCCAGCACGCCACCGAGAACAGGCGTGATGTAGGTCAGGGCGGAAAAGGCACCCAGCATCAGGTTGGCCGCAGTATCTGCCATCCGAAGCTGCTGGACCATAAACAGCGTCAGAACTGCCTGCATGCCGTAATAGCCGAACCGTTCCCACAGCTCGATTGCAAGCACGACAGTAAATGCCCGACGACGCGTCGTCGCTGGCGGTTGCCCGGAGGCCGGTGTGGAATAAGCGGTCATGAAAAGCCCGTCAGAAACAAAGACGGGCTTTATCTTAGGGCAAATGCCACTCCCCGGCGAGGATGAGGGCATGAGATCCGATCACGCTCAGCACCACGACGAAGATGATGGCGAAAATGCCACCAATAATCTGACGCCACGGCCAGTCTGGAATACGTGCTTTTGCGCGACGGATCATTCCCATGATCAGGCCTCCTGCTCAGCGAAGAAGGCTTCCAGTTCAGGAGAAACCGGCCCGATATGCACCTGCAACGTCACGAACAGGTCACCTGCGGGGTTCTTTTTGTCAGCGCCAATACCACGACCGGCAAGACGGAGAACTTTCCCGCTGTCGGAATGTTTGGGCACCTTCACCGCGACGTCTCCCTTCGGTGTTGCCACGGTCACTTTCCCGCCCAGAACAGCTGTCTTGAGATCGACATTCTGGGTCATGCGTAGATTACGACCATCGCGGACGTAACGCTTGTCTGGCGTGACAGAGATCGTCAGCAGCGCATCACCTGGAACACCCGGCTGACCATCCATGCCTGGACGACCTGGCGCGCCCTTACCCCGTACACGCAGGGTCTGTCCTTCTTCGACGCCCGGCGGAATACGAACTTCCGTATGACCGCCTTCGCCCAAAGCCAGATCCAGAGACGTCCCAAGAACGGACTGTTCAAAGGTGATGGTCACGGAAAAACGGCGGTCAGAGCCCTTTGTGGCCCGACGTCCTGCCGCACCACCGGGCTGAAAGTCCCCACTGAACCCGCCGCCACCAAACATGTCGGAGAAGAACGCGCCCAGATCTTCCTGATTGAAATTTCCCTGGAAGCCATGTGCCCCGGCTCCCGGACCGCCACCGCCGAAGCCACCGCCGCCAAACGGGCCACGCTCCTGCCCTTCGGCATCAATCTCGCCGCGGTCAAAGCGCGCACGCTTTTCCTTGTCCCCGACGATGTTATACGCCTGACCAACAGCCTTGAACCGCTCTTCCGCGTCCTTGCTGTCGGGGTTGTGGTCCGGATGGTACTGCTTGGCCAGCTTCCTGTATGCGCTGCGGATTTCCTTGTCCGTGGCCGTCTTGGAAACCCCAAGAACTGAATAAGGGTCTTTCATCTCAACTCCGCATCCTCTGCTGCGCCGTCATCCAGAAGATCAATCAGTACGGCAAGTACGACATCACGGGAAAATCCCGCGCTCACACCTTCTTCAATCAGACTGTCCAGCTTTGGTCTAAGGTAATCCTCAGCCGGGTGACCATCCTGTGCCATTGGTTTATTCCTCCATTACGTCCAGATGTGTGACGCCCGTCGCCCCGGGTCAATGACCGAGGACAAACTCCGCAACATGCGGCACGAGATCCGGGTCGAGAGGGCCAAGAAAAGGAAGACCGGGGCGGGTCATCGTTTTTCGGTCAATTGCCGGAACATCCCTCAGAGAGTGACTCGCAGAGGGCAAGTAAGCAGTCGTCGCCTGAGGATCCGCAGCCTGAAGCAAGGGAAGATCTTCTGTCGGGCTAACCTGATGGTCTTTTCCGCCCTGCACCAGCAAAACCGGCCCATGATAGGCTTTCAGGAACGCAGCAGGATCATATCGCATAACGTCAATCAGGTATCCCTGTACGTCCGCGTTGAAGAGTGGCTGCAAACCAGGGTGTAGCTGTGACGGATCCACACGATGGCCCGCTTCAAGGGCATTAATGGTGCTATCAATCTGTGGAAAAATGGTCTGCGCATGCGGATTGGCATGGAGTTGCGCCCGGATAAGTTCACCCATTGGCCGCCCTTGTGCCGACAATAGGATCAAGCCACAGATACCCTGGCTCTGGCCAGAAGCAGCAAGCACGACCAGCGCGCCCTCGCTATGGCCACCAAGCCAGACGCAGCGTGTTCCCGTTTCTTTACGAATGACAGAGATCCAGTTCTGAACGTCCGTCACGTAATCCTGGATGGTAACGTGGTTCCCGTTTTCAACGGCCCGCGCACTTCCAAACATACCACGCTTGTCAACGCGGACCGTTGAAATACCGCGTGCGGCTAACCCTTCAGCCAGTAGCCTCAGCGTTCCTGGCTTAAGACCAGACGCTGAGTCTCCATTTCTGTCTGTAGGACCAGAACCAGGAATGAGCAGAAGAACGGGTGCTGTTTTTCCGGCATCCAGAAAAGTGCCAGATAGCGGACCTTGTGGACCGGGTGCTTCAAGAGAACGCTCAGCTGCTGCCTGAGAAAGACCAGTTTCAAGAACAACAGCTATTACCAAGGCAAATGAACGCAGAAAGACAGGCATCATGGCAGGACTCCGTTCAAACTGTTCTTGCCCTGTTTCGAGCCGTTCTTGTCTTAGCGCGTAAAGGCCCGTACCAGCGCGTTTTGCTTTCCAACTTCAATCGGCAAACGCGTATCCGTGAGCTGACGACCCTGCCAGCCGGCACCCATCGCCGTGTAAAGCGAGATGGCGTCACGAAGGCGGGCCATCCGTCCCACGACTGCCTGATCCTGAGCAGAAAGTGCGGTTTGCTCCGTCGTCAGGACATTGAGATACCCGGTCAGACCAGCGCCAAACAGCTTCTGGGCACGATCACGCGCCAGACCGGAATCCGTAGCGGCCTCTTCAAGCTGCGTGACAAGTTCATTGTCATGGCGCCAGTCCCCCATTGAGTCTTCGACTTCAGCAAAGGCTTTCAGCACTGTCTTGCGATACACCAGACGGCTCGCCTCGGCTTCTGCACGAGCCTGAGCAATTTCTGCCGTGTAGCGACCGCCATGAATAATGGGCAGCGAAGCCATCATCATGAAGCTCCAGGCCATGCCACCCATCTGGAACGCCTGATAGGCAGCAGAAGCGTTCGGATTGAACGTCAGCGGGATCATGAACTTCGGATAGAGATTGGCAACCGCCACACCGACCTGAGCCATGTCAGCAGCGTAATGCGCTTCTGTTGCCCGAATATCCGGGCGGTTTGCCAAGACAATGGACGGCAGGGACGCCGGGAACGCCGGGACAGACGGCAGAGGGCGCCGCACGTCCAGCTCTTCCTCCAGCTTGCCCGGCATTTCGCCGAGCAGAATGGAAATGGCGTGGATCAGGCGCTCTTCCTGCGAATGCAGTGGAGCAAGACGCGAGCGCTCGAGATGCTCTTCTGTCTGTGCCTGCGCCACGGCCAGCGTATTGCCCAGGCCGTGCGTATAAAGTTTTTCAGTCAGTTCGCGTGAGCGCTGCGCCACATCAATGCTGTGTTCCGTGACTGCAAGCCGCTCCTGAATACCGCGCAGCGTCACATAATCTGATGCGACTTCGGACAGCAGCGACAACAGAATAGCGCGACGGTTTTCCAGTGATTCCTCAACGAGCCGCTTACGTTCCTCGACCTGACGGGAGATATGTCCGAACAGATCAATTTCCCAACTGGCGCGAGCACCATAGGTCAGAACAGAAGCCTGTGGCCGGTTTGCCGGATTTCCAGGCCGCAACGGCCAGTTATCGACATTGATGGAATACCGGTCATCGCCACCGCCCATCGCTGCATCAAGCTGGGGATACCAGGCTGCCTGAGCCTGCCGCCGGACAGCCCGCTCTGCCACGATATGCTGAGACGCAATCTGCAGGTCGTAGTTGCCCTTGATCGCAGCCTCGATCAGTTCGTTGAGCATCGGATCGTGGAACTGGGCCCACCAGTCCTTCATGTCTGCTTCGGTCCGCGCAATCTCGGCCGCCGTCACCGATTTTGGTTGCTCGACGAAGGTGTCTGGCACCTTGATCTTGTCTGGCTTGAAATTCGGCCCGACGGTGCAGGCCGTAAGTGACAGACAGGTGCTAAGAGCGAGGGTCAGAAGCTTGCGTGACATGTCAGAGATGATTCTGCAGCCAGGTGGTCAACTTGCCACGGGCGCCCGGCGTTTCGCGCCCAATCGTGACGGTTGCGGTCATACCGGCCGCGAGAGTGATTTCCGGCGGAACATTATCCAGCTCCAGACGAACTGGAATACGCTGTGCGAGACGAACCCACGTGAAAATCGGGTTCACGTCTGGCAGACCAAGACGGTCTGACACGCCGTTACGGTCGTTAATACCACGACCAATGCTGACTACGTGGGCAGGCAGGATCTGCTTGTAGCCCATGAGTTTGACACGGGCGGCGTCACCAACATGCACACCGTGCATCTTGGTTTCTTCGAAGTATCCGTTGATCCAGTAACTGTGGGCATCAATCACGGCGAGACCAGGCTGACCAGCATGGGCATAATCACCGACGCGCAGATTCAGGTTGGTGATGTAGCCGTCAACGGGCGAATAAACCGTGGAACGCTGAAGGTTCAGCAGCGCCGTATTCAGTTCGGCTTTTGCTGCATTTACTTTGGCGCGTTGGGTTTCAACATTCGAGTTGAAGTCTTCCTGCTCTTCGGCAGACACAATGCCACCGAGGCCCATACGACGCTTGGCATCAGAAGATCTCAGCTTGAGGTCTTCGTCCGCACCGGCAAGGCGGGCACGGGCGGCGTCAATATCAAGGCGGAAGCGAACGGGATCAAGAACGAAAAGCGGGTCACCGCGATGGACAAACTGGTTATCCACAACAGGAACAGAAACGACTGTTCCGGAAACTTCAGGGGCTGCATCTACGACGTAGACACGAACACGACCATCGCGCGTCCATGGTGCCAATACGTAAATGTCCCACATGGTCCGACCGAGGCCAATGGCCATCGCCAGGACAATCAGAGTCAGCAGAACGCGGATTACACTGCGGGTCCAGTTCATAGCCGACCCCTCCTAGACGTAAAGGATGAGTAGACAGAGAACACAGACATAGAGCGCTATTTCAAAGAGGGCGACGTGCCAGAACCAGCTCAAAGCACCGGTTCGCCACAGAATGCTTCTCAACAGAAGTGTTACGAACACTGCTGCAACGGCGTAAATTGAGAGGGGTGCGACAAAGACGCCGAAGAGATTAACTTCCGTAAGCATCAGGCTGTGACCTTGGTGCCAACTAACGGACTGTTCGACGAACTTTCCACGGGACTCCTCGCAAGTCCGTGACGACTCCCCCAAGGGCGTAATCACGGCACAGGCGAAGTGCTTACGCCATTAACCCACGACTGGCCAGATGGCTTTGACAAAAATCAGTCATAAAATGTCTTATTTGGAATGACTGAAGAAACTCTTCAGAATGGACAGAAAGCTTTTGCCCGTAAAACGGCCAATCGGGCCGAGCAGAAGGCCAGTAACCGCCGTAATGGCAACAGACTGCTTCAGTTCGACCAACTTGCGATCACGACGAATACGCGCCTCGATCTCGACAACGTCGGGAATCGACCATGCTGCAAGAACTGCAAAAATCAGCACGAAGAACAGATCAATACCAATGACGCACAGGCTGGCTTTTACGTAGCTCAGACCCGCCACACTGATAAAGAACGCCCACAGGAAGCCATGAAAAGAGATGGCTGCGAACAGCAGGAAGACAACGGCAACAAGCGCGCACGCAACTCTCCGGCCGATTCGCATGGCAGAGCGGGAGAGAATCTGGCCTTGGGCGGAAAGGACTTCCTGACCGAGTTCAATGGGCTTCATGGAGGATCGTTCGCCTTTATTTCTAACAGGACGGGCGCAGGTCTGTGGATGGCCTGCCTCCCACCTGAAAGGTCACGTGCCGATTACTTGGAGAAACGGCCCGCCAGGAAACCGACCACAGCGGAAATCAGAATAGCGGCGATAGGCCGCGACTGCACACGCGTCGATACATTTTCAATTTCATGATCTGTGATTTTGCGGGCATTTGCAACGGCATGCTCTGTACGGTCCGCTGCCTGAAGCAGAGCCGGGTTAACATAGTCGTTCAGGATCTGCTCAACCTGCTTGCGCAGCGTCTCGATCTGGTCCTGCGTTGTCTCGGCTGCAGCTTCGATGTTCTTCTTGACGGTATCGCGGCTCATGTTCAAACCCTCATTGCAATCAAATAGGGACCTGGGAATCAGGCCCGGTATCTGGCTTCAAACGCAAAACCATTATCAGAGGTTGCATGTCCCGCCCACCCGGCGCCCCACCTTCCCCAGCACGCCGCCGCCCCGCAGCGCGGTCTGCCCCCGCCCTCAGGCTTGAAGCTTTTCGGGCAGGCCTGCGGGGTGAGGCGTTCGACCTGACGGTTTCTGAAGGCGAGACAGTTACGGCCTATGGAACAGACCAGGCTGCGCTATCCGGCCTGTTAGACCTGATCGCGGGCTTTTCTCCCCCAATGGGCGGCCGCGTGCTTGTGCAGGAGACGGACGTTACATCCCGGCCCGCCGGACAGCGCAGCATTGTCCTGATCAGTGCCCGCGATCCGCTGTTTCCGCACCTCGATACGCGCAGTAACATTGTTTTTGCGCTTCGTGCTCAGGGACAGAGCCGTGCAGAAGCCGATGCTGCCGCAGGCCGCATGATGTCCCTGCTGGGGCTGGACGGACTGGGAAATCTTTCCCCCCAGGACCTCAATCCCGAGCAGACATTCCGTGCAATGCTGGCCCGTGCACTTGTAACCTCACCCGCTATTCTGCTGCTCGACAATCCGTACACAAATCTGGACATACAGGCTGGCAAACGCATCGCCTCCTTACTCTCCAAACTGTCACGAGCGCGAAACCTCAGTGTGCTGCAAAGCGTCACGCGCAAAGAAGACGCCCTACGTGCCGGAGGACAGATTGCCCTCTTTGATGAACAGGCTCTGCTTCAATGCGGAACAGCAGCCGAACTGTATGATCGCCCATCAGACGTTGGTGTAGCGACACTCTTTGGTGAAGCCAACGCCCTGACCGGACAGGTTCTGGACATTGCCGATGACGTCGCGCGCGTGCAGTTGGCATGCGGTGGCATTGTTGAAGCTCTCGCGTCCGACGATACGCTGCAGGAGGGTCATGCCTGTCTGGTCTGCGTCCGTCCGGATCGGATCTCGCCCTTTTTCGGCAGCCAATCTCTCGGCCTTGACGATGAAGAAGCACCACCTGTCCGCGGCACACTGACGGACAGCGTTCATCTTGGCGATCATATCAGAATGCGGGTGCGCTGCCCGGATGGCACCGAGATTGAGCTCCGGCGGCCGCCCCTCCAAGCCCAAAAGCTGCCACGAGCCGGAGCCGCCGTTCAGCTTGCCTGGCCAGCCGGGCACGCAACGGCCTTTCCGCTTCGTGCTGACCTGTATTAAAGTGCCGCCGCAATCGGTCAGGCATCCGCGCCTGACTTCTTCATGCTGATTGAGGACACCATTCTGACCCGGCCCGCTTTCTTTCTGCGACATACGCTCCCGGCACGATGCCGGGCGGGTCTCGGTCGTATCATGCGCCCTGCAGCACTTCTGACGGGTCTGCTTGCGATCCAGGTGTTGCCTGCCAACCTGCATGCACACGCAACATCTGCGAACGGCGTCCATTCGTCAGACGACATTGGAGATTTCTTTTCTCATGTCGGGCATAGTGTCGCCTCTGTCTTCTCGCCATCAGAAGCCTCGGCACACGCACACAAACGAGCGGCTGCGCGCCATTCCACAAAACATCGTCGCACAGCAAAACCCGCTCCCCCTTCCCCGGGCTGGGCTATTCCTGAAGGCGCGGTGACTGCGAATGCTCTGATCACCAGCGACAAGTCCCTGAAGCAGGTTGAATGGGACGGTCAAAAAACAACACTGGATTCAGGCGTTCATTCATCGACCCCAAGTTGGGCCGCTATCCTGCTAAATGGCAGCCAGCTTGCAGATGCGTGCCAAAAAGGCTGGGTTCACCCTCTGGGAGGCACTACGGGATGTGGCCTTCCCGGAGGCCAGACAATCATGGCGCTTGCATGGGATCGCTCCCGCCTCCCTGCCGCCCCCAACTGGAAAGACTTCTGGGATGTAGCGCGTCATCCAGGGCGGCGCGGTCTTTATCTTGGTGCGCGAACGACGCTGGAAATTGCCCTGCTTGCAGATGGCATAGACTCCCGGGACATTTATACCGCGCTTTCAACGCCAGCCGGGATCAGCCGGGCGTTTCACAAACTGGATCTGCTTCGACCTTATATTGTGTGGTGGAAAACACCCGATGATGCAGCCCGGATCATGGAGCAAAGCAGCGCGCTCATGACCAGCGCCCCCATGACAGAAATTTCCAGCGTCAGCATGAAAGTCAAAGCGGGGCCAGCGGCTTCTCTTTTTGTCGCGCAGCCAGATCAAACTCTTAGCACCGCACTTTATTGGGCAATCCCGGCCAATAATCCTGAAACCGCAGCACAGAAAACCCTGACCCAGTTGCATACTCAGTCTCCCCACCTGAACGACATGCCCGAAAGCGTTCTGGATCCGAGAGGAACTGCCCTGTCCGTCAATGATGCGTTCTGGACCAAATATGGCGATCAGCTGGAACAGCAGTTTCAGGACTGGTACGGCAGCAGCAAGCCATGATGGCCATTTCCATGCGGCTTCACCTGCCCGCCATTATACTTGGTCTCCTCCTTGGTTGTGGCGTCATCACACTGCTGATGCGTCTTTTGCCTGCCAGACACGTGCGCCTTCTCGGCCTGCTGGTTTTACTGCCAGGTCCGGCGCTCGCCTTTGCGCTTCCTGAACTCCAGCGCGCTGGTCTGAGCTTTGTCGGCCGGCATTATGACCTTGTCCAAGGCATTCTGATTTCCCCAGCCATCATGATGCCGTTTGGGGCAACGTTACTTGGGCTCCCCATGGGGACAACGCGTGCGGCAATCGGCCTGGGAGCGGATTTGACGACGCGCCTGAAACTGATTTGGCTTCCTCTGCTTTTACCTGCTGCCCTGCTTTCCCTGACAATAGCGGTTCTGTTGTCCCTCGGCTGTGTGATACTGGATCGGCCATGACTTCAGTTTCTCCTTTCTGGCAGACCACGCCGCTAGATCAGATGACGTCCGAACAATGGGAATCCCTTTGTGATGGGTGTGGGCGTTGTTGCCTGAACAAGCTCCGTGACGAAGATACGGACGAGATCGTCTACACGACCGTTGCGTGCCGACTTCTGGACACGCAGACCTGCCGTTGCACAGACTATCCAAAACGCCATCGTAAGGTGCCGGACTGCGTCACATTAACTCCTGAACTGCTAGCCGAAATCGACTGGCTTCCTCCAAGCTGCGCCTATCGATTGCTGCGTGACGGATTTGATTTGCCTGAATGGCATCCCCTGCGCTCCGGGACACGCGACAGCGTTCTGATGGCTGGCGCTTCTGCGGGAGGGCGTTGTGTAAGCGAGCGCCGCGCTGGTCCGCTGGAGAACTACATTGCCGCATGGCCAGGAGAATGGCCCGCAAACGCTCCGGCCTGCATCTCCAGAAAACGCTCCGGCTAACCCCATGCTTCCGCCGACCGTCCCTCTCGTATGGAGACGTTCGCCTCGTGCACGCCGCATGACCCTCCGCATTGATGCTCAAGACGGCAGGGTTGTTGTTACGCTGCCCCAGCGCATCAGCCATCAGCAGGGTCTTGCTTTCGTCCATCAGCATATGGACTGGATTACGTCCTCTCTCGCTACCCTGCCTGAAAAACGTGTGCTGGCTGACGGGCACGAAGTCATGATCGAAGGATTGCCAGTTCCCATTCTGCATGAGCCAGATGCCCGCCGCGGCACATGGCTGGATTCAGATGGCCTTCATGTCAGCGGAGATGCCGCTCATACCGAACGTCGCGTAAGAGACTTTCTTCACAGCCTGGCCAAAGAGCGCCTCTCAAAGGCTGTTGCACTTCACGGTAAAAGAATGGGTCTTGCTCCCTCCCGTGTCGATCTACGTGAAGTCCGGTCTCGATGGGGCAGTTGCACCCGAAAAGGACGCATCATGTTGAGCTGGCGTCTGGTCATGACGCCGCCGGAAATTCGAGATTACGTCGTGATCCATGAACTCGCTCATCTTCAACATTTTGACCACAGCGCTGCTTTTTGGGGCTTAGTTGACAGATTTTGCACAAATGGACGCACAGGACGTCTTGCAGCAGAGCGCTGGCTGAGCCAAAACGGGACCGCCCTGCTGCGAGCAGCATGAGGCGTGTGCGAGCTTGGCGGAATGGTAGACGCACGAGACTTAAAATCTCGAGTCCGTAAGGGCGTGCGGGTTCGAGTCCCGCAGCTCGCACCACATATAAGTTATTGGAAATAACCGGCTTTTAGGGTTTTCAGCAACCCGGAGCCCCCATTCTTCTACAAAGGGCTTCTACAAAACGAGCCCTGTCGTGCTGATTCGTCTGCAATCCGGTTTCCATTTCAGACGCGGGATTCCCGTTCGTTTTCGGCCTGCTCTGGGGAAACGGGAAATCTGGCACTCTCTAGAAACCCTCGACAGAAATCTTGCCAGAACCCGTGCCTGTGCCATGTATGGACTGACCTCTCAGCTTTTCGAGTGCATCAGTCTGGCCATGTCTTCATCGGAAGAAACATCCTCGCTCAACAAAGCGGTTGAGACCTTTCAGGAGGCTCTGGCCACATCTGACCTCCATCCTGTCCAGCAGGACCTGTTCCAGTCCATTGTCGAGACCTACGACAGTGAGATTCAGGCTCTGAAGGCTCGCTACAAAACCATGAATGCCGAGCATCTTCTGGCACGAATGGAAGACCATCAGCGGGTTTCCAGCGTTCTTGAGAAGATTGGCCCCGAAATCAACGCTCTGACCGACATCATTCACAAGCAAGAAAATCCGCGAGAACCCAGGACGAAGAGGCGCCATCAGAGCAGGGTGCCGGACAGAAACACGCAAAGCCATTCAGCCGACAATAGAGCTGTTTTTGAGATGCTCCGGTCTCTATCATCGAAGGTAGAAGGCCGGAAGGTTTCGGGGGCTTACTGTTTTCTCTTCCCGCTACACTCCGACAAAGGTAAATCAGCCTGACGCTGCAAAGAAAGCTAAATGCGCCAGAAAGTATGGGTGATTCCCAAAAAAGAATGGCGAAACACGATTATTCCCGTTCCCACCGAACTAATAGAGGCCGATACTCTGAACTCGAATAATAGGGCATGTGATTTATATTTCATTCCAGATCTCAATACCTCGAAACAGGATGTCAGAAGCATAGCTTTTGGACACCCCGTCTCAAGGATGAAAACTCGATTTGAACGTCCGGCTAAAATTACGTTCCGCTCGTTCTGAAGTAGCGTTTTCCATACAGTTGCAAATTGCGACTGTGGATATGCGGGAACTCTGGATAGATCAGTTTCTGGGATATGAGACAACGCCTAAAAGCCAAGACACCTCGACTTGCCTAGGCGGCATTACGCCAACTGTCGTATGTCAAAAAAAAATTGATACCCTACATCTCAAGGTATGCTATGGATCTCGGCCCACAGTATGAGGCATATGAATGTATATTTCTTTCCATTGCGTAGATTGCTGCCAATAAATTATCTTATATCCACCAATTAATCGTCTTTATCGACAATAAATAAAAATGCGTATATTGGATTAAATACAAATGAATAGAAAATCAAACATAAAAATAAGGCATTTAAACGTTATAAAAAATATATATAATATACAAAATCTTAAAAAGACCTCAGAAGTCATGTCTTTAACCCCGGCTGCCATCTCTAAGACCTGTATAGAATTTGAAAAAATTATAGGAAAAACTCTTTTCTCAAGAACCATACATGGGTTGGTTCCGAATGAAATTGCTAAAAGAGTTGTCGAATCAAGCATCTTGATCGAAAAAGAAATAGATAGGATGATCCTAGATATAGATAGTATATACAACAAGAAGAGCTATATCAATATATCCTTCCAATCGAATTCTATTGTTTCAGAGATGATGAAATGTGTGCTGTCAATTGCTTCATCAAAAAATATAAATTTTACAGTTAATTATGGATCTCGAGATGAATTATTTTCTTCTTTATCGAAGGGAAAGACAGATATAATATTTGCTAGTGCCTATAACGAAATAATAGATGATAGAATCAACTATAAACATATTGTCAGCGACAAGTGCGTTATAATTGATAGAAATGGAGCTTATTCTATTAAAGAAATTATTGAAAATTGGCATGCCCTTCAAGAAAAAGTATGGATTTTGCCAGTCCGAGGGACTGCGATGCGTGATAGGTTTGATTCTATTCTTGAATATAACGGATTAAAAACCCCTGAAAATCTTATTGAATTAAATTCAATCCTAGGAACAGCCAGTTTGATGAACAGTCCGGAAACTATTGGAATGTCTACAATATCTCACTTAAAATCGATAAATTTCCAAGACAGTAAGATTCTTGAGGAAAAATCCGATATAACACTTAATGTTGGCGTGTATTGGAGACGAGATTCAAAAAAAATAATTTCAGATGCAGTAGTTTTTTTTTTCAAAATAATATAAATGTATAAATAGAACTTAATATGCCAATAATACCACTTGGTGTGTGGGGTAAGAAACTATCGTATTAGAGTATTACTTCTGAATCTGCGGAGGAGATAAGAGGAAATAATCTGAGTAACTCTAAACTCTGTTTTCCTTAATGAGGCTGACCGATGACTGGCAGCATATGGTCGACAGCACCTTATTCTGTGTCCATTCAGAGGCCACTGGGGCACAAGAGGAAAGCTCATACGGAAGCATCTGGTCGATCACCCAGAGACTTTACGAGAAAAATCCATGTCCGCTGTGATAATCAGGGACGTCCTCTTGGCTTTGTACTCACCGGCAGGCAGGTCTCGGACTACAAACCCACAGACGCCCTGATGGAAATTTCCGCTTCCAGACCCCAGGGTAATGCTGACCGACCGGAGCTATGACAGCGACAGCTTTTGCCAGGATCTGTTGGTCCACGGGATCCTGGCGGTTATTCCTGTACGCAAAAGCCGAAGTGCGCCTCAGAAAACAGACTGACAGCGTTACCGGAACCGCATCGAGCGGATACTTGACAGGCTCAAGCAGATGCGCCGTATCGCCACCCGCTACGACAAAACCGCCCTGTTTTTCATACCCTTCCTCAGTCTCGCCGCAGCAAGGCTCGAGGGGCAGATCTTTTGTCAACGTGACCTGAGAATTTAGGTCAGTTCGGCGCTTTCAGTTTTCTGACGATGTTGCTGGTTGAACATCCATCTACAAGATTGGCCAGAACCACTTTTCCACCAGCCGCCTTGACTACGTCCCCACCGACCACATCTTCTTCCGCGTAGTCAGCGCCTTTTACCAACACGTCCGGAACAAGTGTCTCGATCACATGAAGTGGGGTATCCTCGTCGAAGATCACCACAAGATCGACGTCACGCAAGGCACTCACGACCATAGCGCGTGCGTCTTCTGACTGCACCGGGCGTGTCTCCCCTTTCAGTCGTCGAACAGAGGCATCACTGTTAAGCCCTACGACAAGCTTATCACCTTGAGCCGCCGCAGCCCGCATAAGAGACACATGCCCTGGGTGAACAAGATCAAAACAGCCATTTGTGAATACAACACTGGCGCCATGTCTACGCCAGTTGGAAACTATGGATTTGGCCATTTCCAAAGATGCAACCCGGCCATCACTTCCCATGTCCTTGCTTAATGCGTGGCTGAGTTCGTCACGGGAAACGGCAACTGTTCCCACCTTACCCACGGCAATGGATGCTGCCAGCGTCGCCATAACCACGGCCGTATCCAGATCATGGCCTGCAGAGATCACGGCCGCTACAGTCGCAAGAACTGTATCTCCTGCACCAGAAACATCGAAGACTTCTGATTTGTGCACGGATTGATGAAAGACATGTCCATCGCGTTGCCACAACGTCATACCTTCTTCCGAACGCGTTAACAGGACGTCTCCACCAAATTGCCCTGAAAGAACACTGGCGGCGCGCAGAACATCGTCATCCGTCTTCAAGAACAGCCCTGTGGCCTGAGCGGCTTCAGCCCGATTAGGGGTTACAAGAGAGGCGCCACGATAAATCGAGAAATCCCGACTTTTGGGATCAACGATGACTGGGATATTCTTTTCCCGTGCAGCCTCGATAATTGCTGACAAAACCTGCGGAGAGAGAACTCCTTTGGCATAGTCAGAGCAAACAAGAACAGAAGCGCCCTCTAACGCCCTAAGAGTTGCGGCAATGATGGCATTCTTGATATCCGCATCGAAATCAACGACGACTTCTTCATCAATCCGAACAATCTGCTGGTTAGAGCTCATCACACGAGTTTTGGAAATTGTTGGCCAGTTGGGCACTTCGACAAGAGCACTCATGTCGATATCGGCATAAGACGCAATTGAACGCCGCAAGGTATCGGCGTTTTCGTCTCGACCAACAACGCCAATCAGATTGACCGGGCATCCAAGAGCAGCGGCATTGACAGCCACGTTTGCTGCTCCTCCAGGTACGTTAGAGCCCCCGGAGCGCAGAACAACAGGAACAGGAGCCTCAGGAGAAATTCTATTGACTGCCCCAGTTATATACCGATCCAGCAATACATCGCCGACAACAACAATTTTTTTAAATAAGAAATTTTCGATCATGATCTATAAATAATCTTTGATACTGTGGCCAGTTTTTGCGAGATCACAAATAATATATTGATTTTTCCATTCAAAGTCTATCCAGCAGTTTCAAGATAGGATCGTCCCTTGTCACTGCATGAATTTTGGAGCCTTTTAAAACTTCTCTGCCTCTGAATGCCTGGCTCTACCACTAAAATGCTCGTGATACGCCTGCTGCAGACTTCATTTTCCACAAAGCGAGTCACCTTAAAACTCCGATTGTGACGGCTCACTTTGCTCGCAGGGTTATATCATGCGTGACCAAGGTCATGACTCACTTCACTCTCCAACAGCGTTCTCAGCGAAAAAGGCTGACTAGGTCTGCCTCCTCCGCATAACAGAATGGCTCGCTCTCTCATTGAGCGACGCAAGCGCCTGACACATGCTGAGTAGCTACTCGCGGCCAATAGGCGACCGTCAGTTCGCTTTGGATTGCTTCAATCTGCGACTGTATCCAGTGCATGTATTCATGCAGCCCACGAATGATAATCTCTTCTGCGGTCTGATCTTCGAGACTTGCCCGTAAATCAGCCAGACGTTCCTGCACAGGATAGCATTGCTTGCGCAAATTGTAGTGCGTGGACAAGGCCCCCAAAACACTATCTGTCTGTCGCAAATTCAAGGCAAGAGAGCGTGGAAATCCTTCGTTCTTCAGCAGAAATCCAACCACATTTGCTGGCGTTGTCGTGACCGGCTGCAAACGTCGAAATGCATGATATGCCGCAGCGGAACGCAGGACAGATGCCCACTGCGTTGTATCAATTTCAGAGCCAACCTCTTCTTTGGGAAGGAGCGTATGATATCGCGTATCTATGAGGCGGGTAATCTGGTCGCTCCGCTCCAGATGCCGCCCCAGAAGGTAAAAGAGCCATGCCTGATCGCGGTATAAAGTGCCTTCGGTTACGCCTGTATGGGTCTGGCAGTCCTGCTTGATGCGATTACACAACGCAGAAAGGCCAGTCCTGCGGATATCGGACGCCTGAAGATCAAGGACCCAGCGTGTGAAGACGTTCAACTGCATCCACATTTCTGTGGAAATTAGTGGACGAACCGAGCGGGCATTTTCACGAACAGAGTTGGCCATCGCCTTGATGGAACTCGAATTTGCAACATCCGTAATGTAAAACTGTAGATAATCCTGCTCGGTAGCCGCTGGATAAAGAGCGCTGAACCGCTCTTCGTCTGAATTGATCTGAACGATTGTATCCCAGGACGTCCGTCCGTCCGGGCCTCGTACGAACGCCTCGGTCACCTCAATCAGACGCGCTAGATTTTCAATCCGCTCCATGTAGCGCGCCAGCCACATCATGCTCTCGGCATAGCGGGACAGAAGGGTATTCAGGCCGGGAAGCATGCCTGATGCCGTTGGGGAAAGCTGTGTCATACGGACATCACCCATGTATCCTTCGATCCTCCGCCCTGAGAAGAATTAACAACCAGAGATCCTTTGCGGAGAGCCACACGCGACAAGCCCCCCGGCAGCACCCACGTCGTTTTTCCAGTTAATGCGAAGGGACGCAGATCAACATGCCGCGCCTCCACGCCTGCGTCACACAGGGTTGGTGTTACCGAAAGATCGATCACCGGCTGGCTGATGTAATTGGAAGGGTTCTCCGTCAGCCGACGCCTGAATTCCTCGAGCTCACTTTCCGTTGCGTGCGGCCCTATCAGAAGCCCATAGCCTCCGGACTCTCCGACGGGTTTGACGACAAGCTTCTCCAGATTGGCCAAAGTAAAAGCCAGCCCTTCTGGCTCAGCGCAGATGTGCGTTTCAACGCTTCCCAGAATGGGTTCTTCTTCCAGATAGTATCGGATAATCCGCGGCATATACGCGTACACGGCCTTGTCATCCGCAACCCCGGTCCCGAGAGCGTTGGCAATCGTCACGTTGCCTTGACGGTAGGCTTCCACCAGTCCGGGAACGCCCAGAAGACTTTCCGGATTGAAAGCCAGCGGGTCCAGGAAAGCGTCATCAATGCGTCTGTAGATCGAATGCACCGGTCGGAGCCCAGCGACAGTTCGCATGTAAACATGGTTGTTTTCAACGAGGAGATCTCGCCCCTCAACAAGAGGAACACCCATCTCGCGTGCCAGAAAGACATGCTCGAAATAGGCTGAGTTATAGATCCCGGGAGACAAGAGAACGACCTGCGGGTTGGTTACGCCTTCCGGTGCGACATCGCAAAGCGCCCGATGCAGACGCAGCCCATAATCCTCTACCGAACGAAGAGGCATCCCTGATGCCAGATCCGGCATCAACCGCAGCATCATGTGTCGGTTTTCAATGACGTATGACACGCCTGACGGGGTTCTGGCGTTGTCTTCCAGAACGAGGAACTGCCCGCTGCGATCGCGGATCAGATCCGTTCCATTAATATGGACATACACACCACCCGGGACATCAACGCCGACCATAGCCTGACAGTAATTGGCATTTTTCAGAACCAGATCCGCGGGAATGATACCGTCCTGCAGGATCTTGCGATCATGATAGATGTCCCACAGGAAAAGATTGATCGCCTTGACGCGCTGCTGCACGCCTTTTTCGATAAACGCCCATTCGTCGGCTGTCAGAACGCGGGGGATCACATCAAAAGGTAAAACCCGGTCAATGGCCTCCCGGTCAGAGTAAACCGTGAAGGTGATACCAAGACGGTACAACTGGGTTTCCGCATTGGATGTACGGTGGCGGAGTTCCTTGATGTCGAACTGGGACAGCCTTTCCTGAACCAGTTGCAGGGCCTCAGGTAACGCCTCTCCCCGGTTCATCAGTTCACAGAAAAACGCGGGCTTGAGATAAGCGGAGAAAATGCCGGCTTCCTGGACCTGGGATTGCAAGACGTTGGACCTCATCTGTTTGCCCCGTTTCCTTACCCGACAGCTGTATGAACCATACCCGGCCGGATCATTACGATTATTTATTAACCTATCAACTCCCTTCTGTTTGCCAAGCAATAAAAACAGCGAGCAGTTTTGT
The DNA here is from genome assembly GCF_018812035.1 of Gluconobacter sp. P5B12. Classification (NCBI taxonomy): domain Bacteria; kingdom Pseudomonadati; phylum Pseudomonadota; class Alphaproteobacteria; order Acetobacterales; family Acetobacteraceae; genus Gluconobacter; species Gluconobacter sp. P5B12. The sequence continues at coordinate 531,063 of NZ_JACRVV010000002.1, read as the reverse complement.
TTTTCCCAGAATATATCAAGAGAGTTGCCGTTGCCGTTCTTCCTGTTACGATAAAGGAAGGATAATCCCGAGCTAACGGGACATCAGGGGAGCAGGGAACATCAGGTCATGAGAGTGGATCGCGGAAATCTGCCACAATGAACACGCTCGTGACGCTTCGCCACCACACGTCCTATCGCTATGACCGTCCCGTCTTTCTGGGTCCTCAGACTATCCGGCTGCGGCCGCCCGTTAACGCACGCAACCCTATCCTGACCTATGCCCTGAACGTCGGTCCTGGCGAAGGTCAGATCGCATGGCGGTTGGACGCCCACGAAAATACGGTTGCCGAAGCCATCTTTGCCGAGCAGGTCTCTCACTTCGATATCGAAGTCCGTATGACTGTGGATATCACGCCCTATGACCCTTTTCAGAAGGGCGGTCAGCCGCTTTCACAAACACCCGACAACCCTGCCTACAGAGTGGCTACGTCTGATCCAGACCTGCTGGACGGCTTTCTTGACGGTCAATTCCCTTCAGCGGGAGAAACAGATCTGGCTCGCCTGATCTGGCTCAATCGCAAACTGGCACAATCGCTCCACTATAAGACCCGTATGGAGCCCGGCACCTGGGCGCCAGCTGAGACCCTGTCCCGCCTGACGGGCTCCTGCCGGGATAGTGCGTGGCTAATGATTGCTTTCGCACGCAGGTTGGGCTTCGCAGCTCGGTTTGTCTCCGGATACCTGATTCAGCCAAAGCCATTGGATACAGGCAGTCAGACATTGACCTGTGACTTGCATGCCTGGGCTGAAATCTGGGTGCCGGAGTCAGGATGGTTCGGATTCGACACGACTTCGGGTCTGGTCACAGCCCAGAACCATATTCCCCTCGCCGTTTCGGCGACACCGGAAGAGGCTGCGCCTGTTTCCGGGCTTCTGGATCACTGTCAGGCGCGGTTTGATGTCTTGATGGAAGCACAACATTTGCACAGAGAGACCAATACCTGACATCATGCTTCGCAAGAGCTGCAATAAGGTGCCGAAACAGTGAAGCTTTTCTCATGTCAGTGCTGCCAGCAGGCTCTGTATTTCGAAAATATTGCGTGTGAATCCTGCCATCATCCCGTGGGCTATCTTCCCGGTTTGGCAACGCTGACTGCGCTGGAACCGACCGGAACGGGCCGCTGGCACCCCGTGGAAGAACAGGTTCAGCATGCAGAGCTCGTCTACTGTGCGAACCATGCCTATGACGCCTGCAACTGGCTGACGACGCCAGACAGATCCGGCAGGCCCGCCATCTGCTTTGCCTGCCGCTTCAACCGGACAATTCCCAACCTCGACAATCCGAAAAATCTTGAGCGCTGGCGGAAGATAGAAGTCGCCAAACACCGACTGTTTTACACGCTGCTTCGCCTCAAACTTCCGATCCGGAGCCGTTGGGAAGACCCTCATAACGGCTTGGCATTTGATTTCCTGGACGATGCCGCAGACGGCTCTGCTCCCATTATGACCGGCCATAACAACGGTCTGATTACTTTGGCCATCCGTGAAGCGGATGACGCCGAGCGCGAGCGGATGCGGGTGGAGATGGGCGAGTATTACCGCACCCTTCTCGGTCATTTCCGGCACGAAATCGGACACTATTACTGGAATGTTCTGGTTCGGGATGCAGGGCGCCTGGAGAGTTGCCGCGCAGTGTTCGGCGATGACCAGCAGGACTATCAGGAGGCCCTGCAAAATCATTACAACAACCCACCGCCGGAAGACTGGCGGGAACGGCATGTCAGCATGTATGCGACGTCCCATCCTTGGGAAGATTTTGCAGAAACATGGGCCCATTACCTCCATATCGTTTCCACTCTGGAGACCGCATGGGCGTATGGCGTGACCATTCATCCCGTTTTGCCGGATGCATCACCCCTTTCAACCAACGGCCCCGGAAACGATCCGTATCTGACGTCCACATTTGACGAAATCATGGAGGCCTGGGTCCCCCTGACATCAGCGGTCAACAGCCTTAACCGCTCCATGGGCCTCTCAGACTTTTATCCCTTCGTGCTGACGTCAGGGGTGCGGGAAAAGCTGGCGTTTATTCACTCCCTGATCCGCGAGACACAGGCGCTCGGTTAGGAAACCGCCTTTCCTGTTCCGAATTGGCGCGTGCGCATCTGCCGAGCCTGATGAATGAAATACAGTTTGGCTCCCGTCATACGGACAGACCTGAACACAAGATAAACCGGCGCGGTCAGCGCCGTGCGGGACGAAAGCGGAATATAGGTGATCTGCCCCGCATGGTGCTGCTGCATGGAATGGGGAACGACCGAAATCCCCAACCCCCCGGCTACAAGACTGAGAGCCGCCATGAGCTGCGGCCCTTTCTGGCGGATATTGGGCATAAAACCTGCCCCGAGGCAGGCATCCACGATCGTCTTGTACAGACCGTTGTTGTACTGGCTTTGATAAAGAATGAAGTCTTCATTCTCCAGATCAGCCAGTCTGAGCCCCTCTGGTGGAGGATTGTCCGCAAGGGGATGGGCCTTGGGCACAGCCACAACCATGGGCTCTTCCAGAATCAGCTCCACCATAACGTCCGAAACATCCGGGATGGACGCACGGACAAACGCGACATCCACCAGATCGTCTCGCAGGGCGCCGAGCAACTGACTGGAATTCCCCTCTGTCAGGCCAAGCGTGACATCCGGCCAGCTTTCGCGAAAATACCCCAAAACAGCTGGTAAACTGGGGTGGCACATTGCTGAGTTGGTGAAGCCGACCGATAGCTCCCCGCTCTCGCCCCGCACGACACGACGGACATCTTCAACCGTCTCGTCTACACGGTCGAGAATATCATAAGCTCCCTTGAGCATACTGCGTCCGGCAGCCGTCAGGCGCATCCCTTTGGCATGACGCTCAAAAATTTGAACACCCATGGTTTCTTCGCAGGAGCGCAACATCCGCGTGAGAGGAGGCTGCTGAATCCCCAGCCGTTCTGCGGCTCGTGTCAGGGTGCCTTCCTCCGCGATGGCAACAACGGCGCGGAAATGACGGAGCTCAACCATGCGATACCTTTAAGGTATGATGAAACCTGTATGGAAATATTGGATCTAACAGTTTTCCTCTCTAAAGTCCGCACGCCTTCTCACATACGGACAGACAGGACGCCCCCATGACCGACAAGATCCCCGCTACCCTTCTCGCCGGTGATGGTATCGGACCAGAAATCATGGCGTCTGTCACGACAGTGCTTGATGCTCTGGGAGCGCCTTTTGTCTGGGACCATCAGAGCGCAGGCATGGGCGCTCTGGAGAGCCAGGGAAGCGCCCTGCCTGATGCGACGCTGGAAAGCATCGCCCGTACGGGCCTAGTGCTGAAAGGCCCTTTGACAACGCCTGTTGGCAAAGGCTTCCGCTCTATCAATGTGACACTTCGTCAGCAGTTCGATCTGTATGCGAATGTTCGTCCGACGCAGACAATCGTGCCAGGCGGTCGTTATGAGAACGTCGATCTGGTCGTGATCCGGGAAAACGTTGAGGGCCTTTACGCCGCCATGGAACACTACATGCGCGTTGGGGACGATCCGGAAGCTGTGGCATACGGCGCCGGGTTCAACACGAGAGCGGAATGTAACCGGATCGTAAGGTTTGCGTTCGAATACGCTGTGAAGAACGGCCGCAAGAAAGTTACGCTGGTTCACAAGGCCAATATCCTCAAGATCCTGAGCGGCATCTTTCTGCATGAAGGCCGCCGCGTAGCCGCAGAATATGAAGGCCGCGTGGAACTTGAAGAGCGCATTGTCGATGCCTGCGCGATGGAACTTGTCATCAAGCCAGAAAATTACGACGTCCTCGTCACGACCAATCTTTTTGGCGATATCCTGTCTGATCTGGCTGCAGGGCTTGTCGGCGGCCTAGGCATGGCGCCAGGCGCGAATATTGGTGAGAAAATGGCGGTTTTTGAAGCAGTTCATGGATCCGCACCCGACATTGCAGGTCAGGGCATTGCTAATCCGCTCGCACTGATGATGGCTGCCAGCATGATGCTGGCTCATGTGGGACGTCAGGACCTGTCCGCCCGTCTTGATGCCGGCATGAAGCAGGTCCTGACGACAGACAATATTCGCACCCACGATCTTGGCGGCACGGCCACAACAGCAGACGTCACGCAGGCCCTCCTGCGCGCCATTCACTGAACAGACGACACGACCAGCAGGGAACACACATCATGAAACAGGTTGGACGCGATCTTCTGGGCAGCCAGCGCGACCTGTCCGTTGACGGACAGACCTATCGCTATTTCTCTCTACCCGTCGCAGCGGAGAAAATCGGGGACATTTCCCGCCTTCCCGTCAGCCTCAAGGTTCTGCTCGAAAACGTCCTGCGTTTCACGGACGGCACGAGCTACAAAGCTGAAGATGCTCAGGCCATTGCAGGCTGGCTGCAATACGCGGGTTCAACGCAGGAAGTGCCGTTCAAGCCATCCCGCATTCTGATGCAGGATTTCACAGGTGTTCCGGCTGTCGTCGATCTGGCCGCTATGCGCGATGGCATTCTGGCGCTCAACGGAGACCCGCGGAAGGTCAATCCGCTTGTGCCGGTTGATCTTGTGATCGACCATTCCGTCATGGTCGACGTGGCAGGCCGTGCAGACGCCCTTCAGCAGAACGTCTCGCTGGAATTCGAGCGGAATGGCGAACGTTATGCGTTCCTACGCTGGGGCCAGCAGGCATTCGACCAGTTCCGCGTTGTGCCGCCGGGTGCGGGCATCTGTCATCAGGTCAATCTGGAATACTTGTCCCAGGTCGTCTGGACCAGCACGATCGACGGCGTAACCTACGCCTATCCGGACACCCTGTATGGCACGGATTCCCACACCACCATGGTCAATGGACTGGGTGTTCTGGGCTGGGGCGTTGGCGGCATCGAAGCCGAAGCCGCGATGCTCGGCCAGCCAATTTCCATGCTCATTCCGGATGTCGTCGGCTTCCGTCTGGACGGCAAACTCCCGGAAGGCACGACGGCCACAGATCTTGTCCTGACCATCACGCAGATGCTGCGCACCAAGGGCGTTGTCGGGAAATTTGTCGAGTTCTATGGTCCTGCGCTGGATCATCTGCCCGTTGCAGACCGTGCAACCATCGCCAATATGGCCCCGGAATACGGCGCAACCTGCGGCTTCTTCCCGGTCGATGCGCTGGCACTGGATTACCTGCGCCAGACCGGCCGTGACGAACACCGTATTGCGCTTGTTGAAGCCTATCTGCGGGCGCAGGGCATGTTCCGTGATGCGTCCACGCCAGAACCGGTCTTTTCCTCCACGCTCTCACTGGATCTCAGCACCGTCACGCCGTCCCTCGCAGGACCGAAGCGCCCGCAAGACCGTGTAGAATTGCGCTCTGCCTCCGAGGCTTTCGAGCAAGCCCTGACAGAGACTCTCGGCGTCAAACCGGAAAATACCATCGTCACCGCTCCGGTCGCTGGAACGGATTACGCGCTGGAACATGGCTCGGTCGTCATCGCGGCCATTACATCCTGCACCAACACGTCCAATCCGGCCGTTCTGATTGCCGCAGGGCTAGTTGCCCGTAAGGCACGTGCACTCGGCCTCAAGCCCAAGCCTTGGGTCAAGACCTCTCTCGCGCCGGGGTCGCAGGTCGTGACCGATTATCTGGATCGTGCAGGTCTAACGGCAGATCTGGATGCGTTGGGCTTTGAAACCGTTGGGTATGGCTGCACGACCTGCATCGGAAACTCAGGCCCGTTGGCCCAACCGATAGTTGATGCCATTGAGGGACATAACCTCGTGGCAACATCCGTCCTGTCCGGCAATCGGAACTTTGAAGGCCGTATTTCACCCAACGTTCGCGCAAATTACCTTGCAAGCCCGCCACTTGTGGTTGCTTACGCGCTGCTCGGGACGATGCGTCAGGACATTACGACAGCCGTTCTGGGTCACACGCCAGACGGCAAGGCCGTCTATCTGAAGGATCTCTGGCCCTCCAACCATGATGTTGCAGAACTAGTTGGGTCCGCAGTTACCCGGGATGCCTTCGTTGAACGGTATGGTCGCATCACGGAAGGCACGCCGGAATGGCAGGCGCTTGGAACAGCCAGTGATTCAGCCACTTTCAAATGGCAGCCTGGCTCTACGTATGTGCAGGATCCGCCATATTTTTCTGGCCTCACAGCTGACCCACAGACAACGAGTGACATTTCAGGCGCACGCGTTCTGGCGCTCCTTGGGGACAACATCACCACCGATCACATCTCGCCTGCCGGTTCCATCGCGACGTCTTCTCCTGCAGGCGAATACCTTCAGGAACATCAGGTCGCGGTTAAAGACTTCAACTCCTATGGGTCACGCCGCGGCAATGACCGCGTGATGGTCCGCGGCACCTTCGCCAATATCCGTATCCGCAATGAAATGGCGCCCGGTACCGAAGGTGGCATGACACGTCATCAGCCGGATGGGACACTCATGTCCATCTATGATGCGGCCACGCGCTACGCTGACGAAGGAACACCGCTTGTCGTGTTTGGCGGCAAGGAATACGGCATGGGCTCATCCCGCGACTGGGCCGCGAAAGGCACGCGTCTCCTTGGTGTCAAAGCCGTCATCGCCGAGAGCTTTGAGCGCATTCACCGTTCCAACCTTGTGGGGATGGGCGTTCTGCCACTGACGTTCGAACCTGGAACGACGCGCAAGACACTAAATCTGGATGGGACTGAAACCATCAATATTGCGGGCATCAGTGATCTGACTCCTCGCAAAACGTTGGTTATGACCATCACCCGTCGCGATGGCACACAGGAAAACGTTCCCCTCCTGTGTCGCATCGATACGGTGGATGAGGCAGATTACTATCGCCATGGCGGTATCCTGCCTTACGTCCTGCGCGGTATGGCTGCGGCCTGAACAAAAAAGGCTCTGCCCCCAACAAGGGGACAGAGCCAAAGCAGGAAAATACCGGGCCTCAGGCTGTCAGAGACAGACCTGCATTGTTCTGAGGGGCCAGTTTGTATGGTCCGCCAGCTTTAATCTGCAGAGCAAGAATGGCAATGCTGTTGGAAGGACGGCTACCAAGCGGCAGAAGGCCACGACCGGCTGTCCAGCGCATGTTACCCTTCTCCGGATTGCTCCAGCCTTCCAGCGTCTCAGTCTTCAGATGAGCTGTAATCCTGTGAGTACGGCTCTCTTCAAACAGAGTAATATCACCAATCAGAACGCCGAGGTTGCGTCGGTCGTCTACAAACGGGCCGATAACGTCACTCGGGCGGCTGGTTCTGGAGACAATCCGCACGCTTTTGACGTTGGCGGGGATCATGAACATGACACGGTCATTGGCTTCACGGGTCTTGCGAATAACCGTGCCGGTGTCCGTCACCAGGTGAAGATCAGCATCGTCCGTAAGAGGTGCATCTTCGGAAACCGTCTCCGAGCACACCTTGCTGGCACGCGCATCAAACTGCTGGAATAGCGGCTCCACAAACTCACGCCTGACATCCAACGGCGCATTACCGTCTTGAGCCCATGTTTTAGCACGACCACCCAAGGCGACGACATTGCCGCTTTGACCAAATGAGCGACGATTTCCTGTGTCCAGATAGCTCTCTGTAAGAACGCCATTCGCGGTGATAACGGAGTGCTGCTCCGTCTCTACATGGTAATAGTCGTAAGACGTGATGCTCTTGTCGTAAAAAATGGAGCGACCGTTTACGAGCATCCGCACAGGTACGAATTTACCGTCGAAGAACAGGCAATGCTCAGCAGTGATCAGCAAGTCTTCATAGGGAACACCATCTGAGATGGCATCCTTGAGAACACGAACCGGATAACCAGCTTTGTCATCAGGCAGTCCTGGGCAGACAAAGGCCTTTTTGGTTCCAACCCACACGACCGGACGATTTACTTCGGCCTGAGCCTGCCAGTCATAAACGGTAACTTCGTCGCCAATGCAGATATCTTCAACAGCGACCTCTCCCTGTGCAGTACGGACCATTGATCCCCGCAAAAAGCACACGACAACCAGTGTTCTCAGATAAGTTTTGCCGTTGATCGTCGAAACCGTGAAAGTCGTTCCTTCATTCGCTTCGGGAAGCTGGAATGAAGAAGTTCCAGAAATTGGCTGCCCCTGACTGGTCAGCGTGTAAACTCCATTCACATACGTGTAGCCATCTGCCGAGAGGCCGTTCAAAATAATTGTGTCGTTTTCTTTAATATTTGTAATATATCCGATAATGCTTGGCGTTGTTCCTGCTGCAATTTCAATTGTACCGCCGCCACCTTCATCAAACTGGATAAGTCCGACAGTTGTAGTCGCATATCCGCCAAGAACTACCGTTCCACCATTCCCAATAATTATTTTAGAGTTACTTGAAACCGTAACAGTGTTATCGAGAGATAGAGATGCTCCGTCGCTTACGGTAACTACAGCTGCATCAGAAGAAGTTCCAATTTTCCATGTAGACGCAGTTACATCGGAATCGTTAATTATAGATACTGAACCTGTCGTAGCTTGACTTGCATCTGGAATTGGGAAGGCAGCATAGTAAGCTGCACCAGCAATAGTTCCAGAATTATCTATAGTGATGGCACCATTCTGCGCACTGACGACAGACTGGCTACCCCCTGTTGGGGTAAAAATTACTGACGCTACCATTGTTTTCTCCTGCCTCTAGCCAGATGAGATCTGCAACTCACCGCGCCTGTTTTTTTGAAGCATGAGAATTTTGGCCACCACTCCCATATGGTAGTGGATGTTTGCTTTTTTTTGAATATTTTTGTCTGATGATTCCGGCTTCAAAAGAAAGAATCCATCAAATGGAAAATCATATTTTTATTACAAAAAATATCTATAAAACTATTGAAGACCGTTCTGAATGGAATGAATCCTTAGTAAATATCGCAAAATACTGCACAGACAGCAGTTTTGGCGGCGCATCTTTAATTCCATTAGACGAAGATATGTCTGAATGGCGCTTTGGCTCCAATCAGGATCCGAAAACAGAAGAATTATATTACAATCACTGGCGAAACAAATCACCTCTGTCCGTCTATACAAGAAAAAAAATAGAAAATGACTTCCTGTATGTTGATGACAGCTTCTTATCTGACAAACAAATCGACAAAATACCGTTTTACATGGAATTTTTGAAGGAATTTGGTGTTCGAAGAATACATCATGCCATGTTCAAAACTGAAAATGGGAATAGGTTCCTACTGTCAGTACAGTCTCCAGACGGGTTAACAATACAATCAAGCGCAATCATCAAGCAAAACCTGACACGAATAATTCCGCACGTTATTCAAGCAGTTGGAACCGGAATCTCCTTTAACAAGAGCAAGAATTTTCATGAAATATTTGAGAATTCCTTCAAAGAAATGCCGTTTGGAATTGCTCTGATTAATTCAGAAAATAAAATTGTATATGCGAACAACAACCTGATCCGGATGGAATCCGATGGGATTTTTGTAAAAAATAACACAATCCAAGTGAAAAGCTCTGATGGTAACAGTAAATTTTCTCGCCTCCTCTCTGGATCCGGCGACGTTCACAATCCCATAAAAATAAAAACCGAAACAGATAAGATTTTTTTTGCAAAAGTAATAAATGTTTCATCCAAAATGGAACAAACAAGAATGGTTATTTTTTCCATTCATAGAGTCAATTCTGAAACGGAAGCTATCCTGAGCAACCTTTTCCTTACAGCGTCTCAATCAAAAATTGCCTGCCTGATCGCGAATGGGAATTCCATTAAGGACTCTTCTTTAAAAATGAATATCACCGAAGGAACTGCCCGACAGATGGTCAAAGACATTTTTGTCAGGTTAGGCGTCAATAGCCAGAGCCAACTTACGGCTTTTGTTAAGAATATAAGTTTTATAGCTTAGATTTTATTACATACCCCTGCATCAATAGTACCAAAATGATGCAGAGGCAGATTAACAGATCTTCTTATACAGCATCCACCGTCACAGCTGACGGTGCATTTTTCTTAACGGATTCAATCCCAGCATTCCGCGCACTTTCACTGCTGTACGCCTGACTGCTGCCAATCACCTGCCCGTTTGAAGCCTTCAGATTGAAGAATGGCTTTCCAGACGCTGAAATCTTACGCTCATAATGGGCGTCGTCAGGGGCATGCTTCTGAACGGAAGCAATACCATTCACCGCACTGGCTTTCTGCTTGTACCCTTCACTGGCAAGAATATTCTCTCCGTTAGCTGCTTTCAGGCGAAAACGATATTCGCCAGCAGTGTCGGTATAGAGTTCAAATTTTGCACTCATGATCGAGCTCCTTTCAGAACAGCATTCATCAGCAGACCCCGCATACCAGATTCAAAAAGACCTGCTGCTCTGAGCCTGCCACAAAAAGTGCTGAAAAATCGAGTCCGCTCTCAAGCCCGACGGGCAAGTGCCAGCTTAAGGCTGAATAGCAAGAAAACGCTGCCGGTTAGACGGTCCATACGTCGTACGACAGTCGGGCTGGACAGAAAGCGTCCAAGGGGAATGGTCAAGGCGACCAGCAGTCCAAGCCATGCAAAAGATAGCAACGCCTGAATAGCGGTTAGCAAAAGCGAAAATTCGCGCACGTTGACATGGGGCGGAATGAACTGCGGCATAAACGTCATGTAAAAAACGCCAACCTTGGGGTTCAGCAGATTGCTCAGCAAACCGCGCCGAAAGGCCAGTCCTGCCTCTGGACGGTTCGTCGGCTGCTCAATGGCTGCTTCAGCCTCTTCTTTCGACAGGGATGATCGCGGATGTAGCAGCAGCTTGATGCCTATCCATCCCAGATAAAGCGCACCTGCCCATTTGACGGCTGTGAATGCCGTCTCTGACGCTGCCAAAAGTGCAGTCAGCCCAAAAGCCGCTCCCAAGCCCCAGACGCCAAGCCCAAGACAGATTCCCATAACGGCTGCCAGCCCGGCTTTCCAGCCAGACGTCGTGGCCGTCCGGAGGGTCATGGCGGTATCCAGGCCCGGCGTAATGGTGAAAACGGCGGCAGTCAGTGCGAAGGCAAGGAGGGGGAGCAGATAAGGATGCATGGCCCGAACCATATACATCCTTTCCGTTCCCCCCAAGGCCTCACCAATTATGCCTGCACAGGCAAGCGGATCAGGTAGTCAAAGGCAGACAGGGAGGCCTTTGCGCCCTCACCCATGGCAATGACAATCTGCTTGTAAGGCACTGTTGTCGCGTCACCCGCAGCGTAGATCCCCGGCACCGATGTTGCGCAATGATCGTTGATCACGATCTCACCATACGGGCTCAGATCCAGGGCCCCCTTCAACCAGTCCGTATTTGGCAGCAGACCGATCTGAACGAATACGCCGTCCGTCTTGATGTGGTGCAGGCCACCATCAGCGTCGCTGTAGGTCAGGCCCGTGACTTCCTTGCCGTCACCTTCGATCTTCGTCGTGAGCGCACTCATCAGAACCGTGACATTGGGCAGGCTCAGCAACTTGTCCTGCAACACCTTATCCGCCTTCAGGTGCGCACCGCGCTGCAAAAGCGTAACGTGTGAGACGATATTCGCCAGATCAATTGCAGCTTCTACACCGCTATTGCCACCACCGGTCACGACAACCGGGCGTCCCTTGTAGAACGGGCCATCGCAATGCGGGCAATAGGCCACGCCCTTGGTGCGATATTCCTCTTCACCCGGAACGCCTAGCTGGCGCCACCGTGCACCGGTTGCCAGAATAACCGTCTTGGAATGCAGGCTCGCCCCACTTTCCAGAGCGATCTCATGCAAGCCACCAATCTGAGCCGCCGGAACAAGTTTGGCAGCTTTCTGAGACGCAATGATCTGCACATCATACTGGCGCACATGGGCTTCAAGCGCAGCAGATAGCTGTGGGCCCTCTGTTTCCTTGACGGAAATGAAGTTTTCGATGCCAGCCGTATCCATCACCTGACCACCGAAGCGGTCCGCAACGAGGCCCGTCCGCAAGCCTTTACGCGCAGCATAAATTGCTGCGGATGCACCCGCCGGGCCCGCGCCCAGTACCAAAACATCAAATGGCGCAACGTCATTTAGCTTGGCAGCCGCACGCTCGACAGAAGAGGCATCCAGCTTTGCCAAAATATCCGCGACTTCCATGCGACCAGAGGCAAATGGCTGCCCATTCAGATAGACCTGCGGCACAGACCGAATGCCAAGGCGTTCGACTTCTTCCTGAAAATCCGCCCCATCAATCGCGACGTGATGGATTTTTGGATTCAGGACGCTCATGGCGTTCAGCGCCTGCACCACATCCGGGCAGTTCTGGCAGGACTGGGAGAAATAAGTCTCGAAATGGAAATCCCCGTCCAGCGCTTTGATCTGCTCAACAAGATCAGCGTCGATCTTGGGCGGATGGCCGCTCACCTGAAGCAGCGCCAGGACCAGCGAGGTAAACTCATGCCCCATCGGGAGGCCGGCGAATGTCACAGCTTCAACCGAACCAGCCCGGCGAATCAGGAAAGACGGGCGGCGGGAAGCAGTTCCGGCGTCGGAGAACGTCACCTTGTTGGACAGGCTGGCAATGTCTTCCAGCAATCCACGCACTTCGGCGGAGCGCTCGTCGGTGCCAAGGGTAGCTTCCAGCACGACGTCACTGCGCAGATATTCCATATAGGCGCGCATCTGGGTTTTCAGGTCGTCCTGAAGCATCGTTTTCTCCAGCAATTTAAAGTTGGTGAAATCTTGAAGAGCCCTGCCCCGATGAAGGGGCAGGGAATGGTGAGGCGGTCCCGCCTCACCCGGCAAAATCAGATCTTGCCGACGAGGTCGAGAGAAGGCTTCAGCGTTTCGCCGCCTTCCTTCCACTTGGCCGGGCAGACTTCACCCGGATGCGTGGCGACATACTGAGCGGCCTGGATCTTCTCCAGCAGTTCCGTCGCGGAGCGGCCAACGCCACCAGCCGTGATTTCGATGTACTGAACCTTGCCTTCCGGATCGAGCAGGAACGTGCCGCGATCAGCCAGGCCAGCTTCTTCGATCAGAACACCGAAGTTGCGGGAGATCACACCCGTCGGGTCGCCCAGCATCGTGTACTTGATCTTGCCAATAGCCGGGGACGTGTCGTGCCAGGCCTTGTGCGTGAAATGCTTGTCCGTGGAAACGGAATAGATTTCAACGCCCAGCTTGTCGAAAGCGGCCTGATTGTCAGCCAGATCTTCAAGTTCCGTCGGGCAGACGAACGTGAAGTCTGCCGGATAGAAGAAGAAGACGGACCACTTGCCACGGACGTCTGCATCCGTGACCGTCAGGAATTCGCCGTTGCGGAATGCATCGGTCGAGAACGGGGCCAGTGTGGAGTTAATGCGAACCATCAGAAGGTCTCCTGCTTTGTCGCTCGTGTTAGGTTGCGGAACCTATGTCCCACAAAATGAGAAGGTCAGGAAACAGTTCCTGTCAATATGATTGATCGGTCAAACCGAACAGAGATCAAACCCTCATCACCACTACCTATTTCATATCAGCCCCGCTGACCAGTCCTTCAAGCCCATTGACGACGAAAGGCTTCCAGCTTTCCCAGATAGATTTTGCGCTGCGCCGGGCTGATCCAGGCAGCCTCAAAACTGTTTCGTGCCAGCTTGAGAAGATCTTCCTTGCTCAAAGCGCCATCGCCCTGCGCCACGACAAGGCTCTCCGTCACATAATTGCTCTTCATGTAGGCCGGATCATCAGACGCGACCGTAACTTTCAGACCCTGATCCAGCATTCCGCGAATGATGTTGATGTTTTCACCATTCTCCCGCAGCCAGCCACAGGCGACCGGGCAAACGGTAAACGCTGTGCCTTTGCGTTTGGCCACGACCACCAGATCCGGACGCTCCAGAATATTGCCACCATGATCAATGCGGTCTGCCTGAATATCTTCCAGCACTTGCCGGATGTGTTCATGCGTATCGAGCTGGTTCAGGTCACAATGCATTGTCAGGTGAAAACCGGCTTTACGGGCGCGGGCAAACACCTCACGGAATTTGTCAGGGGGATTATTCTTCTCGTCAGAGTCCAGTCCAATCCCGACAATATGCTGCCGGTAGGAAAGCGCTGACTCCAGTGTCTTCATAGCAGACTCAGTCGTCAGTTCCCGCTCGAAGCAAAGAACAAGCTGGGAGTCGATCTGTAGATTGCGGCGACCATCAGCCTGCGCCCGCGTAAGGCCATTCATGACCGTAGCGAACGGGATGCCACGGTCCGTATGCATCTGCGGATCGAAGAATATCTCCGCATACAGCACATTCTGGGAGGCTGCTTTGGTCAGATAGGCATATGTGAGGTCATAGAAATCCTGCTCCTTGAGCAGAACAGTTTTGCCTTCATAGAAAATCTTCAGAAAGCTCTGAAGGTCGTGGAAGTTATAACTGGCCCGCATCTCTTCAACCGTGCTGTACGGCAGGGAGACACCATTGCGCTGGGCCAGGCGGAACTTCATTTCCGGCTCAAGCGTGCCTTCAATATGCACATGCATTTCGGCTTTTGGCATTGCATAGATGAAGCGGGTCATGTCATCGCCCGCTCCATCTGAAGCTGCCACAGCCGATGCACGCCCGGTCAAAGCGATACTGGCTGAAAACAGCATTGTATTTGCCAGAAAGAACCTGCGCCCGAACGTCATCCTGTTTTCCTTTAGCGTTTACGCGGCATCCCCCTGCCCACGACTTTCGCAGGGAGAATGTTGCGCATCCGCTCCGATAACAAGGAGAGAAAACAGGATAGACCGCACGTTAATTTAGATCAGGCCGTCAGACCGCCATCTACCGGGAGGGACGCGCCCGTAATGTAAGAGGCTGCAGGGCTTGCAAGGAAGCCTACGAAATCCGCAATATCAGCAACCTTGCCGTAGGAATTCGTCGCGGTGAAACTGCTGATCAGCGCCGCACCTTCACCGTCAGCCGGGTTCAGATCCGTATCAATCGGACCTGGCTCGACCACATTAACGGTAATCCCCTTCGGCCCCACATCACGCGCTACGCCGCGGGCAAAGCCTTCCAGAGCCGCCTTGGTGGCGGAGTAAAGGGAAATACCCGGGAAAGGTGCGCGAGCACCAAAAGCAGAGCCGATGTAAATCAGGCGACCACCCTGCCCCAGATGTTTCACAGCTTCCATCGTCTCGATCATAACGGCACGAACATTCAGGTTCAGCACCTGATCGATTTGCTCAACAGTCATCTGATCGATCGGTCCATAAGGATAAATGCCGGCGTTACAGACGAGTGCATCCAGCCGACCGAATGTTTCCACGGCCTTCGTGACAACAGCGCGGTTACCTTCCGCTGTTCCGCCATTGGCCTTGATGGCAACAGCCTTGCGGCCCTTGGCTTCAATCTTGCTGACGATATCCGCAGCAGCCTTTTCGTTGCTGGCATAAGAGATCGCAACGTCATATCCGTCTGTGGCGAGACGAAGGGCGATTGCGGCCCCGATACCACGGGAACCACCGGTCACGAGAGCAGCGCGCTGTGTCATGGAGTCTTCATCCTAGCTGTGGAAATTCTTTGAAACCTTATACGCTTCATAGGCAGATGTGTCTTGCCGAGGCCGATGACGCTTTCATGCAAATATAGGAAAAACCGCACTTCCATATTTTGGTGTTCGGTATTATCTATAATTCATGAGCTACGTTCCCCTTTCCGGCCTGTCCCTGCGAGACATCGAATATGTCGTGGCAGTGGATGACCTGCGCAATTTCTCCCGCGCGGCAGAACGCTGTGGTGTGAGCCAGGCGGGCCTTTCAGAGCAGGTCCGCAAGCTGGAGCAGCTTCTGGATGTCACACTGTTCGAGCGTTCGCGCAGGCATGTCGCCCCTACACCTGATGGGGAGCGCCTGATTGCGCTTGGTCGTGAAGTTTTAACGGCAGCCCGGAATCTTCTGGAAGTCGCACGGGCGCGCACCAGCCCGCTGGATGGCATTCTGCGCTTGGGCGTCATCCCAACGCTTGGCCCGTATTACATCCCCGGCACGCTCCCCCACTTGCGGCAGTCCTATCCGAACCTGAATCTGCGCCTGACAGAAGGAACGACGGATACGCTGGTCCAGTCTCTGCGAAACAACGAACTCGATCTGGCTCTGATGGCGCTGCCTGCTCCGTCGGAGGCGCTGGAAGCCCTTCCTCTTTTCGAAGAGGCTTTTCTGGGGGTTTTTCCGGTTACGCACGAACTGGCTGGCAAGAACAGGATCTCCCTGAAACAGCTGGGTCGACCTGATCTTCTGTTGCTGGAAGACGGCCACTGTCTTCGCGATCAGGCACTCTCCATCTGCCCCACCATTCCCAGACAGCGCGAAACCAGACTGGCCACGAGCCTGGAGATGCTCTGGCACATGATTGGTGCAGGTGAAGGCTTCTCACTCATTCCCCGGCTTGCTCTGCGCAACCGGATGGATTTTGAGAACCTCATCACCGTACGCCCCCTTTCCGAACCCGAAGCAAGTCGGACAATCGGCCTCGTGTGGCGCGCGTCAGATCCACGTGCCAGCACATTCCGGGAGCTTGGCGCCTTTCTGCGGCAGGCGACCCCGGAAGGATGCAAAATGTATCCGGCATGAACCCCGTGAACATCACGGCGTTTTTGTAAGACACCTTAATTCACCGGAAGTTTTATTCCGGGACAGCCAATCACCTTACAGATTAGTGCCACTGATGTGGTCGAGAAAGTCGGAATGTGTAGCCAGAAAAGACGTAACACGTGAAGAATGTCCTGATCGGCACATTCCTGCGTTTACCGGGGGCTCCAGAAATCTCAGACCCTCTGCCAGGCATCCGGATTAATGACCCGGCACTTGCGGCCGTTCTGGACTTCGACATTCCGCTTCTGCTGCTCCACGAAGGCACAACACTTGGCGATAGTCCCATCTGGGACGAAAATCGAAACAGACTTGTCTGGTCGGATGTCGTATCGCGCAGGGTCATGGCATGGCACCCCGATGGGCATGTTCACACCATTCTTGATCCCACGTGGTTTATCAACGGCAATGCCCTCCTCCCGGAAGGCACGCTGATACATTGCGAACAGGGACGACGCTGTATCAGTTTTTCACAGGGCGCTCAGGAAGCACTCCCCCTCATCACGCACTATGAGGGCGGCCGCCTCAACGCCCCGAACGCCATTATCACCGGCCCCAACCATACACTCTGGTTTACCGACCCCTTATTCGGCATCCACTCCGCAAGAGAGGGGTATATAGCGCCCCCCGAGCTACCCCATCGCAGTGTCTACCGATATGACCGGAAGACTGGCGATCTAACGCGCGTGGCTGATCTGGATCAGCCTGATGCTCTGGCATTTTCGCCAGACAGGAAAACGTTATACGTAACGGACACATCCAGAAAAATCGGCGGGCAAGGCTGCCACATCCATGCATTCGATGTCGGTCGCCATGGAAAACTGACGGGAAAACGCCCCTTCTACAGCACAGAAAATGGTGTCCCGGACGGTCTGGCCATAGACCATCGCGGATGGGTCTGGACCGCAGCAGACGACGGAATTTACGTCATCGACGCGTCAGGATGTACCCTGGGTTTCGTCCCTCTTCCCTGGCCACCTACAAACTGTGCATTCGGAGGCCCAGAGAACCGACGTCTGTTTATCACCTGTCGTGAAAGACTGGTGGCTCTGGATCTGCGAGACTGATCCAGAGCGGCGTTCTTAATTGGATGTGTCGCAGGCTTTCTTGCTTCCCGGAAAATCGGAGCATCCAGCTTTATTGACGCCCCACTGATAATCCTTTTCCTCACTCGCCATACCGTTTGGCTGAACCTGCGTTAGCACGGCAGAGAGATCCGAGACATGGCCTGAGGTATAAGTCAGTTCCACATAGCCATTATAGGCTCCGGGCGTTCTGTTCGCGCTCTCGAAATATGTTGGTTTGTGATCCTTGCCTGGAACGCCCAGAAGGGACGTCACCTGCGCTGGTGTCGCTTTTTCCAGGCTTTTCAGCAGATCTTCCGTGAAACTGCGGCATGTTACTTCCGGTCGTTCATCTTCACCCGGAAGAGCTGTCCAGCAACCCGCCTGCCCAGGAAATCCACTGGCCGCAGATGCACTGCCAGACGCTCCCATAACAGCGCCAGCCACCATCAGCACACCCATCATATGCTTTAAAGTCACCATTTTACTGCACTCCTGCCGATCCATTTTCCGTCTGCCAACATCTCTCAGCAGGCATAAACTCAATTGGTGGCTTTCGGATAAAGCCGATTGACCACCTTCTCCATCGTCAGTCCCTGCACGATGATTGTAAAGACCACTACCCCGTAGCACACCGGCAGCAGCGTCTCCCTCAGCCCCCCAGGAGGCAGCCCCAATGCCAGTGCGACTGAAATCCCGCCCCGCAGCCCTCCCCAGGTCAAAACGCCGAGAGCCCTGCCACGCTCACCCTTTTTTAGATGAACCGGCATCGTGGATAGGAACACGCTCAACCCGCGGACAATCACAGACAGGGGAATGATGATGAGCGTCGCCACGAGATTGGGCAGATGCGGCGTGATCTCAAGAAGTTCGAAACCGATCAGCAAGAACAACAGCGCGTTCAGAATTTCGTCGATCAGGCCCCAGAAGGTGGTGAGTTCCTGGCGGGAGTGCTCGGGGATTGCACGCTTGCCAGCATCCGTGGCCAACCACATCCCAGCCACAACGACGGCGATAGGGCCGGACATATGCAGAGAACTGGCAAGACTGTAAGTTCCCGTTGCCAGGGCCAGAGAGGCCAGCAGATCTATCTGCATGTCCTCTACGCCCCGAATGATTTTCAGAGCGATCCATCCCAAAACGCCCCCCAGCAGGCCTCCACCGACTGCTTCCACCAGAAAGCGCACCACAAAATCCGTCATTGCAACGCTGTGCACGTCTCCGGTCGCAAGGCCGATGACGGTCCCGTACATCACGATGCCAACACCATCGTTAAACAGACTTTCCCCGGCGAAAGTCGCCTGAAGGGCTTCCGGCAACCCCAGACGACGCAGCATTCCCACGACGGAAACCGGGTCAGTTGGGGCAAGAATAGCGCCCAGAACGACACACCAGCTAAAGGGAACATTCATGCCCAATAGCGGGAAGACAAACCATGCTGCGCCTGCCAGCAGCCCCACTGCCAGAACTGTGCCCAGAATGGCCAACGCGGCAACAGCTTTTCCCCGTGAGAGCAACAATCCGAGATTGACCTGCATGGCGCCAGCAAACAGCAGGAAAGACAGCGCCCCCTCCAGAAGAGTTTCCGGCAGATTGACCTGACCGAGAAGAGTGCGGGGGATGTGCTGAAGGTCGTAGCCTGGAACCAGAGGGTTGATCAGCATGATCAACATGGAGATGACCATGCTGATCAGAAGGATACCGATCGTCAGAGGAAGCTTGAAAAGGCGCTCGTTCAAAACCCCGAAACACGTCGCTCCCAGCATCAGCAAGGCAAAAAGACCCAGCGAGTTCATCCGTTCTTCTCCTCCTGACAGTGCATCATGCACTGACCTTCCGTCGCCAGCCATCAATTCCGTTGCGACGCATTTTTATCCGGTCCGTCAGAAACAGAAGCTTCTGTAACAGGCAGAGTTTCCTGCGAAAGATTTCAACATACTGCGGTTCAGGACTTTGATGAGCCGTTATTTCGAAGGTGCGGCAAACGGTTTGCCAGGAAGCCCGTCACCGCTGCTTCCTCAGCCGATAATCCATGCTCCGGCATATCCAGAACATCCTGTGCCCGTTTCTGAAACGCGGCCCTCAAAGTCCCGTCCAGATGCCCATCCACCACACAGGGATTAATATAGCTCTTGCGACAGACCGCAGGCGTATTTCCAAGCCGGGCAGCCACGGATTTCACGGCCTCAACAACCTGCTTTTTGGCTTTTGCCTTGGTATCGTACCCACTGAAGGCACAGAGCGTGACGGCGGCAAGCTGCGTAGCGGCCCAAGTGCGAAAATCCTTGGCCGTAATGTCTTCACCAGTGATGGTCTGAAGGTAGTCGTTCACGTCCTGTGAATGCACATCGTGGCGTTCACCGTTCTCATCCAGATACTGGAAGAGACGTTGCCCCGGGAGATCTTCGAGCCGTGACACAAGCCGCGCCAGCCGGGCGTCAGACAAATCCAGATGCTGCTCAATCCCATGTTTGGCCCTGAAATCAAGCGTGACGTGCTTTCCGGTCACATCAACATGCCGGTGCCGCAGCGTCGTAAGGCCATAGCTACGGTTTTCTCGCGCGTACCGGTCATTTCCGATCCGAGCCATAGTCCGTTCCATGATGAAGACAATCGCGGCCAGAACACGGTCCCGGTCCAGCGTCTTTCGCGCCAGATCTTTTGCAACCTGCGCTCTCAAGGCAGGAAGATGCTCACTGAAGACAAGCATTCGGCCAAACTTGGCAACGTCCCGTGTTTCCCTCCATTTGGGATGATAGCGATACTGCAACCGCCCCCGCGCATCTGTGCCAACAGCTTGCAGATGACCATCAGGATCAGCACAGATCCAGACGTCGCGATAAGCCGGAGGAATCCCCAGGCGTTTCAGGCGCCCGATAACGTCCTGATCCGTGATGCGCTCCCCGGAAGGATCGTAATAGGCGAAGCCTTTTCCGGCTCGTCTGCGGGTAATTCCTGGTTCCGTCCTGTCCACATAATGCAGACCCGCGCGCCGGGCCTGTTTTTGCTCAGGTGAAAGTCTTGCTGTCACGGTTTCGCGGTTCCCTGTCCGTCCAACTGTAACAGCGTGCTGCTGGAACCGGAGTTTCGTCAGATCTGCTTACGCTTCCTGATACTTCCTGACATGACACCTGCTTTTCCACAGGTGACTTACAAGGCGGACATTACGGGTAGGGAATACAGATGTGAAACGACTGTTGTTGGGATGCAGTATGCTCCTGCTCGCAAGCTGCGCATCGCATGCACCATCCGATATGTCCGAAACTGCTGACAGCAACCACGCCCCATCGTTCAATCAGACGGGCGGGGGCCTTGGTGGAGGCCGCGGTGGTGGCAGCAACAGCATCTGGTCTGATGTGTTTCGCACCGCCCTTCAAACTGGAATGGGCTTCGTTCACCATTGAACGAAGCCAGACCCTTATTTGTCTTCGTAACTCAGTCGCCACTCAGCAGGCTCTGCATCCGCAAGCCTGTACCATTTCTTCATGAGCGGATGGTGCAACATGCTCTGAACCCAAGCTTTTACAACGGGGTCAACATTAAGTTGATACGTGTGAATCCGGATAGCGACGGGCGCATACATGCAGTCAGCCACCGTCAGGACGTCCCCGAACAGATACGGCGTGGCCGTGCCGGAGCGCAGAAGTGCCCCCTTCAGGGTCTCGCTTAACAGAGCAACATCCTTGGCCAGGTCTTCGCTGATTTCTGACAAAGGCGCTGGAACACGCTCCACATCCATCGGACAATTCTGCCGGATCGGGCGGAAACCGGCGTGCATCTGGGCGCTGACGCTGCGGGCATGAGCACGCACCACACGGTCCTGCGGCCAAAGAGACGGCTCATGCTCGGCGCAGTATTCGCAGATGGCCAGACTTTCCCAGACATGCGCCCCATCGTGCTGCAAATACGGCACCAGCTTGTTGGGAGACAGCGCGTGGATTTCCGTGGTCTTGCCACCACCCTTGAGAGCAATAACCTTCTCTTCCACATCCAGCTTCGCCAGCTTTACGGCCAGCCAGCCACGCAAAGACCAAGACGAATACCGCCGCGACCCGATCAGAAGTGTCCCTGCCACGCTTACGCTCCCGTCAGAATAAACCCGCCGCCCAGAACACGGCTCCCATCATACAGAACACAGGCCTGCCCCGGGGCCGGCATGGCTGGCTCCAGCAGTTCGACTAGCGCGCCACCATTCTCAAGAGGCTTCACAACCGCATCCCGGAGCTTCTCCCGGGCACGGATCTGCACACCACAGGAGACACCTTCCGGCGGAGCATCAATCAGCCAGTTCATGTCCCGCAGACGGATCGCCTTGCGCGTCTCAACTTCGGTCGCCTGAACGCGGGGTCCAACAACAATCCGGCGCTTGGGCACATCAATCCGCGTCACCATCTGGCGTTCGCCAACGGCCGTATGGATGTCTCCCAGACGCTTACTCTGCCCAACCGTATAGCGCGCAACGCCTTCATGATGCCCAAGGACCTTGCCCTGTTCATCCACGATCTCGCCTTCACCCCGGATTTCAGGACGAAGCTTTTCCACGATATCAACGTAAGACCCGCTTGGAACGAAGCAGATATCCTGACTGTCCGGCTTGGCCGCGATTTCCAGTCCAAGCTCCTGAGCCAGTTCACGCACATGCGCCTTGTCCGGCATCTCGCCGAGCGGGAAGCGCAGGTAATCAAGCTGGTCTTTCGTCGTCGCGAACAGGAACCAGGTCTGGTCCCGCTCTGCATCGACAGGGCGATGCATTTCAGCACCAGACGGACCTTCAACACGCCGGACGTAATGCCCGGTCGCCATCGCTTCACAGCCCAGATCGCGGGCCATGCCCAGAAGATCTGTGAACTTCACGCCCTGATTGCAGGCCACGCACGGCACGGGAGTTTCCCCACGCGCATACGCATCCGCGAAGTTCTCAATCACGCTGTCCCGGAAGCGACTTTCCGCATCAATGACGTAATGCGGGAAATCCAGCTTATCCGCCACGGCGCGGGCATCCATGATGTCCCGCCCGGCACAGCAGGCGCCCGGCTTGGACGCCTGACCGTGATCGTAAAGCTGGAGGGTCGCGCCGATCACCTCGTGGCCCTGCCTTTTGAGCAGCGCGGCCACTACGGAGCTGTCCACGCCTCCCGACATGGCAACGAGGATACGCATGGTCTCAGCCCGCCTTTGGAAGCTGAACGGTCAGGCCGTCCAGATCTTCGGTCATGACAATCTGGCAGCCCAGACGGGACGTCTGCTCAAGGCCGAAGGCCAGATCCAGCATGTCTTCTTCATCGTCGGTCGGCTCGGACAGCTTGCCAGCCCATTCCGGGTCCACCACGACATGGCACGTCGCACAGGCCAGAGAGCCTTCGCAGGCGCCTTCGAGGTCAATGTCATGCTTGTGAGCGATTTCCAGCACCGACAGGCCGACAGGCGCGTCAACTTCACGGCGGGAACCGTCACGTTCGATAAAGGTCATCTTGGGCATGGGCTGTCCGTCTTGTTTCAGTCTCTTGAAGGTTGGCAGGTACGGACAGCCTCGATCAAAAGAGCCGCCGCACGGTCAATACCGGGCTTGGAGGTAGAGCGTCCGACCGACAGGCGCAAGCACCGCGATGCTTTCTCTGCAGAAAGTCCCATCGCCGTCAGCACATAAGAGGGGGTAATTTCTGCGGCCGAGCAGGCTGACCCTGTAGACATGGCAACTTCCGGGACCCGTTCAAGGATGTCCATCGCCCGCACGCCTTCCGGCAGACAGAAATTCAGCGCACCTGGCAGGCGCGAAACTTCACGTCCATTCAGTTCACATCCTGGAAGTGCCGTTTCAATCTGGCGCCACAGATCATCCCGCAGGGCGGAAATCTGCAAAATATCCACGTCCAATCTTCGTTTCGCCAGCTCCGCAGCTTTCCCGAACCCCACGACAAGAGGGGTGGGCAACGTGCCTGAACGGAAGGCCCGTTCCTGCCCTCCCCCGGAAAAAAGCGGCTGTAGTCGCACACGGGGACGACGCCGCACATACAGGGCACCGATCCCCTTGGGGCCATACATCTTGTGCGCGGAAAAAGACGCCAGATCGATACCGTCCAGTGAAACAGGCAGCTTCCCGGCCATTTGCGCCATGTCAGTGTGAAACAACGCTCCAGCCTCATGGGCGATTCGTGACAGGAGTGGAATGTCCTGCAGGATGCCCGTCTCATTATTTGCCGTCATGATGCTGACAAGCAGTGTCGGCACCGCCAGTGCCTCCCGCAGAGCCTCCGGATCAACACGCCCTTGCCCGTCCACTCCCAGGATAAGAGGGTCAAAGCCTTCAGTCTCCAGATCCCGCACGGATTCCAGAACGCATTTATGCTCAGTAGAGACGGTAATGACACGACGACGCTCATCTCCCGTGCGCTTCAGGTGGCGAGCGGCTCCCTTGATGGCAAGATTGTTTGCTTCGGTGGCTCCAGACGTAAAAACGAGCTCCCGGGCTTCAACCCCGACCAGGTCAGCGATAGTGTGGCGTGCTGCATCGACAGCCTGCGCCGCTTTCTGACCCGGGCCATGAACACTGTGTGGATTCCCAAAATCCTCCGCGAACCAGGGCAGCATGGCTTCCACAACCTCAGAGGCGCAGGGCGTTGTGGAAAAATAGTCCAGATAAATCACGCTATACCTTCCACTGACCAACACAGATCGTTACGGTTCCAGATATAGATGGGCTTTTCAGTCTCGAACCCTGTTTCAGGCAGAGAATGCCTCATGGACCTGATCCCCCTTGGCAGCACTCTGTTTGCCCTCGCCTTCGGTATTCTACTCCTCAGCCTCATTTCCCCTTTAGGCCGATGGATCAACGCCCGGAGCGCCCTTCTAGAGCAGGCCCGGAAACTCAGGCTGGAAAATGACCACATGAGCGCGCCTTAACGTTTATTCAAACGACGCGCCATACGCTCATAGGCATCGCAAAACGCGTCAACCTGCCCTGCCCTCACATTCCACGGCAACGACACTCGTATGGCCTGAGAGGCCCCGGTCGTCTCTCCCATCGCCGTCAGCACATGAGATGCCGCGACTTTTCCAGAAGAGCATGCCGAACCGGCAGAAACACAAAATCCTTCCATATCCAGCGTCATGAGCTGCACCTGTGCGGCTACCCCGTCGAGGATCAGGCAGCTTGTATTCGGCAGGCGAGCGACCTCACGCCCGGCAACACGGGCTCCCGCTGCCATTGCCACCTGTTCGACGCGCTCACGCAATGCCTCAATAGCGGACCAGTCCTGCGCGTGCGCCTCCTCAAAAGCAGCAGCCATGCCCAGAATAGCTGGCAAAGGCTGCGTTCCTCCTCGCCGACCGCGCTCCTGACCGCCCCCCACCATCAGGGCATCAATCGGTTCATCCAGTGGCAGCAGCAACGCGCCTGCGCCTTTTGGTCCGCCCATCTTGTGCCCCGAGAGAGCAACGCTGCACTCAGTCAGGCTGAAAGGCAGTCGCCCAGCGCTCTGAACCGCATCCACATGCAGATGTGCACCCGAGTCGCGGCAGAGTGCAGCCACATCCTCGAGTGGCGACAAAACCCCGGTCTCGTTATTGGCGGCCATGACACAGACAAGTGTTGGCGCGCCATCCGCAAGACGCAGACGGAGAGTTTCAAGGTCCAGAATGCCCTGGTCATTCACCGGAATAACGTCCGCATCCGGGGCGGCTTTACGAACGGCATCATGCTCCGTTGCGCCGATCAGGACCCGACGCCCCTGACCGAACGCATGAATGGCCATTGCATCAGCTTCCGTGCCACCTGACGTGAACACGCAGGTCCCGGAAATCCGCCCGAAACCCGCACTGATACGACTACGGGCATCTTCAAGACATCGCCTGGCTTCGCGCCCTTCCGCGTGGACCGAAGACGGATTGCCGGACAGCAGCAGACCGTACAGCACAGCCTCCCTCGCTGCGGGGCGCAGAGGCTCGGTTGCATTGGCGTCAAGATAGGTCGGAGCAGATGCGTTCGTCATGTTCTCTAGATCGTGCAGAGTTGCAGGAATCGCAATCCCGAGTCGATTTTGGTGGAAATTCTGGCTTTCAACTCGATATACAGACGCCCACCGGAAGGCAGGGCCGTAATCCTGCCGGACATAGAGCGAGAGTATTCATGCCTGAAGTGATGTTCGCCGGCCCAGATGGCCGGCTTGAGGGTCGTTACCACCACTCCAGCGAACCAAACGCTCCCCTTGCCCTGGTGCTGCACCCACACCCGCTTCACGGCGGCACCATGAATAATCGTATTACGTACACGATGTATCGCCACTTCGAGAAGATGGGCTTCTCGGTCATGCGCTACAATTCGCGCGGCGTAGGCCGTTCGCAGGGCCGCTACGATGGTGGCATTGGCGAGATCTCCGATGCAGCTGCAGCACTTGACTGGATGCAGATGGTCAACCCGAACTCCAGCGAACTGTGGATCGCCGGATACTCGTTCGGGGCGTTCGTCGGCATGCAGCTTCTGATGCGCCGCCCGGAAATCAGTGGTTGGATCAGCGTTGCACCTCCAGCCAATGATTATGACTTCGGCTTCCTTGCACCTTGTCCGTGTAGTGGTCTGATGATCGCTGGCGGCAAGGACGAAATGGCTCCCGAGCCAGGCATCCGCAAGCTGGTCGACAAGCTCAACACGCAGAAGAATGTGACGGTCGATTATCGTATCTTCGACGATGCCGACCACATTTTCGCCAAGCAGGCTGAGCGCGTTGGAGAAGCACTGGAAGATCACGTCATGACCATGCGTGGCCGCAAGGCTCTCGCACTGGCCGCCGACTGAACAAATCTGACAGTTCCATGAAGAAAAAGGCCTGCGCCCTCCGGGACGCGGGCCTTTTCTTTTAGGGCTCTTGCCGGTTCATATACATTATGTAACGATTGTTACATGAGCACCCGGCAAGATGTCCTCCCCGTCCGCGTGACGGACCTCTCCAAGCGCTTCGGCAGCTTCACAGCTCTTGATGGCGTATCATTCACTATAGCACCTGGCGAAACCGTCGCGCTGCTCGGAAAAAACGGGGCCGGAAAATCCACCCTCATCGGATGTTTGATGGGCTTCCTTGTGCCGGATACGGGCTCTGTGGACCTGTTCGGTCAAAACGTTCTGGAACTCCCGAGAGAGCTGCGAGCCCGGACAGGCTTCGTTCCGCAGACCATGACGGGATTCTCGGCGTTCACTGTTGGTAAGCTCATTGATTACATTGGTGCGTTCTACGGTACACTGCCACCGATTGATCCCGCCGTTCTTCGCTGGGCCGACCTTGATCCCAAGAAAATTGTCAAAAACCTCTCCGGTGGTCAGCGCCAGCGCCTCGCAATCCTGCTGGCCATGCGTCACGAGCCGGACTTTCTGGTGCTGGATGAACCCGTGGCCAGTCTGGATCCGCACGCCCGCCGGGATTTCATGAATCTTTTGGGAGATTACGCCCAGCGCACAGGGGCCAGCGTCCTGATTTCCTCGCATATCCTGTCAGATCTGGAACGCCTGTGCTCCCGCCTTCTGTTCCTGCGTCAAGGTCAGGTTGTGCTGGATGTTCCAACCCCTGTGTTCCGCGCCACAACACGCTGGCTGGATCACGCAACACCGCACATCCTCGATAACGTCCCCCTCCAGATTATCGGCCAGCGCGAAACGGGGCTTCTGGTGCATGGATGGTCAGAAGACATCCTACTGCCTGAAGGAACTACGGTGTCTGTTCCTGATTTCGAGGATGCCTTCCTTGAAATCACCGCGACGCGAGCTTCCTGATCCATGACGTGGCTTCGTCTCTCCCCACTGGAATGGTCAGACCTGCGCCGGGCGCTTGGCATCTACGCCACGGCGACGTTCCTGCGCGGCAACTACATGATCTTGATGCTCGCCTGCTGGATGATTGCCGCTCTTTCCACTCTCTGGGACCTGCATGGTCTGCTCAGACATGAAACGTTGACGGAGGCTTTGTCGCACACCAACGTTTTCTATGTGATCCTCGTCGTGATGGTCGTTCAGAGTGTGCTCCAGCTTCATACGAACAATCAGATCAGCGGCTCACAGGCTCCGTCCATCCCTGGACTGGCCCTTGCCGAAGCACGGGCCGCCAGCATTGTCGCAAGCGTGATCATTCTGGGGCTCGCCGGCTTGATGAGACTGCTGCCGGTTCCTTTCCACGACGCCCTTTTCTTTATCCTTTTCAACGCCATCCCCTCAACTGTGCAGTGGTACGCTCCCCCGCGTGAGCAATCTGGCAAAAAACGGGTCGCCATTCTTCTCTTCGGGGTGGCCTTGATGGTTGGGCAGTTCGCACTGGTACTCGTCTCAGATGCTACCTACTGGATGCTGACACGCCCTGCTGTTCTGACTATTCCCGCCAGCATCATTCTGTTCATGGCACTGATCGGCAGTATCCTGTCCCTCCCGAACCGACTTTATGGCAGCAAACCCCTTGCACCGGCCGCTCATGAGACAGGACAGTCTCTTCCGGCAGAGACAACACATTCCAGTCGCGCAAGACCTCCCACACAGCGTTCTTTGACGCCTTATCAACTCCGTCAGATGCTTCTTGCGCCCGTCACCCCCGTCACTTTCAGAACCGACATCCTGGTCAGCCTGTTTCTCATTCCAGTGACACTGTCTGTCTTTGCAATGATAGAGGCGTTTCTCGCCCATCGCAGTTTCAGTTCGGCCTGGGTCAAGTCCGTGGGAACGGGCTGCGTCATGCTGGTCATCGGGGACAAGTGGCTATTGGACCGACAGCACTGGCCGCTCCTTCTTGTTACAGGGCGTTTTGGCAGCAGACTGGAGTTTGTACGGGCCGTTTTCAGAGCCAAACTCTCCCGAATGCTGATCATCACCCCCATCCGGGTGCTTACCCTTGTCGTACCTTATGCAGTCCTGAAGCCTCTGCTTCCTGCAACTGCCATCTTTGAGGCGCTGGACCTGATCGTACTTGTCGGCGGCATGACCCTTTGCTCCGCCCTGCCGTTCGTGATCATGCGCGCGCCCCCAAAATCAGTCGTTTTTGCCTTTAATCTCGCCCCGCTCCTTCTGATCCAGATGTGTTCGCCTTTTCTGCTGAGCGTCAGATATGCCGCATATCTGGCTATGACAGCGCTTGTTCTCGGGCTCCTCAGCTACTGTTTTGCACCCTATCGACTGAGCCGGTCAGACTGGCCTTACGAAAACGAATAACTGATCGGAACAGAAATTCTGGCGCCAAGACATTTTCAGCGAATACCTTCGGGCAGTCTTCAGAAATCAGCCCCAACCTGCGCAAACACATAGCGTCCGGGAATAAAGCCCGAATACTGCGCCACAGCCGTATTGGAAGCCCCGTCTACCACGAAAGGCGGTTGCCTGTTGAACAGGTTGTTGATGCCCGTATTAAACGTCCATCGACCCGATCGATATCCCACCGTCACATCCTGAAGGAAAACGCCCGGTGAGCGCGTACGCCCTGCCGTCTGCGGTGCCAGATCGTTCGTGCCGTCATTCCAGTGCATCCCGCCAATATACTGCACCATGTAGGTCAGGCTGAACGCGCCATGCTGCCAGCTGACCGTAGTGTAGCTCCGCTCACGCGGCATGCCGCTTCCAGCCAGATAGAGCAGTCGACCTGTGTAATTCCGCCATGCGCCACCCGGCGTGTACTGCTGGAAATACCCAATCAACTGCTGATAGTTTTCAGACAAGGACAGACTGTCACGCCGCCCCAAACGCATTCGGTATGTCAGATCAATATCCAGGCCATTCGTTCGCAGGCCACCAAGGTTCTGCTGAACGGCAGAAATGGCCGTGAGCTGTCCGTTTGTGGAACGAGGCGAAACCAGGGAGCAAAGCTGTGGTTCCGTTCCCGTATAGCATCCGTCCAGAATATACTGCGTACTCGGTGCGGAAATCATGTTCTGCAACGTGTAGTGCCAGTATTCGACGGACAGCGAGAGATGCGGCACCCAGTGCGGTGTGACGACTGTTCCGATTGTATAGGTACGGCCCGTTTCTGGCTTCAAAGCCGCATTTCCGCCCGACAGCGTGGGCAACTGCCCCACGAACGCCGAATTGAACGTCTCGGGATTGATCCCTTCAGACACGCACCGTGCCCGGACAGTACCGGCCCGCGCACCATAGGCTCCGGCCTGACTGCATGGATCGGACGCAGACGGATAACTCAGCGTGCGACCACCGTAGAGGCTA
The DNA here is from genome assembly GCF_018812035.1 of Gluconobacter sp. P5B12. Classification (NCBI taxonomy): domain Bacteria; kingdom Pseudomonadati; phylum Pseudomonadota; class Alphaproteobacteria; order Acetobacterales; family Acetobacteraceae; genus Gluconobacter; species Gluconobacter sp. P5B12. Next base: position 501,283 of record NZ_JACRVV010000002.1, on the reverse strand, counting down.
TAGATACTCGGCTGCCGGTAGGACGTTCCCAGAGTGGCGCGAAACGCGATGTCCTGAACCGGTGCCCAGTGCAGCCCGACCTTCCAATTCTTTGTCGTTCCAAACGTGTTGTAGGCAGAAATACGCCCCTGAAGATCCACCGTCAGGTCCCGGGCCAGAAAAGCATGTTCGAGAAGCGGGATTTTCCCTTCGACATATCCTTCCGTCACATGAAAGCCACCACCGGTATAAGCCGTGGTTGCACCCGTTGAGTCGCCACGCTCGACTATGGAGTCCGGCTTGTAGCTAAGCTGTTCGCTTCGGTGTTCCATCCCGAAAGCCAGACCGATCTGACCGCCATGTCGATACGGCAAGCTGACAACGCGATTATTGTGGAAGCGCAGATTGACGTCCCGCATCTGGTAATCTGCATGATCATGCTGAGTGAACCGAACATAGTCCGCCGCCTGCTCTGAATACGGCGCAAACGGGTTTTGCAGAACGCATCCTGAAGCAGCCACGCAGATATCCGGGTTGTATCGCACCGCACTCGAAGAACTGGACGGATCAAGCTGTTCCGTGCCTGTCGTTTCCAGCAGATGGCGATAGTTGACCATATTCTGCGTCTGCGCCGTCAACTGACTGACGCCGTAAGTCATGGAGGCATCATACTGCCAGTCTCCGACAATGCGTCCTTTGGCACCACCAATGACCGTCCAGGTATCCACAGCAAAATCATTTTGCCGGTATCCGACATCTTCCATCCGCTTCGTCACAGCGTAATCCTTACCCCATGGATTATCAGGGCTATCCGCTGGAATGATCCAGGAAGACGGAAGACTGGAAGGCGGGATGCTCCCTTGCACAGGAGAAGGGGATAGCTGCCGGGAGGCCGTAGTGTGACTGTAACGAACGTTGGAATACAGCGTGATGTGTGCGTTCAGATCATAATGGGCATCACCAGACAAGGCCGCATTCTGATGATAGTTCTGGAGCATTGAGCCTTCAGCGAAATTATACAGATCTGAAGACTGAAAGGCCCGAAAACTGCCATTGCCGTCAGGGACCATGCGCTTCCCCGTAACCGGGTTAAACGCCACGCCTGATGGGATAATGGAGGAGCCAAAACCTGGCGCTCCAGAAGCCGGATTGTCGTTCTGCGGCAGCGCAGCCCATCGTCGATCCCGTGAAGAAATTGGTCCAGTCGTGTCGTACTGACCAAACAGGGTGACGTTGCCCCGGCCATGATCGAAATTGAAGCCCTTGTAACCAGAAATCAGCCCCGATCGACTGTCTCCATATTGTGTGATGCCGCCCTTGATCGTCAGGTTTCCGCCCGTCAGATCATGCTTCAACCGAATGTTGATCACGCCTGAAACAGCGTCTGCTCCGTAGAGTTCGGAACCCCCATCCTTCAGGATCTCGATCCGGTCGATCTGCTGCACGGGAATGGCGTTGAGATCCACACATTCAGATCCGGCATTCATCGCCGTGCGCTTGCCATCAATGAGAATCAGAACACGCCCCTGCCCCAGATTGCGCAGGTCTGTGCAGGACACGCCCCCACCGCCGTTCGTGCGGGTATTGGGTGTTCCTGATGAGCCGACAGAGGGCAGACGGGTCAGATAATCTCCAAGGGAGATGGCCGAAGTTTTCTGAATATCCTTCGCCGAAATGATCTGAACCGGATTGGCGGTCTTGTTCCCCGCCCCTCCAAGATAAGATCCCGTTACAACAATATCCTCGGACTTCGAGGACTTGAGGGTCTCTGTCCGGTCATCTGCAAAGACGACAGGGCTCCACATCATGCCGCCAATCAGAGCCGGATAAAAAGGACGAACAGCTTTCCGAAAAGGGCGGACAGACATGGAGAATACACACTCAGACATTATGTTACGATATAACATATCTCTAGTGACCGACTGTGCCGTCATTCAAGCGACAAACAATGACCATCCCGTTGCGTCCAGTGTCACCCGGCAGACGGTCGTGCTTTGCGCGATGTTATGATAGAGAGACCTTCCCCTTTTCCGACAGCGCAGCAGCAAGACCGATCCATGCCAAAGAGTCCGTTCCTTCTCGAAGCCCAGGCACGTGGCCTGATTTTCCAGTGCACCGACCTCGACGCCCTCGATGAAGCCATGCTGGCTGGACCGATTACTGCCTATGTAGGCTTCGACCCGACGGCGGACTCCCTGCATGTGGGCAATGCTATGTCCATCATGGCGCTGCGCCTGTTGCAGAAGCATGGTCATCGCCCAATTGCCCTGATGGGTGGCGGCACGGCAAAGATTGGTGATCCGTCCTTCCGTGACGAAGCCCGCTCGCTCATGACGAACGATACAATCGCGCACAACATCGCTGGCATTGAACAGTCCCTGCGCCAGTTCATCACCTTCAGCGATGAAGACCCGTCCAGCGGCGCGATCCTCGCCAACAATGCGGAATGGCTGGACAAGCTGTCCTACATCAACCTGCTACAGGACGTCGGCGTTCATTTCTCCATCAGCCGTATGCTGTCTTTCGAGAGCGTGAAGCAGCGTCTGGACCGTGAGCAGGGCCTGACGTTTCTGGAGTTCAACTACTCCATCCTTCAGTCCTACGACTTCCGTGAACTGAACCGCCGCCATGGAGCCGTGCTTCAGATGGGCGGCTCGGACCAGTGGGGCAACATTGTTGCCGGTATCGACCTGACGCGCCGCACTGATGGCAAGCAGGTGTTTGGTCTCACCACGCCTCTCGTCACCACGTCGTCCGGCGTAAAGATGGGCAAGTCCGCACAGGGCGCCACATGGCTCCGCGCCGAGAAGCGTTCGGTCTTTGACTACTGGCAGTTCTGGCGCAACACGGAAGACGCCGATGTCGGCCGCTTCCTTAAGCTCTTCACGGATCTTCCCGTTGAAGAATGCGAACGTCTGGGCGCACTTGAAGGAGCCGAGATCAACGAAGCCAAGAAGATCCTCGCCACGGAAGCCACTGCGATCTGTCACGGACGCACGGCTGCAGAAGAGGCTGCCGAGACGGCCCGCAAGGTCTTCGAACAGGGCTCCACAACGGCCGCTCTTCCGGAAATCGATCTTCCCGCCAATATGCTGGCCGAAGGTCTTCCGGCGTTCCGCGTCTTTCAGGAGGCCGGTCTTGCCGCCAGTGGTGGGGAGGCTCGTCGGCTGATCCGTGGCGGTGGTGGCCGCGTCAATGACGTCGTCATTTCCGATGAAAACCAGACCTTCACACTTGAGGATTTACGCGAGGGCACGCTGAAGGTCTCGTCCGGCAAAAAGAAGCACATTCTTATCCGTCCGGTCTGAACCTGACAGATGTCATGACCTTGTCATGACGTCCTTCACTGTTTCGGATCATGGCTTGTGTCATAATCTTTCCGAAACAGTGGAGTCTGCGGTCGTGCCAAATCAGAAAAACTGGAAAGCTCTTTCCACCGATGCCGCCGGACTGCTGTTCGCCGTCGTCTGGGCAGCACGCGGTGCCATGGCAGCGCATGTTTCCACAATGGCCATGGCCATCCCGATTGCTGTCATCACGCTAGTCCTGCTTGCCGGGTTTGCCAGACGCGACCTGATCCAGTGTCGCCCCGAGCGCATTTGGGACGCGGCCCTGCTGCGCCGTGTAAAGATCATGCGCATCATTGCCATCACTGTGATGATAACCTCCGTCCGCAGCACGCATCATCCGGAACTGCTTTACCCGCTGCTCGGATGCATTATTGGCCTTTCGTACATCCCTATGGGCCGCGCGATGCACGAACCCGTTCATGTCATCATGGGTTTTGTGATTGTCAGCGTGTCAGCTCTTTCTTTCCTGCTTCCAGAACCGCTACATCTTGAAGTCGCGGGCTTTGGCACCGCTCTGGCCATCTGGGTCGGTGCCGTTATCCGTCTGCGCAATTCCGGAACCCTGTCCTTTCTGCCGAAGAACGCTTTGCCCTCATGACAGAAATAGAGACCTTCATCCCGCTTCCTGGAAACAAGGAGGACAACTGGCCGAGCTTCAACCGGTATCGGGTCTCTTATCTCGTTTATCTTCTGATCTACCCTATTCCCTGGTTGATCCATGGAGCACCTACCTTTCCGGCAGCCCTGTTTTCTGCTGGGGCAACAGGCATTTTCCTGCTGCTATATTTCGCGCCTTACCGCAATGACCGGTATTATGGGCTGCCAGAGATTATCTTCACGGCCCTTATCGGATTTGCGACCGCATGGACGCAGGGCGACTGGCTGGTCTTCAATATTTATGCCACCGCCATGTGCGCCTGTTTCAGGCAGATGCGGCAAGCTGTCCTGACAATTGTATGTTTGCAGATCGCCCTGTTCGCGTTTGTCTGGCTTCAGGACAAATCCATGCTGCACGCGAGCATCGGGGCCTTCTTTAGCATCATCACCTATATCGGGACGTGGATGCAGTGGAAGCTGGGCCTGCAAAACCTGCAACTCCGCAAGGCACAACACGAAATCCGGACTCTGGCCGCCACAGCAGAGCGCGAACGTATCGCGCGGGATGTACATGATCTTCTGGGCCATTCCCTGACGGTCATTTCAGTCAAAGCCGAGTTGGCCAACCGCCTGTTCGAGACGCACCCCGCACGCGCACAGCGAGAACTTCAGGACATCACACAGATTGCCCGAACGTCTTTGAAAGAAGTTCGTGAGGCCGTCACCGGCATGAATGGTGCGTCCCTTCAGCATGAGCTGGAGCGTGCCCGCAAGGCGCTTGAAGCAGCATCCATCAGTCTGACCATCCATCACGCTGAGCGTCTCGAAGATCACCCACAAAGCAGCGTTCTCGCGATGGCATTGCGAGAGGCCGTCACGAATGTGATCCGTCATTCCGGTGCGCGACATTGCACCATCAGTTTTGACTGTGATGCTGGGGGGCAACCCTGTGCCATTCGCATTGAAGATGATGGCGCCCAGCAGTCAGGCCGGTCTCCGGCCCCTCCGCAGGAAGGAAACGGCCTTCGTGGCATGAGAACACGTCTTGCCGCTGCGGGAGGCTCTTTAATGCTAAGCCATACCTCAAGCGGCCTCCGACTCACAGCGAGTATTACCCCATGATCCGCCTTATTCTGGCCGAAGACCAAGCCATGCTTCTGGATGCTTTTGAAGCGCTTCTTGGCCTTGAAGAAGACATTCAGATCGTGGGGCGCGCACCAGATGGACAACGGGCGCTCCAGCTCGCGGCCGACCTGCGCCCGGATGTCATCATCACGGACATCGAAATGCCGAACATGACAGGCATTGAACTGGCAGAAAAAATCCGGGAACAGGGCCTTCCAAGCCGTGTCATGATCGTGACGACCTTTGGCCGCGCTGGATATCTGCGCCGTGCTCTTCAGGCAGGCGTGCGTGGATACATGCTCAAGGATGCCCCGATTACGCAACTCGCCGATGCTATTCGGAAAGTCGCTGCTGGTGGCCGCGCCATTGCGTCAGATCTGGCAGAGTCTGTCTGGGATGCTCTGCCCGACCCGTTGTCAGACCGTGAACGATCCATGCTCCGTCTGGCTGAAGCCGGGCGAACGAACAAGGAGATTGCTGAAGAGCTCTCCCTGTCCGCCGGGACAGTCCGTAACTACTTCTCGGAAATTGTTCAGAAACTCGATGCCCGTAACCGGATTGAAGCCGGGCGCGTCGCCCGGCAGAACGGCTGGCTCTAACCCCAGCCGCAACGACGGTTCAGGACGGCGCAAATCCCTGCACGCCAACCTGAAGCACAAACAGTGACCCGGCTGCGCACATGAACAGATGGTCGCGTTTCGGGCCACCGAACGTCAGGTTTGAGCACCCCTGCGGCAAGCGAAGCCGACCAATGAGCTTGCCCACCGGATTAAAAACAAACACCCCGCATAAGCCGAGCGGACCCGACGCGCCACACCACAAGTTCCCGAATACATCCACACGAATGCCATCCGGGTTCATCTGCGCGCCATTCAGCTTCATGTCCGCAAAAATGCGCCCGTTGGTAAGGCTACTGCCATTCACGTCATAGACATGGATGGCCTGATCGCCACCCGCTTTCTGCCCCGGCCCTTTAGGCGTCGAAACGACGTAAAGCTTTTTGTAGTCGGGAGAAAAACACAAGCCATTCGGATCAAGTAGATCCTTTTCCTGCAAAACGGCCTGAAGCGTTCCATCCGGGGCAATGCGAAAGACATGGTCACTCTGTCGTTTGGTCCCCCCAATTTCACCCGTCAGTTCACGGCCAATATTCCAGCGAATTTTTCCGTCCGGATTGGTGGGCCCACCGGGTTCATCCGCATGACCTTCCGTAATGTTCGTGCCGTAACCGGGGTCCGTGAACCACAAGCTCCCGTCGGGGTGAGGCACAACATCGTTGGGGGAATTCAGGCCCTTGCTTTCAAACCTATCAGCGAGAACCTTAACGCTTCCGTCATGCTCCCACCGCACGACGCGCCGGAAAAAATCTTCACAGACAACAAGCCGGCCATCGAAATCAAAGCAGTTCCCATTGGCTGCATAGCCATCGGGGCGGAAATCCGTGATTTCTCCAGCTTCCCAAATATAGCGTAACGCACGGGAGCGAATAACATCACTGAGAACCAGAAAGCGCCCTTCACTGCTCCATGCAGGACCTTCCAGCCAGCCGCCCTGATCCCACACGCGACGAATGGGAGCCGCGAAATACGTCAAATCACGAAACGAGGGATCAATCGCAATCACGTCAGGGTCAGGCAGATAACTGGGACCTGCTTTCTCGCCCCACGCTCTAGGTGGCTGGCTGATAACACTCGGCGGCTCTACAGCCCCCTGAGGCTGAGCCGCTTTGGCTTTGGCAGCACCAAGACAGACCAGCCCCGCCGCCCCCGAAAGAACCGTGCGGCGCGCCAGAAGAACACCTGACCGGCTATTCCCGTCAGTCTGAACACTCGTTTCGTCAGACATCGTCCCTCTCCAAATAGAACGTGCCTATTCTCGTTGTTTTCCTGAAAGGCGAAAATCAAAATTTCGGAATAACCAGGAAATACCAGAGAATTTCGAGAAAAGCGTCTATCGCGCTTCAGCCTCGATCAGACGCACCACGAGGTCCATGAGCCTTTTTTCGCTATAGGACGCAACTGCGCGCTGACGTCCCCGCTCTCCCATAGCACGCGCCAGAGGTAGATCCTGTGTCACTGTTCTCAGCGCGCGGGCCAATGGCGCAGAGAGGCCGGGAGGCACCAGAAAGCCGGTCTGTCCATCGACGACCTGTTCTCGTGGACCGCGAACATCAGTCGCCACTACAGGCAATTCCGTCAGCATCGCTTCAATGACGGACATGGGAAGCCCTTCAAAGTGGCTTGGAAGCGCAAACACGTCTGCGGCGGCAAGAAGATCCGGCACATCTTCCCGATAACCCAGCATCCGCAACCGCGGGCCTAAAAGCTGTCTGGCTCTGTCAAACGCGGGCCCGAGGGCATCGCCATGATCAGATGGCAGCCGCTCCCCCACAACCCAGAGTTCAGCTCCTGGCACATCTTCCATGGCTCGGAGAAGCTCCGGATGGCCTTTGTGGCGCACAAGTCGCGACACCACGATGACCACGGGGCGATCTTCCGGAACACCCAACTCCCTACGGATACGGGCCCGTACCAAGGGATTAGCATGATAGCGCTTGGGGTCACGTCCATTACCAATAGCAACGGGATGCGCATTCAGGTGCAGGCGTCGCGCATCCCGTGCCTCTTCAACCGAGACGGTCATGTACAGATCCGTAATCCGACCTGCGGCCCATTCCAGAACAACGGAGAGCACCCGGCGGGCCAAAGGTCCAGGTTGATTGAACAGGAAACCATGACAGGTGTAGGCAATGATCCTGACACCACAAAGACGCGCAGCAAACCGCGCCAGAATGCCACTGATGGGCATATGTCCATGCACGACGTCAGGCTTCTCCCGACGAATAAGCCGGATGAGCGCGACAAACGCGCGAAGCTGCGCAACCGGTGACAATGAGCGCGCCATCGGCACTGCATGAACGACAAACCCACCTGCACGTACTGGCGCCAGATGGGGGCCTTCCGCACAGGCTCCCTGAACCTCATGCCCGGCGGCACGAAGCGCCTTCATTAAGGGAAACAGGAACTGGCGCAGAGAGAAATCAACGTTTGTGATTTCAAGGATTTTCACAACAGCACCTTTATTCCGGGATACGTTCCAGAAGCCAGGTGACAGTCTGGGAGACAACCTGAAGTGGTTTTGAGGGTGCCGCAGGTTTGGCACTTTCCTGCGCTTCTCCACCATTCTCGGCTATCTCTTCCGCCGCAGGAACAACGCGCCTGAGAGAAGCAATAACGATCTGCTTGGTCTTTTCACGCCGACCGCGCGCCAGATAGACGTCATCTTCGAGCAGCAACATGCCGCCCTTCTGACGGAAGCGCCAGATCATGCCACCCACCTGAAGAATGATATCTTCGTCGTCTCGTGTGACATGCACGTCCGGGTGAATATGGAACCGCAGCGCGAACGGCGTCTCGCGCTCACCTTCAAGAACTTCCTGCCCGCGCAGGTCTTCTCCGTCCGCCCCAAGGTAAAGACGTCGCGTCCACTTCATTCCAAGCGGCGGATGATACCCGTCATGAGACAGATCCAGCCAATGGGCTTCCCCACTGCTTTGATGCTCGCATGTGACATGCGCCGGACGCCGCGTGACATGTCCGTCAGGCCCGAAGTCTGAGGACGACAGACCATCCGCGACCAGAACCGTATGCGCTGCACTGGCTCTCAGCGCCTGCGCCCATGCCCCCACCTGCGCACTGCCGCAATTAACGAAAAGACGATGCCGCTGGTTTGAAAACTCGAAAGACAACGTGCCAGCATGCGCTGCCTGATCATAACTGGTCGGTGGAGGCGCACCGCTATCCACAATCAGCAGAGACTTTCCGAGAGCCAGCCGGGTAAATTTCCCCTGATGCATGGCGGGCGCAATCAGCTTCTGCCTTGATCCCTGCGCCAGAACATCTTCCACCATCGCGCTGTAACGCTCGTTGGAACCATTAAAAACAGCCAGACCACCATCACCATGACGCATGGCACGCAACACCGGGCAGACTCTGTCCAGGGCCACATCAATAAAGGGCGGCACGCTCGAATGCGCTGTGCGGAACATGACGGACATTTCTGCCAGCTCACGCGCTGTCTGATATTGTGCTTCCGGAGACCGCTCAGCAACCGTCCCATCGGAAAGAATCAGACGTTCAATTTCCGCTGGAAGGTAACGCAGGAAGCGCGTCATAAACCCGTTGTGATCCGGCATAGCCAGAGCAGCTGCAAGCAGGCCACGCAAGGCTGTCAGCCCACGCCAGCCTTGCGGTTCAAGTGGCAAAAGAGCGGCAATGGTCCGCCCCTCTACCAACATCCGGTCCATGATTTTTTGCTGAAGTTTACGATCCGCCGAAGCCAGGCAGAACTCGTGGTTTGCCAGCCAGGATGAAAGGCGCGCACCTGTTACGCAGGCATCCTTGACCAGCGGATCCGTTGGGGGATGCGATACCCAGTCCGCGACAAGCGCGCGGGCCGTCATGCGGGCATCGTCACTGCCTAATGCGCGGAGATCCCGCAGCCATGCAAAACTTTGCAGCCACTGTTTTGCTGGTTCCGGCCAAGGGCCACGTTCCCACTTTCCGCGTGGCAGATCGTAGTCCTGCCGCTCAAACCGAAAGCGACCCGCGACAAGGCGGGCGCCCTGCTCGGCGTCCCCCTTCCACGGGTCACGATAAATATAAACCGGTCCCTCTGAAGTTCCGCCACCAACGGGCAGTCGTGCGAGTGAAAGTCGTGCGTCCTGAATCCAGCGACGAATGGGCATCAGGCGCTGTCTTCCTTGAACGGGCCTTCAAGTGCATGAATGGCTGAGTCACGGTCCGGCTTACCAAAGACGGCTGACCCTGCCACCAGCATCCGCGCGCCGGCAGCCACCACTTTGGGCGCCGTGACCGGGTCAATGCCGCCATCAACCGCCAGCACGATATCGCGTCTACTGTCTTCAATCATGCGCGACAGGGTTCGGATTTTTGGCAGCTGGCTTTCCAGGAAGCTCTGGCCGCCAAACCCGGGATTCACTGTCATGACCAGAATGATGTCTACCAAATCAAGCACCTCTGACAGTGCTTCTGGCGGCGTCCCCGGACAGATCGCAATTCCCGGGCGGCAACCAAGCGCACGGATGGTCTGAAGCGTCCGGTGAATATGGGGGGCGTTTTCCACGTGCACCGTAATGTGATCTGCGCCAGCCTTGGCTGTTGCTTCCAGATACGGATCAACCGGATCGATCATCAGGTGTACGTCGAACTTCGCATCCGTGTGCTTTCGCAAGGCCGAGATCACCCCAGGACCGAACGAGATATTCGGCACGAAATGACCGTCCATTACATCCAGATGTAACCAGGGCGCGCGGGAGATGGATGCAATCTCATCTCCAAGACGGGCGAAGTCGGCAGCCAGCAGGCTGGGGGCGACAATGATCGGGGATCGTTCTGTCATGTTGTTATGTATCGGCAAAGCAACCTCCAGACGCAAGACAGTTCCGCACATCCCCGCGCGTTCGTGAGCGAGTACCGCCGACGAGACCCTCAGGAACCCAACCGCTGCTGATGCGTCCTCATCAGACTGTCTGACTACTACCACCGTAGTATGGAGTTTTTATGACCGATCGCCTCTCCCCCATTCTGCTTAGTAGAGACGCCTGGATCCGCCGACCATCTCACCGGGCATGGCTCGAAATGCAAGGCCGTCGGTTGCTGGATTTTAGCAAGGAAGGTTGTATCGACGGGGGGTTTGCAGGGTTGGATATGGAAGGTCACCTTCCTGAAGGCGCCAAGGCAGAAGCGACCCTGACTGCGCGATGCGTTCACGCTTATGCGACTGCGGAACTCCAGGGCATTCCAGGAAGCGCACCGCTCGTCGCACATGGCGTGAATGCGCTCATGACATCCTTTCGGGACCAGCAACACGGAGGCTGGAACCACTTCGCGGATCAGCCTCATGAGCGCAAGCAGGCCTATCTGCACGCGTTCGTCGCACTTGCCGCGTCCTCTGCTGTTCTGATCGGGGTGGAAGGTGCCAACGCACTTCTCAAGGATGCCATCCATCAGATCGAGACGCATTTCTGGTCTGAAGACGAAGGCGTCATGCGCGAGAGCTTCGCAGACGACTGGTCAGACGAAGAGAACTACCGTGGCGCCAATAGCAACATGCATTCCACAGAAGCCTTCATGGCCCTTGCGGACGTTACAGGTGATGTGAAGTGGTTGCGCCGCGCGCTGCGGATTGTCACACGGTTTGTGCATGAACTGGCCCCACAGCAGGGCTTCGCAATGCCCGAGCACTTCAACCGAAATTGGGATCTGCTGCGGAATTATCATGAAGACAAGCCTACGGACGATCTACGCCCCTACGGCATGACACCGGGCCATTTCGTTGAATGGTCGCACCTGACCGTGAAACTAGAAGCAGCTCTACTCCGCAGAGGCGAAACAGCTCCGGGCTGGATGCTTCATGACGCACAGGCGCTCTTCGAGACCGGCATGAAATCAGGCTGGAATGTCGATGGTCTTCCCGGAATGGTTTACACAATTGACTGGGATCACAAACCCCATGTGCCTTCCCGCGTCCACTGGGCTCATGCAGAAGCGCTGACGGCGGCAATCAACCTGTATAAGCGCACAGGAAATCCACATTACGAGCACTGGTATCGCACGATCTGGGATTATATCGACACAACCCTGATTGATCGGGATTTTGGAAGCTGGTTCAACGAAGTGAGCCCGGAAGGCGAGCCAACAGAGCATATCTACAAAGGTAAAGGCGACCTTTACCACGCCTACCAATCCACTCTGGCACCGATGATGCCACTGGCTCCGTCACTCGCAACAGCGATCGAACAGATTGGTGTGCCCTACTGAGCAGGCGACGGTTTCGTCACCCAGTACACCGGGAGCGCCACGGCCTCCCGGAACAGATAATAGAGTTCAGGCAGCCGAAAGACTTTTGGATACGCGCCTGACACGTCTTTCACGCCAGCATGCCGCAATGCCCATTCTGCCCGCATGATATGAAACCACTGCGAAACGACGACTGCCCCTTCCGGCGCTTCCTGCGCAACGTGCACAGCCGTCAGCCAGGTATTGTTTCCCTGTGAATCAACAATGATCGCTTCGGCCGGAACACCGTGATTTTCCAGCCAGTGCGCCATGATTTCAGCTTCATCCTGATGATTGGAAGTTTCCACAGCTCCACTCACCATCAGTTCCCGAACGCGTTTTTCTTTCCAGAGTAACAATCCGGTTTCCAGACGGTCCTGCAACGCTGGCTTCGGCACGCCCGCATCCGTGACGGCTGTGCCGAAAATGACGCCCATTTCTGCGGGGCTGGCAGACGCACGCATACCCGTCACGGCAACGCATGCACACCAAATCGTACATACAATACCGCCAGCCAACGCCGCTGCCGCAATCCGCTTTCCCCAGCGAAGAGTCACGAGTGCTTCTCACCCTGCTGCTCCCGCATACGCAGGATGTATAACAACGCCACCACTGCCGCCAAAAACCCTGACAGTGCTCCGACACCCAAGGACCACCGCGGCCCAAAATAATTGGCAACCCACCCCACAACAGGGGCACCAAATGGGGATGATCCTGCAAAAACAGCAAACCGGATGGCCAGCACGCGCCCTCGCATGGATGGGTCGCTCGAGAGCTGCATGAAGCTGTTACTGGTGGCTGTAAATGTCAGAGACGATACGCCGGTAATGAGCAACGTGCAGGCAAAAAGCCAGTATGTCGGAGCCAATGCTCCCAACAGGCAACCCACACCAAAAATCAATGAACCATTCAGCAGAACGTCAAAATCTGCCTTTTTACGGCCTGCTGCCAGAAAGCCACCCAGAATGGTGCCCACGGCCATGGCGGAATTCAGAATTCCATAGCCATGCGCGCCGACGTGAAACACACCAACGGCCATGGTCGCAATAAAGATGGGAAAGTTGAGACCAAACGCTCCGATAATAAACAGCATAATCAGAATGGTCCGAAGATCCTCGCGCGCCCAGACATAGCGCAGACCACTGGTCAGGGCATTACGCTCGCTTTCTCTGGCTCTGGCATGCCGAAACAGGTCCTCACGCCGAATAAACAGCAACGAACCCATGACACCGAAAAACGAAACCCCATTCAGGACAAACGACCAGCCTGAACCAATTTCTGCAATACAGAACCCTGCAACCGCAGGCCCAATCATCCGCCCAGCGTTATAGGACATGGAATTGATGGCCACTGCATTTGGAAGATCGGTCTCTCCCACCAGTTCACCGACAAACGTCTGACGGACAGGGCTGTCAAACGCAGCAACACAGCCACTCAGAAAAGCAAACAGATCCACCTGCCAGAGACGAATCGAACCCGTAACAACAAGCAGGCCGAGTGCAACGGCCAGAACACCCAGAGCACCTTGGGTAAAGAGCAGGAATCGATGCTTCTCAACCCGATCTGCAATCAGTCCGGTCCAGAGCATTAGCAAGAGGGGTGGGGCAAGCTGGAGGGCCATCACGATGCCAATGGCCATGGCATCGTGATGAGTCAGTTCAGTAAGAACAAGCCAGTCCTGCGTGGTAAACTGCATCCATGTTCCGATGTTGGAGAACAGTGCTCCCCAAACCCAGACACGATAATTGCGCCGCCCCAGAGAGCGGAAAGTGTCACCCAGCATTAGGGGACACTCCAGGCTGAAAACAACAGGAAGACGGACAGACTGGCATCTACCCACTGTCAGGAATCTTACATTAGATGTCGAGGGTTATTCCGCAGGAACGACCCTCACATCATGATTACAGGTGCCCCTGTTCCAGTTCCTGAGCAAGGGCATCGGCATGATAGACGGTCTTGAGTGCAGCCATGATGGCACTTGTATCCGTCGAAACCGCTCTGTTGCGCTCGCCATCGTAATAAAGATCGCCCGCCAGACTATCGAGATTGCCATCGAAAATCAGGCCCACCACATTGCCCTGCCGGTTAATGACCGGGGAGCCTGAATTTCCACCCACGATATCATTCGTCGAAACAAAATCGAGATTCGTGGAAAGTGTCAGATGAGGTTTTGCATCCAGCCAGACCTGCGGAAGGCGGAACGGATCGCTCCCGGTCGCATGTTTGTACATTCCGGCAAAGTTTGTGAAAGGCGCAATGGTCTTGGCACCATCCTGCCAACCTTTGACGGTGCCGTAAGACAGTCTTGGTGAGAATGTAGCATCCGGGTAAAGCGTATCTGCCTGTCCTTCTGCCTGAGCGCGCGCAAACTGGGCACGGGCAATCGCACCCTGAGCTTCATGCATTGGTGCTTCGATCTGATCACGGCTTCGATTGCGGATCACATCCAGAACCGGCTGCAACTGACGGGCTAGAACAATCATCGGGTCCGTAGAGGCCTGAATGGCCTTTGCACCACCCTTATACAACGCAAGGCGCTGCGCAGGATCAGCAAGCTTCGTTCCCTGCATCAGCTCCGTAGCGCGTTCATCCGGGCTTTTTGTGCCGAGAACCAGATGAACGGCAGCATCATCCTCACCCAGCATCTGACGCATCGTGGTCATGCCCAGAGCCAGCGTCATGGTTTCCAGATCGACATGCACCGGCACTTTGGCAGAAATTTCAGCTTCAAGTTCAGCCAGTTCGGCATCGTGGTAGCCCGCACGGCGCTCGGCATCCGGCTTCTGTCGCTCCTGCGCGGCTGATACCAGCATGACAGCATCACCGAGCAGGCCATGAACGGTACGGGCAATGGCAAAATCATGGCCATAAGACTGGCGCTGTATGGCCAGTGCAGCCTCCACTTTTTTGAACGGCTCGCCATAGGTCTTGCGGCGCTCGGCATCCGCATCAATCCAGGCCTGAAGAGCGCGATCTTCCGCTTCACGCTTTTCCATCACGCCGGGTTCCCGCAGAGCCTTCACGGTGCCCGACAGAGATTTTAGGCCGTTCTGAACGCCGAACAGCGTATTTTGCGCTTCAATCAGATGTTCCTTGCTTTCACGCGAATACTGCCAGAGCGCCCCTTCGCTGGTAGAATACACCCCAATGATGGTTGGCAGGATAACGTCCCGCTGAAACGTCAATGCACTGGCCGGAAGAGACCGCTGCGTTCGCCCGGGATTACCAGACGTGAACACCAGCTCTCCTGCTTTTGGCCCTTTCGGATCAAACTTGAAGAAAGGTGTGTGGACCGGCTTACCGTCCTCAAACACCCGCAACATCGACAGGTCGATATCATAACGTGGGAAGGTAAAATTGTCCGGATCGCCGCCAAAGAATGCGATATCCTGATCTGGCGCCATCACGAGGCGCACATCCTGATATCGACGATAGCGATACAGGGCGGTCTGACCACCATGGTAAAGCGTCACAACATCACACCGCCAGTGTGTTGCATCTCCGCCCGCACATTCCTTCGTCAGAACGCTACTGGCAGCCTGAAGCGCCTTTGCATACTCTGCACCGTGCTTGCCTGCGGTCATATCAGCGACACGGCCTGTCACGTCTTTCACCTGATCCAGACGATCCAGCTCCATGCCCGGGCACTGCGGCTCTTTGGAAACATCTGCTGCCGAAAAACCATCATGAAAATAGTCGTGTGTCTTGTCTGACAGATCCGTCAGGCAGGTATTGGCACAATGATGATTCGTCATCACCAACCCGTCACCAGAGACAAAGGACGCCGAGCATCCTTCTGCCAGACGTGCTGAAGATTGAATGACATGATTGATCCATTCAGCGGAAGGCTCAAACCCATATTGCTGCTTTAACTGACGGGCTGGCAGATGATCGAACGTCCACATTCCTTCCTCAGCCTGAGCTGAACCGAGGGCTGTGCCTGCAATGAGCAGAGCAGGTAACAAGCGCTTAACAACACGCATGACAGATCCTAGAAATGTTATCTTATAACAATACTCTATCCTGCTCTGCCTCGCCGCTCCATCCCTGCCGACGAAATTTTGATACCCCCACGCAATACGGAATTTATTGACATTCGCTCGCAGCCCATGAAGGAGTGCGTCTTCACCTTGGGGCGCCCTGACAAAGGGCTGAGAGACTGCTGATGGTATGTGCTTTCGAGCCATACCAGCGCAGTGACCCATCGAACCTGATCCAGTTCATGCTGGCGGAGGGATGGTGGCTACTGACAGATCCACAGACTGGATTTTCGGTATCTCTCGTCGTCCCCGCCTTGCAGGGGGATCGCAGCATTGCAGGCGGGACAGCACCATCATGACCACCAGATTTCCGCGCAAATCCCGTCAGGTTCCTGCCGTCCTGCTCGGCCTGACCGTCTGTGCTGGTACGGTGCGCGCGGCTGACACGACAGCCCTTACCCCGCATGCGCCCATCGCCCCGAAAGCCGAGCACATCACTGTTCACCGCGTCTCTGACAGCGCACTCGGGCACCAGCCCGGCGGCGGACTGATCCGACCGGAAAACAGCGTTCGCTCTATCAGCACAGTCAGCCGCGACTACATGGACAAGCAGCCCCCGATGGCGACGGCCTATCAGCTCGCCTCCATGCTGCCCGGTGCGAATGTCGCCACATCCGATCCGTTCGGCTTTTCGCCCAACACCAACCTGACCGTGCGCGGCCTGAACAATGATGCCATCGGCTATGTGCTGGAAGGCACGCCGCTGAACGATGTCGCCTATTATTCCGGCTATCCGAGTCAGTTCGCCGATAGCGAAAACTACAGCCAAGTCGCACTTGCCCAAGGTTCCGCAGATCTGGACAGCCCCGTTCTAAACGCCGCCGGTGGGCTGATGAGCCTGTCCTTTCTCGACCCGTCACAGAAGGCCGGGGGTTTCGCCAGCGTCTCCTATGGCTCCTTCGACACCAACCGCGAATTCATCCGCCTTGAAACGGGAAACATCGGCAATTCCGGCATTCGTGGCTTTGTATCCTACTCCCACAGCGCCAGCGACAACTGGCGTGGGCCGGGGCGGGACAAGCGCCAGCATGTCGATTTCAAGTTCCTGAAGGAATGGGGCCAAGGCAACCGCGCCAGCCTCATCGGCTCCTTCAACACCACCGTCACCAGCTATTATCCGCAGGTCACGATGGAAAGCTGGAAAGCCGATGGCATTCATGGCGCGAACAACCTTGCAGGCCATTATGACGCCTCCAACGCAGACAATGCCGTCAATTACTGGCGTCTGTGGCGCGCGCCGGAACGCACCTTCTATGCAGGCGCACCCGTCCATCTGCATCTGACGCATCAGCTTTCTCTGGACATCACACCCTACGCACAGTTCGCCTATGGCAACGTTCCGGGTGGCTCCACACTGACGGAAACAGGCCTCTATAACGGCACTCAGCCCCTGAGTGACACGCTTACGCTACCCAATGCGCAGGACGGGACCGCTGTCGTCCGTGCCAACTACACGCAACGCAGTTATCGCTCCGGATTCAATTCCACCCTGCATTACAAAACCGGCTGGAACGATTTCGTCCTCGGTTACTGGTATGATTACGGAGACGACAACGAGCAGCAGCCCTTCACAACCGTTTCTGCCACCGGCGCCTCAGGCGATATCTGGGCGGAAAACAACAGTAGCCTGATCCATCTTGCGAACGGACAGAAACTGCTGGGCGGCAGCTTCCACACCATTTCCCAGACCAACGCGCTGTATGTGGGCGATCACATCTCGCTCCTGCATGATCGCCTGACCATCGAGGCGGGTTTCAAGGCCGTCATGATGAGCCGCGCTGGCACGAACAATGTTCCCGGCCCTCAGTATCGTGTGGCGTCAAACAGCATGGAGCCTCTGCCGCGCCTTGGCGTCCGCTGGCGCATTGATGAGCAGAACCAGATTTTCTTCAACGCCACGACCAATTTCCGCGCGCCAGACCAGACGGCGCTTTACAACACCTACGACCCAACCTCCGGCGCACTCGCGACAACCGGCAGTGCGGATGTCCGCAACGAATATTCCATTTCCGAAGAACTGGGATATCGCCGTACGGGACAATGGATCATCGGCAGCCTGACGCTGTTCAACTACAATTTCACCAACCGCCAGATCTCAACGCTGGCCTCCCAGAACGGCTCCATCATTCAGACGACCATGAATGCCGGCGGCCAGACCTCGCGCGGTGTGGATGTGGAAATCGGCCTCCGCCCCTGGCACCACTTCAGCCCCTATGTTTCCGGCGAGTATCTGCACGCCACCATTGATAATAACATTGCCTCAGGTGGCGATCTTCTACCGACCAAAGGCAAACTCGCTGTTCGCAGCCCGACACTTCAGGCTGCGGCTGGCCTCAGCTACGATGACGGGCACATCTTCGGCGTCGCCACCCTGCATTACACGGGGCACCAATACGCAACGTTCATGAATGATGAGCGGATGTCAGACCGCACAACAGGCGATATTTCCGTCGGCTATCGCTTCGGTGATCTGTCCCGCCTGCACAAGCCAACCCTGCGCCTGAACTTCATCAACATCACCAATGAGCGCTCCCTGTCCGGCGTTGCCAGCCCGACCCTGAACGCAAAGGATACGACCGGCATTTACGGCAGCACGATCAGTGGGAGCGCCCCAAGTTATTACATCGGCGGCGGTTTCGCAGCCCTGTTCACAGCGTCCACAGGCTTCTGAACCCGTGGCCGCTCCCGGACAGTTCGGCGTCAATGGTGTGCAGGCTGAACGGCACTGGCCGCCGCTGACGCTCGCCGAGGCGAAACGTGTTCTGGCGTTTTTTCCCAACTCGGCCGCTCCAGAAACTGTTCTGTGGCATGGACAACGCCCGTTCTCCGCGACAGCCCTGACCCGCCTTACCGACGGCACGGTGCTTTTTCTAAAGCGTCATGATCCACGCTTGCGCGATCAGAACGCCCTGACGGAAGAACATGACTTCATGGCACACCTTGTGCGTCATCACCTACCCGTGACCTCACCGCTCAAAACGCAGAATGGACATTCGGCGCTGACGGATCATGGCTGGGTTTACGAGGTCTTTCCTCCCTTACCCGGTCTGGACCTTTATCGAGACGTTCAGTCCTGGGAGCCGTTTCTCTGTTCCAAACAAGCACACACGGCAGGAAGTGCACTCGCTCGTCTGCATCTTGCGGCAACAGATTATACAGCTCCCGCCCGGCCTGATCGGCTTTTGCTGTCCAGCTTCAATGCCATTACCTACCCGGATCTTGAGACTGGCCTTCGCGTCTGGAGCGCGTCTCAACCGGACCTCAATGCAACGTTAAATCCCCAATCCTGGCAGCAGATCCTGAGTGTTCTCGAACCTTTCCATGCAAAGCTTCGACCCCTCCTGATGGATATTGTCCCCTGCTGGGGACACGGCGATTGGCATCCATCCAACCAGTTCTGGACTTCGGATACTCCAGATGCCGAAATTTGCGGGATCTTTGATTTTGGTATGTCTGATCGCACCTGCGCCGCTTACGATCTTGCAGTTGCCATTGAACGCACTGCCATCTCATGGCTCTCAACCGATTATCGCGTCTCATCGGACCAGCTAACCGCACTTCTGAGGGGCTATCAGAATATCCGCCCTCTCACACCCCAGGAATGCAAACTGGTCGTTACGTTTCTACCGCTTGTTCATGTCGAATTCGCATTGTCTGAGGTCGCATATTACAGCGCGCTGCTTCGCGATGAGGCATCCGCACACGTTGCCTATGCGGACTATCTTCTGGGCCATGCACACTGGTTTGCAGGCCATGAAGGACAACACCTTCTGAACTGGCTCCGTAAAACTCTGAACGGCACTGCGGTATGTCCCTGACAGAACTCATCGCGGCCCTGCTCAGCGCCATGGGCGTGTGGTTGACAGCACGCCGCAACATGGCCTGTTGGCCATTCTCTCTTCTTGCCGCGCTCTTATATGGATGGGTATTTTTCAAAGCTCATCTTTACGCTGATGCCTGTCTTCAGGCTGTATTCTGTGGCTGTCTGATTTATGGCTGGTGGTGCTGGATAAGAGACGGCGCTCAGGGTGATGACACCCTGCATATTCGGCCGCTTTCAGGGCGCGGGCTTCTCTTCGGTCTACTGAGCGGCGCACTAGGCGGCGGATTGTGGGCTTTCTGTCTGGCGCGTTTTACAGATGACCCCACCCCTATGGCTGATGCTTTCCTGAGTAGTTACAGTCTGGTCGCGCAGATCTGGGCCGCGCGACGCCATACGATCAGTTGGGCCTGCTGGATCGTGATCGACACAGCTTATGTTGCCATGTTTATCAATCGCACCCTTTATCCAACGGCTGCACTTTACGCGATATTTGTGGGTCTGGCGGTGCATGGACTGTTCAAATGGCAAAGAGCGTCTCAAGAATAACGGGAAAGCAAAGTGTGCTTTCCCGCCACATAAAGAACAGTCTCTCAACCGAAACGCATTTTCCTCAATACGCTACGCTGACTTCTCCCAGGAACATGCGCCCTGCGGATGGCGTTGAACGGTTTGAGAAAAGACTCTGATAGTTCAATCTGTTGGCCAGATTGTAACCATTCATAGAGATTTTCCAATGCTGATTAAAGCGATGGGAAATCATGGCACTGAAGTCCAGGTTGGCGGGTGCACGCAGCGTATTGGCCGCATTCAACCAGACATGCTCACGCCAGGTCAGTCCACCACCCATCGTCAGGTTATAGGGTTTATCCGGGAAGGCACTATATGCGGACCAGAGTGTTGCCTGATTGTGTGGCACATACTGAACATTCTTGCCGCGGTTCGCCTTGGTCGCAGAAGACGTCGTGCTGCTATCATAAAGGGCATAGGTCGCTGACACGTTCCAGCCCGGCAGAATGACACCCCCGACAGACAGTTCCAGTCCCTGATTGCGCTGCCGATCAGAAGACCCCTGAATTTCACCGGTCACCGGATCAGCATTCAGTGCATTGCCCTTGTCCAGACGGAACAGTGAGGCGGTCAGCCCCAGGCGGTCATGGAGAATGCTGTACTTGGCCCCAAGCTCATAAAGCTGAGCCTTCTCCGGGCTGGCAAAAGAATTGGTTCCCGGACGAATGGGGACAGACCCATTGGTGACGTACATTCCCATCGGGGTCGTAGAATTGGCCCAGGTGAAATAATAAGTCTGATGTTCGTCCGGCGTTACGACAAGGCTGGCGTTCGGATTGAAGACGCCTGTAACATCATGAAAATGCTGATCGGGGTTCTTCGCAACATTGCCTCCCGTCAGATTATAGCTTGTCTGCCAGCGATCCCAGCGGAAACCACCTTTCACAGAGAGCCACTTGGTGAACCAGATCTGATCGAACAGGAACAGACCGGTGTCGAACCCGTAACCATTGCTGTGAGACTTCGCGCCCAGGGAACCCAGAGACACCAGACCACCCGGATTCATGTCCCCTGGTACGAGATCCAGATTTCCCACGTGCGGGTTTGGATTAACAAGGTTCGCATAAGGTTTTGGCTTCAGATACGTCGACTGGGAGCGAACATCATTAACGCGCTCCACATCAAACCCGGCAACCAGTTGATGCTTGAGAAAGCTCGTATGGAAATCAGCCACCATTGAGCCGACATTCTGCACAGACCAGCTTGTTTGCTCATAAGGTAACGGTGCCATGTACGTTCCGGCGCCCGTGCCCGCGCCTGCACCAACAGGCCCGGAACGCGCAACAAGTGCTTTTGAGGCATCGCCGTTGAAGTAATTATTCACACAGGTGGTATCGCAGGTCGCTTTTGAGGCTGCAAAAGACCGGTAATATTCACCACCACGCAAATCGTCATAGAACGTGACATGCTTGTTCAGCTTGAAGCTGAAACGTGCTGTTTCCATGTTGGAGTTGGTGGCATTCTGGTCGTTATCCGTTCCGTACCAGTTCGTCCGACGGATACCGTATTCCGTAATAGGCTGCCCGTACTTTGCGCCCGGCTTGGTAACGACCGGGACACCGAAATCAGGAACGGAGTTCTCCTGCTGGTGCATGTACTGCAGAATAAGTGTTGTTCTCTTTCCGATCCCAAATGCAAGCGATGGAGCAACACCCCAGCGATGGGAGAAGATATAATCTCGTCCTACAACATTATGCTCATCGCCCATGCCCGTAATCCGGAAGGCTGTAGAGTCATTGATTTTCTGGTTCACATCCAGCGTGCCGCGATAATAACTGCCTGATCCGCCCGAAAAATCAGCCGCATAATGGTTCTTCAAACCCGGGGTTTTAGTCACCATGTTGATGGCGCCCCCCGTCGTACCATTCCCGAAAACTTCGGAAGACGGCCCTTTGATGACAGACACATTTTCGAAATTGAATGAATCGCGGGAATACACACCGAAGTCCCGCAGGCCATCTTCATAAATATCATTCTGGGCCTGAAATCCGCGGATCAGGAACTGATCCCCGTTCATACCACCAGCGCCCTCACCGATGGACGTTGTCACCCCCGGCACATTCCTCAGAGCTTCATCGAGAGATTTGACATTCTGCTGCTGCATCAGGGCCTGCGGCACAACATTGATGTTCTGCGGTGTATGCATGACATCCTGCGGCATCCGGGAGAGCCCGAGGGACTGATGCATGGTGTTAAACCCATGCCCCTGAACCGTCAGATGTTCGACATCAGATCCTTCGATATCAGTTGGATCTTCAAAATGCCGCGTTGGTGACTCGGGTTTACGCTCTGGCTTTTTTTCATGCTTCACAGGGTCGGCAGCATACCCTTGGGAAGACATCAGGAGCGTACCGGCAACTGAAAGAGACGTAATGTGTGTGCGCAGCGAGCCTGTCACCGGAACCTCTTCATTCAGACAAGTTATTTTACATTCGGGAATCCCTATATTGGTAATGAGAAACATTCTCAATAGGGTTTTGATAAAGTGTGTCTGTTTTCCGACAAACTCGGTCATGCGAGGACACAGGCAGGCCCCGTTCCCATGAGCGAAAAAAAAGCCCCGCACCTGAAAACAGGGCGGGGCTTTCTAAAACAGTCGTCGAAGAAACAGATCAGTTCGGCGTTTCATCGTCCGGCGCGAGCGGCTGAACATGCGTCACTTTGCCATACCGATCATAGTAGATCACGGCATCACCACGACGTTCGGCATAACCATCGGGCTGGCCGTCACGGGTGCGGAAAAGCAGCCGAAACGCATCCGGCTGTTCAACCACCTTGTCCCCTGGCGGGCGATACTTGAAGCGACTGAAGTCAGCATGGCTCCGGGGAAGAGAGGAGCTATGATACAGTTCGTGCATGCTCGGCTTCTTGGGCCCGTCACCCTCGGCATCCTGCGCGACAGCCGTGCCCGTCAGGGCTAGAACGGCCAAAGTGGTAGTCAGGATCCTGCGCATGATGCTCTCCGGTCAGTGCGTTGCGGCAGGCACTGTAGGCGAAACCGTCTTCTGGCTCCAGCCACCGCCAAGCGCCCGGTAAAGCGTGACGAGATTCTGGAACCGGGCCGCCTGAACCAGAATGGCATTCTGCTGAGCCTGATAAAGCGTTCTCTGCTGCTCAAGCGTCGTCAGATAACTATCGATCCCGGCATCATACCGCATCTTCGCCAGGTCATAGGCCTTCTGTGACTGATCAACGAGCGACTGCATGTGGCGGTCCTGAGACAGATACGTCTCACGGGCCGTCAACGCATCCGACACTTCCCGGAAAGCCGTCTGCACAGTCTTTTCATACTGTGCCGCATATTGAAGCTTCTGCGCCTTCGCCATCAACAGATTGCCTTCACTCTGGCCCCAGGTGAAAATCGGTAAACTGATAGACGGTGAAACAGTCCATGTCTCCGCACCAGGCGTGAACAGCTTGCGAAACTGGAGCGAGCTTGTGCCTTCGGAAGCCGTCAGTGTCACTTTCGGGAAGAATGCGGCGCGTGCGGCACCAATATTCGCGTTGGCACCGATCAGAGTATGTTCGGCAGCCACGATGTCAGGCCGCTGTGCGAGCAGATCCGAAGGCAGACCTTCCGGGAGGTTCGCGATCATGGTCTGCGCACCGAACGGCGCCGGTGGCGGCAGATCGGCGGGCAGAGGCGTTCCGACCAGCAACTGAAGCGCATGCTCGTCATCCGCTACGGCGCGGGCATACTGCGCTTCATTGGCGGAAGCCTGCTCAACCTGGGTTTTGACCTGCGCAAGCGTGAGCGCATCCGTTTCGCCATTGTCATACGACAACTGCGTCAAACGCAGGGTCTCTCCCTGCGACTTCAGCGTCCCGCGTGTGACACGAAGCTGTTCCCTGTCAGCCAGCCATTGAATGTAGGTTGTCCCCACCTGTGACACGGTGGTGAGCAGAACATTCCGGGCATTCTCCACACTGTTGAGAACGGTTTCAGCCTGCTGCCTCGTCAGATTGCGAATACGCCCCCAGAGATCCACCTCATAAGACGAAAATCCGATGGACGTCTGATACAGGCGCAAGGTGGAAACAGAGGTGCCCAAGCCTGGTGCAAACGAGAAGCCCGCCGTATCAGACGGCGCCATGAACATCCCCTGCCCCCCAGCAGAAATAATGGGGAACAGGGATGCGTTCTGAATTTCATACTGCCCACGCGCAACCGTGACAGCCGCTGCCTGCGCTGCCAGATCACGATTGTTCTTCAGAGCCAGCTGAACGAGCGCCTTCAACCGCGGGTCGGTATAAAAATCCTCCCACCCGAGATTGGCAACGCTGCTGACTGCAGGTGCATTTTTTGCACCTGTGTCGGCAGGATAACCATTCTGCACAGCCTGCGTTGGCTGGTGATATCTGGGAGCCATGTTGCAGCTGGAAAGCATCAACAGCGCGGCAAATCCAAGACGGGCCTTCATGCGCCGTGCTCCCCTTCAATGGCAGGTGTCGCCTTATTATCCAGATGGGCATAGGCATCCTTCCGGTCCCGGATCCGGACCACACGGAACAGACGCAGCACCACCACGAAGAATACCGGCACGAAGTAAATCGCAAGCAAGGTTGCAGAGAGCATGCCGCCCACCACGCAGGTGCCGATGGCCACACGTGCAGCAGAGCCTGCCCCCGTTGCGATCGCAAGCGGGAACACACCACAGACGAAGGCAATGGACGTCATGAGAATTGGCCTCAGACGTTCGCGCCCGGCTTCAATCACGGACTCTTCCAGAGATTGCCCTTCTTCGAAGAAAGCCTTGGCAAATTCCACAATCAGGATCGCGTTCTTCACAGACAGGCCCACTGTCGTCAGCAGACCAACCTGGAAGTAAACGTCGTTGGAAAGGCCACGTCCCAGCGTTGCAGCAATCGCTCCGAGCACACCCAGTGGCAGCACCAGAAGCACGGCAAACGGAATGGCCCAGCTTTCATAAAGCGCGGCAAGACAGAACATGATCACGATAGCGGCCAGAGCATAAAGCGGCCCCGTTGAACCACTGGACGCAAGCTGCTCGTAAGACAGACCCGTCCACTCATACCCAATGCCACGTGGCAGCTTGGCGAGGATCTTTTCCATCTCGCTCATAGCCTGACCGGAACTGGACCCAACCGCAGGCTGCCCCTGAATCTCGTAGGAGTTCATGCCGTTGTAGTCTTCGACCTTCTGGGGGCCGCTTTCCCACGTCCCGGACGCAAAGGCATTGAACGGAACCATCGTGCCCGTCGTATTGCGGACGTACCATCGGTTCAGATCTTCCGGCGTCATACGTGCCCAGGGTTCACCCTGGATATAGACCTGCTTCACACGGTCATCGCGCATGAACTGATTGACGTAGATGGAGCCAAGAGCACCTTCCAGCGTCGTGTTGATGTCAGCGTTGGTCAGACCAAGTGCATTCGCACGTTCACGGTTGATGTCCAGCTTGAACTGCGGCGCATCTTCCATACCAAGCGGACGAACCGCCTGAAGCAGCGGATTTTTAGCTGCTTCCATCAGCACCTGATTACGCGCAGCCAGCAGTGCTGCGTGACCCAGATGTCCTGTGTCCTCAAGTTCCAGATCGAAACCGGTAGCATTACCCAGCTCCATCACGGCAGGAGGATTAACTGCGAAGATCTGCGCGTCCGGATCCATCCAGAAGTGCATCATGATTTCACGAGACACAGTCATCGTCGTATGGGCCGCACCGGGACGCTGATCCCAAGGCTTCATTCTAATGAAGAACGCACCCGCGGACTGGCCCTGTCCGGCGAAGCTGAAGCCGTTCATCGTGAAGACAGACTGAACGTAGTCCCCGTAATTTTTCAGGACGTAATCCGTAATCTTCTGATTGACGGCCGCCGTCTGCTCCTGCGTTGCGTTATTCCTCATCGTGACCTGGCCAAAGATGATCCCCTGATCTTCGTCAGGAAGGAAACCACCGGGCACACGAGTAAACAGGAACACCACACCCGCGGTCAGCAACAAAAACACGATCATGCTGACAACAGGAGCGCGGATCAGCCACTTCACTCCACCCAGATAACCATTGGTCAGGCGATCAAAATTGCGATTAAACCAGGCTGCCGGACCACGCTCATGTCCCTTATGGGTCGGTTTGAGCATGGACCCGCAGAGTGCCGGCGTCATGACCATAGCCACCAGAACAGACAACCACATGGCAGCAACAATGGTGATGGAGAACTGGCGATAAATCACACCGGTAGAGCCACCAAAGGCAGCCATCGGCAGGAACACGGCCGTCAGAACCAGCACGATACCAATTAGGGCGCCGGAAATTTCGTCCATGGACTGACGGGCTGCTTCCTTGGGAGACAGGCCCTCATCCGTCATCACACGCTCAACGTTTTCAACAACGACGATCGCATCGTCCACGAGCAGACCAACAGCCAGAACCATAGCCAGCATGGTCAGCGTGTTGATGCTGTATCCCATCACGGACAGGAGCCCGAACGTGCCCAGAAGAACAACCGGAACAGCAATCGTCGGGATTAGCGTGGCGCGGAAGTTCTGAAGGAAGATCAGCATCACGAAGAAGACGAGAATGATGGCAATAACCAGCGTCTCGATGACTTCCTTAATAGAAAGCGTGATAAACGGCTCGGTATCCAGCGGATAAACCAGCTTCAGACTATGAGGGAAATAACGCTGCAGGTCCGTCATCTTGGCGCGAACTGCGGCCTCTGTCTGAAGCTGGTTAGCACCCGGCGCCAGCTTCAGCGCCATCGCAGATGCAGGATGACCGTTATAGACGGAACCCAGAGCATAACTCTGTGCGCCCAGTTCAACACGGGCCACGTCGCTCAGGCGAACCTGACTGCCGTCTTGCTGGACCTTGAGCAGAATCTTGTTGAATTCTTCAGGCGAACTCAGACGCGTCGGGCCGATCACCGTCGCATCAAATCCGATACCCTTCTTTGCGGGAAGACCACCCAGTTCACCAGACGAAACCTGAATATTCTGTGCCTGAATGGCAGACTGCACATCCCCAACCGTCAACCCGTAATTATACAGCCGGGACGGATCCAGCCAGATTCGCATGGCATACTCAGAGCCAAACAGCGTGTGGTCACCCACGCCTGACACACGCGACAGTGGATCAGAAATGTTGGAAGCCACGTAATCTGCGATGTCTTGGCCAGACATGCTACCATCTTCGGAAATGAAGGCCAGAACCATCATGAAGTTCTTGGTGGCCTTCGTAACGCTCAAACCCTGAGCCGTCACTTCGGAAGGCAGACGCGGCTGCGCCAGCTGGAGCTTGTTCTGAACCTGAACCTGAGCAATGTCAGGATTGGTCCCCTGCTCGAACGTCAGATCAATCTCCATCTGGCCGCTCGCATAGGACGAAGCAGACAGATACTCGAGATGATCCAGACCATACATCTGCTGCAGGATCGGACGGACGACCGTATTGTTCACGGTTTCCGCCGAAGCACCCGGATACATGACGGAAATGGCGATCTGCGGCGGTGCGATGCTGGGATACTGGGCAATCGGCATGCGGGTAATGGCAACGCCACCAACCAGCATGATGATCAGTCCGATCACCCAGGCAAAGATCGGCCGATCAATGAAAAAGCGTGAGAGCGTCATGTGCTGTTACTCAGCCTTTCCCGCGGGAACGTCTTGAGGTGCGACCTTTGCCCCCGGCTGAACCTTCTGCAGACCGTTCACGATGATCTTGTCGCCAGCCTTGACGCCGCCCGTCACCAGCCAGTCCTTTCCAACCGTCCGGGACGTCTGGATAGAGCGCTGCTGCACCTTGTTTTCTGCATCAACAATCATCACAAAGGGGTTGCCCTTAGAATCACGCTGGACAGCCACCTGCGGCACCAGAATGCCGTTCGGATCGATACCTTCACGGATATGGGCATGCACAAACATTCCCGGCAAAAGCAGATGATCCGGGTTCGGGAAAACAGCTCGCATGACAAGCGTTCCCGTTGCAGGATCGACCGTGACTTCCGAAAGCTGGAGCTTGCCGCGCTGCGGGTAGTCTGAATCATCTTCAAGCTTGAGGCCAACAGCAGCGGCATCATCGCCTTTACGCTCGACCTGCCCCGTTGCCAGTTCATGCTTGAGACGCAGCATGTCCGAAGCTGCCAGATTGACGTCCACATAGATCGGATCAAGCCGTGTCACGACTGCGATCGGCTGTGTCTGCCCTGCCGTGAGCAGCGCCCCCGGCGTGTAAAGCGTACGGCCGATACGGCCATCAATCGGGGCGCGGACATGGGTGTAATTGAGATTGACTTCAGCAGCCTCAAGATTGGCCTTCGCCTGAGCAACCTGCGCTTCAGCTTCGCGGGCCGTTGCAAGCGTGTTGTCATAGTCCTGTGAGCTGACAGCATGCGCCTTGACCAGCGGCGCATAACGGCGAAGCTGACCAGCCGCGCGCGTGGCAACGGCCTGAGCATTCATAAGCTGAGCCTTAGCCTGGTCATAAGCAGCCTGATACGGCGCAATATAAACCTGGAACAGCTGCTGCCCTTTTTTGACGTCCGCACCCTGCTCAAAGTCACGCGAGACAATCACACCATTCACCTGCGGCCGGATCTGCGCCTGTTCATAGGCATCCGTTCGGCCGGGAAGAGACGTCTCCAGCGTAACCGGCTGGGTTTGCAGCGTCATGACGCCAACAGGCTGTGGCGGCAATTGCGGAGCGGCAGCTTTCTTCTGACAGCCAGCAACCAAGAAAGGCATGGCTGCCAGCAAAGGGATCATTGTTTTGGCCTGACGGCGCATCTGACCTTTCTCCAAGACGACAGTCGCGGACGACATCCAAAATGTTTTCTGAAAAGAAGGCATGATACAGCCGCTATCCTGTGATACAGAAACCACGCAGTTTCCAGTTGTTCCGGAAACTAGCCGGTTTCTTTGATGAACGTCAATTCGGCCGGTACGAATAATCCCGGAGTTGATCTTGAACAGTCCCACTTCCGCCCTACCCGATACCCGCAAGCTGCGGTGCTGCGATCATAACGGTTCAGTGGATGACGTAGAGCGCAAGACGCGGATCCTGAATGCTGCAAGTTCAATGCTCACGACTCATGGCTATCATGCAGCGTCCATGGACAGCATTGCTACGTGCTCCGGGATGTCCAAAAAGACGCTCTACCAGTTTTTCGAGTCTAAAAAATCTCTTTTCGAGACCCTTATTATCGAACGGCTTTTCGCCCCGATCCCTTACACTCCGGTTGAAACAGATCCGCTGCCCCAACAGCTCCAGATGATGATGATGCTTATCGCAGAGCAGCTTTTCGACGAAGAGCGGCTTGGTCTGCTGAAATCCATTATCACGGAAACCACGCGCAATCCTGCCGTACGTCAAATCGTCACAGATCTGTTTCATCTCTCTGGTCGCGCCCTGCCGGTTCAACAGTGGCTGACCAAGCAGGTCCAGGCAGGCCACCTTGATATCGAGAACATCGAAGAGGCCGCTGACCTACTTTTCAGTATGACCCTTGGCGGCCCGCTGCTCGCGCATCTGACCCACTGCAAGCCCCCCAAGGAAGGCGAAAATCTGGCCCATTTTATGGCGTATGGCATCCAGACTTTTCTCAAGGCCCATAGCACCTGACTGCCTTACCCACCTGCGGGCAGACCTGCCGGATTTTCTCCAACAAGAAGATTGAAGACCCCTGCGGACGATGAGTGCTCCATTGAAGAACCATACTGCTTTTTCAACATAGTAAGTGTGGCACCATCATGAGCTCTTGAGGCATCACCAGCCAGTTCGAGAACCAAGGCTTCCAGCTCTGCTGACAGAGTTGAAGCATCTTTTCGCGCTGCCCATGCTGCATCGAGGGCAGGCTTCAGAGCAGACACTGCACCAGCCCAGTCCTTCGCCTGCTCCATCAGTTTCGCACGCATTTTCAAAGCCTGAACCTCTGTCCGGCCTGTGAGGTAACGTTCCGCTTTAGGCAGATCGTGTTGGGCCTGCGCAATTTCGGCGCGAAGCAAAGTCACATCCAATGCTTCCAGCTGCCCTCCCGGAAGCGCAGAAACATCTTCTGGCTTTTCCTCTGGTAAATCATGGAGTGCCACGCTTAGATCACCCGCATCAAGATCCAGACGAACAAGCTTCAGCATAGTGTCCTGATGTTCCGCCCCCTGCTGGTTCTGCAGAAGACGACGCAAGACCATGCGTTGAGCTGCCGGCAGACCTAGCACAGCATAACGATGGTCCAGAGCTTTCAGAAAATAGGTTTGCAATGTCGGATCATTCGGCGTGATCGTCAGGGCTGATTTCAACAGCTCAACTTCGGCGAGAGCACCGGGCATTTCGATATTTTTCTGTTCCGCAAGCCCTCGGGCAATGATGATCACCCTGTCATGCCCAGGAAAATCCTCTTTCCCATAGACAGCCTGCCCGTCTTGCACGCCCTGTTGAGCGGCGCGCCATTCTTTCCCTTTAACTAAAGCATCAATACTCAGCAGGCGTGCCTCACGCTCCCTTCCTGCCATTCGAAAAGCAGGCATAAGGGCATCCACACGCTCACCTACTGCTTTTGCGGGCAATGCGCCTGTTTCAAGATCCCGTTTCAAAGCGGCCTCGCGTGCAACAGGCCATACCAGGGGAGCAGGATTATGAGCGAGCTTTTCAAGCTGCTCTCTTGCATCCAACGCACGAGTGTCCGTTGCCACCAAGGCGCGCGCAAGGGCAGTTTCAGGCCCCGAAGGTAGAGACGATAGAACGCCCCGATCTTTTGCCGTGCCGTATCGCGCGACCCACTCTGCCCCCACTGGTAACAGGCGGTGCCGCAAAGGCTGAGAATAAGCCGAGACCGAAGGCAAGCCTGCCGCAATCAAGCTTGCTATACGGGTTCTCTGCGCATTGACATCAGGCCCGTCTCCCACAAGGGGAAACTGCGCACGCACCATGCCTCGCCAGAACTGATCTTCCGGCGCCGCCCCTTCTTCTTCCGTTAAGAGAGACTGATCAGCGCGACCGTTGAGCACTGCCGCAATCTGTTTCAGTCTTCGTACATCCTTACGCGCACCCCCTTCAGGTTGATCTTCCAGTGCTGCCTGCAAAACCTGAGAAACCAATGCACCATTCGCCAAGCTCGCCGCTGCCTGTGCCAGACGGACCCGCGCATCAAAGCGCTGTCCTGCTGACGCTGTTGCCGCCGCGATCCAGGCGCGATGAACACTGTCTCGCAGATTTTCAGGCGCACTATCGGCCAACGATACCCCGGCATCTGAGGCCCCATAAGCGGCCAACTTTCCGCCAGCGAGAAGCGGAGTATCACCTGGGCCAACTCGATCCAGAAAAAACTGCTTTCCGCTTTGCCTTAACTCGATTGCATCGTCATCAGCCGCGATAACCAGCCCCGTCAAGCTAGGGCGAACCTCAAAACCCGCTCCACGCCGGATCAAGTCACCGGATATAGATCCTGACCGTGAGAGACCGAGCAAAAGTCGCCGACCGGAATCTGGATCCCGGAACGTGACAACGGCCAAAGCCCCATCCGTCCGAGGTGGCATGAAAGTTAAGGCACCGCCATCTTGGCCCAATAACATAGCGTCTGTTGGTGAGGCCGGCTGTTGTGCGAGAGAGACCGTCCATCCATGCCCGGCAGGCCTGACTGATGGAATGGCTCCTTCAGGGCACAGGATGCTAACAGCCGTCACATCCGCCATAACACGAGCAGATACCGCCTCGAATGGCGTAACATTTATGAGCCCTGCGGTGTCTATAACATGGCGACCGGCAGCGACGATCAGGAGACGCCGACCATTCTGAAAGGCAGCAACCGGCGTCATCTCACCCAAAGGTAGCCATAAGCCAGTTGCGGTTGGGGCAACATCCTCTTTAGCCTGTATAACAGGCTGCACACCGACGTTCGCGCGTTCTACCGCCGCCCTCGCCTTCTCCTTCTTTGACAAAAGGGGGGAAGGATCATTTAGAAATGACCAGCCTGATGGAAGAAGCGCACTCCCCGTAGACGGCAAAGCTGATGCGCTTTCTGACAGCATCAACACTATCAGCACACCCAGGCATCTACGCCCCAGCATTACCCGTTATCCCCAACACGCATCCCAGGATGCGCATGAGCATTTGCGAGCATCTGTGTCGCCAGAATAGCCCTTTGTGGAGACATGGCTTCCATGATCGCTGAAGCTTTCCGCGGGCTCATACGGTTCAGAAGGCCCACGCCAACCCGCAGATCAAGAGTATTGAAAATAGCGGCCGCATCGACGGGCTTCATCGCCTCATAAATCCTGACCAGTCTTTCCGCATCCTGGTTCAAAAGCTCGTCCGAATGTCGTGCTGTCTCTTCAAACTGCGAACGGGATGTCTGGAGTGCGGTCATCCGACGTTGCAGTTCTTCTTCTGCCGCATCCACCAGACGTTGCCGATCTTCCAACGCAGCGGCCTTGCGATCCAGTTCCTGCTGCCGTGCAGCCAGCTCTGCTTTCAGCCCGGGATCAGGCGTTATCGGCGCCATTTCATTTGCCGACTGAAGCGCTCCCTGACATCCCCCTGCCTTGCAAAGATCTGGAGAGGCAAGCTTCTGCTGAGCAGGTTTCCCATCCTGCGCCTCAGACGACTTGCTTGCAGTTCCTTCAGCATCAGCGTTCGGTGAGGCTTGTGAGGTGGTCGGCTGCGCCACGGCAGACGACATCAATGACGAATTGGTTGACGCATCAACATACCCAACCAGATCGTAAACTTTCGCGCCCAGCAAGATGATCATCAAACCACAGGCAATATGCAGCAAGCGGAAGAGCATGAGCGTTACACCTGCTTCTGACGAAGGGCACGCAACAGTTCCCGTTCTGCAGCAGTCTTACCGGATGGCGTTTTCAAAGTACTCGCCGCCGGCCATCGTCCTTCATCTGCCCTGACGCGCGCAGAGAAACGAGGGCTATCCATATCTGGCGTCTCTGCCTCCCTGACAGTTGCGGTATTGGCAGGGCGGCCAATTGACGCTGTTTTTTCCAAAATCTGAGCAACGGCTTCTGATCGTTCGCAGAGTATCGTCAGCTCATGTTTGAGGCTCTTTCCGCTCTCCACCGTTTTGCCAAGCGAACGACCAACCATTTCAGTCGTCTGACGCAGATGGTCGATACCGGCTTGAGCCTGCTGACTACTACTATGCAAACTCGCAATCAGGGCATCCAGCTCTCCCCGGTTTCGACGAATGACCGATAGCGCCCGCCCAAGATAGAGGCTGTAGAAAATCGTAATCAGCAGCAGGGCTGACAGAGCAACTTCAAGCACAATCTGGAACCTGTCCATGGAAACTGCTCCGCCTTTTCAGCTGTACGCAGAAGGGCGATCAGCAACCCCTCCGCCAATAAGATTTTCTTCAATACGAACCGCGACATGACCCTGCTTCTTGCCAACCCGACCCCGGAAAATCGTTTTTCCGCCGCAGCGCAGTTGAACGAGAGCCGTAGGATCACGGCGCAGCACCAGCATCTCGCCCGGCGAAAGGGACATGATGTCCTGCAAATTCATGCTCTGCTCTTCCAGAACGGCGTCGAGCGAGACGTCCGTATTCCAGAGCTCTTGGGCAAGGTGACTTTCCCAGATGCCGTCATGGCCAAACTTTTCACCCATGAACTGCTGCAGCAGGATTTCCCGAACAGGCTCCAGCGTTGCATGCGGCAGAATGAGATCCACATCCCCACCGCGGCCATCCATGTCGATGCCAAATCGCGCCAACACCACGCCATTTGCCGCCCGGGAAATAGTCGCAAAGCGGGAATTCAGTTCCAGCCGTTCAAAACGAAAATTCACAGCACACAAAGGGCTGAAACTCATGGAGAGATCCGAGAGGATCACACGGATCAGAGGCTCGACCAGCGCGCGCTCGATCGCCGTATGATGTCGGCCTTCTGCCCGCCTCTCCCCATCGCCATGAGGACGAACACGATCACGCCCTCCCAGCAATGCATCAATGACACTGTAAACAAGGGACGAACTAAGAACGAGAATCCCGTAATTGTCCCATTCCTCCGCCTTGAAGACGGCGAACATGGACTGCCCGGAAACATTCTCCAGATAATCTCCAAACCTCTGGGAAGCCAGGCGATCCATTGAGACTTCAACGTTATCGCTGGTGAAGTTCCTTAGGCTGGTCGTGAGAATCCGGACGAGACGGTCAAAAACCACCTCAAGCATAGGGAGCCGCTCGTAAGAGACGAACGACGTGCTCAGCAGTTTTTCCAGACCACTTCCTTCGCCGCCACCGCTCACGTTGGCGTCGCTCCCGAAGAGGCTATCAATCTCGTCCTGGTTCAGAATCCGGTCTGCACCCTCATCCTCTGAAAAACTGAGATCATCCATAGAAAGGGCAAACCGCGGCATCGGCGCATCGTTTACACCGCCGTCCGACATCGGGGCGGCTTCTGCCTTCTGTGCGTCTGGCATCACTGCACCAGAACTTCCACAAAGAAGAGATCCCGCACGACGAGCGGCGCAAGAATGTTAGAAATCTGCGCCAGCATGGTTTCCCGCAGACGATAGATTCCCGCTCCGGTCAGTTCGTCCGGGCGCATCCCATGCAAGCAGGTCTGGAAGGCATCCTGTATCTGGGGCATGAGCGACCCGATTTTCGCCGTATCTTTGCTGTCTTCAACCTGAAGGCGCGCACTGATCCGGACATAACGCGCCCTGCCATCTCCGGTATCGAGGTTGGACACCAGCGTCGGGATGGTAATGAGTGTCAGGGATATCGGCTGGGACGCCGCTTTTACGGGACGGGACGCAGGATGTTGGAAATGCCGCCAAGCGAATACGCCGCCTCCAGCCAGCAGAGCACAGAGCACTGCTGCGATCAGGATAATCCTGCGTTTTCCGCCAGCTTTCGCCGGGATCTCAAGTTCCGGAGTCTCCGTCGTCACTGTCTGTCTGCCTTCTCTTTCGGACAGACGGCATCATTCGAGAAAAAGATTAACATCGGGTTTATGCCGAGCAGGCAACGGTCCGTTTTCCTGTACGCTGGAAGCCTTTTCCTGACAGGACTCCTGCTCGCTGGATGCGCCTCTCAACCCTCTCCCTACAATCGGTATTACGCGGCAAACGGCGCTTACAAAGCACCGGGCACAGCCAGTGATCCCTGGGGTCCATACATTCAACAGGCGGCCAATCGCTTCTCGATTCCCGAAGCGTGGATC
Organism: Gluconobacter sp. P5B12; assembly: GCF_018812035.1. NCBI lineage: Bacteria > Pseudomonadati > Pseudomonadota > Alphaproteobacteria > Acetobacterales > Acetobacteraceae > Gluconobacter > Gluconobacter sp. P5B12. The sequence continues at coordinate 465,809 of NZ_JACRVV010000002.1, read as the reverse complement.
AGAGCGGTCATTCACCAGGAATCCGGGGGGCACCAGTATCTGAACGGCCAGCCCATCACGTCCAGCGCCGGGGCCATGGGCCTGATGCAGCTCATGCCGCAGACCTATGCTGAAATGCAGGGCCGGTTTGGGTTGGGTTCTGATCCGTATGAACCGCATGACAACATCATGGCGGGAACCGGCTACATCAAAATACTGTCTCGCAAATACGGAGCTCCCGCATTTCTGGTGGCTTACAATGCTGGACCACAACGCCTTGAGGATTACCTCTACCAAGGGCGGGCACTCCCCAACGAAACTGTCAATTACATTGCAAGTATCACGCCGCATCTGGGCACACAGATCGCTATGACAGGCCCATTGGCAGCCTACGCGTCGTCACAGCAACTGAACGCATCTCCTATGGAGGTCGCAGAAGCACCTGATAGCAGCACACAACTGGCCATGGCTCAGCCTTCCAGACAGTATGGTTCAACACAGCAGAGCGTTCAGCAGGCATGGTCCAGACGGCGCATTACGTCTGTCCCGTCAGATACAATGCCACCTGAACTGCCGCCTCTTGGCCCCTGTGACCCGGATGCCGCCTATGATCCAAGTATGGCCTGCACTCCCGTCTCTGTCCCCAACCGTCAACTTGCAGCACCGTCTGCAACTGTCGAACAATCGACGGTAGCCAGCACGCTCCTGCCTCCGGCTCCTGTCATTCCCACACCACCTCGAACACCTCGCGCCTCTCAGAGTCTGACACCCACAGCCGTCAGCTATCGCGCGCCAGGAACTTACGGAGACTGGGGCATTCAGGTCGGAGCTTTTGCGAATCCCGGACAGGCACGCTTTGCCGCGAACATGGCGCGACAGACGGCATTCTCTCCCCTTCAGGCATCGCAGACCCAGATTCAGCCCACAATGTCTCATGGAACGCGCTTCTATAGAGCCCGTCTTGCTGGTATCAGCCGGGCCGGGGCTGCCAGTGCCTGTAGCAGTCTGACAGCGCAGGGCATGGCCTGCATGGCCGTTCCACCTGGACATTAAATGTCTCAAAAGTCTGAATTTTCGTAAGGAAACTCAATGCTCGTTGGCAATGAGAGGACTTTGCCGTATGTTCCCATGCAGATTGGACATACCTGCCACGCATGAAGTGTAGGTGACCCCCGTCCAGACATTGATTCACCCCGCCGATCCCGGCCCTCAGGATGCGCAGATGACGACCAGCCCTGCTCACGATCACACTCCACCATCGGAAGATGTCATCAGCGAGGAAGGGTATCACAAGGATCTTGGTCGTCGACACGTTCAGATGATCGCCATCGGTGGCGCCATCGGAACCGGACTGTTCCTTGGTGCTGGCTCCCGCCTTCAGGTTGCCGGTCCTTCCCTTGCGCTGATCTATGCCGTTTGTGGCGTTTTCTCTTTCTTGATTCTCCGTGCCCTCGGAGAACTGGTCATGTACCGCCCGACCAGCGGCAGCTTCGTGACCTATGCCCGCGAATTTCTTGGCGAAAAAGCCGCTTATGCTGCGGGCTGGCTCTCATTCCTAAACTGGGCCATGACCGGCATTGTCGATATCACCGCCGTCGCCCTTTACATGCACTATTGGGCCGTTTTCGTGGACGTCCCCCAGTGGGTTTTTGCTCTTGGCGCTCTCAGCATCGTTGGCACGATGAACATGATCGGCGTCCGCTACTTCGGTGAGATGGAGTTCTGGTTTTCGCTCATCAAAGTTGTGGCTCTTGCCGCATTCCTCATCGCCGGAACGCTTATTCTCGGCAGCCGGATGCCCGTAGCCGGGCACACCACGGGCCTTCATCTGATCACAGAGAACGGTGGCCTGTTCCCGCATGGAATCATGCCAGTCTTTCTGCTGCTGCAGGGTGTGGTGTTTGCCTATTCCGCCATTGAACTGATTGGCACTGCCGCTGGCGAATGCCACGATGCGCGTGAAATTCTGCCGCGCGCTGTGAACAGCGTCATCTGGCGTATCGGTCTCTTCTATGTTGGCTCGGTTGTCCTGCTCGTCTGCCTGCTGCCATGGACAGCCTATCATGCTGGCGTCAGCCCGTTCGTGACGTTCTTTCAGGCACTTGGAATTCCGGGCGTTGGCGCGATCATGAACATCGTTGTCCTGACTGCGGCACTGTCCAGCCTCAATTCAGGCCTGTACTCCACAGGTCGCGTACTGCGTGCCTTGTCCCTTGGTGGATCAGGCCCTCAGGTGCTTTCGAAGATGAACAAAAGCTCCGTACCTTATATGGGTATCCTGACGACGCTTTCTGTTTATCTGGTTGGCGTTGGCCTGAACTACCTGATCCCTTCCCGCGTGTTTGAAGTGGTTCTGAACTTCTCGGCCATCGGAATCATCAGCACGTGGGGTTTCATCCTGCTGTGCCAGCTTCGCCTGCGATCAGCCATTAATCGCGGCGAAATCGCTCCAACAACATTTGCCATGCCTGGTGCCCCCTATACCAACTGGGCAACACTGGGGTTTCTGGCATTCGTTCTTCTGATGATGGCTTTCGATTATCCGGATGGCACAATCACCATCGGCGCCATTCCGCTCATCGGCCTTATCCTCGTAGGCGGATGGCTCCTTCTGGCGCGCACCCGAAAAGCCCACTGAGATACTAATAAAAAAGCGCTCCTCATCGGGGCGCTTTTTTTATGAGCTCCGGTCGAAATCAGGAGTTCTCGACAGGCAGGGTGCCAACAGGCGGAAGCCACACAAGGCACGTCGTCCCGCGCCCCAGCGCACTGGCAACCCTGAGTCTTCCACCGTGTCGGTCGAGAATATGCCGAACGATAGACAAGCCAAGACCAGTGCCCTGTTTGGCCGGCTCTACCTTATCCACCACCCTATAAAACCGCTCTGTCAGCCTGGGGAGATGATGCGCTTCCATACCGCGCCCATTGTCTTCTACCCCAAGCAGTACGCCTCCCTCTTCAGGCCAGCGGTCATCCCGATCCGGGGCCCGTCGGGCGAACAGAGTCACAGTGAAGGGGCGACCTTCTTCCCGGCCATACCGCAGAGCATTTTCGATCAGGTTCAGAAGCACCTGAACCATCTCATCCTCATCAGCCCGGATCGTCAGGTCATCCTCAATGGCAAGATTCAGGGAGCATCCCGGCTCATCAAACCGGGGCGCCACTTCGCCAAGCACAATGGCCATCAGATCTGCGACCTCAACCAGATCACGGGGACGCTGATGTTCGTGAGCCTGCACGCGCGAGAGGTAAAGCAACCGATCAATCAGGCGTTTCAGCCGGGCAGATTGCTGAGTCATGATCTCCAGAAACTGCTGTCTCGTCCCTTCATTCATGCTGCTCCCCCCAGTTCGGAGGGCATCAATGAAGCCACTCAGAGACGCCAGAGGCGTACGAAGCTCATGACTGGCATGAGCTACGAAATCGACCCGCATCCTATCCAGAACCTGCGCTTCGCTACGATCCGAGAGCATGACAAGCACGCGTGTATGCCGGTCGTGCGGGGCAGAAATTCTTCTCAGTGAGAGATGAAGCGTACGAGGGACTGGAACGTCCAGCGTGAACGTGGTGGAACAGATCGAGGGCAAGCCATCCACATCATTGGGTGCAACGCGTAATGCGGCAGAGAGAGCCGAGCGTGCGGCAGGATGACGGAGGATAGCCCCTACACTATCCCCAAACTGGGTAAGTGCCTCCTCGTTGGCCTGAAGAACTGCCCCCAGCCGGTCCAGCAGAAGAACACTCCCGGGGAAGATCTCGATAGGAAGAATAGTCTCCGAAGCTGGCCCTGCGGCGGCCAGGGCTGAATGTTCGGTATGTGCAAGTAACGGCACAGAAGGACGCCGCAAAGCCAGAAATGCACATCCCCATCCGGCAACTGCCACGCCCATAAGAACAAGCCCTGCCCAGAGAGGCAGACCTTCATGGGAGACGGCTACCAGGCTTTCAGCCTTCAAAGCCCGTCCGTGACAGGACCGTCATCCAGTGCATAACCAGCGGCCCGGACAGTGCGCACCAGGTCCGGCTCGTTAGGACCATTGATTGCCTTGCGAAGTCGCCGGATATGCACGTCGATCGTGCGGATCTCGACATGGATATTTTGCCCCCAGATCCGCCGCAAAAGATCTTCCCGGGAAAAAACCTTCCGTGGATTACGGATTAGCAGATCCAGAAGACGGTATTCCGTTGGGCCGAGTGACAGCAGACGACCTGCCCGTTCAATCCGATGCGTTTCCGGGTCCAGCGTAATATCTGCAAAAGACAGCACATCGTATGAAGACTGATGTCGGCGCAGAAGGGCCCGCAGACGTGCATCCAGCGTATCGACGCTGCAAGGCTTGATCAGATAGTCATCCGCGCCTGTATCGAGCCCACGAATGGCATCCTGCTCGCCCGAACGAGCCGTTAGCAGCAGAACCGGAAGATCCCGCAGGGCCGGATTGCTGCGAATACGGCGACACAGATCAAGCCCCGACATCCCCGGGAGCATCCAGTCCAGTACGGCAGCATCTGGACGGGCCGTCTCAAGAAACAGGAGAGCCGTTTCAGCATCCGCGGCAGTTTCGACACGATAACCCCGCTGTTCGAGGTTATAGCGCATCATCAGAAGCAAAGCGGGATCATCCTCAACAACGAGAATGAGCCCCTTTGCCCTGATCTGGGTGCTTCCGCTCACCGGTCGGGCTGTTCAGCAGCGTTATCAGCAGTTGCAGGCGCGCCCCGCGGACGCACGGCCGGCAGGTTGTCTCCCGTCACGGCATAGAAGACGCGTTCAGCAATATTGGTGGCGTGATCACCAATCCGCTCAAGGTTTTTGGCAATGAACAGAAGCTCCGTGCAGGCACGGATGTTCCGTGGATCTTCCATCATGTAGGTCACGAGCTCACGGAACAACGCCGTGTAATACTCATCCACCGCGCGGTCTGCGTGCCAGACTTCCATGGCCCGGTTGGAATCCTGCTGCGTGATGGCGTCGATGGACCGGCGCAGATTGTCCTGCACCAGACGCCCCATGCTCCGCAGACCGGACAGCGAAATCTGCCCATCGGCCCCGCGAATACGGAGCGATCGACGCGCGATCGACGAGGCATAATCGCCGATACGTTCCAGATCGCCGGTAATTTTCAGCGCGGCAACGATCTCACGCAGATCACTAGCCATCGGGCTCCGCAGAGCCAGCAGACGAATGGCTAGGCTTTCGACGTCCCGCTCCAACTCGTCTACGTCCGGATCCTGACGGGCTGCAGCATCCGCAGCCTCCTCATTTCGATCCGCGATGGCAGAAAGCGCCAGGGCGACCTGATTCTCTACGATGCCCCCCATCTGGGACATCATGGACCGGAGCTGACCCAGCTCCTGCTCGTAGCTTTTAACGATATGAGATCTGTCAGCCATGGCGGATTATCCAAATCTTCCGGTGATGTAGTCCTGGGTCTGCTGCTGGCGTGGATTGGTGAAGATACGATCTGCCGCATCCACTTCAATCAGCCGCCCCATGTAGAAAAATGCAACCTGATCCGCACAACGCGCAGCCTGCTGCATATTGTGTGTCACGATCGCAATGGTGAACTCTTCCTTAAGTTCATCCAGAAGCTCTTCAATGCGCGCTGTAGAAATCGGGTCCAGTGCGGAAGTCGGTTCGTCCAACAGCAGTACTTCGGGACGTGTTGCGATGGACCGCGCAATGCACAGTCTCTGTTGCTGGCCGCCCGAGAGGCCGGCTGCAGGAGCATTCAGGCGATCCCGCACTTCATTCCACAGGGCGACGCGTGTCAGAACGTCCTGCACGCGCACATCCATGTCTGCTTTGCTCAGTCGCTCATGGAGGCGCACACCGAATGCGATGTTGTCATAGATCGACATGGGAAACGGCGTCGGTTTCTGGAACACCATGCCGATCCGCGCGCGCAGGATGTTCAGGTCCAGCCCGGTTTCAAGGATGTTGCGACCATCGAAAATCACTTCTCCCGTCGCACGCTGTCCCGGATAGAGATCGTACATACGGTTGAAGATCCGTAGCAGGGTGGACTTGCCACACCCGCTGGGACCGATCATCGCCGTCACTTTCCGGGCAGGAAAGTCGATGCTGATATCGTGCAGGGCATGGTTCTGCCCGTAGTAAAAGTTCAGATTGCGAACGGCGAGGGCCACTTGCGGCTTGGTCTCGTTCATTTTGAAATCCTGTAAAGTCATCCGCGCCGGGCCGAAAAACGAACGGCAATATTGATGGCCAGAACACCTAGGGTCACCAGAAGAGCACCAGCCCAAGCGAGCTGTACCCAGTCGTCATAGGACGCGCCCGCATACTGGTAGATCGTTACCGGCAGACTGGCCATCGGGTGGTTCAGGCTGAAGGACCAGTTCTGATTACCGAGAGATGTGAAAAGCAGGGGGGCTGTTTCACCGCTCACACGAGCCAGAGCCAGAAGAATACCTGTCAGAACGCCGGTCTTCGCCGAGCGCAGACAAAGAAAGAGGGTTACACGCCAACGTGTTGCACCCAGCGCTGCTCCAGCCTCCCGCATCGCGACCGGCACAAGCCGCAACATGTCTTCCGTTGTGCGCACGATGATCGGCACGGCGAGAATGGCAAGAGCAACTGAACCCGCCAATGCAGAGAAATGGCCGAACGGGGCCACCAGAACCTGATAGACGAACAGCCCAACCAGAATGGACGGGACAGACATCAGAACATCAGAAACAAACCGCACACAGGAGGCGAAGCGGTTCTGTCTGGAGCCATACTCGGACAGATAAATGCCACAGCCCAAACCCAGTGGGGTTGCCATCGCAAGCGCCAGTGTCGTCTGGATTACGCTGCCAAGAATAGCGTTTGCCAGCCCTCCCCCAGAACCTGGAGGCCCCATAGGCTTGAAAAGCGCACTTGCCGACAAGCCAACAATACCACGCGAGAGCAGTGTCCAGAGAATGGACGTCAGAACCAGCACGAGGATCGCAGCCGCAATCATACCCAGAATGGTGGCGACACGATCTTTCCGACGACGGCGCGCGCCGCACGGATTAGGAGCCCAGCCGGGAGAATGCGTTGTCATGTTGCTCATTTTCTATCCCCCCGCAGCATCCTTGCCAGAGACAGGCTGGCAAACGACAGCAGCATGAGAATGAAACCAAGAGCCAGCAGAGACGACAGACGAAGCGACCCAGCCGGACTTTCCGGGAACTGGAGAGCAATCAGAGACGCGACCGTGCTTCTCGGAGCAAACAGGGACCATCCTACGGCTGTCACATTTCCGATCACAAATGTGACGGCCATTGTCTCGCCCAAAGCGCGTCCCATGCCCAGAACAACAGCTCCGATCATGCCCGACCGGGACCAGGGCACGACGACCTTCCACATCACGTCCCAGCGCGTCGCTCCCAGCCCATACGCACTTTCACGCAGCATACCCGGCATGGCACTGAAGACGTCCCGCATGACTGCTGTCATGAAAGGGGCGATCATCATGGCCAGCACCAGACCTGCCGTCATCAATCCCGTGCCAAAAGGCGCACCATGAATCAGCATATTGATCCCCGGGACATGCCGGAAATGATGCGTCATGAAGGGTTGGACATGTCGTGCCATGAAAGGCACGATCGTGAAGAAGCCCCACATACCAAAAATGATGGATGGAACTGCCGCCAGAAGCTGAACGGCAGTGCCAACAATAGCTGCAATTTTGGGAGGCGCGATGGCGGTCAGCCAGAATGCCGTACCAAAAGCCAGCGGCATTGCAATCAGTACACCAATCAGAGTGCTGACGATTGTGCCGAACAGGGGAGCCCAGGCACCGTATTCATTCGAAACAGGATTCCAGACATCCCGGAACGCAAATCCAAGACCAAATGTCCTGAAAGCCTCCTGCCCACCAACACCCATCAGCACGACAAGGCCACCGAGGACAATCAGGACCAGCAGGGAGCATCCACCGACAACCGCCTGAAATGCGGTATCTGCGTTACTCCGTTTTTCCGGATGTTCGGAAACGGAAACCTTTTCGGGTTGCCTGGCTGGGGCAAGTGTCATGCGTCAAAGGCTCTGGCTGTGATAACTGGTGCAGACTGACGACAGGTGCCGCCACTTCCGTGCATTAGCCGTCCCAACCCGGAAGGACAACCGGCGCAGGCAAAGCAAGGCATGAAAGATTTATGTCACGCTCGATCCATTTTTTTTTGGCACACCTGAGACTGGCTCCCCAAGACACATTTCAGCAATTGATTTAACCTTCCCGAAAACAGTCCTTTTTGCCTTTCAGAGAATACCCCAAGGGCAGGAAAGAGGAGCAGGAAACCCGTGACGATGAAACAACCTCCGCTGCCGCCCCAGACGACTTCAGGCTTTTTCATGGGGTATTTCGATCTTTTCGAAGGGGGCAGAGCACGGGGTTGGGCCGTGGACATTCGCGGCCAAGGACCGGTCAGACTTCATATCCTGATTGATCAGCAGGAAGTCATGCAGGTTCTCTGCGACCATGAGCGGTCAGACATTCAGGCTGCCCTCAAGCTTCCGACTTCGAAAGTCGGGTTCGAATTTACGGTTCCTGAAAAATTCATGGATGGCGTCCCTCACGAATTCTCCATTCGCTTTCCGGACCGCTCGATCCTCCCGCTCACGAATCCCTCTACTCCTGACGTTCCGCCTCTACCGATCCTTCAGTTCACTGGAAAGCTGTTACCGGAATATCAGAGCTATATTGACGGCGTGAAACAGGGCGCTCTCCGTGGCTGGGTTCTTTGCTCGGACAAGCCTGGTGCAACAAAACACGGGCGATGCATGATCTCCGTCTTTGCAGACGGTGTTCCAATGGCTCAGGCTCGGGCAGATCGGTATCGCGGAGATGTCGCCGCAGCGCTGGGCTGCGATCCGAACTGTGGCTTCGAAATTCCCATTCCTCAGCACCTTCGTGGCAGTGGCCCTCGGAAATTCCGAATCATTACCCTTCCTGATGCCGTAGAACTCAGTGGAAGCCCACTTGTCACCTCTGTCGCAGACGATGCACTGGAATCACGCCTCGTTGATCTCCTGAGCGTCATCGACGGACTGCATCGGAAACTTTCTGAATTGCGTCAGGAAGTCAGAGACCTGGTTCCTCGGCGCGGCTACAATCTCGGCGATTACAACCGCTGGGCTCATCGATATTATCCGCTCCTGCGAGAGCGAGTTGCCAAACAGCGTCAGTTGCCAGGCGGAACAGGGCAAGAGGAGCCCCTGGTTTCCATTCTGTGCCCGACCTATCGCCCGCTCAAAAGCGACTTCGAGGCTGCCCTCAATTCAGTGCTGTCCCAGACCTACTCAAACTGGGAACTCATCATCGTTGATGATGCAGGTCTGTGCGCCCAGACAACTGCCGTAATTGAGCAGTTTTGCAAAACCGATCAACGGATCCGCGCTGTACCACTTGAGAAAAACGCAGGCATCTCTGGCGCCACAAATGCTGCCATGGATGCTGCTCGAGGTCAGTATGTCGTTTTCTTTGACCATGATGACCTCATGGTGGATGTCGCAGTTGAAGTGATGGTCCGTGCGGCTCTGGAGACAGGAGCGAAGCTCCTTTATTCAGACGAAGATAAAATAGATCAGGCTGGATATTTCCTGGAACCCAATCTCAAGCCCGATTTCAATTACCGCTATCTGCTGGGCTGCAACTACATCTGTCATCTGACGATGGTTGAGGCAAAGACCATGCGTAGAATTGGCCACCTGAAGTCAGACTATGATGGCGCACAGGATCATGACTTTGTTCTACGGGCGACGGAAATCCTGTCTCCGGCGGAAATTCATCATGTTCCCGAAATTCTCTATCACTGGCGCAAAACCCCCAATTCCACTGCCGTCAATGTCGCCAACAAGACCTACGCCATTGAAGCCGGGGTCAGGTGTGTGCATGACCATCTCAAACGCAAGAAGGTCCGGGCCAAAGTCTCGTCCATCCGCGGGCTGACGCTGTATGGCGTGGAGTGGCTGACGAAAAAGGTTCCAAAAGTCACAATTATCATTCCGTTCAAGGATCAGGTTGAAACCACGCGCCAATGTGTTGATGCCCTCCTTGATAAAACTTCCTACAAGAATTTTGACATCATTCTGGTCAACAACTGGTCAGTCGAGCATGAGACGGCTGACTTCATCGCTGAAATACAGAAGCACCCGAAGGTGTCCGTCCTGACGGTTGAGGAGCCCTTCAACTATTCACGTCTCAACAATCTCGCTGTCGATCAGACGAATGCTGACTATCTGATGTTCATGAACAACGATGTCTTCGTTGAACATTCAAACTGGCTTCACATTGCGATTGGAGAGGCTCTGGCTGCACCAGATATCGGAGCAGTTGGCGCAAAACTTCTCTATCCCAATGACACAATTCAGCATGCGGGCGTCGCGGTGGGGCCGGCTGGGATAGGTGCTCACGTTCATCGGGGTGATCCACTGACGGAGTATGGCTACATCGGACGCACCATGCTTTCGCATGAGGTCACGGCTGTCACGGCAGCGGCCATGCTGGTTCGAGCAGACGTTTTTCGTGAAGTCGGCGGATTCGACGAGAAAGAACTGACCGTCGCCTACAACGATGTCGATCTTTGCCTGAAAATCCGCGACGCGGGTTATCGGATCATCTTCTGCGCGGAAGTCATCGCCTATCATCATGAAAGTCTATCGCGCGGCAGTGATGATCGTCCGGAACATGAAGCTCGCTTCTTTCATGAAACCCAGACCATGTTGGCCCGTTGGAGTGACAATCCACTTTTCGAACGAGATCCCGCTTACCCGCGCTATTTCACGGTAGACCAGCAGCCATTCTTCGATCTTGTGGATCCGGAAACACTATGAAACCTATTTGGGATTTCTGCGTTTGACCGGATAACGAACCCTGTTGCAGGAGAACCATCATGGCCACGAAATCCAACCGCCATGTCACACAGAACGACACCGCAGACAACACGAAGAGCGTCTCGATTGAAACGCTCAATGCTCGTCTGGCCGATCTGATTGACCTCGCCCTGATCACGAAACAGGCGCACTGGAACCTCAAGGGTCCGCAGTTCATCGGCGTCCACGAAATGCTGGATGGCTTCCGTACGAGCATTGATGACTTTGTGGACACAACAGCAGAGCGTGCAACGCAGCTCGGTGGCACAGCATACGGTACGGTGCAGGATGTCTCCAAGAATTCATCTTGCAAGCCATACCCGACCGACATCTATCGCGTCGCAGACCATATCGCTGCTCTGATTGATCGCTATGCCACTGTTGCAAACAACGTGCGTGAAGCCATCAAGATCACGGATGAAGCAGGCGACGATGACACGTCTGACCTTTTCACCGAGGTTTCCCGCGGTCTGGACAAGCACCTGTGGTTCCTGGAAGCCCATGTACAGGAACCGACCGGCCAGATGCGTGACGGTGACCATGAAGGCAAGCGCGCCTAATACGCGCCTGCATTACTAAGCCTGAAAACGGAGCGGTCTTGGGCCGCTCCGTTTTTTATTGTGGCACTTGCCCCTCAACAATATCGCGATTACCAATAAAGGCACAAAAGGCGCCGCCTGAGGTGAGCCTTGATCACGACTTTCCTGAAGCGGGACAACAGGCATGACTTCCGAAGATCAAACGACACACCAAGATAGCGCGGCTTGGGATCTGTCCGAATGGGAAGCCTTGAGAGAAGAAGATACGCCATCTTCTAATGCCGCCGAAGAACCCGCAGCGCCACCAGTGCCCGCTTCACCAGAACTACCGGACCCTCAGGCTGCCACATATCTCGCACAGCATGGCGCAGACACTGTTGAACATGCTTTTGCGCTTGCCAATATCTTGCACACCAATCGCAGCGTAGCTGAAGCCGCAACATACTACGGCCGTGCGTTTGAACTGCATTCCAAGTCTCCCACGCAATATCCTCTGGCACAGTCACTTTTGCAGGTTAGGCTTCTTTGTCTGCTCAAGGCAGGCCAGCCCATTCCGCAACATGAACTCGCTGAGCTGCGCAGCCTGAACATCCCGTTTGCAAACTATATCGATGGGACATCCCACGCCTGGCGTGGAACGCCACCACGTGATGCCCTGAACATTATGGGTAATGCTTACGACGAATTCCATACGGGCGAAGAAGTTGATTCTGTCGCACTGGAAATCGCTCTTAGAGCCTCTCCATCTCTATTTTCAGCAACTCCGCAGGGCGACGATATCTATAATCGCATTCCGCGGAAGATGTTTCTCTATTGGGATGCAAATCCCCCAGCAGAAATCCAGAAGAACTTTGACTATCACAAAGCGATCTCCAGCTTTGAAGTCAAAACCTTCGATAAGGAAGAAGCTGCTGAGTGGCTTTACGATAATTACGGGATTGAAGCCCGCACACTGTTCCTGAGTGCCCGACACCCCGCTGAAGCTGCTGATTTTCTGCGGGTCCACGTCATCCAACTCCTTGGGGGCTGGTGGCTGGATGCCGACATCCGCGTCAAGAGCGATGCAGCGCTCCAGTTCATGGCAGAGCGCAAGGAAGGTTCAGCCTTCTTCCTCACACATAACCAAGTCGTTCATAATGACTTCTTCGGATCGGTTGCTAACAGCGACGTACTGACGGACTGCCTGCTGTCCCTGTATCGAAACTGCTATCTGCACCAAGGGCTCTTCATTGCCTACAAAACGGGTCCAGGCATCTTCAACCGTGCATTGAACCGTATTGCCCATCGCTCCCTCCAGGGCCGGACACCTGCAAAATCCATCGAGATCTTTGACCACCATGTCTTCAACGACATAATTGAAGAATTCGATACACCTTACAAAACCCAGTTGCCTTCTTGGTACACAGCCTGAGAGCTTACTGGCCCCGAAAGCTCTTCTTTCGGGGCCAGGTTTCCTTCACAGGCAGCGCTGGAGATGCTCTCTGGCAAAACGAAAAGTGTCCAGAGATGGTGCTTCATCTTCAATAGACACTTCATCGACATCATCGCCCAAAACAGACGAGCCTGAAGACTGCTGAGCCATTCCTTCAAGCGCCAGCATCACAAATTTCCGAAAATCTTCTTTTCCCAGCGGGGTTGGTACTTTGCCTCGCTCGCGCTGCACAACCCAGCCGCTCGTTAATGCCTGCAAGCTGCCCCAGCCATTTTCCACATCGCCCAGAGCGCGCTCTTTCAAGGTTTCGACGGTCGCCTTGGCCAGATCTTGAATATCGTCGCTGGTCATGCGCTGAGGAGCCAGCGTTGCATCTTTCTTGATGACCCAGCCCTCAACCAAGACCGCAAGGCCAGGAAGCATTTCGCCAGACATAAAATTTTCTCCCTGCTGCCTCCGAATCTATCATTTCGGAGGATTGCCGCCATTTTATTGGGTTTGGAAAATAGCATGCCTGAAGATCACAGGAAATGTGAGTTGCACCTCTTAGAGATAATCAGCTTGAAGATCCTATTGCACCTGGCTTCAGAGTAGTCCTATCTGCAAAGAGACAAAGCTACGGATTAGCTCACACATTTGCGCAAGTGGTATTGATGACTGAGAATATTGACCATGAATCCGACAATGCTCCGTCCATCACAGCGGCGACCCTCGCAGGTGACGGACAAGCTCTCGCATATTTCGAGAAACATGGCGCTGATACGGTAGAGCATTCATTTGCCATCGCAAATATTCTCCATATCCATAGCAACGTTAAAGAAGCCTCATTTTTCTATAGACGTGCCTTGGATTTGCATGGCAAGAGCCAAACAGAATATCCCTTACCACAATCACTATTACAAGTTCGTCTTCTATGCCTCCTCAAGGCTAGTGAGTCGCTACCAGAAGAAGAAATACTTGAATTAGAGAAATATTCGTTTCCGCAAGCAAACTATATCCGCGGAATTCGGGCTGCATGGCGTGAAAGTAATTTCGATGAGAGCCTGAAACTGATTGGAAACTGCTTTGAGGAGTTTCACTCAGGCGAAGAGATTGACCGACTCTATCTTGAAATCGCTCTCCGCTGGATCCGCTCTTTCGGTGAAGATGGCTTTCCAAAATCGCAGCCTGAAATACCCCACCACCTCTACATGTACTGGGACGCGAACCCGCCCGTAGAGATCAGCGAGAATATTGAATACCATCAGAACATGCTGGGAGATCGCTTTACGATCTTCACACGGGAAACAGCGACCAAGTGGTTGTACGACCACTATGGAAAAGAAGCATCCGACCTTTTCCAGCAGGTCCGTCATCCGGCAGAAGGCGCTGATCTTTTGCGCTTGCACGTCATTTTGGCAAAAGGCGGCTGGTGGATTGATGCCGACCTGCGCATCAAGTCTGATGAAGAATGGAATGCCCTCGCCACCATTCCAACGACCTGCCAGCTATTCACCACTGACAACTACGTCCTTCACAATGATTTTTTTGGAGCGACTGCCTCGCATCCAGTCATTGCCAATGCCCTGATGACGGCTTGGGCCAACATGTTTCGTCATCCCGGCCTCTACATTGCCTTCAAGACCGGCCCAGGCGTTCTGAACCGTGCCGTGAGCCGGGCGCTCTTCCAGAGCCTGGAACTCAAGGCACAGCTTCCCGTGCTTCGGATAGATGACCAAGCTCGTTTCAATGACTTCGTTGAAGAGTATGAAGTGCATTACAAGGGTAACGCATCCTGGCACAGTCAGTAAGAAACTGGCTTTATCGTCAGCGGTGATGCCCGCTGACGATCTCCTGCACCAGAGCGTCATAGCGCTTCAGATAACCCTGTAGACACAACTCAGCTTCAGCATAGCGACGGGCATCCTGGCCCAGACGTCGCGCCTGTTTGCGGTCTTCCAACAATTCCAGAACAACATCCGCAATACGATCGGGCTCAAGAAACGGCACCAGCCGACCGGTCAGGCCATCTGTAATGAATTCACTTACAGGTGCCGTATCACTGCCAATAATAGGGCATCCCGTTGCCATGGCTTCTCGCAGGGACCACGAGGCAACAAAAGGATACGTCAGATAGAGATGAGCATCTGAACGCTTCAGCAACGCACGGAAGTCATCATACGCAACCTTACCCACAAAATGGACGCGGCTTAGGTCAAGCTGGCCTTCAAGCTCCTTGAGCATAATATCACGCCAGCTACCCCGCCCTGGTGGAGGGGCGCCGTAGCTGACCTGATCTCCGCCCACCATGATGATATGGGCGTCCTTTCGTTCCGCAAGAATGCGTGGGAGGGCACGCATTGCGGAATGAAAGCCACGATACGGTTCCAGATTACGCGCAACATACGTAATAAGAGCGTCCTTCGGGCTGATCTTGACGCCATTAATGAGAAGATTGCGCTTGCGAGCCTGCGGCTCCGGCTTGCAAAGATCGAGATTTACACCTTCACGAAGAAGCGAAATTTTTTCCTGAGCCCAGACGGGATAAGTTGATCTCTGGAATTCCGTAGGCGTCTGACCATAGCCATTCGTCAGGGAAAGAGCCTGCAGATTGATCGCATTCTTGATCCGAACCGCAGCGGCGAGGTCCGAACTGGATGGAAATTCGGGGTCGAACCCGACATCATTACGATCTGTATGATAGAAAAATTCGAAATATCCCAGCACCGGACATTTCGGAAAGACATCCCCAAGATTGAGCAGTTCGCCCCAGCCATGATGCCCGATAATGATGTCAGGCTCATATCCTAGCTGCTTGAGAGTCCTAGCGGCTGTGGCGACAGCTTCTGCGCGCAGAATTCCGTATTCGAACTCTCGGAGATGGGGATGAGTAGACGAGGATGGCAGGCGAGGCACCCGATAAATGACACGCCTTACCCCAGGAACCTCACCTGCATTGGCCTCGGAAATGAAAACAATCTCATTCCCTCCCTGCTCATGCAGATGACGGACGAAATGCAGAAACTGGCCAGGAAAGTTCTGATGAACAAAAAGGTAGCGCACACCAAGTCCTGGCTGTTGAAGAGTCTCTGAGCCCGAAAATCCAGATACGCAAGATCTCAGGCATCTTAATTAATCGACCCTTGTCATTTCCAAGGATCACTAAAGGCGGCCTACATCGAAGAGTAGTCCGCCCTCATGAAATTCAAACTGCAGAGCTCGCCTTACGCTTCGCAGGCGTTTTTGTTGTTTTAGCAGCCTTGCTCGGAGCGGCCTTGGTACGCGCCTTTGTCGGAGCGACCTCCGCGGCATCATTGGGAATGATTTCAAGCAGAAATGCCTCGAGCGGCGCGAGACTGTCTGCTTCAAGCGCATCCGTGCCATCTACCGGCCCCAAACGTGTTCCATCTGTAAAAGTGGAAGAGAGACGCACGTGATGTGTCTGCGCGGATTCACCCTTCAGACGCACCCGAAGCCCAAGAATAGGCAGAGCCATGCCACGGGAGCCGCAATACTGGCCACCTTCAGACCAAGGGGAGAGCCAGCCCTTTCCGAGCACGGCCTGATATTCGATATCCGAAGTCGGGATGCTGTTTTTCGGAGCGATGGCAAAACCTTCGATCCACGCCTGACTTCCCGGCGTGCCCATCCATTCTCCGATCGGAGCGGCAACATCACCACGGCGCTGAACATGAGCCGAAATCTCGGCTACCCCACCAGTGGCCTCGGGTGCAGGAGCGGCAGACTGCGCGGGGGCAACAGCAGCAGGAACTGCTGACGTCGGACCAGCAAGTTGCGCCACCTGAATTTTTGGAGCTTCAGCCTGGCTGTTCGGTTCCTGATATGTCGTGACCAGAACAGCTGCTGGGCCGCGCGTCACCCGGACCAGAGCGGCACCGCTGGATGCGCCGATCCAGCCATCTTCCTCAAAGGTGCTGACTGTCACGATGCCCGGCGGCGTTCCAGGCGCGCGGGAAATACGGACGCCTGGCAAACCAGCGGGACCTGGTGCAGGTTGCCCGGCGGCATGAAAGATACAGAAAATACCTGCATCCAGCACCATCATGTGAGCACCAGCCTTGAGGTCAATGACCCGATTTTGCGTTGGTGCTTCAGCCGTCTTTGACATTCCCTACTCCACTTGTTCCCGTCTGCCGGGAGAAAAAATCTTCAGGTTCGCGCTACACCAGACACTCCGTGACTGGAGCCCAGTCTATGAACTGTCTGCAGAAAGAATGCTCTGCTTTTTTCCTGCTCTATATTTTACTCTTTCCAGTCGAAGCGTAAACCCGTTCATCTCAACTTCCCTCACGCCAGCAACGCAAAATAAAAGCCAAGATTAATCCAACGGGCATACCGAGAGGTACGACACCTCCCCGTCTACTCCGTCGCACACGCTCCGACTGGGCACCGATATCGAAACACACAACGGGCAAGCCGCTTTTCCATAATAGCCCCAGCGCATAACACCAGGTTTCAGGCGCTACGGAAGGAATAAACCCTATGTCGGCATATTGTTCCCGAACGAGGCCCACAGCCTCATCTTCCCGATATTCTCCTGTAACTTTAACGCCGGCAGCAATCAAAGCATCATCATCTGGCGTGTGCCCGACAAGTATAAGCTCAATCTGAACCGGCATGGTTGAAACATGATGAGCCATTGCCAGCAGAACGTCATAGCCTTTCCATTGGCTCAGCCCACCGACAATACAGATTCGCAATGGCCGTCCCGGCACAATCATTGTTTTGTCAGGCAGGTTGGTCAGCAGGTGAGCATCGTCTTCCAGAGGCGTAACGCAAAAAAACATATCAGGAAAATGGCGTGACATGCGCTGCGCGGTATCCCGTGACGGGACCAGCAACTGCTCCGCCTCACGAAATTCCTGCTCAGAGCGCTCGATCAGTTCGGGAACTGTAATGCTTTCCCCCAGATATCCCCCCCAACGGTCAATACAAGCCTCACATCCGGCAACCTCAGGCTCCCCACAATATCGGCCATCCCCATTCAGAAGCGAAATACGGGGACAAAACCAGATATGATCATGAATGAAGATGTCATATGGGACGTTGAGCATGTGATGCAGCGTCCGAATGCAGGGCGCATGCCCCACAAGGTGGTGCCACTCCACTTTCTGCACACTAAGCTGAGACAAGACATCCACAAGGAATGGTAACTCTTCCGGAAGCTTGAACGTGAGATTGGGAAAGAGCGTCTTTCCACCCGGCAGGTACTCCAACAAGCATCCTTGAGCCGTCGGGCGTAACCCGAGGGGTAACAGGCCCTGCCGCTCAAATTCGGCAGCTCTGTGATGAACGGCACGTCCTACACCGCCGCCAGCATCATGTTGGACAAGCAAAATCGAGGGCCTACTGCCGCGTTGGCGTTGCAGACGATCCACATCAAGCGCCCGCCTGAGTTCTAAAAGTGGGTCGGATTTCAAAAAAGCAGCAACTGCAACATCGTATCCTGGATGCAGAGCGTTCAGGATATCCAGGTTCCGCGCCATCAGCGCCTTCCGGCTGCTTCCGAACGACACGGACCCTACATGGGCAACATAGACATCGGGTGCAGGAAAATGCCGAAAGCCTAGAGCAGAAGCCCGTAGGCAGAAATCATTTTCTTCTCCATAGCCCTGCCCAAACAGGTCTTCCCGAAAAAAGCCTGTCTCAGCCAGACAGTGCGCCGTGATGGCCATGCAAAAGCCATTCCCCGTCGGGAGATCACTCTTTGCAGCCATCCCTGAAAACTGACGCAGACACAGACGATCCAACTCTCTGGCTTCAGCCCGGCTGGGTACGTCGTTAACCTGATCCACCGCCGGATAGGACAGAATACTGGCGTCGTTTGAAAATGGCGTCAGTGTCCCAACATCCGTTGTATTCATACGAGCACGCAAGCGCTCAACCCACTCCGGGAATACAAGAGTGTCGCTGTTCAGAAGGATGACATCCCGACCACCCGCCTGCCGCATTCCGTCATTCGCGGACGTAGGAAATCCAAGATTACGTTCGTGACGGAAAAGCGTTATCTGACCTTTTGCTGCAAGGTTATCCAACGCTGCAGCCAAGGCCGGCTCAGGTGTAGCGTCATCCACTACAATGACAGCGACATCTGCAGGTACGGTTTTCAATACGCTCTGCAGACAGGCCAGCGTCCCAGATTTATCGCGATAAACTGGAATAACAATCGCACATCCGGGACTCACACGATCATCGGCAGGACGGTGTTTCCACGGCATAACTGGAACGGGGCGCAAACGAGACGGAAGAGTGCCATCGCCTGCCAGTAGTTTCCCGATCAGCGGATCAACCGGCGCCCCAGACAAAGGCCTCCCATGGTCATCTGTGACCATCAGAAGACCGTTCCCCTCGGTTGGTAGCTCATTTTTCGGGATGGCAAAGACGCGAGGCCTTGAAAGGGGAACGTCACTATCCACGTTCGTTGCCAAGGCCGGAACCTGAAGGACGTCTCCATCTCCAAGCCTGATTGACGGCACATGATCTGGCTCCGCAGGATACCAGAGCCACCCTTCAAGCCCATTCGCCGTTGCCTGCACAAGCGATTCACAACGCGTCAAAGTCTGAATGTTGATCGGGCTGCCAAGAACATGTTTCCGCCCGGACCGCACCTCCAGACGACAAGCTTTTGGCCACCCAACGGGCAGGAAGTAACGCCCACTGACGCCCCGCCCAATCTCCATCCCGTCTAGCAGAATACGAAAAATGCCGGACGTCTGAACATCCACCCACCCGCCATTGGAAGCCGTACACCAGCCTGCCAATCCCGTCTGCTTTGCAAGATTTGTCGCGAGTTCCTGAAGCTCAGGCAGGATATGAAAGCACGAGAGGGTCTTTCCCAAACGAGCGGCAGCTTCTTCTGTCCGATTTTGCCCGGCCAAACAGACAACAGATAGAAAAGCAGCCTCTCGTAGCCTGAACACATTATAAAGCTGCTCCATACGGACCAGACATTCGGCAATTCGGCCAACCTTCAGGTAAGCGAGCGCCACAGCCCATGTCACGTTCGGGCTCTGGCGCGCCATACGCTCGGCCCGCTCCAGCCAGAAAAGACCGTCCTGCAAACGACCAGTTTGCATCGCTTCCTGACCACGCCGGAAGGCATTCTGCGCCCGGGCATTCATGACTTCCCGCCATTCGGCCCGTTCTTCGTCCGTAACCTCGTGACCATACCCCCCGAATGCCGCACGGGAGGTCGTACCGGTCAGGTCTGGGCGCTCTTTGTCAGAAGACACGTGAAATCAGTCGTCCTCATCAGCGCGGGCATCATCAAGATTGATGAGTTCGGCTTCGGCATCCTGAATGCCCTGGGCTTTGGCACGTTCCAGCCAGCTTCGCCCCTCAACCAGATCTGTTACGCCAGCAAGCCCACGCACAAGATATCGGCCCAGCATGAGCTGAGCCAGGCCGTTACCCCGCTGAGCAGCCTTCCGAAACCATTTCTGTGCATCTGCCCGATTTTCTTCAACATCATGCCCACCGCCATACATCGCGGCCAGTGAGAACATCGCGTCCGTATTTCCGCTGTCTGCCGCTGCCTCATAGAGGTTCAGAGCCCGTACGTGATCGCGCCGACCGTTGATCTGCCCCGTCACCAGAAGCTGCGCAACCGCCACCTGAGCTTCAGCCATGCCCGCGTCGGCGGCTTTTTCCATCCAGTGCATCGCTTGGGTCGGGTCAGGTTGAACGCCGCGCCCTTCCAACAGCATCCGGCCGTACCAGAACTGCGCATTGACGACTCCATCGGTGGCTTTCTGCATCCAACGGGCAGCTTCTGCAGCGTCCTGCGTATCGCCAACACCTTCAGCAAAGCAGACACCCAGATTGAAAGCGCCAACCAAGTCGCCTTTCTCCGCAGCGCGCTCAAAACGCTCTTTCAGAGCCTGCTTCTGGTCATCCGTCGCGGCAGCGCCTGTCAGAATCAGATTGCCGAAATCAGCATCGGCATGATGGTCACCGGATTCCGAAGCCACGCGAAACCAGTACGTCGCCACATCCGGGTCCCGGTGAACGCCGTTTCCGGTTAGGTAGAGCAATCCAAGCGCACGTGCGGCGCCGCCATGTTTCTGCTCGGCGGCCAACCGATACCAGGTCGCCGCTTCCATGAGATTCGGCGGTAACTCGCCACCTTTGGCATATAGATCGCCCAAGAGCGCAGCAGACTCTGCATCCCCATTCAGGGCTGCACGCCGTAGCCAGGTTTCAGCACGACCATAATGCTGCTCAACACCGACACCCTCTAACAGGAACAGGCCATACCGTGCTTGCGCTCCGACGATGTTCCGCTCGGCCGCCTGACGATAATAGCGGGCTGCTGCTCCCATATCATGAGGAACACCAGCACCGGCCTCACTCATACGACCAAGAATATCGAATGCCGTCCCGAGGCCACCCTTGGTTGCCTCCTTTAAATGGGATGCAGCAATTTTCCGGGCATCCTCCGTCTCTGCTGAATGCAAAATTGCCAATGCCAGACCCAGATGCCCCTGAGAGCACCCGGCGGCGGCAGATTGTTCATACAAGGCACGAGCCCGAGGAAGATCACGTAGGTCTTCTGGACCGTTTGTTAGAATATAGCCCAACAGGGCCTGAGCATCTGCCGAACCCGCATCTGCGGCGACCTGTGCCCAGTGACGGCCCTGATGAAAATCCGGATGCCTTTTTCCAGAGACGGGACGGGCAGAAAGATCCAGTCCTGCTTTTTGTGCCCGGATTTCGAACCCTTCAGGAAGGCCAACCGTATAAAGTGTAGCCAGCACAAAGGTCGCTTCGACATGACCGGCTTCTGCCGCGCCCAGAATCCAACGAGCACCTTCTTCCAGACTGGGTGGAACGCCAGCTCCGTCCAGATAGGCACGCCCGACGCGAAAGGAAGCCTCCATATCACCTTGAGCCGCCATACGGCTCAATAGAGCGAAACCACGAACGGTTTCTCCCGTCTCCATCAAATGGATCGCCTGCTCCAGCTTTCCTTTGGAAGAGAGGAGAGACGTAATGCGGCGCTTGAATGTCATGTTGCTCAACTCGGGTACGGCAAAAATGTAAAACGCCCGGACTGGCCGGGCGTTTTCTCGGCCTTACGGCTCTCTCATGCCTTCTGTCAGGGTCGGCGTTATCCGACTGAAGAAGTATTGCAGGACTGTCCGTTTTCCGACGTCAATATCCGCTGTCGTCGGGACACCTGGTGCTGGATGGAAGAAACTCGGCTGCCCATGCAACGTGTAACGGTCGATCCGAAGACGGACGCGATAAAAGACGCCTTCACTGGCAGAACCGGCAGCCCCACTGGCGTCACCACCCCCACCGCCGGCGGCATCAGATTTATCGAAGGAATCTGCACTGATAACCCGCACCGTTGCTTCAGCACCGCCATACTGTGTGAAAGGAAATGCTGCGAACTTTACGAGGGCATGATCACCGACCTTCACAAAGGCTGCATCAGCAGCCCGCATGACGGATTCCATTTCGACCCCATAACCCGTCGGCACGAGGGTCATGAACTGATTAGCCGACTGAAGCACAGACCCAACGGACGCCTTTGCAATCGTAAGCACAACTCCATCTTCCGGAGCCTTGAGCAAGATCAGATCCTGCCGCAGACGCGCCTTCTCGTAAGAACTACTGTATTCATCGAGATGATGCTGGGTCTCGGTCAGGTTTGTGTAGACCTGCGCTTTCCAGTTTTCGATAAAACTTTCGCGCTCCGCTTTCATGGCGGCAAGCTTGTTCTCAGCGGAATTGGCACTCTGCTGTGCAGAGATTTCAGCCCGCTCCGCTTCCATCATGTCATTCTGTGCGGCCAGCGTGGAGAGACGTGATCCAACCTGATCTGCCTGCTCATGCTGGCGCATCTTCAGGACTTCATCAGCCACCCGCATCTTGCTCGCATACATGGCCGCATTCGCGCGATACCCCTGCATGTCACTCTGCAAGCCGGCAATCTGCTGATCATAGTTCTGAATACGAGCGCGATATTCGCTACGACGACGCAGGAAAGCTGCCCCCTGCTGAACCGATGCAGGATTTGATGTGTCAGGATGATAATCCTGATCATCTGCCTCTGCCTTCAGACGATCACGCTCAGCCTGATAGGAATCACGCTGCAGAGCCATATTGGTGATGTCGGCTTTCGTGATGGTCGGATCCAGATGCGCAAGCACCTGACCCTTTTTCACATAATCACCGACCTGAACATCAATAGACCGAACGATGGAAGTTTCCAGCGGCTGAACGACGATTGTCGGTTCCGTAGAGACCAGCCGACCGGTGGTGCTCACAATCCGATTGAGCGGGAAAAATGCCATTCCTGCCAGACATGCCAGGAAAAGACCGCCAATCAACCAGATCGTATAGCGCGCAGAGGCTGTTGCCGGCAGATTAACCAGACCGGCAGTCGGAGAATGAAACTCCAACAGCGCAATGGGTATGCCTTGCGGAGCGAATGGATCTGTCGCTGTCCGCGGGACATGGCTGGTGAAGCTCTCACTTCCATTGTCTTCAGGAGACTGATCGTTGTTATTCGGAATAATGTCGGAGGAGCTCATGTCTTATTCTCCTTCGGCCAGTTGGTCTGCATCACTGGCAGCGGCAGACGCATTCATATGACGATTCTGCTGCATCCAGAGGGTGCGATAGATTTCACAGCGTTCCAGAAGAACATGATGCGGTGCAATATCCATCAGCTTGCCCCTGTCCATCACAGCGATCTGATGACAGTTGACCAGAGACGACAGACGGTGAGAGACGATCACCATTGTCCGGCCTTTACCAATGCGCTCCAGGTTAGCATTCACCAATGCTTCAGATTCTGGATCAAGTGCAGAGGTTGCTTCATCCAGAATCATCAGTTTCGGATCACTGATAACAGCACGGGCAATTGCTAGTCTCTGGCGCTGACCACCGGAAATATTGGTCGAGCCCTCTTCGATCCAGGTATCATACCCGGCTGGCATTCTTTCGATAAACTCTTCAGCACCAGCCAGACGTGCAGCCCGGACGACATCATCAATCGTCAGTCCAGGACGGCCCGCTGTGATATTTTCGCGGATCGTTCCGCGGAAGAGGAAATTGTCCTGTAGAACCACACCGAAAGAACGACGCAGATGAGTCAGGTTGATTTCACGAAGATCAACACCGTCCAAGCGTAAATACCCGGTGTAATTACGGCTCACACCTTGCAAGAGACGGGTAACTGTCGATTTACCAGAGCCAGAACGTCCGACCAATCCGAGCATCGTTCCCGCAGGAATTTCGAACGACACGTCGTCCAAGGCTTTGGTAGTCGAGCCAGGATAGGAAAAATTAACACCCATGAAAGACAGAGCGCCCTTGATGCGAGGCCGCATGCCCGTTGTCAGGGCTTTGGTCTCTGTCGGCTGGTTCAGAACTGCACCAGCTTCCCCGAGAGACACGGTCACTTCATTGATGGATTCCATCAACTTTGCCAGCCCCACCAGTGGAGCCGCGACACGTCCACCCAACATCATGAAGCCGGCCAGAGCACCGGCCTGCATGTGACTTGCATTGGTGAGCACAAGATAGGCACCCACAAGGATCACGCCACGGTTGATAAACGCATCAAACGGCATAACGAGAGTCTGAGGCCAGTTTGACATCCGTCCGGCTGCAAGCTTCCAGCGCACGACTTCAGCAGTTTTCTGGTCCCATTCCTCACGGCGAGTTGCCTCAAGAGCCAGTGTTTTGACAGTCCGGATGCCAGCAATGGTTTCATACAGCGTCGATCCGCGGCTCATTTCCGCACGGATCTGCCGTCCCATGACGCGGGTAACAGCCGGGAGGAACATAACCACAATCAGGCCGATACATCCGGCAGCAGCCAGCGTCATCCAGGCCAGGGTAGAACTGAGCAGAAAGAGAACTGGCAGGATCACGAGGAGTGTGAAGAGGTCCAGCATAGTGGACATCAACTGACCAGTCAGGAAGTCACGGACTTTGAAAATCGCGACAAAACGCCCGAGGATTTCACCGGTCTGTTCCCGCTCATAAAATTCCAGCGGGAGAGCAAGCAACCGATTGAATGCATGCAGCGAAATCCTTGCATCCAGCCTCGACGACAGAACCAGTGACAGTTCACGCCGAGCGTATGTCAGAAGTACTTCATAGAAAGTCAGGATCAGCACAAACGACGACAACGATACCAGCGTCGCCATGGAATGATAATTTACGACCCGATCCAGAACCTGCATGACGATCAGGGCTGGGAAGATCTGTAGAATACTGAGCACCATGGAGGCAAAAGCGATATCCCGGAGGATCTTCTTCTCGCGCATTGCCATTTTGGCAAACCAGAGAAGATCAAACCGCGCATCAGACTCAGATTCATCACGACGACGCTTCACAAGAAGCACGTCACCCGTCCAAACCTGCGACAGACGGAGTTCATCTACCGGGATCGGCGTGTCGCCATCCCCGCCCATCGGATCACGGAGCCAGACAACGCCCTTTTCAGGGTTCGTCGCGACCATGAGGCCGGCCGAGCCATCCTTGAACATCAGAACCACAGGAGGAGTGTTCTGAAGCCGAACCAGGTAGCGCCATTTCAAGCGCATTCCCTTGGCAACAGCTCCCTGCTCATTCAACCAGCGCGCAAGAGATGCAGGGGAAGGAGAATCCTCTCCTGGCTCCGCAGCAAAATCTCGGATATCGAGCTCAAGCCCATGAAACCGGGCTGCAGCCAAAGCGGCATATAGTCGGATGACTGCCGGGCTTACATCCCTTCCGGGGCCAGACACGCGCTGGGTTTGATCCACGAAACGTCCTCTATGCTGTGGTCCCGCACAGGCGGCATCAAAGGCAGAAATGCCCGTTCATACTTCATGAATAGAGAATACTATCTTTTCCGTCACCTCCCCCTTCTCTTCGCGAGGAAAAAATCTTTACAAAATACAGTCAGCCCACGACCGAATCTGCTCGGGTTTCCACAAAGATAAAGCCAATAACTGGACGTGGAGTTGTTATAACCAGACTTCTCCGCGTCCGTTGGGCGCATATTGCAAAGAAATAAGTGTCCAGAAAATTTCTTGATTTCTTTTATTTCTCGGGCGGGGAACCTATTTCTCAAAGCTCTGTCCCACGGGCACACAAGGACCTTGCATGCAGATCTCCCGGCACTATGCCTCTCTGCCCGAGCGCTTTTCCAGCGCATTGGCCCCCCGCCCTTTCCGCAATCCACAACTGATTGCTCTGAACGAACCGCTTGCAGCACGTCTGGGATTGGACAGTCCCTGGCTTCGTCAAAAAGAAGGCCTTGCTTTTCTCAGCCAGGGACAGCGCCCCGATGAAGCGCCACCCGTTGCGATGGCCTATGCCGGGCATCAATTCGGACATTTCGTTCCGTCCCTTGGAGACGGCCGCGCAATGCTGGTCGGAGAACTGACGGACAGACAAGGCAAAGTCTGGGATCTGCACCTCAAGGGATCAGGCCCTACGCCATTTTCCCGCCGGGGAGACGGTCATGCGGCCCTAGGCCCTGTGTTACGGGAGTACCTGGTCAGCGAGGCCATGGCCGCACTCGGCATTCCCACAACACGGGCGCTTGCAGCCCTCACGACGGGTGAGAGTGTCGTTCGAGAGACGCTTATGCCGGGGGGCGTAATTGCACGGGTCGCCTCTACGCACGTCAGGGTCGGGACATTCCAGTTTTTCGCTGCACGCCAGGATCGGGAGGGCCTGACGCTCCTCGTAGATCATGTCATTGAACGGCTCTATCCTGAATTAGCAGACAGCCCCAACCGGGCCTTGGAGCTTTTAAATGCTGTGGTTGACCGCCAGGCTCGGCTGGTTGCCCAATGGATGCTGGTCGGATTTATTCATGGCGTCATGAACACCGACAACATGTCCATTGCGGGAGAAACGATCGACTTTGGCCCCTGCGCTTTCCTTGATAGCTACGACCCCGGAAAAGTCTTCAGCTTCATTGATCAGAATGGCCGGTATGCCTACGGACAACAGCCGGATATGGCGCTCTGGAATTTGGGTCGTCTGGCAGAAGCACTTTTGCCATGCATTGATGCCGATACTGATCACGCAGTCAGCCTTGCGACAGACACGCTGAGCCGTTTCGATAGCATTTTCGGGGAGACTTATCTTTCCGGATGGCGTCGAAAGCTCGGCCTGTTTTCGGAAGGTCGGACGGATACGACCCTTATCTCCCGTCTTTTAACCATGATGCATCGTGACGAGGCGGACTTTACGCTCACGTTCCGACACCTGAATACCGTGGCCCGCACAGACGACGCCACAGGTTTTCTGTCTCAGTTCAAAGACAGGGAAGCTGCCACTTCGTGGCTACAAAGCTGGAAAGAAAGACTGGATACGGAAGATCAAACGGCTGACGCGCGTTTTGCGCTCATGCAGGCGAGCAATCCTCGCATTATTCCCCGTAATCACCGGATTGAAGCAGCCATCAAAGCTGCACTAACTGGGGATTATACCCTCTTCCACCAGCTCGCCGCAGCCCTCGCTTGCCCGTTCGAGGACGCCAATGACGGGCTCGATCTGCCACCAGCTTCGAACGAGCATGTCCGCAATACGTTCTGTGGGACCTGAAAATCTTCAGGCTGGCTGGAATGTCAGGCGACTGTTGTTGAACAGGCGTCTGACCTGACAGTACAGAGCCAGAAGATCCGGCATGCAGGTGTTGTGGAGTGCGCGTACACTTTCATGCGTTGCGTAGAACCGGAGAGTATCCATCCCACGATTCATGATGGCCGTGCCCAGAAACACGCCGTTCACATGAATAACCTTGGAATTCAGCATCAGTCTTGACCTCAGTTGCCCTTCCGCCCCAGGAAGAACCTATCTTTCCACGCCACTGACACCAGCCAGGGCGCTGCAATAACGGGGTTCATGCCAGATCGTTTCCCGTTAGAGCGTGACCTTTTTATGATAACCTGTGACAGCATCATGACCGGGGGGATGGACTTGCCTCCAGCCATGCGGGAAAACGCTGGCATGTCCTGCAAATCATCATCCACCGGGGCGAACCGGTCCGCTGTCGACCTTCCCCACCTCTGGCTGCCCTACACCCAGATGCAGACGGCTCCTTTTCCTGTGGAAGCCATCCGCACGTCCGGAAGCCGGATTACGCTGTCAGACGGGCGCGAACTCGTGGACGGAGTCGCTGCCTGGTGGACCGCCTGCCATGGCTATAGCCACCCTCACATTCAGCAGGCACTCGTTCGGCAGGCCAGCGACATGCCTCATGTGATGTTCGGAGGAATGGTTCACGAACCGGCCCGGCGTCTAGCAGCACGTCTGGCTGAACTTCTGCCCGGCGACCTTGAACGCACGTTTTTTACAGATTCTGGCTCAGTGGCGATGGAAGTCGCCGTCAAGATGGCAGTTCAGTATCACATCAACCGTGGCACGCATGGCCGGACAAAGATGCTGTCGTTCCGGGGCGGCTATCACGGGGACACACTGGGCATGATGTCCATCTGCGACCCGGAAGAGGGCATGCACAGCCTTTTCGCGGGCGTTCTTCCCCGCCAGATCCTTGCGGATCTTCCAGTTGATGATGACAGCATGGCCAGACTTGAAGCCCTGCTGGACGCTGAAGGGCATACAGTAGCCGCTATCGTCACGGAGCCGCTGGTTCAGGGAGCAGGCGGAATGCTGTTCCATAGTCCGGACGTTCAACAGCGCCTTCGCAGCATTTGTGACCGATACGGCATTCTGCTCATTCTGGATGAAATTTTTACCGGTTTTGGCCGAACCGGAACGATGTTCGCCTGCGAGCAGGCCGAGATCGTCCCCGATATCATCGCCCTTTCCAAGGCTCTGACCGGCGGCACGATGGCTCTGGCTGCAACCGTGGCGAGACAAGGCGTTTTCGAAGCGTTTCTCTCCACAGAAGTTGGCAAGGCGCTCATGCACGGGCCAACATTCATGGCCAACCCGCTGGCCTGCGCCGTGGCGAATGCGTCACTGGATCTGTTCGAACAGGAGCCAAGACTGGAACAGGTTGCTCGCATCTCAGTTCAGCTCCAACGGGAGTTGGAACCATGCCGCGGACTTCCCGGCGTGAAAGATGTTCGCGTGCTAGGTGCAATCGGCGTGGTGGAACTGGAAAACATTGCGGACCCTGACGTCCTCCGCCGCGCGTTCGTGAACCAAGGGACATGGATCCGCCCATTCCGGAACATTGTGTATCTGACGCCAGCGTTCACGATTAGCGACGAAGATCTTTCTCTTCTGACAGCCAGCATTGTCACTGTTCTCCGGAACAACGCATGAGCCTGTTTGACGCCCACTTCACATCCGCCCTTCACGACCGCGAAACTGTGGGAACACGGCGAACATTGCGTCCGGTCACTCGGGACGGACAGACCGTCCTGCGAGACAGCCGTCGCATGATTGATGTGTCTTCAAATGATTATCTGGGCCTTGCCGACCACCCACTACTCAAAGAACGTGCCTCTGACTGGGCTTTGCGCTTTGGAACGGGGGCAAGGGCGTCCCGCCTTGTGAGTGGAACGCTGGAAATCCACCAGGCTGTCGAGCAGAAGATGGCGCGCTTCAAAGGATATGAGGCCACGCTGCTTTTTGCATCCGGCTGGCAAGCCAATGCCTCGGTGGTCCCTGCCCTGTGCGCCCTCTCGACTGCTCGGACCGGTCATCCGATGCTGGTTTTTTCCGACCGGCTGAACCATGCCAGCCTCCATCACGGCTGCGCAGCAGCGGGCGTACGACAGCATCGTTTTCGCCACAATGATCTTGCGCATCTGGAGACACTGCTCAAACGGGAAGCCACCAAGCCTGGCTTGCGGATGATCGTAACAGAGAGCGTGTTTTCCATGGATGGGGACCGCGCAGACATTCCTGCCCTACGCGCGCTGGCCGATCGCTACGATGCGTTCCTGTATGTCGATGAGGCACATGCCACGGGCGTTCTTGGAAACCACGGGCATGGGCTTTCCGGCGGTTTGGCTGATCTGACAATGGGCACATGCAGCAAAGCCCTTGGGGGAATGGGAGCTTATATCGCGGGCTCCAGGCCTCTCTGTAACTATCTGCTCAATCACGCTTCGGGCTTTATTTATAGTACGGCCCTTCCGCCCGCTGTCCTGGGAGCCATTGATGCCGCGCTGGACATTATTCCGACGATGGACCGTGAACGGCAGACACTGTTGGGTCAGGCAGCACACCTTCGAACGATTTTGAACGCGGCCGGTCTTTCGACAGCAGAATCGTCAACACAGATTGTGCCGGTCCTGATCGGTGAATCCCAGCGAGCGCTTGATGTTGCCAGAGCATTGGAAAACGAAGGTTTCCTCACCGTAGCCATTCGCCCACCAACCGTGCCTCAGGGAACGGCACGCTTGCGTCTGGCCCTTCGCGCTGGACTGACAGATTCACAGATTACCCAGTTAGGCGAGGCCGTTGTCCGGCTGGCATGTGAGCACACGCCATGACCGTCTCCCTTTATCTCGTTCATGGCTGGGGATTTGACGCGTCTTTCTGGGACCCAATGCTTCAGCACCTTCCCAGCCTCAAAGCGTCCGTCGTGGATAAGGGATATTTCGGATGCCATTACGCAGCCCCTAAACCGGAGCAACCTTATCTGGCGATCGGCCATTCCGCAGGAACACTGGACCTGTTGGGACAGGATCTTCCCGGATGCCTGGGGGTCATCATGTTCAATGGGTTTGGACGGTTTTCTGAGAGCAACGATTTTCCGGAAGGCGTGCCCCTTCGCGTTCTGGAAAGAATGAAGCGCCAGCTGCAACGCTCCCCTAAAACGGTCCTGAACGATTTCCGCCAGAGATGCGGAACGGACAAACCTATTCCGTCAGATCCCGTGACGGCCGTTCTGAATCAGGGTCTGGAACATCTGATTCAGAACGATGAACGCAATGCAGCGACCCGCTGGGGGAACCAGCTTCACTGGATGACAGGACTGTCAGATCCGTTCCCTCCTGCCCAGGCAGGTTTCAGTGTTCCGGGTAAAAGGGTTGAAGGCGGCCATCTTCTGCCTCTCGAACAGCCTGAACTCTGTGCTGATTTTGTGCTGCGTCAGGTCGAACAGCATGGATGAGCGCAAACGCCAAATCGTCACCCGGTTTGATGAGGCGGAGGACTATGACGCTGCGGCAGATATCCAGCGCCGTTGCGCCGCTTTTCTGGCCGAGCGAATTGTCGCTGAGGTGACCGAGACTCAGCCGGCCCGTATTCTCGAATTCGGGTGTGGCACGGGTTTCCTCACAGAGCATCTCTCCAGAGGCTTCCCCAACAGCGCTATTCTCGCCACCGATCTCGCCCCGACTATGCTCGCACGCACCAGATCGCGCCTTCACGGGCAGAAGAACATCGCCTTCAAGGTCATGGATGGAGAGCGCCCGGATGCGACGGGACCATTTGACCTGATCGCATCGAGCCTGTGCTTCCAATGGTTTGAAAACCGCAGCAAGGGGCTCGAACGTCTTTGCCGCTTATTGGCGCCGGGTGGCACTCTGATGATTGCAACGCTGCTTGAAGGGAGCCTGAAAGAGTGGCGCTCAGCTTGCCAGAAGACAGACGCCCCGTGCGGCGTTCCATCCTATCCCGGCGCCCCCATGCTTCAGCAGGAATGGCCCTCTGGAGGGCACGGCCAATGGCATACCGCAAACATGCAAGATCCGGTCCCAAACGCCAGAACATTCCTCCGCAGATTGCAACAGATCGGCGCGTCTCTCCCTGGCAAAGGAAGCACTCCTGCGGGAGTACACGCACTCAGGCGCGCCATGTCCTGTTTTGATAAAGAGCACACCAGCGTCACCTACGCCTTGGGGATCGGAATTTTCAGGAAGGATATGCCATGAACAGCTTTCACGGTGTGTTCGTCACGGGTACGGACACCGAAATCGGTAAGACGCTTGTCAGTGCAATCCTGACGAAAGCCTGGACCGCGACGTACTGGAAACCGCTTCAAACCGGCCTTTCGGACGAAGCAGGCGATACCTCTACCGTCAAAACTCTAGCCGCCCTTCCGCCTGATCGGATTATTCCTCCGGCATATGCGCTTCAGGCCCCTCTCGCACCCTACGCAGCGGCGGCGCTGGAAAACGTTACAATCAATCCCGGACGTCTTGTTCTCCCCGCCGTTAAAGCGCCCCTTGTCGTTGAGGGTGCGGGCGGCCTGATGGTGCCTGTCCGAAGCAACATGATGATGATTGATCTCATGCAGCGACTGGATCTTCCCGTCGTTCTTGTTGCGCGCAGCGGGTTAGGAACCATCAACCATACGCTCCTGAGTCTCGAAGCGCTTCGTCGCAGAGGCATTCCCGTTCTGGGGGTCGTCCTCAGCGGGCCTGAAAATCCAGGAAATGCACGCGACATTGCTCATTTCGGGAACGTTCGGATCCTTTTCAGCGTTCCACGTTTAGAAAGCATAAATGAAACCGTCGTTTCTGAAATTTCTGGCCGTGTACCGCCGCTTTGTGTCTTGCAGCAACAGAATTCACAATGATGTGTTCTTTTTGGGATGTGCCATGAAAAGAACACATCCGACCCTTGTGAAATAGCTGCGTAATCATAGAACGTCTCTTCGCAACGAAGTGCATCCGGCGTATCGCTTGATCAAAGACCGCCCTCTGATTTCAGGGGGAGGCACACAACTGGGACTGTTGGGAAAAGTATGAGTATCCTGCGTCGTGATTTGGTAAAGCTTGGGGCAGGCCTGTCCCTGATGGGAACGTCTGGCCGCTTCGCTTATGCCCAGTCCGCGCCGCCTGCCGCCAAGCAGGCTCCAAAGACTGTTCCGTTTGACAATGGAACTGTCCGCGCCATCGCGCAGAAACTGGCCAGATCTCCTTACGCTCCACCTCCGCAAAGTCTGCCCTCTGCCATTTCCAATCTGGATTTTGATCAGTTCCGAGGCATTACTTTCAATCCGGACCGGGCACTCTGGCATGGGCAAAGCCTGGCATTTGAGGTCGAATTTTTCCCGCGTGGCTTTCTCTACAAGCCCAAAATCGCGATGAATGAAGTTATCGGTGGTCAATCGACCCCAATTGCCTATGACCCTGACCTGTTCAGCTATGCCAACCCGATGTTGCGCGTGACAGACGACCTGGGATTTGCCGGTCTTCGTCTACGCTATGCCATCAACACACCAGGTCAAATGGAAGAATGCGCCGTGTTTCTTGGCGCATCCTATTTCCGTGCTGTTGCCAAAGGGCAGAACTACGGACTGTCTGCCCGGGGCTTCGCCAACGGCACGGGGAATTCAAAAGGCGAGGAATTCGCTCTGTTCCGTGAGTTCTGGCTGGAAAAGCCGGAACCTGGCGTTCAATCCGTTGTCATTCATGCCCTTCTGGACAGCCCGTCCGTCACGGGAGCTTTCAGCTTTACCATCCGACCTGGCGACACGACTGTTTTTGACGTGCAATCCTCGCTCTTTCCGCGGCAGGATATTACCGAAGCCGGCATCGCCGCTCTTACGGGCATGTTCTATTTCGATGCCAACGAACATAACCACGTCGATGACTGGCGCCCGGCCGCCCATGACAGCGAAGCTCTTCAGGTGTGGACCGGATCTGGGCAGCAGCTCTATCGCCCTCTGGTCAACCCGACCGACCTTCAGTTTTCGGCCTTCCAGGATAGCAGCCCGCACGGCTTCGGCCTGATGCAGCGCAAGCGCTCCTTCCATGACTACGAGGACCTTGCCCTCAACTACGAGAAGCGCCCATCCCTGTGGATCGAGCCTATTGGCAATTGGGGTGATGGAGCGGTGGATCTCGTCGAAATTCCGACGCCCAATGAGGTCAACGACAACATCGTGACGTTCTGGCGGCCGAAAGACGCTCTGAAGGCCGGTCAGGAATACAGTTTCACCTACCGGATGTACTGGGGCTGGGATACGCCGTGGCCCACACCGCTGGCACGTGTCGCTGGGACTCGGATTGGTGCCGTCACAGACCATACTGATGCACGCATGTTCGTGATCGACTTTACAGGCGCACCGTTCCAGAACATTCCGCAGGATGCGCATTTCCACCTGATTTCACAGGCATCGCCCGGAACAATCCGGAATGTGGTTGTTGAACCCAATCCGAACATCAAGGGCTGGAGAACAACCTTTGAATTCGTTCCTGGAGATGCCAAAGCCTCTGAACTCCAGGCTCAGCTTGCCAACGATCAGGGTCCGATCTCAGAAAAATGGATGTACCGTTGGACGCCGTAACCAATATGTCTCCGTCCGAAGCCCCCTTCCTGCCCCACGAGGCTCCGCTCAGGATGGAGCCTCAAAACCTCCATCAGCAGCCTGACCGGCATGGTCGCCCTTTCCGGGTTCTGGACACGACGCCGAAGACACTTTGGCTACGGCGGCTTTTCGTGTTTGGCTCAGCGCTCGCGCTGACCGGGTTTGGCATCTACAGGATCAATCAGGTCTTCAACTCTCTGGGCGTCTCTACGCTTGGTGTGATTGTGCTGATCCTCTTCGCCATTCTCGGCTTCTGGATCGCGCTTTCCTTCACCTCAAGTCTTGGTGGGTTCGTCTCCCTGATCACACGCGGAGGCCTTGGGCTCGGCATTCATCGGGACGGTGCTCTTCCAATGCTGAAAGCACGGACTGCCGTGCTGATGCCGACTTATAATGAAGATCCGGAACGCGTTCTGGGCGGCCTGAAGGCCATCTATGACAGCATTCTTGCCACCGGCCAGATTGATGCGTTCGACTTCTTCATTCTGTCTGATACGACCAATCCGGACGTATGGTTACAGGAAGAGCGTGCCTTCCTTGCCCTCCGTCGGGCGACTGGTGATGATCGGCGCATTTTCTATCGCCGCCGCCATCAGAATACAGATCGCAAGGCAGGCAATCTGGGCGACTGGGTGATACGCTTTGGTAACTCGTACCAGCAGATGCTCACCCTTGATGCTGATAGCGTGATGGACGGCAGCCTGATCGTGCGTGTCGTTTCCGCCATGGAAAACCATGAGGGCGTCGGGCTGATCCAGACCCTTCCGGTTATTGTGGGCGGCCGGACATTATTTGCCCGCATGCAGCAGTTTGCAGGCCGCGTATATGGCCCACTCATTGCCCATGGCATTGCCTGGTGGCATGGCTCGGAAGGGAATTACTGGGGCCATAACGCCGTTATCCGGACACGGGCTTTTGCCGAACAGGCGGGCCTGCCGCATCTGAAAGGTAGACCGCCCTTCGGCGGCCATATTCTCAGCCATGACTTCGTCGAAGCAGCGCTCATGCGACGTGGTGGCTGGGCCATTCACATGGTGCCTGGCCTGTTCGGGTCTTATGAGGAAAGCCCACCGTCCCTGACGGATGTGGCCATTCGTGACCGCCGCTGGTGTCAGGGCAACCTCCAACACGCCAAGATCCTTGGAACCAAAGGCCTGCACTGGGTCAGCCGTACACACATGCTGACGGGCATTGGTTCCTACATCATGTCTCCGCTTTGGCTGTTGTTCCTGCTGTTCGGAATCCTGATTTCCCTTCAGTCGCATTTCTATCATCCGGAATATTTCGGCACGAAGCCGACGCTTTATCCGCACTGGCCGCGCGTCGATCCTGTACAGGCAAAGTTCGTTTTCATCGGCACGATGGGCATCCTTCTGGCGCCAAAATTCCTGGCGTTCATTGCCATGATGTTTGATCGCTCTGCCTTACGCGGTTCCGGCGGTGCTATCCGGCTTTTCCTTTCCATCATTCTGGAAACCCTGATTGGTGGCCTGATTGCGCCGATTGCCATGCTGATCCAGACGTCTGGGGTTATCTCCATTCTATTGGGCCGGGATTCTGGCTGGAATGCCCAGAACCGTGAAGACGGGCGGGTTTCACTCCGTGAAGTTGCACGTGGATACTGGGTTTATACAGTGTTCGGCCTTCTGCTGGCCGCAGCCGCCTGGTCCGTTTCACACGCACTCTTTCTGTGGATGACACCAGTGTTGCTTGGGCTTGTGCTGGCTATTCCACTTGCGGCCGTGACAGCCAGCCGCGATGTTGGACTAGGACTCCGTCGGGCTGGATTTCTGCTGATCGAAGAAGAAACGGCCCCCCCGCCTATTCTTCGTCTTGCAGAAGAGAACGAACGTCAGCGCACAGAGGCTCTGCACGCCCCTCATCAGCCGCCCAGCGAGGCATTCGCCCTTCTGCGGACGGATCGGACACTTCTAGACGCCCACCTTGGCGCACTTCCGCCAACCCGCAAGGCTGGCAGTGCGATTGATGCCAACCTGCTGGTTGGACTGGTCAAGCTGAAAGAGGCGCCCTCCATCAAGGCCGCCCTTTCCAAACTGACCCGACAGGAAAAGGCCTCAGTCCTCGGGGCGGCCGAAGGCGTCGCACTCGTCGAGAACCTTCCGGACTAACCCTCTCTGTGGCTGGCAAAGTATGCCAGCCACAGATTATTTGCTGTCAAAAGCATTCCGGGCGGCTTCCACTTCAGACAGATTTTTCTCTGCCCAGATCCACACCCCACAAAACGCTGCGCCCAGGCTTAGTCCCAGCGCTGTAAGACGATAATCCACCCGTGGCGGAATAACCGGGTGAATCGTACGGGTCACCATCCCGTCCCGTTCCATTTGCCGGAGTGTCTGGGTCAGCATCTTCTGGCTGATACCCTCGACTTTTCGTGCCAACTGCGTGAAGCGCAATTCCTTGTGCTCTTCCAAAACCTCCAGAATGATCATCGTCCATTTGTCAGCAACGCGACCAATGAGCTCCGTCACCAACCGCTCAACGCGCGCATCGCACTCCGTAGGTGGCGTTGCTTCGGCCAAACGCTTGGCACGGCGTTCAGGCGAGGCTTCGTAGGGGTTATCCGTCATAGGGGGTCACTCTCTTTTCGGTGCGTATAAATCTTTGAGGTGCCTTCTTTCGAATTGACGATAGCCCGCTAGATAGAGCGTTCCAATTCTCAATGGAGCAACTCCAATGAAACCGAGCGGAAACACAATCCTGATCACTGGTGGTGGCTCAGGCATAGGCCAGGCTCTTGCACAGCGACTGCATGATGCTGGCAACACGGTTGTCGTCGCCGGGCGTCGCCAGAATGCTTTGGATGAAACGATCGCCGGTCGAGCCAACATGCATGCACTAGTGCTGGATATTGAAAGCCCGGAGGGGATTGCTGATTTTACAGAACGGCTTCTAAGCGCATATCCGTCACTTAATGTTCTGATCAACAATGCCGGCATCATGCGATTTGAAGATTTGGCGCAGACGCATGATCTGGCGGATGCCGAAGCGACGATCACGACCAACCTCCTCGGGCCGATCCGCCTGATCAACAGCCTGACGGATCATCTGCTCAAGCAGCCGGATGCCGTCGTGATCAATGTGACATCCGGGTTGGCATTCGTGCCGCTGACGACAACACCCACCTATAATGCCACCAAAGCCGCGATCCATTCCTACACGATTGCCCTCCGAGAGGTTCTGAAAGGGAAAGTCGAGGTTATCGAACTTGCGCCCCCCGCAGTACAGACAGGCCTCACGCCTGGCCAAGAAACGCGCCCCGGCTATCAGCCCCTGACGGACTTTACGGATGAAGTCATGGCGTTGCTGACGCAACAGCCCACGCCACCGGAAATTCTTGTCGAACGCATGCGCTTTCTACGCTTTGCGGAGGCCAATGGTCAGTTCGATGAAACACTGACCAAGCTCAACGCTTTTGCCGCGCAAGCCCGCAACGGTTAAGAGGCCAATGCTCATAAAAAAAGCCCCGGGGCAGTTGCTCCGGGGCTTTTCTCAGGACGAAAACTCAAAAGATTCAGTTGCCGAGGCTCTGAGCCTTCTTGAAGAGATCACGGCAGACCAGAACCTGCTTGTCCTTGGGCAGCGTGGAGATGTCGAACGGCGTGTTGGTGCTGGTCTGGAGCAGACCACGGCCACCCAGTGAGTAGTACTGGTCGTTCTGAACATCAGAGCGCTTGGCAAGCTTGCGGGATGCCGAGCGCGGCCCTGTACCCAGCGAGAGCTTCTTATGGATGCAATAGGACGTCAGGCCTGCCACGTTGCCAGCCTGCGCATTGTCGATGGATGGCATGCCATTTTCACCAAGCGTACCAGGCGTTGATGCAGTTGCAATACCGTTGATACCACCGACGGCCTGCACGTGGTTAGGCGTGATCACAGCCTGAGTTCCTGGTGGAACAATCGGCTGTCCAGGCTGCGGAGCTGTCTGTGCAAAAGCAGCACCAGAGACAGCAAGGCCAAGAGCGGCAACGGCAGCAAAATACTTATTGGTATTCATGGATAGAGTCTTTCCATGTTCGATATTATTACACAGCGGCTATTCAGGAATATAATCACCAGAGCAATACTCTGCTGGCTATCTCACGGCCGTTCTCTAAAAACACTTGAGATCCGACTTAGTTTCTTTTCGAATCATCTTTCCCGATTTTATAACGCCATGAGGCCCCGCATTCAGGCAGTCCATTAACGCTGGATTGAGTCCCCGGCATTTCTGCGCCAAGGTTTCGGATATGTCAGACGCGATGCAATCCCTCCCCGTTCCGCCGGCTCCAAAGCAGGAGCCCCTGTCAACAACGCAGCTTGGCCGGACCAGAACTGACGCCTACGCCTGGATGAAGGACGAGAACTGGCAGCAGGTTCTGCGGGATCCGTCTGTCCTTCGTCAGAACATCACCGATCACCTCAAGGCAGAAAATGCGTACGCCGAAGCGGTGCTCTCTGGCATGGAACCGCTTCGCAAAGAGCTTCTGCAGGAAATGATCGGTCGTATTCCCCTTGCCGAAGAATCCATTCCCGTGCCTGATGGTCCTTGGGCCTATTACAGCCGCTTTGAAGATGGGGCTCAGCATCCTCTCCGGGCACGGCGCCCGCGCGACGGCGGAGAAGAGCAGATCCTTCTGGATGTGGACGCCCGCGCCAAACAGTTTGACTATTATGCGCTCGGCGGGACGGCCCACTCTGCAGATCATCGCTACTTTGTCTATTCCGAAGACGTGCAGGGCTCTGAAGTTTATCGCATTCAGGTCAAGGACCTGGAGACCGGAGAACTCTGCGCCGAAGCGGTTGAGAGCACGACCGGAAGCTTTGCTCTTTCCCCTGACAGTGCGTGGCTGTTCTGGATCTTCCGGGACGACAATGGCCGCCCATCACGGATTTACCGCCGTCCTCTGACCGGCGGGGCGGACGTACTCGTCTTCGATGAAACCGATGCAGGCTTTTTCCTCAGCATCGGCACCAGCGCCTCTCGCAAGTGGATCGTTATCGAACGCGGGGATCACGATACGAATGAGACGCTTCTGATTCCTGCTGCCGAGCCGACAGTAATGCCTGTTGTTGCAGCTCCCCTGGTCCGGGGAGAGCGCTATTCCTTCACGCACTGGAATGATCGTTTCATCATTCTCACCAACGCGGGCGGCGCTGTCGATTTCCAGTTCATGCAAACGCCCGATACGGCCACAGATCGGGAAAACTGGCGCCCGTTCGTCCCGTATCTGGAGGGGCACTACCTTCTGGCAGCTACGGCGTCGCGTGATTATCTGGCATGGGCAGAGCGGAAAGACGGAAACGTTTATATCCGCGTCGTAAAGGCAGGCGTAACAGGAGATGTTCGTGCGCAGGCCGCCACGATCGGAATGGACGAACCCGCATATGATCTGACCCTTCAGGGCATTCTGGAATATGACGGCTCTGTTCTGCGCTACGTCTATCAATCCCCGACAACGCCGGCACACTGGTATGACTACAATTTGGCAACAGGCGAGCGAACCCTGAAGAAGGTTCGCGATGTCCCGTCTGGCCATGATCCAGCGCAGTATGAAACGCGGCGTCTGTTCGCGACGGCGGCGGATGGCGAACAGGTTCCCGTCACCGTTCTGATGCGAAAAGGCCAGCCGCTGGATGGCTCTGCACCCCTTCTGCTCTATGGATATGGCTCCTACGGCATTGCGATGGATGCAGGGTTTTCCACAACAGTCTTCAGTCTCGTTGACCGTGGATGGGTTTATGCCATCGCGCATATCCGTGGTGGGTCCGAGAAAGGCTGGAACTGGTTCCTGCAAGGGCGCGGCAAGACCAAACCCAACACCTTCACGGACTTCATTGCCGCCGCAGAGTATCTGGCCAAAGAGGGCTATGGCTCAGCAGGGCGCATCGTTGCTCATGGTGGCTCAGCCGGGGGCCTACTGATGGGCGCTGTCGCCAACATGGCACCCAACCTCTTTGCCGGGATCGCCGCGCAGGTGCCGTTCGTGGACATGCTCAACACCATGTCTGACGTTTCCCTGCCGCTGACCCCACCAGAATGGCCGGAATGGGGAAATCCACTCGAAGATGAAGAGGCCTACGATCTCATTGCCAGCTATTCCCCGTATGACAACATTCAGGCGCGCCCCTACCCGCCCATTCTTGCCATGGGGGGCCTTTCAGATCCACGAGTGACCTATTGGGAACCTGCAAAATGGATTGCCAAGCTGCGTGAAGTGGCCTCAGGCGGCCCATTCCTGTGCCGCATCAACATGGATGCTGGCCATGGCGGATCATCCGGGCGCTTCAAACGACTGGAAGAAGTTGCGCTGGTGCAGGCTTTCGCCATCTGGGCAATGGATCGCGCGCCCCTACGCTAGAGGGATGACAGTCTGGCCCACGCCCACAGTGGGCCAGACATCACTCGGGTTTCGGCTTCCCGATCCGTCCGCCAAACATCCAGACCCCGGCAAACCGTGACAGCAAGATAGCCGCGTTACAGGCTGCCGTCGTCAGACAGGCACCGGCGAGACCAAAATGCATAGTCAGAACATAGAGCGCGGGAAAATAGATCGCCATGATGGCCGTGCGGCTGGTCATCAGGAATTTTACATGCCCCACGACGATCAGCAGTGGTTCCAGCGGAATGACCAGCAGGCTGAAAACGGCGGCCATCAGCATGATGGAAATGTAAAGCGATGTGTGATGCACATGAACATGCAGCATCAAACGGAAAATCTTTGAGCCAAAAAAAGCAGACAGCACCAGAAGCAGCAGGGACAGTGCGGTCAGCACGCCAAACATTTTCCATGTAACGCGCTTGAGGCCTTTCCAGTCCTGCTGATCCCGCATCTTGACCAGTTCGGGGTACAGCACCGGCGAGATGAGCTGGGCAGGCGTAACAATCCCGTCCGCAATCTGGCGGCAAACGCGGAAAACAGCAGCTTCCGCCGGGCCAAGGCCATTACCGACCAGAAGCGTTGCAACATGCCCGGAAATGTTGCCGAGTGTCTGGTTCACGCTGGCCGCACGCGTAAACTGCCACATGCCGGGGATCTGCCAGCGCCAGCTGCGATAGGCTTGGAAATAGCGGAACCGGAACTTCCTTCGCAGGATATCCATCGCGTAATAGAAGTAGAAACCGTAATCGATGATGATCGCGAGCGCCCACATTGCAAGGAAATATCCAAGCTTCAGATGCAGGGCATATCCGACCAGAACTCCCACCGTCTTTACGATCGCGGCACAGGTATCAATGATCGGGACAAGGTGAAATTTCCCTGCCATTCGCAGAATACCGTTGGCCCAGCCTGAATACATCAGTGGGCTCACGATCACATACAGATCCGCCAGAAACCGGACATGCCTGGACCAGTGTGCCGTCACACCATAAATCTGCACGGCAACAAGCCCGAAAATAATGGACCCTGCCGCAGACATCGTATCCAGCCGGATACAGAAATGAACGACCTTCCGCAGCAGGTCCGTTTCGTTCTTGCTGAATGCGTCACTGCCAAAGCGAATCAGCGTCTGCCAAGACTGCATCCGTGACAAAACGGATCCGGTCGAAGCCAGAGAATGAATGAGGATCAGCAATCCGAAGTCAGAGAGGCCCAAAGCGCGCACGGTGAACGCGATATAGACAAAGCTGCACAGGGCATTGACCACACGGCCAAGGGTGAGAACACTGACATTTCGGAAAATGGATCTGAAAACAGAGCGCTCGGCGGACGACATGCGGGCTTTCTGACCACAAAGCCCCGGGAGTGTCCATGCCGGAACATGCATCCCTGCGTTTTGCCACGTTCTTGACAGCGAAGACCCGAGGGCTATGAACAGGGCCCTATTCCGAGCCTCCGAAGTGTTTCAGAGGCTATTCATAACCGGGATGGCGCCCTTCCAGCAGACGGCGTTCCGGACAAGAGCAGCAGGCAGTCTGCTCCGGGCAGGACGCAAAAGACGCTCATGAAAATCGCCTTCATTTATATTGCCGAACCTTATCAGTGCTACCACACCGCGTCCGTTGCCAGTGCACTTGCGGCAATACCGGGATGTGAGGTCACAGAATACTACAGCTTTCCAGAAACCATTGATCATCTGGCCCGCATCAGACGAGCCCTGAATGTTCCGCCGCTTCCGCTGCTGCCGTTTCCCCGATCCTGGAAAGCAAACATCCTGAAACGCGCACGCCGTCTGGATCAGGAGCGACTGGTCATTCTTCGGGAGAATGTTGAAGAGTTAAACCAGTACGATGTGGTTGTCGCAACGGAATATACGGCGGGCGTCCTGAAAGACATGGGGCTGAACGACCCGAAACTCATCCTGCTGATGCATGGCGCCGGAGACCGTTACGTTAATGATGAGCATCTTGTTCGAGAGTTTGATCTGACGCTTGTGCCCGGTCCGAAAGTCGAGACTTACTTCCGGGACAAAGGGCTTATCCAGAACGGTGCGTCATGCATCGTGGGTTATCCCAAATTCGATGTATTCGAAGCCGTCCGCCGGGAAAATGCCGTTTCTTTCAGCAACGAGCGTCCCTTCGCGCTCTATAACCCGCACTATCAGCGTGTCCTGACATCTGCACCCGCATGTATGGATACCATCATCAAAGGCTTTAAGGCACAGAACGATTACAATCTGGTCGTGGCCCCTCACATCAAGATGTTCCACAAAGGCTTTGGCATCCGGGAGCGTCTGCTTCAACGCCAGCAAAGCCCCGAGGTACTCGTGGACACTGGCTCGAGCGCCATGCTGGACATGACCTATACGTCTCAGGCGGCCCTTTATATTGGGGATGTCAGCAGTCAGGTTTATGAGTTTCTGGCCATCCCGCGCCCCTGTATTTTCCTGAATCCTCACAAGCTCCCATGGCGTGACGATCCGTATTTTTTACACTGGACACTCGGAGACGTGGTCGATGACCCCGCAGACATCATGCCTGCGGTTGCAAGGGCGGAAGAACGTCATGCGTTCTATCGGCCAGTGCAGGAAAAACTGTTCCGGGAAACATTTGGGGAGCCCTTGCTCGGGGCGTCGCAGAGAGCGGCTGACGCGATCGTCAGTTTTATGAACAACGTCTAAGTACCCTGAGGAAGACTGCTCTCCCTCAGAGTGATCAGCTGATTATTGAGGAATCGGCGTGCACTGCTGTGTGACAGGCTCACCCGCCATCACAGCTTTAGTGAAGGCGGCAGAGTCCGGCAGGGACGCGTTGACTGTCTGGGAGTGGTCCAGCCCTTTATACAAATGCGCCTGTACTGTTGATCCAGCGGCGCAAGCTGCCTTGACTAAGCCTGCCTGAAGCTGCGGTGGAACGTCCTGATCTGCGGTGCCCGTTCCAACAAAAAGTGGCTGGGCCAGTTTCAGGGTCGGATACGTCATTGTTTTGAATGCGGGCGTCATGGCCTTCACAAACGTAGGCTGAAGCGCATTCGCAAGCGTCAGACCGTCTTTCTCCGCCATGTCTGAGAGGCCCGTCAGGCAGGAGTCAGCCGCTGCCTTGAACGCCGGCATAGCCTTGGACGTAAAGGCGTCTTCGGGACGGAAGGCCGGATGCAGACCAGCATAGGACGAACCAATCAGCAGCGTGTAAGCCACCAACGGGCTATATCCCGATGACTTGCCAGCTTCCTGCAACAGGCCAGACAGTATTTCCGGCGTCATGTACGGGATGCCTGTCGCCACAGTCCCGCGCACATTGATATCGGGAGCGTAAGTCGGTGCAAACGCCGCAGAGGCAAAAGCTGCACCGCCGCCTTGGGACTGCCCGACGATCATCACCTTGTTCTGGAGGCCCGGCACAGACTTCAACGCCGCCCGCACAGAGTCCAGCACGCTGTAAGCTTCAGCCCGTGTATTCAGATATGGGTGCACGCCCGGTGTTCCCAGCCCCTGATAGTCCGTTGCGACAATGGCAAAACCGCGCTTCATCCATTCGGACAGGTAATGAGTATTGCGCTCGCTGTAGGGGTTCAGAGACGGTGCGCAGCTGTCATCATTTCCAACCGTGCCATGCGCCCAGGCGACAATCGGCCACCCTCCTGCGGGGGCTTCGCCAGCAGGAACAATGACTTCGGCAGTCACGGGGACAAGCCCCTTCCCCGTAACACCATCTGTGGAAAGATAGGTGATGCGCAGGGAACGAGCAGCATTCGGAAGGCTCAGGGTATCTGCCAACGGAGCAGATTTCAGCAGAACACCCGGCTTCTGTGCGCTGTTCTGAGGTGCGGCATTCGCCTGCGCTGTGATGGCAGCAATACAAACACCACCCATAACCAGACTGATCGTCTTACGGGAAAAAGATACGCGCACAATTCT
The DNA here is from genome assembly GCF_018812035.1 of Gluconobacter sp. P5B12. Taxonomy (NCBI): domain Bacteria; kingdom Pseudomonadati; phylum Pseudomonadota; class Alphaproteobacteria; order Acetobacterales; family Acetobacteraceae; genus Gluconobacter; species Gluconobacter sp. P5B12. The sequence goes on along the minus strand of NZ_JACRVV010000002.1, from coordinate 421,497 downwards.
TCCTTACCTGAAATGCTCTGTGGGCCTGACGAAGTAAGGTACGGGTTCTGACGGAAAAAGTTGTATGAAAATCCTGTGCCCACCCAAATCGGGGCATTTTTGCCCCGGATATTGGAATTTCCGTTATTTGTGACCAAAGAGATGACGAACATCATCCCCGAAATGCTGAAACGCATCCTGCGTTGAACGATGACGACGATTTCCCGTCTCTGATACGACTGTCACGGTTGCGGTCATGCCAGCAGCCAATGTGAGATCGGACGGCACCTTGTCGATTTTCACGCGCACTGGAATGCGCTGGGCCAGACGCACCCACGTATAAACCGGATCAACCGTCGGGAGCCCCTGTTCGTTTACAAGGGCATTGTTGCTGGCAATACCGCGCGTGATGCTCTCGATGTGACCAAAAAGCGGGTCGTGGTAGCCCATCAGATCCATGCGAACGAGATCACCCTCATCCAGATCATGCACCTTGGTTTCTTCGAAATAGCCGTCGATCCAGTATGAGTTGGTATCAATGACGTGCATGTTCACGACGCCGGCTGTTGCAAAGTCACCCGGTCGCATGATCAGGTTTGTGACAATACCGTCTATGGAACTGCGGACTTTTGTACGGTCCAAATTGATCTCTGCCTGACGCAGGTCTGCCTGAGCAGAGGCGTACTGCGCCGCTGCCTGCTGGGAGAGAGCAACGTACTGCTTCTTTTCTTCCTGTGAGACCGCCACACCGGGAATGGCCTTACGCCACTGGGCCTGAACTTCCTTGAACTCCATGTCTGCCTTGCGTTCGGCCACCTTGGCTTTGGCCGCATCCACCGCAACCTGGAAATCGAACGGATCAATTTCGTACAGGACGTCTCCATGGTGAACAGGCTGATTATCCAGCACATTCACATGCAGGATCTGCCCTGAAACACGTGGCGCGATATTGGCGACCTGAACACGCACCTGCCCGTTCCGGGTCCAGGGAGAGGCTGTGTAGTAATCCCACAGGATAACCACCACGACGGCAGCCACCACCAGGATGGAGATCGTAATGGTCAGGCGGATCAGACGATGGGCACTGGATAGCACTTGAAACGGCCTTGTATCAGAGGATCAGGGTATAGAGCCCGAGCAGGCAGATAAGGATGCCGAACTGGGCAAGCGGCGGATCCCAGACGAAACGCCACAGATCAAACCAGCCCATGAGCCAGCGAAGAATAGCCAGCGTCAGAAGTGACAACGCCAGATTGACGACGAACGCAGACACAAGCAAACCGCCAAGGTCTACGACCTGTCTCATCACCATCGTTTGCGTCCTATTCCATAATGATGAACAGCCGTCCGGTTCCGCAGCAGCATGACACGCACGGCTTCCAGCCCACCCACACAGTTGAGGATCAGAATCTCCTCACTGGGGGCGCCAAGTCGCAGACGGTCAAGGAATTCCTGGGTCATATCTGCCAGTTCGCGCTCCAGAATACCCAAACTGTCTCTCGCCAGGGCTTTGCGCGCGGGACGGACGAGATGCCGTAGGGAAGGCATACGAGCTGCCTGATCCAGATAAAGCTGGACGCGCGCAATCGTGCTGGACAGATCCTCAAGCGCTACAAGCCGCTCAAAGACATGCTCTGAAGAGGTGCCTCCCTTGGGTAACCTCCTCGTCCAGAGCAAAAGTTGACTCAGACGGTCATATTTCCGGCTGAGCAACGCAGGTCCCATCGTCTCACCATGGCCGCCGAGCTGTGATTCCAGATCCGAAGAGATGGCCACGGCAATCCGGAAACGATGCCGCCGCGCCGTCGGTGGCCACAGCAGAACCAGAAGAATGAATGAGAGAACCGCTGACAGAAAATAGAACGTATTACGCTCAAGAAAGGCCGCCGGATCGTAACTATGATGATTCCCCAAACCCACGAAAACGAGAAAGAACGCACCATAGTGGAAGCCCACAGCGGCCGTTTTCGGATTCATCAAGAGAAGACAGGCAATAACGGTCTGAGGCAGAAGAACAAAGGCCAGGCCCTGAAGGGTATAAACGTAAGGTAAAACCCAGAAGGACAAAAACCCCGCGGCAAAAATTCCGAGAGGCGTGCCAATCATCGCACCTTTACCGAACTGGGCTGTGTCCAAAGAAGACGATGCCAGCACAAGGACCAAAGCACACTGAGAGAGCGCAGTCGCAGAAGCTGGCAGTCCTGTTCCGATGCAGAATGCGGCTACAAAACTGAACCCGAGCAGCACACGCATACTGTTGATAAAGGCCGTAATGTAATCCGGGTTATTCGAAAGCGTTGCCAGCTTGAGCGCTTCTCCCGCCGGGGTCGCCTTCATGAGCGTACTGATACCAGTACGAATATGCAGCCGGTTGCTCAGAAGCGTTGCGGCACGTTCCAGAAACCAGGCATCCCGAGGCGTAGGAAAATACTCAGGGTCTTCTTTCCGGATATTGGACAGGATGGTGCCCATGGTTTCCTGACGGTTCGTGCCATCCTCCACCCGTTCGTGCCACTGACGCACGTAACGCACCAGAATGTCCGTGACGCCCCCCTCTTTCAACAGGGCGGAAATGGCTCGGCTACAGGTCAAAACCGTCAGCATACCAATAATACTGAGCTTGGCGCCTGCCATGCGCAGTCGGCTACGATCCAGCTCCGTTCGGGCATAGGAGATCTGCGTCATCAGAGACAGAATTTCGGAGGCCAGTGCCGTGGTACCCTGCGCCGAGGGTGAGGGCTCTCCCATAATGGCAGAGTGACTCAGACCACGGATTCTCTGCCCCAGATTCTGGAGCCCCTTGGCGAGATTGCGCCAGGCCTGTGGGGAGCCAGACAGCAGATTGACGACAGCAATGGAGGCAACACCGATAGCGACCGTTGAGGCACGCGCTACACTGACGTGATAAATATTCTGGGGCGCATCAATGCTGGCAACTGCAACAAGGGCCACCATGTAGCCCGCCAGAAGCGCACCATACGCCCGGAAATCGCGTTCCAGTGTTCCGACGAAAGCACAGCCAGCCATCCAGAGCGCGACACCTCCGAGAAAGAGGCCACGATCCTGGCTGAACATGGAAATCAGAAGGATAGAAACGCCGACACCCAGCAGGGTGCCGAGAAAGCGGTAAAACGCTTTGGAAAGCGCCTGCCCCCGAAGGGGTTGCGCAAGAATCATGACAGTCACGCCAGCACCGGCCGGCGTGTCGACCTGAGCCCAGAACGCCGTGGCGAGAGCCAGAACGAGCGCAATCCAGGTTCGGAGACTGAACTGGATCCATCCCGGGCGAAAGACCGACTGTAACGTGGCGGTCAAGACAGATTATCCCTGCCAGGCAAACGGGTCATTCCGGCGCAGCTTACAGTTCCAGTCATCAACTCAGACTAAAAACCCTACTCCTCCCTTCAGAAGAAGGTTAGCCCCGGATTGGCCGTGACATGATTTGACGGATTTTATCGCCGAAACGTGATGTTCGACTCCTCAATCATCTTCATGAGGGAGAGCATGACAGGCTGCGGCGAGCTTTGGATTACTCTCGGCTGACTCCCTGCACAGCGTCCGTGCATCCGCACCACAGATCGTTGTCACGTCTTCCATGGTGGACGATGTCACGTCCCGCGCCACCTCGACGTCCTGATTATTCTCGTGCCCTTCTTCCTTGCTCAGTTGATCCTGTGCTTCATGCATCTCCTTGAGAGCATTGATACAGGCATCCGTAGCAGAATCGGGGTGAGTCTGCAGGACTTTGAGGACCTGATTGACCCCGATGCCCAACGCATTGATCGATGGGTCGTCATCATTGGTTTTGGCCCCTCCGTCCTCGGCATGAGCCAGGACCGGAAAGGCGAGCGGGACGGCCAGAAGGAGGGTGGCCACAAAGCGACGCTTGATCATGACGGCATGATTAGGGGAAAATAATCTCCGGACAAGCCTCATGGCATGATAGTCACACACCGTTGCAGAACGCATTCTGGCAGCTTTTCCGCGCTCCAGAACGCTGTTGACCTTGACTCCTTAAAGGACGGTCGTTAAGCGAGGCCATCCTTTTGCGGGCGTTCCGGCCCGCTATCCGGTCCATTGTGGGCCATACAGTCGAGAGCCTGGAAACATCATGAAGATCCGCAACAGCCTGAAGTCCGCAAAGGTCCGCGACAAGGACTGCCGCGTTGTCCGCCGTCGTGGACGCGTTTACATCATCAACAAGAAGAACCCGCGCATGAAGGCACGTCAGGGCTAATTGCTTTGATTCGCCGGATATCAAACAGACGGCGCTGGCTGATGGCTGGCGCCGTTCTGCTTTGTGCACCGGCCATTTCCTCTGCCACACCGCCGACCCCTGCCCCGTCCCAAACGTCCGGACCGGCCAGCGCTCCTTCCCCTGCAAAAAACGATTCCAGCAAGGCACATCCACACCACAAGACCGTTCAGGAACGTCTTGCTGAGGCGGAAAAGGCTCTCGCTCTCGCTGGAAATGAAAAAATTGCACGTCAGCTTGCTGATCAGGCCGAAAGCCTGCGCAGTCGTAGCCTGACAGGCGCTGTACGGATGCTTCTATCCGATTCGCAGAATGCATTGGGCAAGCACGACTTCCAGACTGCAGAAGACGACCTCACCTCTGCCATCACCATCCAGCCTGACCAATCCATTCTCCGCCGTCATCGTGCTGCCGTGCGCCTTGCCGCGGGCGACAACAATGGCGCGATTTCCGATCTGGGCGTGGCCATTCAGGCAGACCCTGGTGACGCAACGGCGTGGGGAATGCTGGCGGATGCAGAGCGGGAAAGGCACGAGCCAGACGCTGCCCTTCGTGCTTACAAACAGATGATGCAGCTTGATCCGCATGCTCCTGATGCAGACAAGCAACTCAAAATCCTTCAGACAGAGAAAGACGGACAGGAAGACTGACGAACACAACCTCTTGTATTCGTCAGCGTTCATTCCCTGATTCACTCTATTCAGGAGGACCTTCATGAAAACCAAAACAGTTCCCACCGATCAGGCTCCCGCAAAACAGGGTTGCTGCAGCAAAGTCAAAGCCTGCTGCAAACATGCTGGCCGCGCCCGCGAAATCAGCCTGGCTGTCATGACCGGCATGGCCACAATCGGCCCCAAGCGTTTCCGCCCCTATTTTCAGCAGGCACTCGCCGTTATTTCCGTCGTGGCAGCAACCATCCAGTTCTTCCGTAACCGGAAAGGCTGACCATTCCTCTGGCCAGACTCTAACCCGGATCTCTGGCCAGAACCCTCTTCAGAATCGCTTTGTCAGACCACCCATAATCGTTCGTGGGGCTCCAACAACCGTTCGGCTTAAAGAAGCTGACGGGAAATATCGCTTGTCGGCTGCATTCTGCACGTTGACCTGTGCGCTCCAGGACCCTCTTTCATAATACGCAGCCAGATTGACCAGAGCATAGGCAGACGTTTTGTACGTCAGGCCATAGATGGGATCGCGTGGCGTGTAATTATCGGCTGGGCTGGCCCCCTCAAAGTGCACACCCGCCCCAATACCAAGCCCCTTCAGCATCCCTGACGGGATAGAATACTTTGTCCAGACATTGAAAATATGGTGCGGCACACCCGCAAGCCACAGAGTTCCGCCATTGGGCAGGAGCTGGTTGTCTTTGGTGATTTTGGTATCGAGATAAGTATACGCAATATTGGCAGTCCAGGTTGGGAGAATTCTGAGATTGCCTTCCAGTTCAAACCCTTTGCTCGTCTGCTCACCCTGAGCAATTGAGTAAAGCGGATGAAGTGGATCTGTTGTCGCGACATTTGTCCGCGCCAGATCGAAAAGGGTGGCCATCCCTGTCAGCACACCGTTTCGCGTCTGCGCTTTGAGGCCAACCTCGTAATCCGTTCCTCTCTGTGGCGGCAGGATATTCTGCTGATAATCAACAGACGTCGTTGGCAGAAACGCCTTGGACCAGTTGAAGTATGCAGACATCCAGTCCGTAAAGGCCCAGGTAATGCCTGCGTGCGGACTAAAAGCCGTCGTTGGGGGATTGTTCCCGCCCCGGCCACTGGTCGCACGATCCCAGCGCACACCAAATGTCACCGCAACCTGACGGCCGATCTTCATATGGTCCTGAATATAGGCCCCGAACTGGTCCTGCCGTGTTTTGGAAATGACACCACTGCTCGCATAGTCGGGAACATCCCCATAGACCGGATTTGCGAGATTGAGATTTGTGGTGGTTGCAAAGCCGGTGGTGGAGTTGGTTCCATTCTGACCATAGTCTGTTCCGACCAGAACGTAGTGTGAGATCAGGCGTGTTGTATGGAATTTAAAATTAACGTTCGTATCAATTCGAACGTCAGTTCCGTGGTTATTATACGGTCCATAGTAATACCGACCAACCTGTGAAAGATCGTTCGAGAACCCCGTCGTTGCAAATAGCCATCTGTTATAGGTCTGACGGTACACCTGATACCGAAACCTCTGATGGAAGCCGATGTTCTCATTGAATTTGTGATCGAACATGTAGCCCAGATGAACATAGGTCTGTCGCTGCTGAGCAGGATTTTCAACATCGTTAATGGCAAAATCCCTAGGTAGTTTTCCCCAGGGAGACGGCAGAACCGTCCCGTATGCCGGGATCGCCGTATAAGGGTGACCGCTCGTGCGATTATAGCGGAACAGGAGCGTCAGGTCGGTATGATCTGTCGGGCGAATTGAAATGGATGGCGCGATATAAAGCGTCTCCATATCCGAGGCACGAACGAAGTAATCCTGCTTCCGGTAGACGGCATTCACCCGGGCTGTAATCATCCCATTGGATGTCAGCTTCCTGTTGATATCCGCGCGCCCTTCATAATAGGACCAAGATCCACCCTGAGCTGTGAAGTTGGCAAAATTACTGTCTGTCGGCCTTTTGCTGACCATGTTGACCATGCCAGAGAGCGGTCCCTGCCCAAACAGGCCCGAAGCCGGCCCTTTGATGACTTCCATGCGCGACAGACCCACAGTCTCGTTCATGGAAAGGCTGTCGATGGTTTTCATGCCATCGAGATAGGTCATGCCGGATGTGCTGAAGCCACGCACACGAATACTGTCATACAGGCCGTAGCTGTCCGCGTGTGACACGCCTGCCACGTTTTGCAGCGCATCCGACAGGCGGATGACATTCTGCTCATCCATCAGCTTGCGGGAAACGACAGAAATGATTTGAGGGTTTTCCAAAAACGGAATGGCCATCTTGGCGGCACTGACAGAAGCGGCCTGCTGCTGCCCAACCACCGTGACAATATCCTGCTTTCTACGCCTGGCCGCAGAAGAAGGGCTGTTTTTACGAGCGTGGGCCGCAGAAGAGCTTTTCTGCTTTTCCGGTTTCTCTACCAGCGAGCCTGCACTGGCGGAAGAAGACAGCAACAACTGGGAAACGATCATCAACGCCATTGGCTGAGTGCAACGAAACACACTCCGACCAAGGCTGGCTGTTGTAGGGCTCATTTGATTCGCATCTCAAAGAGTAAAGGTTCGATGCTAATGCGAGTCATTCTTAATAAACACAAGGGCCCGGATTTTTTTTGTCATAACCCGGATGGTCGTTATCAACGTTTCAGAGAAACGAGATAGGATCGATATCGATATCGATTTTGGCGCTTCCTTTGGGCCTGATGTCTTTCAGCCAGTCCCGCAAAATCGGCTGAACAGCGATTCCCCGCATGGTCCGCAGCAGTAACCGGCGCCGGTGCCGCCCGCGTAAAACAGCCAGAGGCGCAGGGGCTGGGCCTAACACCTGCACCCCTTCTCGCTCCGGTGCCGCAAAGGCTATTTCCTTTGCCAGAGCATCTGCCGCGTCTGTCGTTGCAGCACTGATGATCAGCGCAGCCAGCCGACCGTATGGCGGCCAGAAAGAAGGGCGTCTCTGCTCGGCTTCCTGCTCCATGAAGGTCTGGAAATCATTGGAGACAAGCGCGGTCATGACAGGGTGCTCACCCACGTAGCTCTGAAGCAGGACACGACCAGGACGCTCAGCGCGACCCGCACGACCCGCGACCTGATGCAGAAGCTGAACCGTGCGTTCCGCTGCCCTTAGATCGCCGCCGCCCAACCCCAGATCCGCATCCACAACACCGACCAGCGTCAGCTTCGGGAAATGCCAGCCTTTGGCAACGATTTGCGTCCCGATGATGAGGTTGACCTCGCCGTCCGTGATCTTCCGTACGGCTTCCGCCGTAGCCGCAGGGGAGCCCAGCGTATCGGAAGACATGACGAGGATCTTCGCCTCAGGAAAGCGCAGCTTTGCTTCTTCCGTAATGCGCTCAATTCCCGGCCCGATTGGCACCAGAGAGTGTTCGGCGTGGCATTGGGGACAATCTGACGGGATACTCTCGGTGTGACCGCAATGATGGCATGTCAGGATGCCACGCGCGCGATGTTCCACCAGCCAGGTGGAGCAGTTGGGGCACTGCATCCGGTGCCCGCAGGCACGACAGAGCGTCAACGGTGCGTAACCACGACGGTTGAGGAACAGCATCGCCTGCTCCTCGTTCTTCAGGGTCTCATCAATGGCAGTGCAGAGCACCGGGGATAAAAAGAGCCCACGCTCTGGCGGGTCAGCCCGCATATCGACCAGAGAAACATCCGGCATCGTCGCTCCGCCATGCCGGGCAGTCAGAAGCTCATGGTGATAGCGGCCGCTATCCACGTTCGCCAGCGTCTCCAGTGAAGGCGTGGCGGACACAAGAATGGCAGGAGCGTTCGCCAGACGGGCGCGAACCACAGCCATGTCCCGCCCATGATACATGACGCCTTCTTCCTGCTTGAAGGCGCTCTCATGCTCCTCGTCCACCACGACGAGTCCAAGATCTTCAAATGGCAGAAAGAGCGCTGATCGCGCGCCCACAACGACACGCGCCGTCCCGTCTGCCACAGCGCGCCATGTCTCGCGTCGACGCTTGGTTCCGAGGTCGGAGTGCCAGACGGCCGGGTCTGCACCGAAACGACGGATAAACCGATCCGTCCACTGAGCTGACAAAGCAATTTCCGGCAACAGGACCAGAACCTGTTTCCCTTGCGCCAAACAGGCCGCGACGGCCTCGAAATAGACCTCGGTCTTTCCCGATCCTGTCACCCCCTCCAGCAGAGTGACGTCAAACCGCTGCTCTTTCACCGGACGGCAAAGCTGCTCGGCAACGTCCGCCTGCTCTTCAGAAAGCTGCGGTGCGCCGTGGGTTGGGTCCGGCGTTGCGAAAGGAGCCGCGACAGAGATGACGGCTTCCCGAAGGAGCCCCGCAGTCGCGAGTCCTCGGATCACGGCGGAACTGGCACCGCTGGCCGCCGCGAGATCAGACGTCGTCATCGGCGCATTGGAAGCCGCATTGAGGACGGAGCGACGAGCCGGAGTGATGCGCAGGCCTTCTTCCGGTTGTTCCGTTCTGACCCAACCCAACGCAGGCTTTGGTGCGTCCTTCAGGTGAATGCGGGTTGCCATCGCCAGTACAAGCCCAGGCGGCGTCAGGGTATATGCAGCAACCCAATCAATAAACCGCCGCAGACTGCCCGGCAGGGGGCGTACGTCCAGCTTTTCGACAACTGGACGCAAACGGGACAACGGAACCTCGCGCCCCGGAGCCGTCGCGAAGTCAACAGGGACTGTGCTGGTCGTATCCCAGACACATCCGACCGTCTCCCGCTTTCCCAAGGGAATTGACACCAGATCGCCCGGCTGAAGCGTCATGGGTGCCAGATAATCCAACGGCCCCGGAAAAGGCAGCGGAACGAGCACCGAGACACGCGTTCCGGTGGGGGGTGGCTTTCGCCAGAGGTCAGGCTTGGGTAGGCTTCTGGATGCCATGCCTGTGTCTAACCTCCCTGAGCCCGAAATGCCATGATGGCCCATGACGCATTACGCGACTGGACCGAATGGCTGACCCATGAACGGCGCTCCAGCCTGCGAACGGTTGAGGCCTACCGCCATGATATCGTTATGGCCCTCTCCTTCTTTGAGCAGCATCTGGGGGGCGAGGTTGATCTGACTGCTCTGGCAAAGCTCTCCCTTGCTGATCTCCGGGCGTGGCTGGCTCATGAAACAGCCCGCAGCGAAAAACCCACACGTCGCGCCACGAATGCCGATGCGCGCGCTCGTTCCAGAGCACGACATGTTTCGGCCCTGCGATCGTTCTTTCGCTATCTGGCCATGCGCCATGATGTCTCGAATCCTGCCCCGGGGCTCCTCGCGACCCCACGACTGAAAAAGCGCCTTCCACGTCCTCTTGGGCAAGAACAGGCCTTGGCCGCGCCGGAAGGGATTTCCGACGATGCTTTTACGAGCGCTGCTGCCATCCGGGACAAAGCACTCTTTACGCTTCTGTACGGTACAGGCTTGCGGATTGGTGAAGCCTTGGCCCTTGATGTGCGGGACCTGACCAACGCTGGTGAGAACATGCTGCGCGTGGTGGGCAAAGGGGGGAAAGAACGTCTGGTTCCGCTGCTTCCGGCCGTCCGTGAAGCGTTGGAGTTATGGAAAGGGGTTCACCCTTCTCCGGCCCCGGACGCTCCGCTGTTCTGCGGTGTGCGGGGAGGTCGCCTAAATCCCGGCGTCGCCCAGCGCGCCATGCGGGAATGGCGCAAAGGCGAAGGTCTGCCGGATTCCGCCACACCACATGCTCTTCGCCACTCTTTTGCGACCCATTTGATGGAAGGTGGCGCTGATTTGCGTGCCATTCAGGAACTCATGGGCCATGCCAGTCTTTCCACCACCCAGGCTTATACTCTGGCAGACGAAAAGCACCTGCTGGACGTCTGGCGCAAGGCACACCCACGGGCGGAGCAGGAATGAAAAGACTGACATGGGGCATTCTGGCTGCCCTTATGGCTCTGACCGGGAAGGCTGAAGCAGTGCCATGCCACACGATACAAGCGGCCGTTTTGCCGCTGCACGATGATGGTGGATATCTGAGCATTCCAGCCCAGATCAACGGTCATGCGGTCTCCATGATCGTAGACACAGGCTCACAGGGTAGCCTGATGACACCACAGGGCGTTGCAGCGCTTCATCTACCTCAGGACCCTGACCGTCACACTGTTATGCAGGGGCCCAATGGAACACCTCGTCTGGTAGCCAACGTCCGTATTGCCGATCTGCAACTGGGGCACCTTTCTCTGGGCTCAGGGTCCATGCCCATAGGCTCTCTTCCCGGTTCCCCGATGATTCATCCGCCTATTCTGGGGCTTCTCGGGGCAGATGTTCTGGATGGGTATGATCTGGAATTTGACGTTCCCCATCAGAGGCTCATGTTCTGGAAAGTTTCCTCAAACAGCGCGTCCTGCCAGCTTCAGCCCACTTGGAAAGGCCTGTGGAATACGGTTCCGGCCCGGCAGGTTGACGGACGCCTGATGGTAAACTTCACGCTTAATGGAGCGCGCGGAACGGCGCTTCTCGACAGCGGTGCGCGCTCCCATATTGTCAGCACCGACTTCGCCTATCGCCTCGGTCTCACAGATGAACTGCTCGCGCTCGACCCTGGCGGTATCACTGCCGGTGTGGACCTGCATGAACGCCGATACCACTGGCATCGCTTCAAGCGCTTTTCCATGGGGGGCACGGTGTGGGTTGATCCCGTTCTGACTGTCGCCCCGGTTCATGATCAGGCCGACATGCTGCTGGGCTCAGACTGGTTCGCCAAACACGACATCTGGCTCTCTTACGCCACAAGCCAGATTTTCGTTCGTTAAGGAGTTGGGAGCGTACAGAACGTCCCGGCTTTCATCCGTTCCTTGCGGGCGGGGGTAAACGCCCACCAGTTCAGGGCTTCTCCTGTTTTCGCCTGATGGATGGTGGCTGCAAACACGTCATGCACACAGGGATCATGGCGTTGCTGCGTTAGGTGACAGAGCTTCAGATAAAGATCGTCCGGCTCACAGGATGCCAGCTGCGCAGTTGAGGTAATCCCCAATATGGCAAAATCTGCGAGTGCTGCTTTGCCAACATTCTTCAGCATTGTGAGATCACTCATGCCTGCGCGCCCTTTATTTGAGGCAACCATTGTAGCGAGCGGCACTTTAAAGTCCTAGCAACAAAAGGACATGATTCATGGTGACGCAGGGACTATCACGTTTCACTGGCAGCAAGGCCCTCGTGACGGGGGCGGCATCGGGTATTGGTCACGCGACAGCCCTTCGTTTCCTTGACGAAGGCGCTCATGTCATTCTTGTGGATCGGGATCAGAAAAAGCTCGACGAGGTCATGAAGAGCCTCGACCCGAACAAAGCTACGGCCTCTCTGACAGACATTTCAAAACCCGATGAGGTGCAGAAACTGCTGGCTCTGACTAAGCAGACGTTCGGCACACTGAATGTGCTGGTGAACAATGCCGGTGTCACCACAATCGGCACGGTTCTGGACGGCGATCTGGACGCCTGGCAGACCGTGTGCGCCACGACCCTGACTGGAACCCTGAATGTCAGCCGCACCTTTCTGCCCTTGCTGATCCAGAGCAAAGGCAACATCGTCAACACGGCCTCCGTCTCTGGAATGAGGGGGGACTGGAACACGGCATATTACGATGTTGCCAAAGGCGGCGTTGTGAACCTGACGCGTGTTCTGGCGATGGATCATGGAAAGGACGGCGTTCGCGTCAATGCCATCTGTCCGTCGGTCACACGCACTGCCATGACGGCGGACGCCCTTAAAGATCCAGCTTTCGTCAAAAGCGTCGAAGACCGCGTTCCGTTGCAGCGTCTGGGAGAGCCTGAAGATATGGCCGCAGCAATCACATTCCTGGCCAGTGAGGACGCGGCTTACATTACCGGATTGATCATGCCGGTTGATGGGGGCGTGACCGCATCAAACGGGCAGCCACCATTTCCTATGAGCTGATCTTCAGAAACTTACTGCACGTCTCCGCGCCGATCCTGCACGGAGACGTTTCCTGAATATGTGGCGAAGAACGGAAGCCCCAGACTTCCAATTTCTACTTCATCCTGAAAGACAACTTTTTCATTCTCTATCGGAGCGCCGCCAAAAAAGGTTTTTGACCAGCGCGCCCTGCCCCACACTCAGAAAATCATCATAGTGAGTGAATTTCTTCTGATCCCCCAGACCCTCCAGATTTTCTTTTAGTGAAGAAATCCAGAAAGACGGAAATGTCGTGTATGTCAGATCAGGATCAAGGCTGACGCGCTTCTTCTTTTCGCCAACCCGAATATGAACTGTGAAGTCATCTTCCATGTCCACGGAATGACTGCCGTCTCCCAGGAATGTTTTAAACGCCAGCTTGCAGGCTTTCGTATCTTTGACATCAAGATACGCGAACTGTCTTTCCGGAATATCTATCAGAACTGCCAGGCGGAATAATGCCGCACGTCCGAGCACACCCACAATTGGTCGCCCGTCAACCACCTGCGTACTGGCCTTCGCGAGCAAGACGACGTCTACATCTCTCAGCGGAATATCATCCAGAACCAGTTCATTAATTTTGGAATGAAAGGCGCTTTCCTTATAGGCACCGCTGATGACAACTTTGGCGTCATCATAGCCCTTGGGGAACTGTATTCCTTCAGAATTCCGGGCGTAAATGTAATCGAACGCTGGGCTGACATACATCGCAGCGGGTTTGCCGTTGGTTTTCACCGGTATACGCGGCGCATCCCCCTCGCCTCCCAGTAACGGGAGAATAACTGGCATAAAAAACCTCCGTCCCGATAAAGGAACGGAGGTTTCTGGTATCCGCTAAGACGTAGGGGATTATTCGCCTTTGAGACGGCTGTTGCACTGGGACCAGTACCCGCCACCCTTCTGGATCCACTTCAGGCTGCCATTGCCGCCGTTTGCCTTGTTCGCATTGTACTGGGCAACACAGGTCTTCATGCGAGCCTTGCCAGCGGACAGGCTGGAAAACTGGGACGACACAGCCGTTGGGAATACAACGTTTCCAGACGTGACCGGAGCACTCTTGGACGCAATCGGTGCCTTCGTACCTGCAACAGACGAATCAGGCGGGTTCGCCTTACCCGTCGTGACAGGTGCCGTCGTTGTTGGTGCTGTGGCAGCCGTTGCCGGGGCAGCAGTTGTCGCAGGCGCGGCTTCAGCCGTTTCGCTACCACAGCTTGCAGCCTTGAAGGCCTTGTAGCTTTGACCGTTCAGGGTGCCGCCCTTCTTGGCGGACTGGAATGCAGCATGGCATTCCTTGGCCGTCATCGCGTGTGCAGGAACCGAGGCAAGACCGGCAGCCAGAACAGCGGCCAGGGAGAGGCGGGACAACATACGGCTGGAAACCATGAAAAACATCCTTGTCTGTCAACCGGGAAGTCGCAGCCTCCCGGTTCAGAAACGCCGGTGACTACGATCAGTTGATGCGTTCACCATGCATGGTCGTATCGAGGCCTTCAAGTTCCTCTTCTGCAGAAACACGCAGACCCATGACACGATCCAGAACCTTCAGGATCACGAATGTCATGATGACACACCAGACAATCGTCACGCAGACGGCTTCTGCCTGAGCCAGAAGCTGTGAAAGGCTTCCGACGGTACCAGCCGGATTAGCGTCCGTTGCAGAGAGCGGCCCATAAGCCAGAACACCTGTCAGCAGAGCGCCAACGATACCCCCCGTACCGTGAACACCGAACGCATCGAGACTGTCATCATAGCCAAGAGCGTGCTTGAGCCACGTGGCACTCCAGAAGCAGACTGCACCGGCAATCAGACCAATCACCACAGCGCCACCCGGCAGGACAAAGCCCGCAGCAGGTGTAATGGCGACCAGCCCGGCGACCACGCCGGAAATAATGCCAAGTGCCGTCGGCTTACCCGTCCGTGCCCACTCAACAGCCATCCAGGCGACACCACCAGCGGCAGCAGCAAGCTGCGTTGTCAGCATGGCCATGCCTGCACGGCCGTTAGCGCCCAGCGCAGAGCCTGCGTTGAAGCCAAACCAGCCAACCCAAAGCAGGGACGCACCGATAATGGCGTATGTCAGGTTGAACGGAGACATGTCATCCGTTCCAATGCCGCGGCGCTTGCCAAGAACATACGCACAGACAAGGCCAGCCACACCGGAGTTGATGTGCACGACCGTGCCACCGGCAAAGTCCACAGCGCCCAGGCCAGCGACCCAACCCGTTGGGCTCCAGACCCAATGAGCGACAGGTGCATAAACCAGCAGCAGCCAGAAGATCGTGAAGACGCACATGGAAGAGAACTTCATACGTTCCGCGTAGGCCCCTGTAATCAGGGCTGGCGTGATGACGGCGAACGTCATCTGGAACATCATGTAGACGCTTTCCGGGATCGTCATCGGAACGGCGGCTGCCGTTCCTGCCCCAAGCGTGAAAGCGGAATCAACGCCGTTGTGGAAGTTTGCTGCAACACCGTTCAGCAAAGCGCGGGACAGATCACCAATCCACGGCGTGCCACTCGAGAAGGCCAGACTGTAACCTGCAACCATCCAGACGAGGCTGGCGATACAACAGATGGCAAAAGACTGGATCAGGGTGGCAAGAACGTTCTTCTTGCGAACCATGCCGCCGTAGAACAACGCAAGACCAGGCACTGTCATCATCAGGACGAGTGCTGTGCTGATCAGCATCCAGGCTGTATCGCCTGTGTCGATGGCCGCAGGCGCATCAGCAGCCATCGCGGATACTGGCAGAAGTGCGCCAGCAGCCATGATCGAAAGACCGGAACGTCTCATCACAGAGCGCCCTCCCCGGTCTCTCCCGTGCGGATGCGGATGAGCTGATCGAGATTGGAGACCATGATCTTGCCGTCACCGATCTTACCCGTGCGAGCTGCCGTCATGATTGCCTCAATGACGTCTTCCACAACGGAATCTGCCACAGCAATTTCAATCTTGAGCTTTGGAAGAAAGCTGACGTGATACTCGGCGCCACGGTAAATTTCCGTCTGGCCTTTTTGACGACCAAAACCTTTGACTTCCGTCACGGTCAGACCTTGCACGCCCAGTGGCGTCAGCGCCTCCCGGACATCGTCAAGCTTGAAGGGTTTGATAATAGCGGTGACGAGCTTCACGAACGGCATATCCTCGTTGGGAATCAGAAGACTGGGGGCCAGTATGGCCCAGATTGTACCAGTTCAACAACAATATACGAAACAGCCCAGAGACACCGGGGAACCGGCGTCTCTGGGCGTCTTTCTTCCATCCAGCCTCTGAAGGAGGATCAGAACGTGGCGTTGATACGCCCGTAGTAATAGCCACCAGCGATGCCGATACCGGAAGAGTCCGTGTCGTAAGCATTCGCCCCGAGGTAGTTAAGATACTTGGTCAGACGCCGTGGGCGCTGGTTGAAAATGTTATTGGCGCCCACGGCGAAGTGCCACATGTGATTGAGACGGTACCCAACCTCAAGATCCGTCAGCCAGACTGGCGTATTCTTGAACTGCCCCCAGCAGACATTGGAATACTGAAGGCTCTGCCCCTTGCAGGTCAGGCTTGCAGGAGTCTGATCCTGATAGGTCAGCATGGACGTGGTTTCGCCGTAGCGCGTCTGACGCACGTTCACATCCCACTTTCCGATCGTCCAATACGCATTCAGGATGATCTTGCTGCGTGGAGAGGTAGACGTCAGATACGCGATGCTCTGTTCATTCAGGTAGGGGTTGCCCTGAGAATTCGTATTGATGTGATTGACGCGCGTCCGGTTCAGGTTGAGCGCCATGGTCAGATCCAGGTTCCCATACTGGTGCATGTGGAACATATAATCGGACTGGATATCGAGGCCCTGTGTGCGGGTGCTTCCAACGTTTGCGAAGTAGTTTGCCGAAACGTCCGCATTCGTAATGCCTGTCGGCAGCGTAGCACCCGTCATGTCGATAGCGGAAATGGCCGTATCGCCATAGATGGAACCCGCACCGGAAATACGATCCCGAATATTGATCTGATAAACGTCTGCGGAAATGTGCCAGCCATTGACCGGCTCAAGCACCACACCACCCTCAGCACTTGTAGAGCGTTCTGGCTTCAGGTTTTGAGCGCCAAGACTGCGCCCCGCAGCACTGGATGTGGCAAGGAGGCCCGAAGCGCCTGTTGGTGAGACGTTCAATGAGCTGAAGTGTTCTTCAGGAAGGGTTGGGGCGCGGAAACCATTGCTGATCGTGGCCCGAACGGCGATCCGTTTCGTAATGTCATACCGTGTGGAAACTTTACCATTCTCGGTATTCCCAACGTCCGTGTAGTGCTCGAAGCGGCCCGCAAAATCGAGATCCCAGTGCTTCAGCGGATGGAAGTCACCATCGAGGTAGGCGGCCCAGACGTCACGGCTCCACTTGCCAGAGTTTTCCGGCATCAGGCCCGCATAGCCCTGCGTTCCACCCTGGGTATAGGACGCAATTTCGCCCGGCCAGATCTGATAGGTCTCCAGGCGGTGCTCACCACCGAAGGCGACCGTCACAGGAACGAGGTTGGCAATTTTCAGCTGACGGCGGAAATCAAGATTGTTCGTCCACTGAGACAGGCGATAGGTCTCGGCACGAACCGTCGTTGGGGAGGTTCCGGTTTCCGCAATCAGGTTCGGGTTAGCTGTGTGCTTGTTCCCGATATCATTTTCATCAGCACCATAAGTCGAGCTCAGATCCCAGGAAAACCCAAGGAAATTGTCACCTTTAAGCCCCAAGGTTGCGGCGTAATCGTTCTCCTCGATGGTTTCGAGCGGAGAAAACCCATACGGATACAGCGTCGGAGCCACAGACGGCATACGATAGTTTTCATAAGCCTCGGAATGGCGGTGGGCATAGGTAATGAGACCGTATCCCTTCACACCTTCCGTCAGCGTCTTCCCGAACTCGATGCTGAGGTTTTCACGAGTTTCTTCCGGTGTGCTCAGGATCTTGTTGGAGTTATGCGGAACATCAAATCCCTTGTATTCGGGATTCCCCGGAACCGTCCGAACGTCCGTCGTGTTCGGGACCATATGATCGGTGTGGTACATCTGCCCGCTGATATGGACATAACCGTCCCCCAGGAAACCGAAGCCACCATCAGCACCAAGCTGATACTGCCAGCCATCACCGTTGTAGGCATTCGCGCCAGTCTGGGCGGTCATGTTCAGGCCATGCGGCGTCTTTTTCAGGATAATGTTTACAACACCGGCGATTGCGTCCGAGCCATACATGGCCGCCGCACCATCACGCAGAATTTCGATATGATCGATTGCAGAGGCCGGGATCATGTTCAGATCGACCGGCGTTGAGCCCTGCTGCGGACCAGCATCTGCATAGATATTGGCTGTCGTATGACGGCGCTTTCCATCGACGAGAACCAGAACTTCGTTCGGGTTCAGACCACGCATCCGGATGGAGGACGTCAGGGCACCAGCGTCGCTTCCCATCGCGTTGACCGTGATGGACGGGTCAGTACGAACAATCGCATCCGCGAGGTTCATCTGGCCGGAACGGCGGAGCGTCGCGGCCGTGAGAACACTGATCGGGCTCGTTGAATCCCGGGCGCGGCGGTTGAACGCATGCGTTCCCGTGACGATCATCTGCTCGTTTGTATTGCTATCAACTGCATGAGGGCGGCGCGGCGTGGCGGCGGCCTGACGGACGACTGTTTTCTTCCCTGTGGTTTTGGTCGTCACCTTCGCAGGAGCCGTGGTGCGGGTCGATTTATGCACGGCAGCAGAGGCCTGATGTACTGGGTGCACGACCGTAACGATTGTTGTAGCGAGAAGAAGTGACTTGAGGCGCATTCAGGCAGTCCTAATCAGATCTGGTGTTCAGTTCAGATTAGAAACGTTTTAAAGTGTGTCTACCGATTATTCCGGCCTTGAATGTATCACAAGATTTCTAGTGCATAAATGCCACACCTCAAGAGACCAAAACGAAACTTTTGGAGCCAGGAGTGTGGCATCAGGAAATTTCAGGAAACTGTAGGAGCCTTCAGATCAGGACCGCGATATTGCCCATCGCCCGGGCGATTGACCGGAGGAGACATGAGGCTTTCGGGCCACGGCGTGTCAGAGGGAGAATCCGATACGACCGCAGTTCGTCCACGGGGCAGACATTCCGGCATTTCTGCTTGAATGCGACGCAGCATGCGTTCGCGAATATCACAGGACAGGTTCCACATATTTCCTGCATCCGCAGCCCCTGCGATCATGCGGATGGAAATGACTTGGGCATTGCTGTCTGCAATCTGGCAGGCAATGGAGGAACGGTCCTTGTCCCAATCCGGGCAGTGCTCGATTTCTTCCATGAACATCGCCCTCAAACGGTCCATCGGTGTGCGATAATCCAGCCAGAGAAAAATGGAACCGATCAAAGACTGCGAACTATGCGTCCAGTTCTGGAACGGGTTTTCGAGGAAATAGGAAATGGGCACGATATAACGGCGACGATCCCATGTCCGCAGGACGACATAAGTCGCATTAATCTCCTCGACCCAGGCCCAGTCCCCGTTCAGGATCAGCATATCTTCCATGCGGATCGGCTGGGTGATGGCGATCTGAATACCCGCGATCAAATTGGACAAAGCCGGCCGGGCGGATAGACCCACGATCAGGGAGGCGGCACCGGCAGAAGCAAAGAGTGAAACGCCAAATTTCTGAACGGAATTGAAAACCATCAGAGACGCGGCAACAGTCAGGACCCCAAAGGTGATCTCAATCAGACGACGGAGCACCCGGATCTGCGTCTGATGAGAGCGGACCGTGATGTCATCCACATTCTCCTTGGAACTGATCCGGTTCAGGTACTGATCGGTCGCCAGACGAAACGCCCTGATAATGCCGAAGCCAAGATTCATGATGAACAGGCAGGCCAGCACGTGCGCGAGAAGCTTTTCAGTCTCGGGAGAGAAGCCCTCCGTCGCTGGCAAAGCTGCGCTGGCGGCTATGATCATCAGAAAATAGCGGACATTCATCCTTAACCTGATGGTTAAGGCATGAATGAACTGGATCTTCCTCAGGCCCGGCAGGCGAGGCAGCGCATCCGTGATGATCCGACTGAACAGGAGGGCGAACAGCGCGGCTGCAATCAGCAGAAGAACAGAACCCAGCGGGTCAGGCAGCCAGTCGAACTGGTGACGAAGGCTGGACATTGAGTCCACATAATTCTGTCTGAACATTGGTCTCCCTAGACGATCACCTGTCATCCACCATCAGGGCACGCAGAGGCTGCATCCTGAGCGAATGAAATGCTGTTAGCGGTGTCCATCAGCACGCATTCGGCCAAGAACATCAGACTACAACCCCAGGCGGACCAAACTGTTCCCGAAATACGAACCGCTCTATTTTCACTATTTTAATAAGTTTTAATTTTGTTGAACGATGCATGTTGCCGAAATGAGACACTCACCTGCTGTCTTTTTGACCGTACTGAATACCAAACAGCCACAACAAAATTTTTGACTGAAAACCTATATTTTTTAGACTTTTCAATTCCTTATAACAACAAACCACAAACAGCGATTTATGTTGTTATTTAATATTTTAAACATATTTTATTGGTTGTTTCATATTATAACTATTTGGTGTAGTTTTATGGCCGCCGCCACTTCCGTTCTGTCATCTGTGCTTTCGTTCGCTCTGCTCATGTCAGGTACCTCGGCCATTGCCCTGGCAGCAGACCTTCAGGACGCGCATTCTCAAGCCGGGCACAAGCCATCAGGAAAGCCCCGTCATAACGGATACTCCAAGCCTGCCCCTTCGCCCCACAAGCAACCCAACGCAAAAGGCGAAAACGTTACGGTTCTCGGTCATGCCCATCAGGCTGACGGCGGAGCACTAGGGACACGCCGTGTTCTGGATACGCCATTTTCGATCAAGGTCGTGACGGCAGCAGAACTTCAGGAGCGGCAGGTCAAATCGCTGGCGCGCGTTTTCTCACAGGACGCATCGGTCATTTCAAACGGCGACACGTATTCGTTCAACGCCTATTCCGTCACGGTTCGAGGCGTACCGCTTGATGATTACAACGGCTACAAGATCAACGGCACGCCCTTCTTCATGACGACCGTGGAACTCCCACTTGAGTCGTTCGAGGCGGTGCAGCTTCTCAAGGGCGCTTCCGGTTTCATGTACGGCTTCAACGCGCCCGGCGGCATCATCGACTTCCAGACCAAGAAGCCAACAGACGCGCGCACATTTTCCTTTGATGCAGGATACAGCTCAGGCGCTGTAGGCAGTCAGCACATCGACACAGGTGGGCGCCTTTTCCGAAACGATATTGTTGGATATCGCCTGAACCTCACCCACGAAAATGGCGAAACCTATAACGGATCGCACGTCACGCGCTTTTCAGGTTCCCTGTCCACGGATGTGCGGCTGGCTCACAACCTGCTGTGGACCGCTGACGCCATTTATCAGGACCGTCAGGTCCGTGGCGGCGTGCAGGACTTCTTTATTGATGATCCGTCCGCCTATGGCAGCAACCGTCTTCCCGATGCCATCAGCGGACACAAGAACCTGACGGCATCTCCGGCAAGCATGTTTACGTCCCACACCCTGTTTGTCTCAACCGGGCTGCATTGGGACATTACAAAGAACTGGACGGCGCGCATCGATTACAGCCACAGCATGGACTATCGCCGCTACCGCGGGGAGTGGATGTCCCTGCAGGATCAGGGGGGCAACTATGACACCTATATGAGCACCAATCCTGGAAGCTGGGCACAATATGATCAGGTTCAGGCCATTCTGGAAGGCAAGTTCCGGACAGGCTTTATCCGGCATGATTTCACGATGGGAGCGGCTTGGCAGGGGCTCAGCAAATATCTTCCATATGCCTCTGATTACGTGAACATCGGAGGCCAGAACCTTTACTCGCCGATCACCAGCCGCTCTTATAGCGGAAGCTGGGACACCGCGACCTATCGCAATTATCGTTCCGATCAGGTCGGTCTTTTCGGCAGCGACACCCTGACATTTGATAAACACTGGTCACTCCTCGCCGGCATTCGCTTTACCGATTTCCATCAGCTGACATGGAAGTCTTCCGGAACAAAAACAGCGCTGCGCACTACGCCACTGACACCGACTGCCGCCCTGATGTTCCATCCATGGAAAGACACCACCATCTACGCCAGCTACGTTCAGGCGCTGGAAAACGGTGGGACCGTGGGAGACACCTATAAGAACGCACGCGAGACTCTCCCGCCCATCCGTTCCGATCAGGTTGAAGTGGGTGCAAAAATTGCGCGCCAGACCTGGGACCTGACAGGCGCGCTTTATCGCATCACGCGTGGCGCGCAGTATGCCAACGCGGACAATGTCTATGTCTCGAACGGCACAGTCACATATCAGGGCGCAGAACTCAGTGGTCATGTCGATCTGCCGTTTGGCATTACCCTCACGGACAGCCTGGGCGCTGAAGGCGGAAAATACAGCAAGGCAGATGCCAGCGTTAAAGGAAATAAGATCGAGGGCATTCCGCTGTTCCAGAATGTCTTTCAGCTGACGGACCGTATCCCGGGCGTACCGGGTCTCTCAGCAACTGCGGAAGTTCATTACACCGCGTCAATGTGGGGTGACAGTTCCAACAGCTTCCATGTCCCGAGCTATACGCTGCTCAACCTGCGGGCCAGCTATCGCACCAACATCGGCCGTCACAAAGTGACGCTACGCGCTGAACTCGATAACGCCACGAACCTTCATTACTGGGGCTTTCTGGCCTCTGATTACTTCTTTGTTGGCACGCCGCGCGCCGTTTTCCTGAACGCACGCTTCGATCTCTAATCTCTTCTGCCTCTCCCTGCCCTCTTCCGCTCCACACGTCACAGGAGTAGGACAGGGGCAGGGAGATGAGCACGATGACCAAGACACATTACGACCTGTGCATTAACGGAGCCGGTCCTGTTGGCGCGACACTGGCCTGTCGTCTGGCAGCCGAAGGTGTGCGGGTTCTGCTCATTGACCGTGCAGCTCTCCCAGGCATGGAAGACCCTTCTCTTGACGGCCGGGCCTACGCCATTGCGGAAGGCTCACGCCAGATGCTGGAAGCCGCGGGCATCTGGGACAATCTTCCCGGTGTTTCCCAGCCGATCCGTGAAATCCGCGTCTCGGATGGCCGCCCGCACGAGGCTCCCTCACCGCTTTTCCTGCATTTCGGTGTGGACGATGCCCCTGAAGGCATGAATTTCGGATGGATGGCAGAAGCACGCGATCTGCGTCTCGCCATTAACCGGACACTTGAACAATACGAGACGCTGGACGTCCGCGCGCCAGACACAGGAACCTTCACGTTTCACCCGGATCATGTGTCGATCCGTCTGGCATCGGGTTCGACCGTAACGGCCAAACTGGCTGTGGCGGCTGAGGGGCGTCGTTCTCCATTGCGCGACCAGGCCCGCATCGGCCTGACCAAACTTCCTTATCATCAGTGCGGTATCGTTGCGACAATTGCGCATGAAAAGCCTCATGACGGCGTGGCGCTGGAACAGTTCCTGCCCGAAGGACCTTTCGCCCGACTGCCAATGCCAGGAACGGCTGAACATCCGCATCGATCCGCTATTGTCTGGGCGGAAGGCGAAGGTCGCGCCCAGCGCTTCCATGACCTCCCCGATGAGATCTTTGCCCGCGAAATCCGTGCACGCATGGGCGATGAGGATCTGGGCGCCATCACACCCATTGGCCGCCGCTGGATTTATCCGCTGTCAGCGCAGTATGCGCAGACATATATTGCGCCCCGTCTGGCTCTGGTCGGAGATGCGGCCCATGGTATCCATCCAATCGCAGGTCAGGGGCTGAATATCGGTTTTCGGGATGTCATCGCTCTGGCAGACCTACTGATTGAAGCCCATACGAAACGTACAGATCCGGGAAGCCGGGAACTCCTTGTCCGCTATCAGCGCCGCGCCCGGCCCGGCAATATGGCCATGCTGGCCGCCACGGACATTCTGGAACGTCTCTTTGGCAACGATAATCCGGTTCTGCGGCGCGTGCGTGACCTCGGCATTGCGGGCGTTCATCGCCTGCCCCGCCTGAGACGCGCCTTTGTTCGCAAGGCGATGGGCGTATGAGTTCAACCGTAAATCTCGTTAAACTCTGGCAGGAAATGCAGTCCCAGGCATGCAGTTGCCATGATCCGCTGATTCAGGATGTCTTCGCGACTAACATCGGGGATCATGCCGACTTCAGCTCAGCACTGGCTTCTCTACTAGGGACAAAGCTGGCTGATCGCTCCATTTCGGCCACGGCCATCACGCGTCTTGTTGCGTCAATTCTTCAGGACGTTCCGGCAATTGCAGAAGCCGCAGCGGAAGACATCCTCGCGATCCGGGATCGGGATCCTGCCTGCCCTGACCTTGTCACGCCTTTCCTGTTTTTCAAAGGCTGGCAGGCATTACAGGCTCATAGGGTCTCACACCATCTGTGGCAGAGAAACCGCCGACATCTAGCCTATCACTTTCAGAGCAGGGTAAACGAACTGTTCTCAATAGACATTCATCCCGCCGCCCGACTGGGACGCCGCCTGAGTATCGATCATGGAACGGGAATCGTCATTGGAGAAACCTGCATCATTGAAGATGACGTCTCCCTTTTTCAGGACGTCACGCTTGGCGGAACAGGAAAACTGAGCGGGAACCGCCATCCGATCGTTCGCCGGGGCGCCATGATCGGTTCCGGTGCAAAAGTTCTGGGCCGTCTTGTTATTGGTGAAAATGCCCGGATCGGCGCAGCCTCCGTCGTTCTGGAAGATATTCCAGCCAACGCAACCGCGGTTGGGAACCCAGCCCGGATTATTGGCACGCCAAAGGCTACCTCTTTTCCTACGACAACCAACCCTGCTCACCCTGTCGCTTGACGGAGAGGAGCCGCAGGCTGTCTCTTTCTGCTCAGACGATTGTTTCGATATGAAACAGGAATGTATCCTTAATTAACTTTAGTAATCACCAAGAAACAGAGTGTGTATTACTGTTATCTGCATATGACAATTATGCAACAGCGTGCCTTTATGGCATCCCTGCTGGTTATTTCCGGATAGACAAAGTTCTGAGACAAAAACATTACTAAGGAGATCTCAGAAATATAGTCTGACTGTGAGCCCACATGATTCTTAATCGACGCAGGGAGCTGCTTCTGTGCGCTTCCGTTCTCGCCATGGGACTGGAAGCGACTGCAACAGCGGACGCCCAGACCGCTACGAGCACGCATCACCGTGCGTCCTCTCATCGCACAACAACGCACGCCAAGGCGGCTGCCACGCCCAGGGTTACAACACAGGCACCGGTTCAGACAGTTGCACCAGCTGCGACAACGCCTGCCTTGACCGCTCAGGTCAATCGCCGTCGTGCCGTTACTTCGATCGATTCAGGCCGTTCTGAAAGTGTTGTCGTCACGGGCTCTGCCCTGAGCACGTCCAACAACTCGAACGCGAACCCGGTCCAGATCGTGACCAGCAAGCAGATTGAGCAGACAGGCGCCACCACGATTGGTGATTACCTGCAGCGCCTTCCGTCCATGGGCTCCTCTGGCACAACAAATAGCCAGACCAATGGCACAGGCGGCTCCTCCTGCATGGATCTGCGTAACCTTGGGCAGAACCGCGTTCTGGTTCTGATCGACGGCAAGCGTGCTGCCATCAATGGCAACAACAGCTGCTTCGACATGAACACGATCAACGTTCATCAGGTTGCCAGCATTGAAATCCTGAAGGATGGCGGTTCCGAGCTTTATGGTGCTGACGCTGTTTCCGGCGTTATCAACATCAAGCTTCGCCACGACCTCAACGATGCGAACCTCACGGTTCGTGGGGGTATTGGCACCGATCGCGGCGACGGCCAGACAGGCATGATTTCCGGCTATAAGGGCTGGAACTTCGATCATGGCAAGGGCAACGTGACGCTTTTCGGGTCTTACATGACCTCCAGTGGCATCCAGCAGCGCAACCGCTCATGGGCGAACCCCGTTCAGATCAACAACCCTCTGAGTGCATCTGGACTGTCCTTCGGGTCCGGTTACCCGACCGGTGGCCTGTATCAGACAGACAGCGGCAATTATGTTGGCAGCGAAAGCGGTGCGCTACACACGTATTCCAAGGCGGACCGATACAACTACGGTAACGATCAGTCCCTGACCAACTCCCTTCAGAACGCGACACTGTCGTTTGATGCCCATTACGACATCAACCGTCATTTCACGCCATATCTGAACTTTAACTACGCACACCGTAATTCGTCCACGACGATGGCCCCTATTCCGGTGGCTGGCAGCATTTACCCGTCCTCGCTGCCAACGGCGCTCTATATTCCTGCAAACGACCCCTACAACACGCTCGGCGAAGACGCTTATATGTCCAAGCGTATGGGTGAGTGGGGCAATCGCCGCAGCGAAACCGCCACGGATACCTACACGGGTATTGCGGGTGTGAAGGGTGAAATCACCCATGGATGGAACTACGATCTGTCCTACACCTATGGCTGGAACCAGGTCATGCAGCAGACGTCTGGCGTTGGTAACTACGCCAAGCTGCTGCAGACATATGGCCTGCAGCAGGACACCCCGGGTGATGCTGACAGTACGCTGAGCTACAATCCATCGGTTTGTAACGCTGCCGCCGGTTGCGTTCTGTCCAACCCGTTTGGCAAGCTTTCACCGGAAGCTGCAGCTTACTCCAACTACACGTCGCATGATCACTACTATTACCAGCTGCGTGACCTGAACCTGCGCATCAACAACAACCATGTTGTTCACATGCCATGGAATAACGGTGGCGACCTGGGTCTTGCGCTGGGTATGGAGCATCGTGGTGAACAGCTTGCCTATCACCCGGATCCACTGGTCGAAGCAGGTCAGACGCTGACGAACTCTGCGTCTTACACCGGCGGCGGCTTCAACGTTTCTGAAGGTTACATCGAAGGCAAGGCAACACTGCTGCACAACGCATTCCTCGCCAAAGATCTGACGATCGACGGTCAGGGACGGTACTCGGCCTACAATACGTTCGGTGGCACGAAGAACTGGAAGGTTTCCATCAACTGGGCACCGATTCAGGACATCCGCTTCCGCGCAACGCTCGGTACGTCTTATCGTCAGCCGAACGTTTATGAGCTGTATGGTGGTCAGTCTCTGGGATACGCCTCAGCGACCGATCCGTGTGATTCCGTACAGGCAGCATCCTACGGTGCGCAATCTCCTGTCGTAGCAGCCACTTGCGCACGTCAGGGCATCAACAGCAGCACGTTCGCGTCCAACTTCTCCGGACAGTCTCCAACGTTGTATGGCGGCAACTCCAAGCTGCGCCCTGAGACGGGCCGGACCTACACGATCGGTACGGTGATCACGCCGCGCTGGATCCCGGGCCTGTCTGCGTCCGTTGAATACTGGCACTACACGCTCAAGAACATGATCACGTACCTGAGCAGCCAGTACATCATGGATCAGTGCTATACGGGCACGAATACGTCCTACTGTGATCGTATTACCCGCGTTGCAAGCACCGGGCAGCTGAATGCTGTGACGTCCATGTATGACAACATTGGCGGCCTGAAGACGAGCGGTATCGACTTCGACCTCGACTACCGTATCCGTGTCACGCAGCATGATGTCCTGACGCTGTCCAACAACTTCCAGCAGCTCGTCAGCTACCTGCAGCAGAACGAGGCTGGTGGTCAGTGGTACAACTATGCTGGTCGCATGATGTATCAAACCGGCAACGGCAACCCGCGCGTTCGTGACTACGCAACGGTTGGCTGGCAGCACGGTGCGTTCGGCGTGACGTACATGATGCAGTACATGGGCGGCATGGTCTGGAACGACGGCACGACAGATCTGAAGCGTGCCAACGGTTATGGCCGCACCAGCACCCCAGGCATCTTCTCACATGATGTGACGGTGTCCTATCGCTGGAAGAGTTGGAACTTCGAAGGTGGTGTGAACAACCTCCTCGACAAGAAGCCGCCGTTTGTTGCCAGCGCAACGGACAACAGTGCAGCTGCGCTGTATGGCAACCTCTACATGGGACGTTACGTCTTCCTGCAGGCAGGCGTGAACTTCTGACCCTGATCACTTAATCAGCAAAAAAGGGCGGTCCGAAAGGGCCGCCCTTTTTTTTGTTATTGATACGCCCTGGAACTTACTGGTTCGAGAACCTGAACGTCGTTGTGTAGTCGAACGTCTGGCCCGGCTTCAGTTCCGTCGTGGGAAAAGACGGATGGTTCGGGCTGTCTGGATAGTGCTCGGCTTCAAACGCGATAGCGTCTGTCTGGCGATAAGCATGGCCGGAAATCCCTGCATACCCACCGTCCAGTGAGTTGGACGTATAGACCTGTAGCCCCGGCTGGTTGGTCAGAACTTCCATGCTGCGGCCCGAGCGTGGGTCATAGACTTTTCCAGCCAGACGCGGAGCCTGTCCGTATGCTCCGTTAACGACCCAGTTCATGTCGTAACCACGTGCATACATCATCTGGATGTCATTGCTGCGGAGGCGTGCGCCCACTTCAGTTGGCTTGCTGAAGTCCAATGGTGTGCCTGCAACGGGTGCAAGCTGGCCCGTCGGGATCGAGGTGCTGTCGGTTGGGGTATAGCTGTCTGCGTTGATCTGAAGGATTTCCGGCTCGATGCTGCCAGAGCCTTCGCCATTCAGATTCCAGTAGCTGTGATTCGTTAGGTTCAGAACCGTCGGCGCATCGGTTGTCGCCACATAATGCAGTGACAGAGCATTGTCGTTGCCCAGCGTGTAGGTCACGCGCGTCGTCAATGTTCCGGGAAAGCCCTGGTCACCGTTCGGACTGACCAGCTTCAGCGTCACATAGGAGCCGCTTGCAGAGACGCCTGTCTTTTCAAGCGTCCAGACGTTTTTGTCGAACCCCTTTTTTCCACCATGCAGAGCATTTGGGGCAGCCGTAATGTCCGTGTGGTAGATTTTCCCGTCTACCGGGAAGCTGCCGCCTGCGAGACGGTTTGCGTAACGGCCGATAATCGCCCCGAAGAACAGTCCACCCTTGGCGCTATCGACGGTGTATCCCTTGAGATCGCCAAACCCGAGGACGATGTCCTGCGGGTGGCCATTACGGTCCGGCGTCTCAACAGATTGAATAATGCCGCCATAGGTAATGACGCGTACCGTCACATTATGGTCATTCTTCAAGATGATGATACGAACAGGCTTCCCATCGGGCGTGTTACCCCATGGCTGAGAGAGTGAAGTTGGACGCGCCTGAGCAGCCCCAAGAGACAGGCCAACTAGGGCCACGGTGGCAAAAAGCGGTGCTTTGCAGGCAGAAAATCTGGACACTGGAAAATTCCCTGGTGTTGAGTTGCCGCCACACTGCTCTCAAAATATTTCAGCCGTCAAAGTCGCCGGAGTGTCCTTTTGACGTCTGGATCGTTAAAGGATCTCGTCCCTTCCCTGTGTCGTAATTTGGATACATAGAGGGGTGCAGCTTGGCACAGTATAGGCTATGACTACGGCCTTCCGCAGTTTTCCGCGACGGACGGCTCATGGCTCCGCCGGCGGCACACCAATTGAATGGGAACGGATTTCGAAAATTTCCGTTTTCAGATGAAGTCTTTGTGAGCACGCCCGCGGAGTGGGGTTTTTGAGGAATGGTTATGGACTCTCGGCAGGACAGAATCGGTATCAGGGCGACGCGCTCGCGTCGTGGCAGAGCCATTGCAGGCGTTTTGGCACTGCTGACGCTGGGGGCCTGTAGCTCCCTGCATAATCCCCCGCCGAAAGATCCGGACGACCTTGCTGATTACAAGGCTGCCAACGATCCGTACGAGCCGCTGAACCGGAAGATGTATAACGTCCAGATGTGGGCTTATCACGTGGCTTTGCGCCCCGTGGCCAAAGCCTGGATCTGGGCTGTTCCGAAACCGGTGCGGCATAGTATTTCCAACATCAATGAAACCTGGCGTGAGCCTGCGGTGTTCTTCTCTGATGTAGGGGCTGGAAAGCCTCGTCGTGCGGGTGATTCGTTCATGCGCTTCACGATCAACATGAGTGCGGGAGTGGCCGGTTTCTTCGATGTTGCCAGTCTGGTCGGGTACAAACAGCATGAGACTGACCCGGGGATGACCATGGGAACATGGGGCGTAAAGAGCGGCCCATACCTCTTCATTCCGTTCGTTGGTCCCAGCAACTTCCGCGATGGCGCAGGCTATGCGATTGGTCAGGCTCTCACCCCGATCAATTATGTGCCAAGAGGTTATGGCCTGCTGACATTCAACTGGGCCTACAATATTCTTGGAACGGTTGATGGCTTTGCCAACAGTGTGGATCAGATCGATCATCTGGAGCAGGACAGCCTTGATCCGTACTCCTACGTCCGCAGTGCCTGGCAGCAGAACCGCCAGAGCCAGATTGACGCTATGACGAACGATCACCGCGCCACCACCCCAGACTGGTACAACTGAGGACAAACGCATGCTTAAAGCCTTTTCGCGCCGGGCCCTTCTTGGTGCTTTTGCTGCAGCCCTCACTTTCGGGGCTGGCGTCGCTCATGCCAATCCGGCAACAGATTTCGTGAATTCCTTTGGTGGCCAGCTGGTCAGCATCGTTAATTCCGGCAAGCCACTGGGTGAAAAGAAGCGCGAAGTCCTTCCGCTTCTTCAGTCCAATGTGGATATTCAGGGCATTGCCCGCTACTGCCTCGGCCGCTACTGGCGCACCGCCACCCCGGCACAGCAGCAGAAATACCTTCAGCTGTTCGATCAGGTTCTGGTCAACACAATCACGGACCAGATCGGTAACTACCAGGGCGTGAGCTTCCGTGTGACCGGCACAAGCCCGACACCGGATGGCGAACGCGTCAACGCGCTGATTGACCGTCCGGGCCAGCCAGAAGTCAACATGCAGCTCATCATCGGTGGGAACCCGCCGAAGGTGGTGGATATGTATGGTGAAGGTGCCAGCCTGCGCATGAATCAGCGCGGCGATTACAGCTCCTATCTGGCCCGTCACGGCGGCGATGTTGGTGCACTCAACGCAGCTCTGGAGCGTCAGCTCAGCAATCATCACTGATTGCCGTTCTCTCGAGCATGACGATAAAAAAAAGGCCTCCATAACAGGAGGCCTTTTTTTGTGCTTTGTCTTACCAGCGAGTTTTATCGGGTAGGCCGCTGCACAGTGACGTGGAAACGATAGATTGTGTCTTTGCCCGTAAAGAGTACATCTGTTTGTCCGTCATGATGGGCCAGAATTTCTGCGACCTTCTGGGACACGAGATTCACATGCACAACATCCGGCAAGCTGATGGATGCCGTCTGCAGGTTCGGGGGGAGCGCTACGATCTCGGTGCCTCCCACGGCTAAAACCAGCGTACGATCAATAATGTGCATGCCACCCACGACCGGTTCAGGGGCCTTGGGGGCGTCAGCCCGTGCGCTCGGCAATACAGCCAGCCCCATGATGACGGCAGAAAACGCCGCTTTTCCAATGTTTTTCAGAAAATCAACCACACTTTATTCCTTAGAAAAAAATACCGTATGGCTTCAATCAGTAATACCTGATGCGGCAGGAAACAAACGCTCAGTACCCCTTGCGTATCAGGCAGGGGTAATCTCGTAGAGAAACATCGTATTACCATCACGCGTGAAGGTATCAACATGACGCATGCCGATACTGCCGAGTACGACGCGAGAGGCCAAATTATCTTCCCGAGCCACAGCTACAATCCGTGGCTCCCCTTCATCCAGAACATACCGAATGGCAGCAGCCGCAGCTTCACGGGCAATGCCCCGGCCAGTAGCCCATGGGAAAATTGAAAATCTCAGTCCGATACCGCGGCCATCAGGGCGTTCGTGAACGCCTGTTATTCCAACAAAACGCCCATTTTCACGAATAGCAAAGATACCAATGCGGCGCCTGGCCCAGAACGCAACGTCCTCGGCCATTTCCTTTTCCGTATCGAAGCGGCTTCGCACACCGCCAAGCATTTGCCCAAAAGCACCGGCATCAGCCTTGAGAGCAATCATGTCCTCCAGATCCGGCCAATTGACCGGAGTGAGAACCAGACGTGCAGTACGGAGTTCACGCCCTAACAAGCGGGCCTCCTCAAACCGTCAGAAACCGGAACAGGTGATCCTGTCCCGGTGACGTGCAGAAGGAACGGTCCGTCTTAGCGGGCCAGCGGGCGATATTTGATACGGCTCGGCTCAGTCGCATCCGGACCAAGGCGACGTCGCTTGTCTTCTTCGTAGTCCTGGAAGTTGCCTTCGAACCACTCGACATGGCTGTCGCCTTCGAAAGCCAGGATATGCGTGGCTAAACGGTCAAGGAACCAGCGATCATGGGAGATGACCACGGCGCAGCCAGCGAAGTCTGCCAGAGCATCTTCGAGGGCACGCAGCGTATCAACGTCAAGATCGTTGGTCGGCTCATCGAGCAGCAGGACGTTGCTATCTTCCTTGAGCATCTTGGCAAGATGAACGCGGTTACGCTCACCGCCCGACAGGATGCCAACGCGCTTTTGCTGGTCAGAGCCCTTGAAGTTGAACGCCCCGACATAGGCGCGGGACGGAACCGTCCGCTTGCCAAGCTGAATGACGTCCGTACCGCCGGAAATTTCTTCCCAGACGGTCTTGTTGCCATCCAGCGTATCGCGGGACTGATCGACATAGCCGAGCTTCACCGTCTCGCCGACCTTCAGAGAGCCACCATCCGGCGTGTCCTGACCGGTGATCATCTTGAACAGCGTGGACTTACCCGCACCGTTCGGACCGATCACACCCACGATGCCACCAGGCGGAAGCTTGAAGTTCAGGCCATCGATCAGCAGACGATCGCCAAAGCCCTTCGTCAGGTTCTCAGCCTCGATCACCGTACCGCCAAGGCGCGGACCCGGCGTGATAACGATGTCCGCCGTGCCACCAACCTTCTCGGAGTTGGCTGCCAGCATTTCTTCGTACTTGGTAATACGAGCCTGGCTCTTCGCCTGACGTGCCTTAGGCGAGCTGTTGATCCACTCCTGCTCGGCAGCAAGAGCGCGCTGGCGGGAGCTCTCTTCCTTCTCTTCCTGAGCCAGGCGCTTGCGCTTCTGGGTCAGCCAGGATGAGTAGTTGCCTTCGAACGGATAGCCACGGCCGCGCTCAAGTTCCAGAATCCAGTTCGTGACGTTATCAAGGAAGTAACGGTCATGGGTGATGACCATGACGGTGCCCTGATAGTCACGCAGCGTCTTTTCGAGCCAGCTGACGCTCTCGGCATCAAGATGGTTGGTTGGCTCATCGAGCAGCAGAATGTCAGGCTTCTCAAGCAGCAGACGACACAGCGCAACGCGGCGACGCTCACCACCGGAAAGCTTGTCGACCGGGCTGTCTGCTGGCGGGCAGCGCAGCGCGTCGAGAGCGATCTCCAGCTTCCGATCTAGCTCCCAGCCGTCACCGGCATCGATGATTTCCTGCAGCTCGGCCTGTTCCGAGAGAAGATTGGTCATCTCCTCATCGGACATAGGCTCAGCGAACAGCATGGAAATTTCGTTGAAGCGATCGAGTGCGCGCTTGAGTTCACCAAAACCGAGAGCGACGTTCTCACCAACCGTCAGCTTTTCATCAAGCTGCGGCTCCTGCTCGAGGTAGCCGATCCTGACGCCATCGGCCGCCCAGGCTTCACCGCCGAATTCCTTGTCGATCCCGGCCATCACCTTGAGCAGCGTGGACTTACCCGCGCCGTTGACGCCGAGAACACCGATCTTCACACCGGGCAGGAAGGAAAGGGTGATGCCCTTAAAGACCTCACGTCCACCCGGATAGGCCTTCGTAAGATCCTTCATGACGTAGACGTACTGGTAGGCGGCCATGATGAGGTCTCCTGTTCGGTGGTGGAGTGCGGAATGAGCGGCGGCAGACAGGCTCGCCAGACAAAATAGAACACCGTGCGCCCGGAGGGACTCGAACCCCCAACCAAGCCGTTATGAGCGGCCGGCTCTAACCAATTGAGCTACAGGCGCGCGGTAGCTGCACGAAATCGCTCACCTGACGCATTTTTGCAAGGGCTGACATGGTGAAATGTCTTTTTTTGCATTATGTGTCAAAACGCCTCCCGTCCCCGACTGGCCTCAGAAGGCCATTGCCGCCGTTTCGAGAAGGCACCTACCGGTTTTCATTATTCTGGGGGAAGACGTGGCTGGACGCTCATTGAAACACATTACAACGCCGCACATTCGGTGATGCAGGCAAGCGCGACAGCTTTTCTGCAAAAATTCCGCTGGCTCTACAGCCCGGACCCGGTCATGGCCGGCTACGCTCTCCGAACTACTCTGACGTCCCTGCTCGCGCTGGGGATTGCCCTGAAGATGGAGCTTGGTAGCCCGCAATGGGCAGCCCTGACCGTCTGGATGGTCGCGCAGGGCACACGCGGGCGCAGTCTGGCAAAGGCGAAATGGCATCTGTTCGGCATGGTGCTGGGCGTGATCTGCGGCGTGATACTCGTCGCAGCCTGCCCTCAGGCGCCCTTGATGTTCATTCTGCTTCTGGCCGCAGGCATCGGGCTGTTCTGCCTGATAGGCACGTTCATGCCGGGGCCAGCTTCCATGACCAACTACCGTATTCATGGTATGCGGGCGACGGGCTTCACTTACGCCATTGTCTCCCTCGATGGGATCGCGGACCCACACCACATTTTCGAAATTGCGAGTTCGCGCGCCACATACATTGTGCTGGGCATTGTTCTGGAAGCATCGATTTCTGGACTGTTCCAGCTCGGCCTCACGAAACGAACGCGCCAACAACTCACCAGCACTTTTGAAGACACCCTGAAGCCAGCACTTTCAACCATCGCGGACATCCTGGCGGGCAAGACGGATGCTCTGGAGACCATGCAGTCTGTCTTCACCCGGATCACCACTTTAGGGGATCAGGTTGAATTCGCTGAGGTCGAGCTGGGACGACAGGACCATGCGGGCGATCATACGCGAGCCGCCCTGGCGAACATCGCTGTTCTTCTGGCACGGGCCATGGACCTTGCCACGCTGATGCGCCTTCCCCTCAGTCAGGATGACGCTTTCCTCGAACAGGCCAAAGCGATCCAGCACATGTTTCTCGCCTTGCCCGCGAGGCTGGAGAGTACCGAGAGCATGGATGCAATTTTGGGCGATCTGCGAGACATCAGGCGGGACTGCCGACGCCGGGTCGTAGAAGATTTCGATACTGTTCTTCCCAAAGTAGAAGACCGCGCTGCCATGCTTCGCCACGGCATGTTGCAGCAGTCTCTGGTCGAACTGATTGATGCCCTGAGAATGGCCCTGCGGCAGTTCGAAGCCAGCCGCAATCCTCAGCCTCACGATCATTTCCATGAGCCTATCCGATCCTACCGGGACTGGCGGCAGGCCATCGTTAACAGCCTCCGCTCATCGGTGACTGTCTTCGGGGCGGGTGTAATCTGGATTGCGACAGCGTGGCCCAGCGGCCTGACATTCATCATGTTTGTCGCGATTGCATGCAGCCTGTTCTCGACGCTGGAACGCCCAGCCCTTGCGACACAGGCTTTTTTGCATGGTGCCTGCTGTGCCGTTTTGGCTGGGGGCGTGCTCGATCTGCTTTTGCTGGGAAAACCCACAACATTCGAAATGCTCGGAATGTGGTCTGGCGTTGCCATGATGTTAGGCGGGCTGGCCTTCGCCTATCCGCCACTGACGCTTCCGGCCGTCTCTTACAATCTGTTCCTGCCCATCCTTCTAGGCCCTTCCAATCAGGGCCGAACGGATGAAATCGTCTATTTCAATACGGCCATGCCGCTCGTTCTGGGCCTGCTTTACACATCATGGATGTACCGCGTTTTTCTGCCCTATGACCCAGCGCACCAACGCTGGACCATGCGCGAACACATCCTTCAGGACCTGCATCACATTGCAGAAGGGAAAACGAACGCCACGCTTGATACAGTGGTCTCACGCAACGTGGATCGCTTCGTTCGCCTGATGACCAATTCAGGAAATACACCGTCTCCTGTGGTCCACGCCTATCTGGCGGGCATTCTTTCCGCGATGCGCGTCATGCTGAACCTGCTTCGACTGCGCGCCATAGACCATGATGCGTCTCTCAACCCCCGTGCACATCAGGCGCTGGAACTGGTGCTGGCCCGGATGAGTCATTTCAGTGGTCGTTATCATGGACATTACGGACGGACGCTCCGCGCCACCCTCCTCGCCATTCAAAGACTGCGAGACTGTGAAACAACCGAATCGCGCCCCCGCCAGCGCTTCGTGTTGATTGCCGCCCTCACCGCTCTGGACGTCATTGCGACGGAACTGGACACCAACAAGATATTCTTTGACACAAAAAGCCCCTATCTCGACCCGCCGGTTTGAGTGCTCACGAAGAAATGTTCTGAAATAGACTTTTCTTTTCACGAAAAGGGGGGAAATGTTCCGTTTCAACCGCGGAGTGCCGCGGGAAGACAGGGTCTTCAGAAAGGATACCGTCATGTTTCGTCGTATCGTGCCCGCTCTCGGCCTAGCTCTTGGCCTCGGCGTGATGTCCACGGCTGCTATGGCCCAGGAACAGTCGCCACCGCCTCCTGCTGCCGTTCAGGGCACGCCTGGCAAAGATTTCACGGGCGTCTCTCCTGCCAATCTTGCAGGAATCATGAACTACTGCATCGAGTTGCAGTATCTCTCTTATGATGAAGGCAACCCGGCTCTTTACGGCCTGAGCGAAAAGTACAAGGCCACCGAACAGACGGTTGGCAATGAAGACTATGCTCTTGGCACCTCTGGCTTCTTCAACAGCAACGGCAAGCGCTATTATCTGGTGGCCTACACCAACGAAGATGACCGTCGCGCAGCCTGCCACAATGCTTTGAAGGCCGCACAGCCGCTTCTCTGACCCTGACTTTCCGAGTTTATCGGCTTCTACGAACGCTCCGGCCCTGTGCTGGAGCGTTTTGCGTTTCTGGCGATCTGTCGAGCGCTCTCAACCCCGCGACCGGCACGCCAGTTCCCTATCATGTTTTTGCTTCCGCTCTGGGCAGAAAGGCGCAGGACAGCTAAGGTTCCGCCGTCTTAAAACCAGTTCAGGACGTGAACATCATGGACGTTTCCAAGATCTCGCCCGGCAAAGACGTGCCGAACGACATTAATGTAGTTATCGAGATCCCGCAGGGCTCTCAGGTCAAGTACGAAGTGGACAAGGATAGCGGCGCGATCTTCGTGGATCGTTTCCTGTTCACGCCCATGGCCTATCCGGCAGCTTACGGCTTCATTCCTGGCACCCTCGCCGCTGACGGTGACCCGGCTGATGCCCTCGTGCTGGCTCCGGCAGCCGTCGTTCCTGGCGCCGTGATCCGTGCACGCCCGATCGGCATGCTGAAGATGGAAGATGAGAGCGGCCAGGATGAGAAAATCATCTGCGTCCCGCACGACAAGATCCATCCGCAGTTCACGGACGTGAAATCCATCGACGACCTGCCAGAGATCACACGCAAGGCGATTGAGCACTTTTTTGAGCGCTACAAGGATCTTGAGCCCAACAAATGGGTTAAGGTAACAGGCTGGGCTGGCAAGGAAGAGGCTGGTAAAGTCATCGAGGCAGCACTCGCAGCAGCCAAATAATACGATGTTGTGATCCGTTTTATACGGATTATAGTTTACATCGCTTGGTATAGGCTTTGTTTTTTCCTAAGAAATGAAGCCTATATCATATGAGCGTGATATTTTCGAAATTTATCTCATAATCTCTGTTCTTCATCCCGGAAAAAGTGTTACGAAGATCTCGCAACCTGATACCCGAGGATAAGAGACTTGTCTCGCCTGCATCTCTATGCCGCAGCCTGTGCGGTTTCTTTTACGCCCGCCATCGCTGCCGCTGAAGGCGCGACCAAGGCTCCCGCACCTGTCACGACCGTCGTTCAGTCAAAGGCTGGCGAAAAGGTTACGACCGTGCGCGTTCTCGCTCCCATCACGGTTATGGACTGGCCGGACCAGAACTCAGAAAACCCGAGTGTTCGCGTCAACACGCCTCTAACGATCATGTCGTTCGACAAGGAGCAGGTGCCACCGCTTCCCAAGCCTGAGGCATTGTTGACCAACCCGTTCGGCTGGAACAAATGGCTTCGTGACCGCGGTATTGCGATCATGATGGACAACACCAACGAATACACGGGCGCCATCACCAAGCCGACACCAGGTTACGGGCTTCGTCAGGGTAGCAGCAACGCAGGCCAGTACAGCCTTGAGAACGATATCGACTGGGAAAAGCTTGCTGGTATCCGCGGCTTCTCAACCCATGCCGTTGTTGTCGGTCGTTACGGTATTCCGGCAAGTCGCATGTTTGGTGACAACCTGAACCCCAGCTCCGAAATTTACGGTGCAGGCGGCAACGTGGTGGTGCACCTTGTCTATGCCTATGGTGAAGAAACGCTTGCAAATGGTCATTTTGACGTCGCTGCCGGACGTATTCCGTTCCTGAACGACTTCTCCGCCAACCCGCTGTACTGCAACTTCCAGAACAATGCCTTCTGCGGTAACCCGAAGGCATCGTCTGATAATACCACCCATTCGTCCTACCCTGATGCAGTGTGGGCAGCCCGTATCCGCGTCCGCCCGACAAAAAGCACATACATCCAGACCGGCGTGTATTTCGCGCAGGCAGGCATTTACAACAACGTTCAGTACCGGACGGGCTTTAAGTTCAACGGTGCGGACATCAATGGTGAAGCCGTGCCAGTGGAAGCTGGCTGGGAGCCACTGGTCGGTAAGGACCACCTGCCAGGCCACTACAAGGTCGGCTACGCCATCGACAATGCGCCTCACAAAGACAACTACTATGATGTCAACGGGAACCCGTATGTCATCACGGGCCAGACCCAGCGTACGGTCAATTATTCCTGGGCAGCCTGGTTCCTGGCGGACCAAATGGTCTGGCGCCACCATACGCCCGGAAACCCGGACGCTGGCCTTGTCGTACTGGGCGGCTTCTATGCCAACAGCCCCCGCACCCAGACGCGTGCCCAGCAGTATGAAATCGGGTTTGTGGACAGCGGATTCTGGAAGGCTCGGCCACTGGACGGCATCGGTGTGAACTTCACCTATGTTCGTGTTGCAGGCAGCGTTTCCGACACCCAGCGCCTACAGCTTGCTCGTGGGATGTCGCTTATGAATGGCTCTTACGGGATTCAGAGCTACGGCGCAGTGCTCGAAGCGAACTACCGTATCCATGTGATGCGCGGCGTGACCTTTGCACCGGACTTCCAGTACTACTTCCGTCCCGGCGGTCAGGCTGCACTGCACAACGCAGCAATGCTGGGCTTCAAGAGCCACATCCAGTTCTTCTAAGCCTACACGGCGGCCAGTAGATTATTCTGACTGGCCGCTTTTATTTTCAGGCGTAACGGCCAGGCAGCATTGGCGCGACAAAGGGCACGTCTAGTTGGTCAGTTGATGGCCAACGCAGTGGCTTGTGGCCAATCTCCGCTCGCGCGGTCATTCCCAAAATAAACAGCTCTTTCGTGCCTCAGAAAGCTGACGAAGAGCCACTTACGCCCACCTCTTAAGCGTAGAACGGCTTTCCAAATCCAAGATTAATGCAGTTCGCGGGCAAGCTGGATCAGGGCTGAACGACAGCCTGACCGTCGCTGCACTTTCTACGACCGCGCAGTTTTCTCGTAGCGGGACACCATCTTGTGGCAACGAAAGCCAGAAACGAAAAAAGACGCCCTAAGGCGTCTTTTTCAAACTGGAGCGGGTGATGGGATTCGAACCCACGACCCCAACCTTGGCAAGGTTGTGCTCTACCCCTGAGCTACACCCGCATTCCGTGAGGCG
Source organism: Gluconobacter sp. P5B12 (assembly GCF_018812035.1). NCBI lineage: Bacteria > Pseudomonadati > Pseudomonadota > Alphaproteobacteria > Acetobacterales > Acetobacteraceae > Gluconobacter > Gluconobacter sp. P5B12. The sequence goes on along the minus strand of NZ_JACRVV010000002.1, from coordinate 381,918 downwards.
GCTTATGGCGGAAACTTGCAATATCCGCAAGAGGAAAGACGAGCGGAAAAGCATTTTCCTGATCAGGAAACATTTACTAAGCCAGAAACGAAAAAAGACGCCCTAAGGCGTCTTTTTCAAACTGGAGCGGGTGATGGGATTCGAACCCACGACCCCAACCTTGGCAAGGTTGTGCTCTACCCCTGAGCTACACCCGCGTTCCGTGGGCGGTGTTATTACTGAACTTACGAAGACATGCAAGAGAGAAAATGTACCCTCCAGTCAATTTTTCAGCCCGTGCCGTTTCTTGCGATGAAGAAGCCTGATCTTCTGACGAGATCAGAGGCGTTCCCACGAAAGCGCCCTTGCACACAGAGCCATCAGGCCCGATCTTCAACGGAACTAGATTTTCCCAGCAGGATGGCTTCCATTCCATGAGCAGCACTTTTGACGAACATCTGATTGGCCAGTCCCCGTCTTCAGGCAAGGCCGCATACATCGTCGAAGCAGATCAGACGACGTTCATGGCGGACGTTGTTGAGGCCAGCCAGCAGATCCCGGTTCTAGTGGATTTCTGGGCCCCCTGGTGCGGCCCCTGCAAACAGCTGACGCCCGTTCTGGAAAAGATCGTCCATGCTGCCAACGGACGGGTTCGTCTGGTCAAGGTCGATGTAGAGGCCAACAAGTCCCTCGCGGCTCAACTGGCTCAGATGGGGCTTCCGCTTCAATCCATTCCCGTCGTGGTCGCGTTCTGGAAGGGTCAGGTTCTGGATCTTTTCCAAGGTGTGCAGCCAGAAAGTGAAATCCGCCACTTTGTCGAATCGCTTTTGAAAGCTGCTGGCGGCACGATGCCCGCAGCAGATATTCTGGCCGCAGCCAAGACAGCCCTTGCCGAAAACCAGCCCGCAGAAGCTGTCGGCCTCTACGCGCAGGTTCTCGATGCAGAACCTGAAAACCCTGAAGCATGGGGCGGGATGCTGCGTGCGCTTCTGGCCCTTGATGAGTTGGAAGGGGCAGAAGAAGCGTCCAGCCAGATCCCTGCCAAGCTTAATAACCATCCTGAAATCACAGGCGCGCGCGCAGCACTCGCTCTCAAGAAAGAAGGTGCGGCAGCGGTTTCCGAACTGGATACTCTCAAACAACAAGCCGCGGTCTCACCTGCTGACTTCGATATCCAGCTCAAACTAGCTGGCGCGCTCAATGCTGCGGGAAATCGCGCGGATGCTGCGGATGTCCTGTTGGGCATTATCCGTCAGGACCGTGACTGGAATGAAGGCGCTGCCAAAACGGAACTGCTGCGTTTCTTCGAAGCGTGGGGCCATACGGACCCTGTAACGCTTGCTGCGCGTCGCAAGCTGTCTTCTCTGCTGTTCTCGTAATCCCATGACGAAAACGCCCGACACCTTTCTGGATCTGAATGATATCCCGCGCAGGGTTCCAGCTCTTGCGGACCTTACCCTTGCGGATATTCCTCCGCGGGTCGGGCTTTTTCCACTGTCTGGAGCCATGATTCTGCCAGGAGGGCATCTGCCTCTGACGGTCTTTGAACCGCGCTATGTCGCCCTTCTGGAAGATGCTCTCGCGGGGCGCCGACTCATCGGGATGATACAGCCACAGGAAGAAGACGAAACGGATCCACTTCCCGTCCTGCATAACATTGGGACACTTGGTCGAATCACCAGCTTCACAGAACACTCGGACGGTACATTTTCCATCACGCTTCTGGGCATCACTCGTTTCAGACTGCTGATGGAAGGTTTGACACAACGGGGCTGGAGAGAAGGCACTATTGACGCCTCACCTTTCTTTTCAGACCTGCTGGAAAGCGACCCCTCCCCGATCAATCGGGCGCGTCTGCTAAGCCGTTTGAAAAGCTATCTGACAGCACATCAGCTACAGACGGACTGGTCTTTGCTTGATGAAATGGATGATGACATGCTGCTCGTCATTCTGCCGATGCTTGTTCCGTTCAGCTCTGAACAGAAACAGGCTCTTCTTGAAGCAAGTACACTGGATGACCGCGCCGGGGTCTTGCTGGATCTTCTGGCAAAAGGCATGGAATGACCATGAACACTGAACTTGACCCTCGCCTCCTGTCCTTGCTGGTTTGCCCCCTCACCAAAGGGCCGCTCACCTATGACCGTGACACGCAGGAACTTATCAGCCCCCGCGCGAAGCTGGCATTTCCAATCCGGGATGGCATCCCCATTATGTTGCCGGAAGAAGCGCGCTCTCTCTGACAGAGGCCCCTCTTTAGACCCGATGCAATGCAGGAAGATCGTTCTGAACCTTGAAGTTCATGACGATCTTCATCAACTGGGCGGCATCCCCCACCAACTCCTGACTGGAGTTGCTCATCTGCCTCACGATCGCCGCGTTAGTCTTGGTCACGGCTTCAAGCTGTGTCGTACTGGTGTTGATATCCATGATCCGCTGCGCCTGAGCCTCTGCACCTGAGGCAATTTGTCCCACAGCTTTCCCCAGTCGATTCACGGATGCGCTGATATTACCAAGCGCAGCCCCCGTTTCGTCGACCATCGTCACGCCACGCTCCACGTCTTCCATACTGCTGCTGATCAATTCCTTGATCTCACGGGCGGCTGTTGTAGACCTCTGGGAAAGTGCACGTATCTCCTGGGCAACTACAGCAAAACCTCGCCCCGCATCGCCGGCACGTGCCGCTTCTACGCCTGCGTTCAAAGCCAGAAGATTTGTCTGAAAAGCGATCTCATCAATAACGCCAATAATCTGGACAATTCGTGTGGATGATGCCGAGATCTTGGCCATTGCTTCAACTGTCCGAGCAACAACTTCCGTACTTTGCCCTGTTTCATGACAGCAGGCTTCGACCGTCTCATCTGCCTGGCGCGCTTCCTCAGCCACTTCCTTTACGGACGTCGTCAACTGGGTAATGTTGCGCGATACGGTTCCCAGGGCGTCAACCTGCTCCGCAATACGACAGGCAATGTCCTCGGATGAACTGCTGATCATTCGGGCCCGGTGCTCCACGACACCAGACGTGGAGCGTACCCCCTGCACAATCCGCCCCAGTCCACTGCAAGCGCGCTGGAATGCCCCGCTCATCCGCGCTGCCTGGCTGGCAAGCTCAGGATCAATGTCCTGTACAAGATCTCCTTCGGCCATGCGGTCCAGCGAATCTGCAAGTGCTTCGGAAAGAGCGGACAGACTTTCGTTGCGCTCTTTCTCGGCGCGGGAACGCTCCTGCCCGTCCAGATTCAGAGTGTATGTCTCAAGGCCAAGTTCCATATCCAGAAACGCGGCTTTGACCAAAAGCCCGACCCGCGCAGCAACGTCTTGGCTGGTCAGAACAGATCGGCGTTTACCGAACAATCTCGCGAAAAAGCCCTGTTTCTGTTCTGGCCAAGCCTCCTGAATAACACCTGCGACAATACCTTCGACCAGCAGCCCGTAACTGCCGATATACCATTGTGGATCCAGGCCAATACGAGCGTGAGTATTCCCAATCGCACGCGTACTCTGGACATAGTCGGGGCCGAAATCACCCTCGAGAATACGGCTCCAATGTTTTTCCTGCTGTGTGCGGGCTGTATTCTGCTGGGAGGAGCTCGAGAAAAAACGTGCCAGTTCCGGTGTCTCGTCCACACGTCGATAAAACCGGTCAAGCGCAGGGGGCAAGATCCGGCGGATCTGTTGGCCAATTCGGGATATCAGGGCTTTTTCACTGGCTCCAATTCCCAAAAAGGCAAGGCGCTCTTTAATATCTGCCGCGACCTGCTCGGTCATTTCTGGTCTCCAAGACGTCAACTCGGCCCACTGGTGAGGACTGCTTCCGCCCTACCACGCCAATAGTTACGCAATCATGAAGACCAGACCGTCAGCCGCCGCTCGCAGCCCTGTCGTTCTTAATTTCCACTGTTTTTGCCGTACGACACTTCTGTATCCGGAACTGCGGGACGCGGTGTAATATCGGCTGTGTTGCCACCCATACCACCGGTCCCGAAGGTCATCCCTTCAGAAGACGGATCGCTGCTTTCACGTGGACGGTTTTCCTCGCTCATTCCACCCGGCGGCATCGGCATAACGGGGGCATCATCCACATAGGATACGCCGCTTGGATGCGAGCGACGATGAGAGGTTCTATCCGGAGCAGCTCCCGGCGGGGGAAGTGCGGTCATATCCGCAGCCGGTCCGTCAAACATTGAACCAACACCACATCCCGTCAGGGACAGGCAGGACACCATCAGAGAAAGAGAAAGCCACCGCATAAGCTGACATTACCATTTCCTTGCGGTTGACGCATCCCCATCTCAAGTGGGACACAGCGCTGCCTGAAGCTGCTTCATGCTCTCACAGTCGAGGACGTTTTTGATGTTTGAAGGCCGGATTACTTCTGCCGCTACGCTGCGACGGGCCTGGTGGGACAGTCTCTTTGTGGACCATTCCATCTTTCGCCTCGGCTGGACAAATCTTGCGGAAGTCGTTCCTGGCAAGGTGTGGCGCTGCAACCACCCAACACCGTCACGTCTGCGCAGACTAACAAAGCAGCTTCACCTCAAGACGCTCGTAAACCTGCGCGGACATCGTAAATGTGGGTCAGACGCTCTTTCTCGCAGCACAAGCGAGAAGCTGGGTCTGACGCATCTGGATATGGCGTTTGAGAGCCGGGGCGCGCCACACAAGGATCGCATCCTGCGCTTTCATGCCATGTATCAGACCCTTCAGTTTCCAATGCTGATGCACTGCAAGTCAGGAGCTGACCGCGCAGGATTAGCTTCGGGGCTGGTTGTGATGTTTGAGGGGGGAACGGCAACAGACGCTCTCAGGCAGCTGCACTGGCGCTTCGGACATTTCAACCGGTCCCGCACGGGAATCCTGGATGCATTTTTCCTGCGCTACCGCGCTGAAGCCGAAGGGCGTCTTTCCTTCATGGATTGGCTTCAGACCGAGTACGATGAAGACCGGCTGCGGGCCGATTTCAAAGCGGGCAAGATTTCGTCCTTCCTGAACGATAGCATCCTGCGCCGCGAATAGACCCTGGCTTATTCTTCTGCAGGGCCGAGGCTGCGGATAAGGTCCAGCATTCGCTTTCGCACGGAAGGATCTGGAATGCGATAATAGGATCGCACCAGATCAACCGTTTCACGCCGGCTGAAAAGCGCCGCTTCATCAGCTGGCAGATCAAACAGCCGTGGCGGTTGAACCGCTTTGCGGGGCGGACCGCCGAAAGTGGCCTGCGTTTCTGCAAAGCCGGTCGTGACTGAGGGCTGAAGGGGTACAGGTGCTGCCTTGGGGGCCGCATCCTGCATATCATCGAAGAAAAAACCGATCGGCACATCCAAGACACGCGCCAGATCATAGAGGCGGCTTGCCCCTACGCGGTTGGCACCACGTTCATATTTCTGGATCTGCTGGAACGTGAGTCCCAGCGCCTCTCCAAGCTTTTCCTGCGAAAGCCCCATCAGCGTGCGCCGCAGCCGAATGCGGTTTCCGACATGCACATCGACCGGGCCAGCAGCCGAAGCACTCTTTGGCTCGGCCTTAACGTGACCCGTAGACATGATAATCCTCCCCTGAGACAAAGAGAAGGTAAATAAAACAACCCTAGATTGTCAATATTAACCTTTTTGACGCATTACAACCCGCTCTCTCTTTCGGCGAACCGTTGGCCAGAACGAGAGCACTACGCACAGCAGCGATAGAGCCAACGGAATGGCACGCCCGTATCGGGAGAAGATCGTCGGTGAGAGTGGTGACGGAATATCACTGACCATCACGTCTGCCCTGCCCCAACCCAGACGAGCCGTTTCGCGTCCGGCCGCATCATAAATCGCAGAAATGCCAGTGTTGTTCGCGAAGACAACCGGAAGACCTTCTTCCACTGCCCGCAGACGGCCCGTGGCAAGATGCTGGCGCGGGCCAGCACTATTGCCGAACCAGGCGTCATTAGAAATGGTGACCAGCCAGTCAGGCCGATCATGCCGTGCAACGACAGACCCGGAAAAAATGATCTCGTAGCAAACCATTGGACCGACGCGGCCAATATCGGGAAGATCCCATGTCTTGAGACCGGGCCCGGGCGTCAGAACTCCTGGAAGCACGTTGAAGGGAATGATCCAAGGCTGGTACTCCCCAAATGGCACCAGACGGCTCTTGTCGTAGATGGACGTAATCTTGCCATCCTGATCCACCAGTTCGAGGCTGTTGTACCAGTGGCCATTTTCTTCACGATCTGACCCGATCATTGCCGAAGCACCGCCGGCTGCATGGGCAATTACCTGCCGGGCCAGTTCATCCTCGTCGAGAAGCCCCGGAAAGCCGGATTCTGGCCAGATGACAACCACAGGCCGGTCATCGCCCATCAATCGGGCCTTCTGCGTTCCCTGAGCCGTCAGGCGGAGGTAGCGCCGAAAATTTTCGACGCTTTGTTGCCGGTTGATGATTTCATTTTCCGAGACATTCCCCTGAACCAGAACCGCACGCGGATTACTGATCGGCAACGGAGTTACTGTGGCAAGCCGCCAGTAGCCGCCACCGAGCCACAGCACGCTGCACACGAGCACGCTTAAAACAGCAACACGCCCACGAAAAAGCGCCAGAGATGCCAGGACCAGCGCAAGAGTCAGGCCGTCGACACCCAGAATGGACGCGGGCTGGATCAGCGCATTGCCGATCGAACCGGGCAATTCCAGATCGCTGCCCAGTGGATTCCAGGGGAAGCCTGAAAAAATCAGGACGCGCGCCATATCGACGACCGTCCAGCTTCCGGCGAACATCAGAATACGCCGCCACCCAGCTGGCACAAGACGACAGAGAACCGCGGGAACAGCCATCAACGGGGCAATAATGAGCGCAACACCCGGAGCCGCGAACGGAATGACCCACCAGAACTGATGGATACGCGTCAGAATGGCATTGGTCAGCCAATACAGGCCTGCCGTGTGAAATCCCATTCCAAACAGGAAGCCGCAAAGAGCAGCCTGCTTCCAGGATGCCGCATCCTCAGAGGCGCGATAGAGGACCAGCAGCCCGAGAGGGAGCACAAAAAGCGCACAGACAGGCGGAAGAGACAGGGCAGAAAACGCCCCTGCCAGCACCATCAGGCCGGCAAGTCGCCAGCCACGCACAGGGAGCGTCGAAATCATGAAGATGATTATCCGTTAGAAAAAACGGTCGGGCCACAGAGGCCCGAGCCGGAAATCAGTCCAGAGCGTCCCGAAGGCGGCGCTCGTAATGGCGGTAATATTTATCCGCCAGAAGTTCACTCTTTACCAGAACGGCTACGTCCGTCGTGTTGAACTGCTCGTCCACAACAGCACCATCTCCAACATATCCCCCAAGGCGGAGATATCCTTTGATGAGAGGCGGCAGCTTGTTCAGGCAGGCCCGGTAATCAAGCGTATGCGGGTCCGTACGCAGCATTTCCACATAACGATCTGGGAGCGCCCGAATTCTGAGAGCGGGAGGAGCCAGATGATTATGATGCAGATAGGTCAGTTGATCGGAGAGCGCATCAGGATCTGTGCCCGGGAGGCTTCCGCAACCGAACAGCACATCGATCCGGTGAAGAAAGATATAGGATGCAATGCCACGCCAAAGCAACTGCATTGCAGAACGTCCACGATGTTCGCGAGCCACACAGGACCGGCCAACCTCAAGCAAACGCCCCGGAAATTCCGTCAGGGTCGAAATATCGTATTCGGAAGCCGTGTAAAAACGGCCAATCTTCTCGGCAGCATCGGAACGTAGAAGGCGATAGGTCCCGACAACGCCTTCTGCACCAGAAGAAATGCTGTGGTCGATGACGAGAAGATGGTCGGCAACCTCGTCAAACTCGTCCACGTCCCGCTTTGTGCGGAATGCGCGTTCGTCCGGGTGCGCGCCAAGTTCTTCAAAAAACACACGATACCTCAGGGCCTGAGCAGCATCCCGCTCAGCCTCGGTAACAGCGATGCGAACACCCAGAGAACCGCCCCGAAGCTCCTGGAAACCGCCGTCGCGGTTCAGAGCCAGCGTGGAGAGGGTCTCCATCTGCTTGAGTGTTTCTTCACTACTGATGAGCGAATGGGCTGTCGGTGAGGTTTTTTCCTCGGCCGGATTGGTGCTCATGATCCGCTCTTGTTCCTGTTCTTGGCAACAGTCTGCTTCGGAGTTTCTTTTTCAAGACGATGACCGAAGAGTTCTATGCGGTGTGAGACGAGATCGAATCCGAGACGTTTTGCAATCTGCGTAAGCAGACGGACAGGTTCGTCATCTTCAAATTCGATGACACGGCCGCTGTCTACATCAATCAGATGATAGTGATGGCCACTGTCGCTGGCCTCATACCGGGCACGCCCACCGCCGAAATCACGGCGTTCGAGAATCCCTTTTTCTTCCAGAAGACGCACGGTCCGATAAACCGTGGCAACGGAAATGCGGCTGTCTATGGCGGATGCGCGCCGATAAAGCTCTTCTACGTCCGGATGGTCGCTGGCTTCAGACAGAACATGGGCAATAACCCGACGCTGTCCTGTCATCTTCAAACCATTTTCCACGCAGAGGCGTGCAATGGGAGAATCATCGACAACGACGGAACCTTCTGGCTTCCGACCTTGCGTGCGAGCGCGTCTGTCCGCGATTTTCATATCTACGACCATATCAGCGGCCTAGCCGAAAACCGGACCATTTGTCCAATCAGAGATGCAAATAAAAGAACCGGCTTCCTGCGGATGAAGATCAGGAAGCCGGGAAACATCCTCAGTCTTCGCGACGACGGCCGAGGCCGATCTTGCGTGCCAGGGAGGAACGATGGCTTGCGTAGTTCGGAGCAACCATCGGGTATTCCGGCGGCAGACCCCAACGCTCGCGGTATTCCTGCGGCGTCATGTTGTAGGCTGTCTTGAGGTGACGACGAAGCAGCTTCAGCTTCTTCCCGTCTTCAAGGCAGATGATGTAGTCAGGGAATACTGATTTGCGGGGCGGAACTGCTGGCACCGGCTTCTCAGCGGGAACCTCTTCCTGCACATCCACCGTTGCAAGCGAATCATGTACCGAGCGGATAAGACCCGGCAGCGCGTCGGCTCCGATATCATGGCTGGATACGTAAGCGGTAACAATCTGGGCGGTCAGATGGCGCAGATCGAGGTCTGCAGTCTCATGCGGCATAGTGTAATAGTCCTTCATCCGGAAACGACGAGTTCCCTATCAGTAGAAGCCTCCTACCAGCAAGCAAAAACAAGGAAAAACTAGAATATGACAAAATATGAAACATTTCTTCTTGATGTAAGCAACAAGATCTGTCCGATGACGACTGTACATGTCCGCGCCCGTCTCGACACCATGACTTCCGGTCAAAAAATAAAAGTGATCGTTAAAGGCGAAGAGCCTAGAAACAATGTAACTGCATCGGTACTATCACTTGGGCACAAAATAATAGAAAATTTTCCACATCAGGAAGACCATGATCTTTACTGCCTACTCATTCTGAAGGCGTAGAGACCAGAACCAGAGCATCGCTTCCATCACGATAATAGCGACGTCGATGGCCGGCCTTTATGAAACCGCACCGATCATAAAGTTTTTTTGCTGAATTGTTACTTATTGATACTTCCAGAAATATTTTTCCTTTTGGAAGTATTTGCTCAACCAGAGATTTTCCCAGACCAAGACGCCGGAACGACGGTCGAACAGCCAATGTCAGGACTTCTGTTTCATCCATGACGGTTCTGGTCAGGATAAAACCCGCTGGCTCATTTCCTTTAAGAACAACAAGAGCTTCTGTGCCCGGAAGACCCAGAAGGGATGTAAAGGAGTCCGCGTCCCACACTTCTCCTCCCGCAAACGCTTCTTCATGAAGCGCCGCCAGTAACGGAGCGCTTTCCACGCCCGTGACTTGAAATATTAAATCCGGAGGAGACGGCGTCATTGAGGGAGAGGGCGAAGTCCAGCAGCGGGCGGTTTGGCTTCGGGGGGGTCAACATACAGAGGCATCAGTGGCCCCGAAGGCAGGGTCTCAGCGGCACGGACAATACCGAGAGCATCCGGAGCGACACAGGCCACAACACGACAAGGCCACGTCTCACGCTCAGACACTGCGTCGCCGGCAATAACCTCAAATGCAGACGCATCGAGATCATCAGCAGAAATTGCGAAAACCTCGCCCGTCGGCGGGTCCACAAAATACCTACCGCGTCTGGCAACACTGATACAGGTTACATCAAGCTGACCGAGCGTAGCCCGAATGGCAGCCCCCAGAGTGACGCCAATTGTCGGGCATTCCCATCCTGCGGCCAGACCTGCGGCAAGAGAGAGTGACGCTCTCAAGCCGGTGAAAGAGCCGGGACCGATCACAGCAACAACCCTGTCAGGTGCACCAGACCAACCACCAGCTTCGAGAACAGTCCGTAGTGCCGGAGCAAAATGCTCGGAAGCACCCCTCCCCGCCAAATGCTGTTCAGCAACGATACGACCGTCTTCGACGAGCGCTACAAGATTGGTCGATCCCGTTCCGGCACCTGCGCCGTTAAAAACAACGGTCCTCACAGACACAGACACGCCTCGCCGAAGTCCAGACGTGGCGCACGGGGCTCTGCATGGTCCGGATGAGGCTCGTTTTCAGCAGGGTAACCAAGTCCCACTAGAAAATTCGCCCGCCAGCCTGAGGCGGTCAGCAGCGCATCTTCCACCATGAACGCATCGAACCCGGACATCGGCATGGCTGCCAGTCCAAGCATCCGTGCTGCCAGAATAAGATAACCGCCTTCCAGCGTACCGTTCCGGAAAGCCGTCTCTTCCGAAAGCCCGACATCTGCCGCAAACCAGTCCCGCAGGCCTTCATCTGCACCCAGACGTGGCAAAGCCTCGAAGAACAGAGGATCATGGCAGACAACGGTCAGAACCGGTGCCGCCATGGCGCGAGCGACATTGCCCGGTGAAAGGGCCGGGCGCAGGCGCTCTTTGGCATCCTGCGTTGTCAGGAACACAAAGCGTCCCGGAGAGCAGTTGCCCGACGTGGGGCCAAGCTTCACCAGATCGTAGAGGTGACGCAAAACATCTTCCCGGACCGGACGCGGGGAAAACGCACGCGGTGTTCGGGCCTGCGTGAAAAGGACTTCGGCTCCCGGCACGGGACCGGAAGCCAAATCGTCAGTCACGGGAAGAGACGTCTGGCCATCCATGGATCAGTCCTCAACCTGCTCAACGGACTGCACTTCCGGCACATAATGACGGAGCATGTTTTCAACACCATGCTTCAGCGTCGCGCGGGAAGACGGACAGCCGGAACAGGCGCCCTGCATCGTGAGGTAAACAATCCCGTCCCGGTAACCACGGAACGCGATGTCACCACCATCTCCGGCAACAGCGGGACGAACACGTGTGTCCAGCAGATCACGGATACGCGTCACGACATCCGCATCTTCCGGCGCGACGTCGTATTTCAGCGCTTCGTCATCACCGGCCAAAACAGGCTTTCCGCTTTCGAAAAACGTGGTCAGAGCGCTGAGAACAACAGGCTTGAGATCGCCCCAGCTGACGTCCTGCGCCTTGGTGATGGACACGAAGTCACTTCCCAGAAAGACGCGCTTGACGTCTGGCAGGGCAAAGAGGGCTTCAGCAAGCTCGGAGCGGCCTTCGGCAGCAGAAGCTTCGCCAAAATCAACCGTGCGCGTGTCATTCGTGACCGGTCGACCCGGAAGGAACTTCAGCGTGGCGGGATTCGGAGTATCTTCGGTTTCAATGAACATCGTCATCATGTCCTCAGTGGCCAGTCCGCACCTGACATGTGCCACTTCAGCCGCTGGCGCAAGGGTCTGGACCAACGTAGTCCCACTTCTTGCCCGTCAGCTCTGAGGACGGGCACCGATCGAAGGCTTGCGTGCCGGAGGCAAGACAATCGTCGCACACAGACCTCCATAGCCCTTTTCAGGGTCTCCCCGGCCAAGCTTGAGATATCCGCCTTCCCGGGCAATCTCGCGGGTTACGATGGCCAGGCCGAGCCCAATCCCGCCCGTCTGGCGAGAGCGCGATCCTTCAAGCCGATAGAAAGGCGCCAGAACCCGCTCGTATTCGCTCTCAGGAATGCCAGGGCCGTTGTCCTGAATGGAAATTTCTATGGCACCGTCTTCCTGAACCCTCAGCGTTGCGAGGGCATTTCCCCCGTAGTTCAGGGCGTTTTCAATCAGGTTGGACAGAACGCGTTTGATGGCCAGAGGGCGGACATGAACCAGGGCACGGTCCGGCCCTTCATAACGCGCATCCTTGCCGTGATCTGCGTGGTCGTCGACCAGAGTCGCAAGAGTCGCGACGATGTTGATGGTACGAGGTTTTTCCGGATCATCTGCGCCTGCGAGATAGGCAAGAATACCGTTGACCATCCCCTCCATCTCATCGAGATCCGACTCGATGGCCGCCTGCGCTTCTCCATCATTGAGGAATCCGCACCGGAGTCTCAGACGCGTCAGAGGCGTGCGGAGATCGTGTGAAACGGCAGCCAGAGCCTGCGTCCGGTCATTGATGAGGCTCTGAATACGGCGCTGCATGGCATTGATGGCCCGAGCAACCCCGCGAACCTCACGCGGGCCCCGTTCCGCCAGCGGCACCCAGGTTTCGTTTGAGCCGATTTTGTCCGCTACAGAAGCCAGCGCCCGCAAGGGCATACTCAGCCCCCGGATCAGCATGGTTGCCGCGATTGCAACAGCACCCGCCGCAATCGCTGCTGAAGCTAGTCCGCGCGTAAAATGGTGGTGCCCCAAAAGACCAGGCACACGGAAATGAATGTATGTTCCGTCAGGAAGGCGCTCGGAGCCAAGCACATCCGGTGTGCCGGTTCCCAGTGTGTAAAGATCAAGCTGGGCCTGCGCGAGGATGGGATCATCCTTGATCAAGCGGGCCGTGAGATCCCTCAGAACCGTAGGACGATATCCCGGCAGATGCGGCAGGGCCGTTGAGGGCTGCCAAGCAACACTCAGTTCACTGCCGGACAGCATGACTGCCAGGAAGGAACGCTGCGTCACAGGCGCAGCAGCGAGAACCCTCAGATCTGTACTGAGGGCTTCGCCAAGCTGCGCAATGCGCACGTCATCAACAATGTAGGTTTCAGCCTCGCCGTAAAAAACGGCGTTGGCGAGGAAGACCAGCGTGACCGCTACGGTCAGGACGACGCAAACGCGACCGACCAGCCCCAGCGGCCACAGCAGGATCCGATTCTGAATGTTCAGACCCGCTCAACCTCGGCCACGAAGATATATCCCAGCCCGCGAACCGTACGAATCAGCTGGTCCGCATCTGAACCGAGCTTGCGACGAAGGCGGCTGACCAGAACATCGATGCTGCGGTCAGACACATCGCCCAAGCGGGTCCGTGACAGTTCCAGCAGACGATCACGTGCAATAACGCGCTGCGGGTTATCGAGGAAGCTGGTCAGAAGGTCGTGTTCTGCACCTGAAATATCGACAGTCGCCCCACTCGGGTCTGTCAGTTCACGACGACGCAGGTCCAGCATCCAGCCTGCGAATTGCAGTCTTTCACGCCGCACCTTCTCCGGTGCCGCGCTTGGGCTGCCACGACGAAGCACTGCCCGAACGCGGGCCAGAAGCTCGCGCTGCCCGAAAGGCTTCGGCACATAGTCATCCGCGCCGGATTCGAGGCCGGTCACACGGTCGCGTTCTTCACCACGGGCAGAAACCATGATGATGGGAACCTGCGAGGGGGGCGTTTCGTCAACATGACTGGCCCCCTGGCCATTGCGCAGAGCACGGCACAGCTCAATGCCGTTCGTGCCTGGCAACATGATGTCAAGGATGATGAGATCAACCGGAGCCACTTCAAGAGCGGCCCACATCTCATCTCCACTTGCCACACCACGGGCGCGGAAACCGCCGCCCTGTAATGCGCGCAGAATGAGGGTCCGCATTCCTGCGTCATCTTCGACAACAAGGATACGGGCGGGAAGATCGGGATCGGAAAGATTTGGCACCATACTTTTCCATAATCGCAGCAGGGCAGATACCACAAGCAACAAATCTGGGCTGAAACTGTTCCCTTATCTTTAGCGCTCATGACGGAAAACATTTTCTAGCTTACAATACACGAAACGCAGGAACAGCCTATCTCGGTTCCTGCACTCGACCGGAGTCTCCCATGACAAGCGTTTCTCCCGGCGTCGTAACGGGCGCCGACTACCAAACTCTTCTTCAGGCGTGCAGGGACGGCGGGTATGCCCTTCCGGCCATCAATGTCGTTGGCACCAACAGCGTGAACGCCGTTCTGGAAGCGGCCGCAGCCAATGGCTCGGACGTCATTATCCAGGTTTCAAACGGTGGCGCGCGCTTCTTCGCTGGCGAGGGTCTTCCGGATGCCCATCGCGCCCGCGTTCTTGGCGCAGCATCGATGGCCCATCACGTCCATCTGCTGGCCAAGGAGTACGGAATCGCCGTCATCCTCCACACCGATCATGCTGACCGCAAGCTGATTCCGTGGCTTGAGGACCTGATTTCCCTAAGTGAAGCAGAGTTCAAAACTACCGGACGCCCGCTCTTCTCATCCCACATGCTCGACCTCTCGGCCGAAACACTGGATGACAACCTGGCCCTTTCGGAAAAGCTTCTGACGCGCCTCGCCCCTCTGGGCATGGGTCTGGAAATCGAGCTTGGCGTCACAGGCGGTGAAGAAGATGGCGTCGGCCATGATCTGGAAGAAGGTGCGGACAATGCGCATCTCTATACCCAGCCGGAAGACGTGCTGAGAGCCTGGGAACTGCTCTCGCCTATTGGCATGGTCTCCATCGCCGCGTCTTTCGGCAACGTTCATGGCGTCTACAAGCCAGGCAACGTCAAACTTCGACCAGAAATCCTGAAAAATTCTCAGGACGTCGTGCAGAAAGCCACAGGAAGCGGGCCCAAGCCCCTCCCGCTGGTCTTCCATGGTGGATCAGGGTCAAGCCTGGAAGAAATCCGGGATGCCGTGTCCTACGGGACGTTCAAGATGAACCTGGATACGGACATCCAGTTCGCATTTGCTCATGGCGTGGGCTCTTATGTGAGCACGCATCCGGTCGCTTTCCAGCACCAGATTGATCCCGCCACAGACAAACCCATGAAGTCCTTCTACGACCCTCGCAAATGGCTGCGTGCGGGTGAGAAGTCTATCGTGGAGCGGATGAGCGAGGCTTTTGAAATCCTCGGCTCCAAAGGTCAGTCCATCGCTCGGAGCTGAAACAGCTCCCAGCGATAGCGCCGGGTCTCAGGGACCCGGCGTTGCCGAGGCAAGCTTCGTCTTGGTCACGTCCTGCGCTGCGGGGACAACCTCTTCCCAGCCTCCGCCAAGCGCATTGTAGAGACGCGCCAGATTGGTCGCGACAGTCGCATCGCTGTCAGCAAGACTCATTTCAGCGGATTGCAGCTGACCCTGCGCGTTCAGCACGTTCAGGTAGTTCGTCAGGCCACTGCGATACTGGCTCTGGGCCAACTGGAGCGCCTTGCGGTTGTCGTTCACAGCCCGCTCAAGCCCCTGATGACGGAGCTGCTCATCTCGGTAAGCAATCAGCGCGTTATCAACATCATGCCACGCCTGAATGACCGTCTGCTGATAGGAAATTGCCGCAGCTTTCTGGGCATATTTCTTCAGCTCAAGCTGGCCGCGCAGACGTCCTCCCTGAAAAATCGGTAAGGAAATGGATGGGCCAACGTTCCAGGCCCGCGCATTCCAGAATCCGAGATCGCGAAATGACAGGGTCTGGAATCCGAAGTCTGCATTGATGGTAATCTTCGGATAAAAATCGGCCGTTGCTTCACCCACTTCTGCCACAGAAGCACGGAGCTTGGCTTCAGCTTCCCGGATATCCGGACGGCGATGCGCCAGTTCAGATGGCAACCCGACGGGAACGACCGGCGGCACCACAGGGATGCCTGCATCTTTGTTCAGTTCGGCATTCAGACTTCCCGGAGGCGCACCCAGCAACAGCGCGAGTGCATTTTCTTCCTGCGCCACACCCTGCTGAAGCTGAGCAGCCTGCGCTTCAGTGTCATGTTGGCGGGCCTGCGCGGAATCGACATCCACTTCCGTGACCAGACCGCTGCGATAGCGGCTCTGGGAAATATCCACGATCTGCTTCAGCGTACCGAGATTGTCTTGAAGAACCTTCAGGCGCTTCTGGTCCCCGCGGAGCGTCATGTATCCACGCGCCATATCGGCCTGCTGGGCAATCAGGACCGAGCGGCGCTCTTCGTCCGTGGCCTGAAGATCCGCTTTGGCAGCGTCGTACTGGTGGGCCACGCGGCCCCAGAGATCGATTTCGTAGCTGGCATCAATCGATGTCTTCCACTGGTTCAGCAGAGGGATCGTGGCCCCGCTGGCTGCACCACTGAGAATGCTACTGCCCTGATCTCCCAGAAGCCCGTTGTCGGACTTGGCAATATTACCGCCCACACGCTGGATGATTTCCTGCATCTGTTTCGTGCTGAACTGACTCCGCGTGTAGGAGCCAGAAGCACTCAATCCGGGAAAGCGCTCGGCCCCCGCCATCATGAGCTGCGCGCGGCTCTGTGCCAGATTGGCCGTCGCAAGACGGAAGGACAGGTTCTGCTGAACCAGGCGGTCTTCCAGGGAAACCAGCTCTGGATCCTTGAAGACTGTCCACCATTTGCTGGCAGCTTCAGCTTCGCTCGTCACACTGTCAGGGGCCCCTGCCGTGTGGTCGGCATAATGTGCCGGAGGCCAGGGATGAGGCTCATGATATTCCGGGCCAACCCGCAGGCAGCCGGAAAGAGCAACAAGGGCGCAGCCAGACAGCAGCGCGCGGGATAGAAAGGCTGCGCTCACAAAGAAACTCCTGAAACGGAAATGATCTTGCGGTGACCGACCAGTTCGGTCAGCATATTGGAGACGGTATTTTTTCCGCAAAAGGACCTTGCCCCCTCATGACCAGCACGCCGACTGACCGCCCCGAGAGTATGCCTGACGAGGCCAGCGCATCTCTGTGCCAGATGCGCGCCAAGCGCGAGCAGATTCTGCAGGGAGCGGAAAAGGTCTTTCTCGCAAGCGGTTATGAAGGCGCGTCCATGTCGCAGATTGCACGGGAGGCCGGTGTTTCGAAGGGCACGCTCTACAATCACTTCGATGGTAAGGCATCGCTCTTCTCCGCATTTTTCGAAGAACGCAGCAAAACCAAGCTGGCGGCCATTGAAGCTATTTCCCGGGAGGACGGGCAGGACATTCATACGAGTCTGCGCCGCCTGACGGAAACTGCCATCAAAATGATGCTCCACTCGACGTCTATGGACCTGTATCGCATCATCGTCGGCGAAGCCGGAAAATTCCCGAACCTTGCCGACGCCTTCTGGCGCTATGGCTTTGGACGAACCCTGTACAACCTCTCCGACTGGCTGCGTCGCCGCAGCGATGCGGGCGAGCTCCAGATCGACGACCCGGATTTCGCTGCCGAGCAGTTGATGATCCTGTGTCAGGCCCGCATCGTGCATCGCCGCCGGCTCATGCTGCCTGTCGATGACAGCCCGGAAGCCATTAGCCGACTGGCCAGCATCACAGCAGACTCCTTCATGAAGATTTACGGCCCGCATCATCAGTGACCCCCCGCCGGCTTCGCTTTCTTCGTGTTGTTCGGTGACAGAAGGAAGCAGAGCGGAACAACGAACATCGCGATGATGCCAATCCAGCGGAACACTTCGTTGTAAGCCAACATTGAGATCTGGGACGTGAAGTCCATGAACAGACGATGGATCGCAAACGTATGCGCAGCTGCGGGGGTCAAACCATGCGCTTCCCCAACGGTCTGCGCATGGTTGATATAGTTCGTGAACTCCTGCCGCCCCGGCGTCATATTATCGGCCACATAACCCTGGTGCCGCTGACGGGTCTCAATAATTGCCGCAGTTGCCAGCGAGATGGCCATCGACCCCACATAGTTTCGCGCCATACTGAACAGGGCTGATGCGTCGGAGTTCAGCTCACGTGGCAGCGTCGAATACGCGATCGTTGAAATCGGCACGAAGAGGAAAGCCAGAGACGCGGTCTGACTGATTCGATAAAACATCAGGTGTTTGAAATCGATTGCCGCGTACAGATGGGCAGCCTGGAACATCGCCATGCCCATACAGAAAAACCCGAAAGCAATCAGATACCTCAGTTGAATGACCTTCATGAGGCGACCAACAATCGGTATCAGGCAAATCACCGCGACCCCACCTGGTGCAAGCAGCAGACCAGACGTGGTTGCCGTATAACCAAGCACCTGCTGCGCAAATTGCGGAACGATAATGGCAGACGCGTAGAGCGTCGCCCCCACCATGGAAATCAGGAACATGCCGGTTGCGAAGTTACGGTCCTTCAGAACCGTCAGCTTCACCAGCGGGTCCTTGGCATAGCAGAGCCACACGATCGCACCGAGCACACCGATCACACCCAGAACAGCCATGGTGATGATGAAGTTCGAGCCAAACCAGTCATCGTCTTCACCACGGTCGACCATGACCTCAAGGCAGCCCAGCCCCAGCGTAATGAGACTGATGCCGATTACGTCAATCTTTTCGCGTTTTTTCTTCTCCCATGGCGGATCTTCCACAAAGGCCGTAACCGCCATGACCGTCAAAATACCGAAGGGAACGTTGACGAAGAAAATCCAGCGCCAGGAGAAATTGTCCGTCAGATAGCCGCCCAGCATCGGACCGAGAACCGGGCCAACGATGGTTGCAATCGCGGTCATGCCAAAGGCTGCACCACGTTTTTCGGGTGGGAAGGTATCAAGGATGATGGACTGCTGACTTGGTTGCAGGCCACCACCGAAGAAGCCCTGCATCAGTCGGAAGACCACCAGCATGGGCAGCGATGTCGCCAGACCGCACAGGAAGGACGAGACGGTGAACATCGCAATACAGATGAGAAAGTAGCGCTTGCGCCCGAACAGGCGTGAGAGCCAGCCGGAAATCGTCAGAACGATACCGTTTGCCACCAGATAGGACGTCAGCGCCCAGGTGGCATCGTCATAGGAACTGCCGAGCGATCCCGCGATATGCGGTAGCGCCACGTTGACGATGGTGGTGTCCAGCACCTCCATGAAGGCCGCCAGCGTGACCGTAATGGCCACAACCCACGGATTATGACTGGGTTTCCAGTCCTGATGCCCGGCAGTATCGCTCATTTCACATAGACCGTAGGAACGACGGAAAGACCAAGAGCGAGTGGCAGCTGCGGATCCAGACCGCTGTCGATCAGGATCTTCACCGGAATACGCTGCACCGTTTTCACGAAGTTGCCTGTCGCATTTTCTGGCGGGAAGGTGCTGAAGGATTCACCGGAGCCAAGCTGAATGGAATCCACGTGGCCCTGCAGTTTAAGCTGTGGGTACGCGTCAACTTCGATGTCCACTTTCTGACCCGGACGCATGTGGGTCAGCTGTGTTTCCTTGTAGTTGGCCACAACCCAGACTTCTGGCTGGACGATCGTGAACATCTGCTGGCCGGTCTGGACGAAGTTGCCACGCTCGACACTACGCTGGGACACCCAACCATCATGAGGGGCGCGAACCTGCGTCCATTCCATGTTGAGCTCAGCCTGTTCCAGGGATGCCTGGGCAGACTTCAGATTGGCTTCTTCCTGCGAGACGCGGGCATCCGCATTCGCGACATTGGCCTTCACCGGCTCAGCCTGCGTCAACTGACCCTGCGCCTGCATGACACGGGCTCTGGCTTCTTCAAGAGCTGCACGAGCGTAGTCAATGTCCTGCTGGGACGTTGCGGCACGTGAAACACTGCGCTGGCGCTTGTAATCTGCTTCAGCCTTCGTCAGCTGGGCCTGAGCGGCAGAAAGACTGCCCTGAGCCGTTACGAGCTGACCTGGGAAGTTCTTGTGCGCCACTTCAACCATCAGCTGATAGGCCTGCATGTTGGCCTGTGCCTGCTGGATTGACGCCTGTGCCTTGTGCAGGGATGCCGCGTAGTCGCGGTCATCAATGGTCAGCAGAAGATCACCGCGATGCACATACTGGTTATCGTTCACCAGCAGCTGCGTCACATACCCGTTCACGTGCGGCGCAATGGCGATCTTGCGACCGGCCGTATAGGCGTCGTCCGTCTCGATGTTATTGCGGGTCAGGAAGAGGTATGAACCAATCCCCACCAGCACCAGAACAACCAGACAGATCAGAAGCACCCGTACAAGGGGATTACGCTTTTTCTGCGGTTTTCCGGACGCTCCGGACTGCTGTTCGGCCTGCGCTTGGTCGCCCTGCGCCATATCGTCTCTCTCGCTTTAAACGGGTCTGTCCGAAGTGACCGGCTGAATGAAATGGCCTCTGAAAAGGCCGATTGACCGATCGGTTCGGTCATCCATGACATATTGTATGGCCGCCTTCAAGCCGGAAAAAACTGATGCGTTTCCTTTCAGGTGAAGAAGGTTTTTCCTTGCGCGCCCTCATCCGTAAGACGAAATTTTCTTATCCTGAGAGAGCACCTCAGCAGTCCTCTGACAGAGGACTGCTATCAGAATGTGGTCTTTATCTTTTTCAAACCGTCAATCAGGCGCTGACGTTCCTGTTCGGCCTGCTGCGTTGGTCCGAGACGCAGAATCCAGGAGGGATGAGCCAGACTCAGATGGTGCCGCCCCGTCTGTGCATCCTCACGCATGATCCCACGGAAATCTTTCAGTTGAGCGGAAGGCCCCTCCACGGCGCGCAAAGCTGTTGCCCCAAGCGTCACGACCAGCTGTGGCCGGATCAGGGCTATTTCCTGCCGTAGCCAAGGCTGACACGCCTGAACATGCTCTGCGCCAGGTGCTTGGTGAATGCGCCGCCTGCCACGAGTACTGAAACGGAAATGCTTTACTGCATTCGTCATATAGAGGGAGTGAGGTTCAACGCCTGCTTCCGCCATACACGCCCTTAAAAGGGAGCCCGCAGGCCCAACAAAAGGACGCCCAGCCAGATCTTCCTGATCGCCCGGCTGCTCTCCGACAATCATGACTTTCGCCACCTCAGGCCCTTCCCCGACGACGGCCTGCGTAGCATGACAGTGAAGAGAGCAAGCCTGACAGGCCCGAATTTGCTGCGTCAGTTCTTCCAGACCACCTAATGAGGGCACGTCAGCCAAAACGGTTTTCTGACGATTCTGGAGAGCCTGATGGAATTTGGGCGCAGGAAGAGCCTCCTGTGCCGCCATTTCGGCCACGCGTTTTTCCGCCTGCGCCACCAGATGAGGAATCAGGTTAGCCTCTGGCAGGTTATGCCAGTAACGCCGCGGCATTTCATTGCGCATCGCTTTCGTCCGGACACGGGCAGGATTGAAAGTCGAGGCGTAATAGGTCTGCCAGAGCTGATCCACGTCATCATCAAGCACCTGCTTTTCACAGGGCTCGAAAGAGCAATGTACCGTCTCGCCATCCCATCGCAAAGAGCCGCGCGGCGTCAGGATCATCCAGTCCATATCTGCGAAACGGCCCGCGAAAAAAGAAGAGACTTTTTCCAGCACATGATGGTCCGGCTCAAACCAGGAAAGAAAACGCCGCCGACCCGTCTCCGACGTTCCCTGCTCCCGGAAGCGCACGAAAGCCGTCATTTTATGGGCCGCCCGGCGAACCTGATGCACCATGCGACGCGCCTGCGCCACATCCTGATCTGTCACCACCGACAACAGGTTCGGATCACTCTGAAGACGCCAGAGCAGCCGGTAAGCTAATGCGAACCGCTCAGCACTGGAGTGGCAGAGAACATCTTTCAAAAGGGGCAGGCTCGATGCTTTGAGGCGAACATCCCGCACGACTTCGCCTTCAAACGTCTGATTTTCAGCCGCGTGAAACAGATCCAGATCGACCTCAGGATAGCGCCAGAGGATCTGGTCCGGAGGAATGTCACGCTGAAGCGCCATTCTGGCCTTTTCGCGCCAGCCTTCAAACGCGCTGGTATCCGCGAGCCTGACGGTAACCGGCATTTACAGAAGCCGCATCTGCTGTGGAGCCGGCAGAAAAAGAGTCCGCAAATCCTGACGATCCGTCAGACGCGCGGGGCTCCATCCGGATGCCTTGACGAACGGACGCACCTTTTTAATGGAGACGTTCAGCCGCGCCAGATCTTCCAGACGGATTGTCGTGTGCTTTCGCGCAGACAGCAGCGCGGCAACGGTCCGAACCCCAAGCCCAGGGACCCGCAGCAGCATTTCTTTGGAGGCAAGATTCAGGTCCACTGGAAATTGCGCGCGGTTATCCAGAGCCCAGGCCAGCTTGGGATCAATCTCCAGATCCAGCATTCCATTGGGCCGTGATGCTGTCAGTTCGCCAAAATCAAAGCCATAGAACCGGAAGAGCCAGTCCGCCTGATACAGCCGGTGCTCCCGCTGTAACGGTGGGCTACGCACAGGCAGGATCGCTGAAGCATCTGGAATGGGGCTGAAGGCTGAATAGTAAACGCGGCGCAGGCCGTAAGACCCATAGAGACCCGAGCTACTGGCCAGAACATCCTGATCCGTCGCGGCATCTGCCCCGATGATCATCTGTGTACTCTGGCCGCCCGGTGAAAAGCGCCCTGCCCGTCTACCCGTATGTGTCTTCTCTTTGGCCGCATCAATCTTGAGACGCATGTCCCCCATCGCGCGGCGGATATTTCCGGCATCCTTCTCCGGCGCGTAATCCTTCAGACCCGTTTCTGTTGGCATCTCGACGTTGATCGATAAGCGATCCGCATACAGCCCAGCTTCCTCCAGCAATTTGGGAGATGCATCCGGAATCGTCTTGAGATGGATATATCCGCGGAAACCATGCTTGAGCCGCAGGTCCCGCGCGACCTGTACAAGCTGCTCCATCGTATGATCGGACGACCGGATAATCCCCGACGACAGGAAAAGCCCCTCAATGCAGTTCCGACGGTAGAACTCCAGCGTCAGCCAGATCACTTCATCAGGCGTGAACTTCGCCCGCTCAACATTTGAGGATGAGCGGTTGATGCAATAGGCGCAGTCATAAATGCAGAAATTGGTCAGCAGGATCTTGAGCAGCGAAATACAACGCCCATCCGGCGTATAGGCATGACAGATCCCGTTCCCGGTCGTGGAGCCCAGACCGCCCGTTTTGGCAGAGTCCCGCCGCGTCGATCCACTGGACGCGCAGGACGCATCATACTTTGCCGCATCGGACAGAATCGCAAGACGTTCAGACAGAGATTTCTTCATGCATTGTTCTTATTTCGTTCCCGTCTATAAAATGCAAGAACTGCTTATAATTTACCGGTTGTTTGCTTGTTTTCTGTCAAACCCTGTCGCCGTTTTTTAAAGGCGAAGATTCAGGTTCCCTTAACCATTCAAGGCCTATCGTGAAGGAGCAAAACTGCACCGACGGAGAATGTCTCGATGTCCATGTCAATCAATACAAATACAGCCGCCATGTCGGCTCTTCAGGTTCTGAACCAGACGACGGACCAGCTGAGCAAGACGCAGAACGCCGTGTCCACAGGCAAGAGCGTCAGCTCCGCCTCTGACAGCCCGGCCATTTACGCCATTTCCCAGACAATGAATTCCCAGATTTCGGCCCTGTCCGGCGTCTCGACCGGTCTTCAGTTTGCGGGACAGGTTCTCAGCACGGCCTCTTCGCAGGCTGGGTCCATTTCAAGCGTTCTGAGCAGCATGTCCGAGACGGTCACGAATGCTGCCAATAACGGTGAAGATCAGGACACCCTGAACACCCAGCTGAGCAGCTACCTGTCTCAGATCGACGTGGCCACGTCGAACTCGACCTTCCAAGGGGTAAACCTGCTGTCCGGCTCTACGAGCAGCAGCGTGAAATACACGCAGATTTCTGCTGCTCAGGACATCAATGGCAACCTGTTCACACTGAATGGTGCTGATGCCACCTCGACCGGTCTGGGCCTGCAAGGGCTGAGCACGGATATGAAGGGTGTCACGATCGACACGAGCGCAGTCACGGCTCTGGCGGGTTCTGGCGCGACCGCCACGACACTGACCCTGAAGAACCTGTCTTCTGCTGACAGCAGCAATGCGACAGCATCAAACCCGGCCATCACCACGTCCTTCGTTCTGGACTCAAAGCCGGGCGATACCACTGATGGTGCTGCAACATCTGTCGGAACAGCCATTGCTTCTGGCCTGACAGACACTGCCACCTCCGTGGCAGTCAACAAGGATGGCACGCTGACAATCGCCGATGCCACATCCAAGAAGGCATCTGATGGTACGACGACGTACTCCCTGACCAATGGCGACACCATCACTGCCAAGGCTGATGCCAGTGGCAACATGACCTATAGCGCTGCCAAGGTTGGTGATCTGGATACCAACGGCAATGCGAAAGTTCTGACGCAGGTTGTGGACGTCAACGTCTCGAACGCCTCCACAACCAAGACCACAAGTGACCAGCTTTCAACGCTGGTGACGGCCCTAGGAAATGCCGGTTTCGGCGCCCAGATGGCAAACGACGGCAAGCTGACGATTGCCGGCGGCAATCTCGACGCCGCCGACGCAACAGCTACGACAGGCGCGTCGGTCAGCCTCACAGGGACGACAGGCGCTGCCACAGTAGCGACCACTTCCGGCACGGACGTTGTCCAACTTGCTGTTTCTGGCGCCATCAACAAGATGAGCCGCATTTCTTCCAGCATCGGTGTGGCTTCCAATACCGTTACACAGCTTCAGACGTCCAACAGCACGCTGTCTGATGCCCTGACGACGGGCGTGGGCGCCCTGACGGATGCTGATCTTGCAGCGGAAAGCGCCAAGCTTACGTCCCTGCAAACGAAGCAGCAGCTGGCCATTCAGTCGCTCTCGATTGCGAATTCGCAGTCTTCCAACATCATGTCGCTCTTCCGCGGTTGATGTCGGCGGGGCGCTGATGAAAGCCAGCGCCCCTTCCTGGACTGTTCCAGAAGTTTCCCGTTTCCCGGGAGTCTTTTGAAACAGTCCTTTTGTAAAGGAACATCATGTCCGTGACCTATGGCATGTCACAATACCAGAACCAGTCCGGCACCTATCTTCCGCCACGAGAAGTGGAAGCCATGGCGTTCAGACACGTTAATGGTCTGCTGTCGGCAGCAAAAACACGCTCAGATCGACAGGCCGCATTGTCTGCCAATCTCAAACTCTGGGGCATTCTGATGCAAGGGGTCCAGCGGACGGACTGCCCTTTGGATGCAACTCTGCGCAAAGACCTGACGACCGTTGGAACCTGGTCCATGCGATACGCCAATGTTGCACTGAACTCGGATACATCCCTTCAGGCTCTCATTGATATCAACATGGACATGATTGAAGGTCTGTCAGCGTCTGCTGGCCCTTCCTCATATGCGGGACCCGCGGCATCAAACGAAACTCGCGCAGCTATTCAAATGGTCGGGTAAAAACTACTTCTCCCACGCCTGTGGCAGGACATGGGAGTTTTTCCATTCCTGACACACATTGCATGTTAGGAATGGTGGCGCGTCATTTACGGTTATCGCTGCGGTCAATGTCCGGAATGACATGGTCCGGATCAAGCGTTACGGCCTTCACCGGACCATGGGCTTCAAACGTGACCTTCAAATCGCTGGTCTGCCGCCAGGCTTCCGTCGGGATACGGCGGTCCAGCGTTGTTCCGTCCTGATATTCGACGCGTAGAACAACAGGAAGAGGCAGGGTGCCGTAGTTCAGAACCTGCACAGACACAGGATCTGTTCCTTTCTGCTCCACGGCTCCAACAGCGTAATCAGGCGCGGCGTTAGAGAAATACCATCCGCGCCAGAACCATGAGAGATCCTCACCGGCTTCGCTGCTCATCAAGCGAAAGAAATCCGAGGGTGATGGGTGATGAAAAGCCCAGACGGCAATATAGCGACGGAAGGCAGCGTCAAAACGCACAGGCCCGAGAATCTGCTCTCGCAGAAGCTTCAGCCCGTAAGCCCCTTTGAAATAGACAACGCTATGGCGGTAAGTTTCGGAGACCTCGTCGGCCCCCGCCATCAGGTTAGGTGCTTTTGAATCCGTCAGGACAGGAACGATATCCTGCGCAGGATTACCAGTTTTCGGAGCAAATTCCGGGTCCCGCTTTGGCGCGAATTCCCCGTTGTGGAAATGATCTGACGCATAAGCATCAATAAAGGTGTTGAACCCTTCATCCATGAACGGATTACGCCGCTCATCAGAACCCACAATCATCGGGAACCAGTCATGGCCCAGCTCATGCGTCGTGATCCAGAAGAGCTCCGGGTCCCGGTCACTCATGCCGTCAAACACGATACCCGGATATTCCATCCCGGCCCCGTGCCCGCCCAGATTGACGGCATTTGGCCACGGATATTCATACCACTGAGACGAAAAATACTCGATGGCGTGTTTGACATATTCCGTTGATCGGTCCCATCCATGCGGGCCAATGCCTTCGCGTGGATAGACGGACATCGCCAGCCGCGGAACCGGCCGGTAATTGGCCCAGGGCGCAACAGGCGGCAGGTTGATACGAGCAGCATCCCACAGGAAAGCTGGCGATGCCGTAAAGGCCACGTCGCGGCTATTGCGCATAACGTAATGCCAGGACACTTCCCCAGACTGCCTGAGATGGCTTTTCGGGTCTGTCACGTCATCAATGGTCCGGATCATGACGCGATTGTCGCTCTGCGCGGCCTGGGCCAGTCGCGCGCGCTCGGTCGTTGTCAGGGTCTGGTCCGGATTTAAGAGTGCCCCGGACCCGACGACCGTGAAATTCCATGGAACAGTGACCGTATAATCGAAGCTACCATATTCCAGATAAAATTCCTGCCCAAGATAGGGCAGAGTGTTCCATCCCGCGCGATCATCATACACGCTCAGGCGCGGGTACCATTGAGCAATCTCGTAAATTTCGCCCTCGCGAGACGGGGTGACAGCCGTACGGCCTCCCCACTCTCCCGGGATTGTATAGTGCCACTCGATTTTAATGACTGCGACGCCATGAGCATCCAGAGCTCGGGGTAGTCGAAGCTGCATCCGGGTGTCAGTAATCAGCGGCGTGACATCAACTTCACGGCCGCCCTGCACAATGGAAACACGCTCGATTTCCATGCCGGAAGTATGATGACCACCCGATGGAAATTTACCCCAGAACGAGGCCCGTGAATCTGGGCGATAGAGGTTCTGCTCAAGCTGAATCCACAGAACGTCCAGCGTTTCCGGACTGTTGTTGCTGTATGTGACGGTTTCGGCCCCACGCAGGATATGCGCCTGCGTGTCGATGCGGGATCGGATGACGTAATCCGTTCGGTTCTGCCAGTATTGCGGGCCCGGAAGACCAGAGCCCGAACGATAGACGTTTGGAGCATCGGGCAATGTCAGGGGAGCAAAAACCGGAGCCGGATCAGAAAGGGTTTTGGCCGAAAGAGCGGCCGGAACCATCGCGCCTCCCAGAAGGGGTAAGAGAAAAAGGCGTACGCGCATCCGGGCTATGATCTCCGCTCTCGTTAGTTCCTACCCCGTTATAATATCACCTAGGCCGCCCAGATAAGATGCCAGATCCACTTTCAGAGGCATAAGATAGGCATTGTCGTTCTTTTCGCGCACCAGCGTCAGCATCTGGCGCGCAAGATGGACGTTGCCTTCAAGAGTATCGTCATAGTCTTTGGGGAACACCACATGGTTAACGCGCTCCCAGTATCGGCGGGATCGTTCGCCCAAGACGGGTGAAACGCCCCAGAACACCGTATCGTCCCGCAACCAGTCCATGGAGAGCTGGAGCATGTGCAGATCAAACAGCGGTTGAGTAAAGAAACCGCAGGCCCCGGCGTCTTTCTTCCGGGCGATATCTTCTAGCTCCAGCCAGGGAGCCCGGCGGTAAGGGTCAAATACCGCGTAAATATCCAGATGCGGCGCTTCCTTGCGATACCGCGTAATGATTTCCGCAGAAGTGTTAGGATAGGAAACTCGATCACTTCCCGCCGGCAGTGGATCGCCTGCCACCACAAGCACGGATTTCAATTCTGGACGATCTGCACCCGGAAGAGGCGCTCCAGGAGCAATATCGATTGCGCGAATATGTGGAATCACATCCATGCCTGACCGACGGTTAACCTGTGCAGCAGCATCGTCACTGCGCAGGTCGAAACGGATCAGATCTGGAATATTCAGAAGGCCAACCTGCGGAAGCACTTTCTGTACCACCGCCACATCATCAAACAGAGCGTCTTCCGAGCGGGGAACCAGTTCAACAGAAACACGCATCAGAGGGCTTCACCCTTGCTTTGCCCCTGTGTAACGCGCGCAGCCTGAAGCGTATTGTGCAGGAGGCAGGCAATTGTCATTGGGCCAACGCCACCCGGAACAGGCGTAATATGGCCTGCAATCGGGAGCGCTTCCTCAAAAGCAACATCTCCCACAAGTCGTGTCCGGCCTTCAGGCGTCGGGACGCGCGTAATACCAACGTCAATGACGGTGGCGCCCGGTTTGATCCAGTCTCCGCGAACGAGACCGTGCTTGCCAGTTGCCACAACCAGAATGTCTGCCTCACGTGCCAGTGCTCGTGTGTCCCGCGTATGGATATGCGCGACCGAGATCGTGCAGTTCTGCTTCAACAGAAGCTGCGCCATGGGCTTTCCAACCAGACTGGACGCCCCGATCACCACAGCATGCTTGCCCGTCATGTCCTTATGAACAGACTGTAAGAGCATAAGACATCCCAGCGGCGTGCAGGGGACGAGCCCGTCAATGCCCAGAGACAGGCGCCCGGCATTCACTTCACCCAGCCCGTCAACATCCTTATGCGGCGCGATCGCATTCGTCACGACGACCGGATCAATCTGGGGCGGCAACGGAAGCTGGACGAGAATACCGTGAATCTGCGGGTTCGCGTTCAGCTGTGCAAGGAGCTCCAGAAGCTCTTCCTGCTTCGTGCTTTGCGGCAGCATGTGCATGAATGAGCGCATGCCAGCACGGTGCGTCTGAATGGCTTTGTTCTTCACATAGACTTCAGATGCGGGATCATTGCCGACCAGAACGACTGCCAGACCCGGCACGGCATTGCCCTGCTCGATAAAGCTGGAAACTTCACGGCCGATACGGTCTGTCAGAGACCGGGCAATACCTTTGCCATCTATGAGTTTGCCGGCCAGTTCAGGGGGAAACGTGCTCATGGGCTCTCCGGATGGCAACAGGCTGCAGTTTCAGTTACGATTCAGGCTACAGCCCGCGTCGTGCGCAGGAAAAGGATGGTCTTATGTCCGAGGAAATACGCAAGAACTTCGCCAGTGACAATGTTACCCCCATCTGCCCTGAAGTCATGGCAGCCTTGCTGGCCGCCAATGAGGGCAGCGTTGGATCTTATGGAGCGGATGATCTTACCCAATCCCTGAACAAACGGTTTGGGGACATCTTCGAGACGGAAGTGGCTGTTTTCCCGATCGCGACTGGAACTGCCGCCAACAGTATCGCGCTTTCCGCGCTGGTCTCACCTTACGGAGCCGTGTTGTGCGACCAGAGCGCCCATATCAACACGGATGAAGGTGGCGCTCCGGAATTCTACATGCACGGCGCCAAGCTCGTCTGCATTCCATCCGCAGAAGGAAAGCTGGACCCGGCGACAATGCCTGCCGTTCTCAGGAATAATGAGGAAAGCGGCATTCTCAGCCCTGTCATTCAGGCCTTGTCACTCACGCAGGCTAACGAATGGGGACTTGTCTATAGTCTGGAGGAGCTGGCCGCACTGACGAGCATCGCACACGACCATGGCCTGAGCGTACATCTTGATGGCGCGCGCCTAGGGAATGCCGTGGCCCATCTTGGCTGCTCTCCAGCGGACGTGACGTGGAAAGCAGGTGTGGATGTTCTGAGTTTCGGAGGCACCAAGGCTGGCGCAATGGCGGCGGAAGCCGTGGTCTTTTTCCTCAATGACCGGACGCGTCCACGGGTTAAAGAGTTCCTGCGGCGCATCAAACGCAGTGGCAATCTGTGGTCCAAGCATCGCTTCCTGAGTGCGCAGCTTCACGCATTGCTGGAAAACGATGTGTGGCTCCGGAACGCTGCGTATGCCAACCAG
Organism: Gluconobacter sp. P5B12; assembly: GCF_018812035.1. Classification (NCBI taxonomy): domain Bacteria; kingdom Pseudomonadati; phylum Pseudomonadota; class Alphaproteobacteria; order Acetobacterales; family Acetobacteraceae; genus Gluconobacter; species Gluconobacter sp. P5B12. The sequence continues at coordinate 351,996 of NZ_JACRVV010000002.1, read as the reverse complement.
ATGGCCCAGCGCCTCGTCGATGGGCTTCGTCGCCATCCGGCGGCCCAGATGCCTTATGAACGGCAGAGCAACGAGGTTTTCGTCATTCTGCCAGATCTGGTTCTGAAAGATCTGGAAGCCGTGGGCTACACATTCTACCGCTGGCCTACACCGGAAGACGTCTCTGGCACACTGATCCGTCTGGTCACGAGTTACTACACCCGGCCAGAAGATGTAGACGCGCTGCTTGCAGAAATTGCAGCCTAAACCGGCATTTACAAATAAGACGTTGATCCGGGCATTGTTGTCCGGATCAACGGTTTTCTACCGACGATGATCAACCAGCTTTAGATTTCAGGGACGCATCAATTTCTAACGCCAGGCGCGCCATGGTGATGGCCCCGTTCCGGCTTCCCGCGCCACAGATGAAACGGGCCGGATGTGCAAAAACTGCATCCGGAACGCCCGAAACGGCCGCTAGCGCAGTTTTTTCCAGCCCACCCCAGGCTTCCGGCAGTGACACACGCTGCCCGAAATCGCCGCGCACAGGGGGAATGGCCTTCACGTTCCATTGCTCCGGGCCTGCTGGAGAGACAACATAAACAACCGGAAGATCCCGCTCGAAAATGACCTTTTCCGTGGGCATTCCTGTTTCCATGACAAGGATGCGCTTGTCTTCCGCAGCCTCGTAAGCTTCCACAACGCGGTTAGCGGCCTTGAGGCTGGCCCGTACACGGTCAACCATATTGACCAGATGGGATGCGACGGCCGTTGCCGCATTCGCAAACCCTAAAGCTTCACGCTTTTTGGCTTCCTGCGTTCCGTAAAGCTCCGCAGTATCCCAAGCCGGACTGCACGCAGAAACAATGTCCGCAAGAGACAGCTTGCCCATCTTGGCCACGCCATTGTCATCCTGATCAACAGGAATGATCAGGGACTTGTCGAGCGACTGCCAGATGGCGGCAACCATGTCCTCGGTCACCGGTGTGGTGACGATATTGCGGATGGCAGCGTGACCGTAGTCCTTCCACAACAGACCCGCAGCGCTATACGGCGTCCCGTCATCACGCAGGGGCTTGTCCTTCATGTGATGGTCATACCGCCCGATGGACGGATCAAAGATACCGCCGACATCAAAAACGATATCGGCTTCTGCAATACGCTCCGGCGACCGGGTGCGAACAAACTGCAGGCGGTCGTCTGCGTCCTCACCAAGCACACGGCCACGCAGGCTGCCTTCCGGCGAAAGAGCGTAGTGAAGAATGGCGTAACCCAGCGTCTCGTCGGCATGGAAATTGCCCGAATGGGTCAATGCCTTGACGGTTCTGGCTTCTTTTCCGAGACCAATTGGGGTGTGTTCTGACATCTGTACGGACCTGCTGACGGCAAAGGGGTGGTTTCTGATTGTGCCTTCTCATGCCGCACCCCCCAGCCCCAGACAACAAACTTCGTCAGAAACGTGCAGAAAATGCGTTGTTTTCCACTCCATCGAAACAGTGAATCACGCCGTCCATGCATTTCGATGGCGTTGCCATAATCCGTGCTATGTAAGGCCGAATGGAAACAAAGCTCCCCATTCCGCTCGCCGTTCTTGTCGGCATCCAGACCCCTGACGTCGATGACGTCGCACACGAAGCCAGCCTGGAAGAACTGGGGAGACTGGTTAAAACCCTTGGCTATGACGTCATCGGGTCCGTCTCCCAAAAGCGCGAAGGTACGGGTGCTGCGTCGCTCCTTGGTGCTGGCAAGCTGGAAGAGCTCGCAGACATTACCGGCGGCCGCGGGATCATCACACCGATGGTCAAGACCCCGATGACAAAGGCCCGCAAACGCTTTGAGGGCACCGTTGAAGCATCAGAGCCCGATGAAGACGACTCAGATGGCCCTCGCAAGCCAGAATTTGTCATTGTTGACCACGAGCTGACACCCAGTCAGATCCGCAATCTTGAACGCGCTACCGGCGCGCAGGTGCTGGATCGTACGGGTGTCATTGTCGAAATTTTCCATCGTCACGCCAACACCCGCGAAGCAAAGCTTCAGGTGGAGATGGCGCGGCTGAAATACGTTGCACCACGCTTGCGGGAATCTTCGAATGGTGGCGGCAGACAGCAGGGGCCTGGGGCTGGTGAAACCAATCTGTCGCTTGATCGCCGCAAGATCCGGGACCGCCTTGCCGAGCTGAAAACCCAGCTTGAAGCCGTGCAACGCGATAGCGATAACCGGCGTTCTGCACGGCGGGATCAGCTTCGCGTCGCTCTGGTGGGGTACACCAATGCTGGCAAGTCCTCCCTGATGCGCGCGCTCACCGGTAGCGAAGTTCTGGTGCAGGACAAGCTCTTCGCTACGCTTGATACGACAGTTCGGACGCTTCAGCCCGAGACACGTCCACGTATTCTCGTGTCCGACACGGTGGGCTTCATCAAACAGCTCCCCCATGATCTGGTCGCCTCGTTCCGCTCCACGCTGTCTGAAGCGTTGGAAGCGTCGCTACTGCTGTTTGTCGTAGATGCCTCGGACCCGACTTACGAAGCGCAGCTTGAGGTTAGCCACAGCGTTCTGCATGAAATCGGGGCGGATGTTGTGCCGTCCCGACTTGTTCTGAACAAGATGGATAAGGTGGATGACGCCCGGCGCGCTGAACTGCTGGAAAAGCATCCCGACGCCATTCCATTGTCTGCCCATCGACCAGATGACGTCAGCGCTTTACGGGAAAGCCTGATCGCCTTCTTCGAGACGAAAATGGTCGATGATGTTCTGGTACTGCCCTACTCGAAACAGGGGCTGATTGGCGAGATTTACGAGAGCGCCCGCGTCCTGTCCGAAGATCACGACGAGACAGGTCGCATCCTAAAAATCCGAGGCCTGCCGGGTGCCATTGCACGGTTGCACCGAAGCCTCTCGGGAAAATAAAGGCCCGTGCTGCCTTTCTGACCGGGCGGGAAAGACGTTCCACAAAAAAGGCCACCATCTCGTTAAAGATGGTGGCCCAATGTTGTTACTGCGCTTTTGAAGGCGACACCTTCAAGACGCAAAGACCTTGGAAATTGCAGCCTGAGCCTCGTCCTGAATGGCCTTCAGGTGTTCTGGGCTTTTGAAGCTCTCGGCATAGATTTTGTAGACATCTTCCGTGCCTGACGGACGGGCTGCGAACCAGCCGTTTTCCGTCACAACCTTTAGGCCGCCGATCGCCGCGCCATTGCCCGGTGCCTTCGTGAGCTTGGCAATAATCTTGTCACCAGCGAGTTCTTCCAGCGGGAACTGTTCCGGCGCCAGCTTGCTGAGCTTGGCCTTCTGTTCCGGGTTCGCCGCTGCGTCGATCCGCGCATAGTACGGCGTGCCGAGGCGAGCGATAATCTCGTGGTAATGCTGGCTCGGGTTCTTGCCCGTCTTGGCTGTGATTTCCGCAGCAAGAAGGCCGAGAATGAGGCCGTCCTTATCGGTCGTCCAAACTGAGCCATCACGGCGCAGGAAGGTTGCGCCTGCGCTCTCCTCGCCGCCAAAGCCCAGCGAGCCATCCATCAGGCCCGGCACGAACCATTTCAGACCGACCGGCACTTCGACCAGCTTGCGGCCCATATCCGCCACAACACGATCAATCAGACCACTACTCACCAGCGTCTTGCCGACGCCAAGATCAGGCTTCCAGTCCGGACGGTTCTGGAACAGGTACGAGACCGCCACAGCCAGATAGTGGTTCGGGTTCATCAGGCCATCCGGCATGGCCACGATGCCATGACGGTCTGCATCCGTGTCATTGGCGAACGCGACGTCAAAATCCTGGCCCATCTTGATGAGACGCGCCATGGCATAGGGCGAAGAACAGTCCATACGGATCTGCCCGTCCCAGTCTGCCGTCATGAACGCAAACTGCGGGTCCACGACATCACTGACGATCGTGGCATTCAGGCCGTACTTTTCGACGATGGGCTTCCAGTAACCGACGGCAGCGCCACCCAGTGGATCAATACCGATCTTCACGCCCGCATCACGGATGGCCGCCATGTCGATGACGTTTTCCAAATCGGCCACATACGGCGTGACGTAATCATAGCGCTTGATGGACGGTGCGTTCTTGGCTTCGTCGTAAGGCAGGCGCTTTACGTCCTTCAGGCTATCCGCCAAGAGCTCATTCGCCATGTCCTGAATGGCTTTCGTCACGGCCGTATCTGCCGGACCACCATTCGTCGGATTGTACTTGAAGCCACCATCCGTCGGCGGGTTATGGGACGGCGTGACGACAACACCATCGGCCAGCCCCGTTGTGCGGCCTTTGTTGTAGGTCAGAATGGCGTGGGAAATGACGGGCGTCGGCGTGTAGCCATCGTTCTGGTCAATGCGGACATCAATCCCGTGGGCCGCGAAAACCTCAATGGCCGAGCGCTGTGCCGGGGCCGACAGGGCGTGCGAGTCAATGCCAATGAAGAGCGGTCCATCAATCCCCTCCGCCTTACGATACCGACAGATTGCTTCACAGATGGCGAGGATATGACCTTCGTTGAAGCTGGTATGGAAAGACGAACCGCGGTGTCCGGAAGTCCCGAACGAAACACGCTGGGTCGGGATGGAGACGTCCGGCTTACGATCATAATAAGCGGCAACCAGGGCCGATATATCCGTCAACTGCGACTGATCGAGCATTTTTCCGGCGAGGGGGCTGATATTGGCCATTAATCCAAAATCCTTAACAGATCCGCGTTTTAAGCGACCGTAACGCACGAACGCCAATTGCGGCTGAGAAAAACTTATCTCGGGCCTTCTGTCCAGTTACAGAGCTCTGACGCCCTGCCCTGTGGCGAGCATAAAAAAAGCGGGGAGAAACCTGTCCCCCCGCTCTGTTTCGCAAAAACGGATACGAGAATTACTGGAGATCGTCGCCGGAGCTGCCATCATCCGAACCATCAGGCGAGACAGCAACAAAGAGCTGCTGCCCGTCACGCAGGATGCGTAGCAGAGGGGGCTGCTTGCGGGACAGAGCGTCACGCACCTGTGCCACCACAGCCTTCGGAGACGGCGTGACGTGATTTCCCACGGCCACAATAATGTCGCCCGGACGAATGCCAGACTGATCAGCTGGGGAACCCTGAACAACGTCAGCAACGACGGCGCCCTGCACGCTGTCATCAAGGCCCAGTTCCTGTCGGGCGCGCGGCGTCAGGGATGCCAAAGACACACCTAGCTTGCCAGCACCAGCAGACTGGCTGCTATCCGCCCCCCCACTGCCATGGTCCTGATTGGCGAGGTTGCCCACCGTGAACTTCACATCCATCGGCTTGCCGTCACGCAGCAGGTTCACCGTAGCGTCTGTTCCGGGCGCAATGGAGACAACCTTCACAGCCAGATCATGGCCGTTCTTCACCGGATGACCATTCAGCGTCAGGATGACGTCACCGCTCTTGATACCAGCCTTCTCAGCCGGGCTACCCTTGGAGACGGACGCCACCAGCGTACCATGCGGCGGAGCACCGGGCTCCGGGGACTTCAGGTTGAGCGCCTGAGCCATCGTCGGAGAAATATCCTGCCCCTCGATGCCGAAATAGCCACGCGTGACATGACCGGTCTTTTCAAGCTGGTCGACGACAGATCGCACCGTGTTGGACGGAATGGCAAAGCCGATACCGATTGAACCACCACCGTTCGGCGAAATGATCATGGAGTTGATGCCCACGACCTTGCCGTCCTGTGTGAACAGCGGGCCGCCGGAGTTGCCGTGATTGATCGGGGCATCAACCTGGATGAAGTCGTTATACGCGCCGGAATGCAGATCACGGCCCAGAGCCGAGACGATACCTGCCGTCACGGTTCCGCCAAGACCATAGGGATTGCCGACGGCAACGACCCATTCGCCCGGCTGGACATCGTCAGAATCACCGAGGTCAATGAACGGCAGTTTGCCTGTTGGCTTCACACGCAGCAGAGCCACGTCCGTCTTCGGATCACGGCCAATGATCTTGGCCTGCAATGTGGTCCCGTCATCCAGCGTGACCGTGACCTTCGTGGCGCCATTCACAACATGGTTGTTGGTCACGACATAACCATCAGCCGAGATGATGAAGCCCGAGCCACGAGCTTCTACTGTGCGGTTCTGCTGCTGTTGCTGCGGCATCATCTGGAACGGGAAGGGAAACGGGAAAGGCGAGCCCTGCATTCCGCCGCCGCCATCACCACCTGGACCGTTCTCTTCCTGCTCGGCAACATCGGCCTTGATGTGTGCCGTGATGGAGACGACGGCAGGCTTCACCTGCTTCACAAGAGTGACGAAGTTGGGCAGCGCCTGAACATTGGTCTGCGGCTTGATGGCTCCGTTATCCGCCATGGCAGCGGGAGCGGCGACCAGAAAGGTCGTGGCAGCGAGGGCAGCAAGGGAAGCGCGGAAGCGTGTGGTCATGTCAGTCCCGATTGTTACAGAAGAACGGTTCGGTCGTTATAAGTCCGCACTATGCACTGCGTTCCCATTCACCAAGCTGACCGGGAGGTGAAACATCCGTAAGTCTTTGTTTGTCACCCGTTCCGCAGCCGCTGGAAAAATGTCCTGAGCTGATGAGCAGCTTCCCGTTCGCGTAGTCCGCCGATCACTTCAGGTTTGTGCAGGCAGGTCGGCCGTTCAAACACACGCGGGCCATGCTCTACGCCGCCACCTTTGGGATCATAAGCACCGAACACGACACGCTCGCACCGGAAATGCACAATGGCACCCGCGCACATCGGGCAGGGTTCCAGCGTGACCACAAGCGTACATCCTGTCAGGCGCGAAGAGCCAAGCTTCACCGCTGCGGCACGCATGGCCAACAATTCAGCATGGGCAGAGGCGTCATACAGTTCCTCTACGCGGTTGCGCGCCACGGACACGACATCTCCCGCCGCATCCAGCACAACTGCCCCCACGGGAACTTCACCCTGTCGGGCCGCTTCGTCTGCGGCATCAAGAGCCATCTGCATGGCGCGGCTTGTATCGGCCTGAATCATGATGCGATGATGGGGCGTATGACCACTGCCCGTCCATCCCCTTCCCGGAACACAGCTCCGCTCATTGGTCTTACGCTCGATCATGAACCTGGCGGTCCGGGACAATTTTCTCGCTATCCTTATTATGCCTTGCGGGAAAATTATCTCACGGCCCTCAGTGATGCTGGCGGCTTACCAGTCTGCCTGGGGTATATGGGGAACGCGGAAGCGATAGTGGAACGCCTGGACGCCCTCGTTATCACTGGCGGCGCGTTTGATGTTGATCCTGCGCTGTATGGGGAAGAGCCTCATTCTCTGACCGCTCCCCGTCCCGCCAGAACATCTGCCGAGCTTGCCCTTCTGCGTGCTGCGCTCAAGCGGGACATTCCCGTTCTCGGAATCTGCGGCGGCATGCAACTTATGGCCGTGAATGCGGGCGGGACGCTGATCCAGCATCTTCCACCCGAACTGGAACACGAGCAGCCCAACCCTCGCCATGAACCCGGACATACGGTTTCCCTTGTGGCTAGCACCCGCCTGGCCCGCATTGCTGACACCGAGATTATGCACGTCAATTCGTCTCACCATCAGGCTGTGCGAACGGCAGGAAGGGCAAAAATCTCGGCTGTTGCAGCAGACGGTGTGATCGAGGCAATCGAACTGGACGACGCAAAATTCGCCATTGGTGTACAGTGGCATCCTGAATTCACCCTCGACCCCGGCGACCGTCGCCTGTATGCGGCGCTGGTGGAGGCAGCAGCACGATGACCGAAGAACTTAACCCGACCCCTGAAACATCCGACGGCCCAAGAGGCGAACGCATCGCGAAGTTCCTTGCGCGCGCTGGCGTTGCCAGCCGTCGTGACGTGGAACGCATGATCGAAGACGGCCGGATCAAGATGGACGGCCAGCCCGTCACGCATCCCGCAACATTCGTTCAGCCGGGTGACATCGTGCTGGTTGACGGTAAGCCCGTGGATAATCCCGAGCGTACCCGTCTGTGGCGTTATCACAAGCCTGACGGCCTTCTGACCACGCATCGTGACCCGCAGGAACGCCGGACAGTTTTTGACTCCCTGCCTGAGGGAATGCCGCGTGTTATCAGCGTCGGCCGGCTGGATATCAATTCCGAAGGTCTGCTGCTGCTGACAAACGATGGCGAACTGGCACGTCGTCTGGAACTACCCGGCAATGCCTGGGTCCGCCGTTACCGTGTGCGCGTCTTTGGCATGGTGGACGAGAGACGTCTGGCCTCTCTGGTCGATGGTTTTGAATTTGAAGGCATCCGTTATGGCTCGATCGAAGCCGAACTGGATTCCGTCAAGGGTGACAACTCCTGGCTGACCGTCTCTTTGCGTGAAGGCAAGAACCGTGAAATCCGTCAGGTCATGCGCGGCCTGAACCTGCATGTGAGCCGACTGATCCGTCTGTCGTATGGTCCGTTTCAGCTGGGCTCCCTGAAGGCGCGCGAGCTTGAGGAAGTCAACGGTAAGACGCTGCGCGAGCAGATCCCCGATCTACCTGCTCCGACCCGCAAGCGGACCCGCTGATTCATGCGGATTGTTGGCGGAGAGAACAAGGGCCGTGCACTTATGGCCCCACGGGGAGAAGGAACGCGCCCCACATCTGATCGGACGCGGCAGGCCATCTTTGACATGCTCGCTCATGCCCCATGGTACGGGCATGATGAGCTTGAAGAGGCCATTGTCCTGGACGGTTATGCCGGGACAGGGGCGATGGGCCTGGAAGCCCTGTCCCGCGGGGCTCAGCGTGCGTCTTTCATCGAGCGGGACCGTAATGCCCTGAACGCCCTGCGCGCCAATCTCGATATCTGTCGCGCCCGGAACATCTCCCGCGTGCTGAGTTGCAGCGTGACGCATCCGCCCCGTGCGACAGAGCCGCATACGCTGATTTTCCTGGATCCACCTTACGGGAAAACACTGGTCGAATCGGGTCTGCGCGCTCTGGCACGAGGGGGCTGGATTGCTGAAGGTGCACTGATCGTTGCAGAGACGGGAGCAACTGAAGATTTTGCCCCGTTTGTGCCACCTTCCGAACACTTTTCTCCCACACTTCCTGCCGAGCCACTCGTGATCCGGAAATTCGGCGCGGCAAAGGTGACCATCTGGCGACATTCATCCACTGTTCCTTAATTTTCCTACTGTATTCAGTGGCCTGTCAGGTATAATTCAGTCTTGATCTGAAAGCCGTAATCCAGAAAACCGACGGGGTGACGAGACTTGGCCGTGTTCAGCCGTTCGACCAGCACAGTGCGCAACATCGTTCGTGAAGCACACGACCGTCACATGACACCAAAGCTCCGGAGTGCGCTGAACGCCCGCCTCATGGAGCTTCTGGGACTGGGCTTTCTGATTGCGGCTGTTGCCATCGGCATCGCGCTTTGGAGCTTCAACCCGCACGATCCGTCGTTCAATACGTCCACAGGAACAGAGCCGACGAACCTTCTGGGCCGGACCGGCGCCACCATTTCCGATGGTCTGGTGCAGTGGCTGGGCCTAGGAAGCGGTCTGCCGATTGTCGTATTGCTCGCCTGGGCCTGGCGTATGGTCCGTCATCACGGCATGAGCGCCCCCATCGTCCGGATTATTGCTGCACTGCTGCTGCTTCCGGCCGGCGCCACGTTCATTGGCACGCTCCAGCTGCTTATTCCGGGGCTTGAAGTGGCCTGGCCGACCGCGGCTGGTCTGGGCGGCGAAATGGGCGTGTCCTGTGCTCATCGTCTGCTTGACGCCGCACATGCTGAAGCCGGTTCAGCAGGCAGCGCACTAGCAGTGTTTCTTGTTCTGCTCCTGATGGGCATTCTGATGCCACTTGCCATGGGGCTTCAGTGGCGCGAATGGCGTGCCATGGGACAGGGCGCCGCATTGCTGGCCCGCCAGCCCGTGGCCCTTGCCCGACGCATGAACGGCCCGCAGACGTCCGATCGTCCTGCTCCGGACCCGCGTCAGTACGAATTCCAGCGTGGCAATACGGGAAGCAGCCCTGCACCAGATGCAGCGCCCCTGTCTTTTCTGCGTCGCAGCTTCGGCAAGAGCGACCCGAGCACGCGCCCGTCTCCCTTCGTGCCGCAGAATACGGGCTGGATGCAGCCTCCCATGGAAACGGCGGAAGACCCTTACGAGCATCCGGCAGTCATGCGGAAAGAGGCTGCCAGCGCCGCGGCCCCAGATCCGCAGGTGCCGGAAGAGGAAGAAGCGCCGTCCAACCCTTATGCGGAACGACTGGCACAGATTGCGCGCCAGCGGAACGTTCAAACGATCCAGCGTTCGCATGTTGAAGACGATACGGATGAAGATGGGCCGCAGAGCAGCATCGAGCCGCCTGCACCAGAGCCGGAACAGCGCCGCAGCCTCTTCGGAATGCGTCGTCCTGAGCGCCCGGCTCAGCCACAACCTGCCGCCCGCCCGATGCCACCGCGCACCCCCGCAGCAACAGGCTGGGAACTTCCCCCGCTGTCTCTGCTGAACCCACCGCCTGCACACGCCTCCACAGGTCCCTCGCAGGAAACGCTTCAGTCCAATGCACGACTGCTGGAAAGCGTTCTGGCGGATTACGGCGTTCAGGGCACGATTGGCGACATTCACGCAGGCCCGGTTGTCACGCTTTATGAGCTTGAACCGGCTCCGGGTATCCGATCGTCACGTGTGATCGGTCTGGCGGATGACGTGGCGCGCTCCCTCTCCGTTCTCAGTGTGCGCATCGCGACGGTGCCGGGCCGAAATGTCATTGGTATCGAGGTTCCGAACGCCAAGCGCGAGATGGTGTTCTTCTCCGAACTGCTTATGACGCCGGAATGGACCAATGGCGTGGGCCGCCTCCAGATTGCGCTGGGCAAAGATATTGCTGGCGTTCCGGTCTATACGGACCTGGCAAAAATGCCGCACCTTCTGGTCGCTGGTACGACTGGATCGGGTAAGTCTGTCGGTATTAACTCCATGATCCTGTCACTGCTCTATCGGCTTAGCCCGGAAGAGTGCCGTCTGATCATGATTGATCCCAAGATCTTGGAACTGTCGATTTACGACGGAATTCCGCATCTTCTGACCCCAGTGGTGACGGAACCGGCAAAGGCTGTCAGTGCTCTCAAGTGGACCGTGCAGGAGATGGACCGTCGCTATCGTCTGATGGCGCAGCTTCAGGTTCGTAATATCAACGGCTACAACGAACGCGTCAGCCAGCTTCGGGCATCCGGGGAGATGGTGACCCGCCGCGTTCAGACCGGCTTTGACCCTGAGACAGGCAAACCCGTCTTTGACGAACAGCAGGTTCCTCTAGAAAACCTGCCGTATATCGTGGTGGTAATCGACGAAATGGCTGACCTGATGATGGTCGCGGGCAAGGAAATCGAGACGGCGGTGCAGCGTCTTGCGCAGAAGGCGCGTGCGGCTGGTATTCACGTTATCATGGCAACGCAGCGTCCGTCCGTTGACGTAATTACCGGCACCATCAAGGCCAACTTCCCAACCCGTATTTCCTTCCAGGTCATCAGCAAGTTCGACAGTCGTACCATTCTGCAGGAACAGGGTGCCGAGCAGCTTCTTGGTCAGGGTGACATGCTGTTCATGCAGGGCGGTGGCCGCATTACGCGTGTCCATGGCCCGTTTGTGGCGGATGATGAGGTCGAAGAAGTCGTGGCCGATCTGCGCTCCAAGGGCGATCCGATCTACAACGATGACGTTGTCTCCGGGGAAGATGAAGAAGGTGGCTCTTCCGGTGGCGGCATGAGTAGCGGCGGAAGCGGTGGAGATGGAGAGGGCAGCCTATTCGAACAGGCCGTAGACATTGTCATGACGGAAGGTCGCGCCTCGACCAGCTTTATCCAGCGCCATCTTTCGATCGGGTATAACCGCGCAGCGAAGCTGATTGACCAGATGGAAAAGGAAGGCATCATCGGGCCAGCCAACCATGTGGGCAAACGTGAAATTCTAGCCCGTCGTCCGGCATCCCATGAGGACTGACAGACGCAGAGGCCGCGGCGAAACTTCCCCCTCCCCTGCCCCGCGTGGTCTTTTCTATCTGGGGCAGGATCTTCCTGTTCTGCTGGAAACATCGCGCTTCCTGATCCTGAACAAACCCGCCGGGCTGGCTGTTCACCCCGGTCCATCCACTCAGGATTCCGTGGAGACGCGCCTCGTGACCCATCCACGCGGAGGGCCTTGGCTGGCCCACCGCCTTGATGCGGATACATCCGGCTGCCTGCTGATTGCACGCCGCAAGACGGCTCTGATCGAAGCACAGAATGCTTTTCAGGCCCGCCAGGTCCGCAAACTGTACTGGACCGTTGTCGAAGGCGTCCCAACTCAGCAGGAAGGCGAAATTTCCGCTCCCCTGCTCCGACATTCGATGCCCTCAGGCTGGCGTATGATTGTGGATCCAAAAGGCGATGCTGCCATCACACGGTGGCGCGTTCTGGGCCAGGCAGGCAGCCGGAGCTGGCTGGAGCTGGAACTTCTGACAGGACGTACCCACCAGGCCCGTATCCATTGTGCGCATCTCGGGACGCCGATTGTGGGTGACCGGGTTTACGGCTCAGAAAATGCAGGAGGCCTGCATCTTCTGGCCCGTAGCCTTCACGTACCGCTTGCTGAAGAAACCCTCGACGCTGTTGCGCCGCCCGCCCCAGCTATGGCTGAGGCGCTGCGCCATTTAGGATGGGACGGTCAGTCCTGAACGATACGGATGGTTCCGGAGACATCCCGGAGCGTGACATGGTCTTTCCCGTCACCGACCTTTCCACTTGCTGTAATCTTCCGGGATTCACTAGAGACAAGGCTCGGTTTCTCCCACGGACCAACATTCACAGCCAGACCCAGTGACTGCTCAAGGGGAAAGTCTTTCTGCGAACGTCCCTGACGGAGCTGGATGTCGAAGGTGCCACCAAAACCCTTCGGCACGTGAAGCGTGATATCGCCAGACGCAGATTCCAAAAGCACAGTGCGTGCATTGGGTGCGGAGGTCAGGGTGATGTCCTGATCGCCGCTGGAGCTTTTGGCCGTGACGTCCCCGGCGGCTTTCTCGAGATGCGCGTCACCGCTCACAGTCATCAGTATCGCGGCCCCAGCTGCCCCAGCAACAGTGACATCGCCGCTAACGGACTTGATCTGAAGCGCACCCTGAATCTGACCAATCTGGGTATCACCACTGACCGTTGAGACGGATACAGGGCCATTGGATGATGAAACGTCCGTATCACCACTGACACTTCGGATGGACAGCGGCCCGGAAGAGGTTTTGACTTCTACATCCCCACTGATGGTGGAAATGATCCCCCCTTCCGGCAGAGTTGCGTAGGATAGATCTTCACTGGATGTGCTCTGACTGAGCGGAGCAGCGAGCGCGCTGGAAGTCAGGCAGGTTGCAGCAAGCAGCACAGGGAAAACGGCACGGAAAACAGGCATTGTATTCGCTTTCTTTGGCATCAGAAGGAGTTGGATGATGCAACCGGGCGGTTCATCAATGCTGCATACATTCCACGCACGACGGCCCAGGCGGTGAGAATACCCCATGTCAGGGTCAGTCCCCACGGCACGACCATGAAGACCAGACCAAGGCCACCCGTGATGGCGCCAAGCCCTGCGACCATCAGGTGAATCAGGCCAATAACTGTCAGCGCAAATGCCCCATACCAGAACAGTCTGATCTGCCAGTCCAGCTGGGCACGTTTCAGGCCAGTTGCGGAGCGGCGCGCTACATGGGCGAGTGTTACGCCCACGAATGCCGTAATTCCTGTAAAGAAGCCGGCGAGATACAGCGCATAAATCAGCAGGACGTAGTCACGGCCCGTATCCTGTCGGGCGGCTCCATAACCGGACATCGTCGTGGTGTACATGAATGAACTCCTCTGGAGGATGATCCTCAACAGAATAGCTCATGCAGAAACTGTGCCAGTTCCTGATTTTCCTACCAGCCTGCCTTACCACTCAATGCAAGACAGGCTGAGAATGGCGTAATTCGCCAGTTTATTCGCCAAGCGCCCGGAAGCGATCAGGCAGTGGCCCCTGGCCCTGCGTCAGGGACCGTACGCCATAAAACAGCGACACGAGCAGAGCGATGTTCCACAGAGCAAAAATACCAATCGGAATCAGGAACAGGAGCTGTCCTGGCCCGGAGCTTCCCGGAGGTTCAGTAATGAAGCAGGCGCCGAAAAGAGCAGCGCACCCAATAATAAAGGCAACGTCATACCAGAACAAACGAATAAGCCAGCTCAGATGGGTTCGGACCACCCCGTGGCTGGAACCTTTCAGGACATAAGCGAGGATTACTCCTGCCAGAAGGGAGATACCTGTGAAAAACCGGGCGATATACAGCCCATAAACAAGGAGAACGCCTCCACGACCCGGACCTTCGGACGAGAGAGAAAAATTGGTCATGACAGCCTCCTTCAGCTGATCCCCTTTATAGCAGAAACGTCCGACCAAAGGCCGAACGTTTCTATCGGGCAGAATATGTTTTGGGAAATTAGCGGCCGAGCTTGCGCAGCTTTGTGCCCTGCATCAGTCGCTTCTCGATAACGGCCAGAGACATGCCCTTTGTTTCTGGCACGAACAGGATTGTCAGCAGCAAAAACAGCGCATTCAGGCCTGCGAAGAGCCAGAATGTTCCGCCCGTTCCAATGGCCTTCATAAGCGACAGGAAGCTCACACCCACCAGAAGATTGGTCATCCAGTTTGTGAATGTTGACATCGCAATACCGAAATCGCGACCGCCAAGAGGCTGAATTTCCGCACAGAGAACCCACATCAGCGGGCCAGCAGACATCGCAAATCCGGCACAGAAGATCATCAGCAGGAACACGGCTGCAATCTGGGAAGACTGCGTTGTCATGCCGCCCTGAAGCAGCATGGCAAGCACGCCCATTCCAATCGCCATGACCGTGAAGCCAGCATACAGGATTGGCTTACGGCCCCAGCGATCCACAAGACCAACTGCCACAAATGTTGCCAGCATGTTGACCAGGCCGATAATGGCCGTGCACCACATCTGGGAATGCGCATCGAAATGAGCTGCCGCAAGGATATTCGGGGCGTAATACATAACGATATTGATGCCCGCGAGCTGCTGCATCGCCTGCAACATGATGCCAAGAGCGACAGAACGACGGAAATTGCTGTTCGTGCGGAATAGCTTGAAGCCTTCCTGCTTGGTTTCGAGCTGTTCACGAATGGCACGAATTTCCTTGGCAGCCTCCAGCGGGTCATTCCGCAGATCCACGAGGATTTCACGAGCTTCCTTGTGACGTCCCTGCATAATCAGCCAGCGCGGGCTGTATGGCAGGAACAGAACGCCAATCAGAAACAGGACCGCAGGAATACCTGCAACACCAAACATCCAGCGCCAGTTTTCACTGTAGGAAAAATAGGTGTCTGACAGGAACGCGACGAAAATACCGACCGTCACCATCAACTGGTACGTCGAAACCATAGCGCCACGCGATTCTTCGCTGGCGATTTCCGACAGGTACAGCGGCGCCGTAAAGGCTGAAATACCGACCGCAATCCCCATGATAACGCGGAAGACAATGATGGAAGGAATGGACCACCCCATGGCACAGCCCAGCGTTCCAACCACGAACACTGCTGCGCCAAGAATAAGGGATCGCTTGCGGCCCAGATGATGGGAGAGCCAGCCTGCACCCAAAGCACCAGCGGCGGCACCTGCCATCATGGAGCTAACCACCCATTCCAGTGCCAGCGTCGAGGCATGATATTCCTTGCCGATCAGGTCCAGAGCACCCGCAACAACACCGATATCCAGACCGGACATTAACCCTGCGAGGGCGGCAATCACTCCAATGGCGATGATCTTGAACCGTGTTGGATCAAAAACAGACGTTCCACTGTTATCTGGCTGGATGGTCTCTTCGGTCCTGACCTGATCCGTCATGCTTGGCGGGTATCCTTCGCAAAAAAATGACATCCACCTGTTGGGGTGGATGCCTGAATAGTCACTTTATATACACGATCTGACTCAGATCGTGAGGGCAGCCCTGATCTTACCGACTGTGACGCCCTACCAGTTTCGCAGTGTCTGCGTCTTGGTACGAACGAAAACCGCATGATCTTCCGGCATCCGGCAGAGCGATTCACCCCCGAAATGATGCAGCAGAGCCGAGATGGCCACTTCTGCCGCCCTGTTGGAACCGTCATCCGTCTTGATGGCGAAACCCAGTCCCTGTTCCGGCAATGCTGCGATCATGACATCTTCAGCGCCCGTTTGATGAACGCACGAGTTTCGAAATTGTTCATGACCGTTGTGTCGTATCGTCCGGTTCCGGCCACCATGAATGGATGAGCTGCCACCGCCTCCCTAAGCCGCTGTGTTGCTTTGGCTCTTTCAGCAGAAAGGCCGACACAACTCCCAAACCAGGCAAAACCATGGGCAAGAGCCTTCAGAGGCACTGCATATGTTGGCATCGAACAGCCATCAATTCCGCGGTTAGCGTCTGTATGAGGAGTCTGGATCATGGAGGCCAGAACATCTGTCACGCGGCGCTGGATCCCGTGGGCAGGATCAATATAGCCCAGCGGGTCTACGCTCTGATCACACGCCAGACAGATAAGCCCGGCATGCTTGCCGGAACAGTTGTTGTGAAGCGGACATGCGGATTGATGAGCGGCTGCCAGAGCGCGCGCGGCGGGCTCATAGGTTGGCCAATGAGTTCCACATTCCAGAGCAGTCACATCCCGCAGCGGCGAGCATGGAGGCAGCGACCTTGGCAGGGGCTTCTTCGCCATTGTGAGAGGCACAGGCGAGGGCAAGAGCTTCGTCGGTAAGACCTCGCCTGTCAGCCGCTCCGGTTTCGACGAGTTCAATTGCCAGAAGAGACTTGACGGTCGAGCACGGGAAAACAGCCGCATTCACGTCACCGCAGGACCAGACGACAGAACCATCTGCATCCACCACCACCGCCCGACCGAGAGGCCGTGACTCAACCTGTTTCCCGCGCATGACTTTCGCGAGCAATCCTGAGCCCGCTTGTTCTGCCATGTCCCTGAACCTCTGTTGTCAGCTGCGTGATGGATCTTTTACGACCAGCACATAGCAGGGCCCGTTGCCCTCATGAGCCACCTCCAGCCAGGACTGGATTAGTCGACGTCGCACACGCAGGATGCCGATTTCCTGCTCTGGCGGAATGTCAGCCAGAGCCAATACTGCCTGAGGGCCTTCGAGAAAAACCAGCCGATCCGCGAGGGACAATCCGTCTTTGAAAATGGCTTGTCCCTGAGCGAAATCCATTAAGGCATACAGAAAAGTCTCGCCTGCCGGGGGGCGGAACGCCACAGCCTCAAGCATGACAGCGCCCACGTCCTCGGCAGTAAGGTGCGTTACTGGAGGCTGCCAGTCCAGAAGGTCAGGCTGAGAGGTATCCGGGGCCTTCTTAACCCGGCGGGCTTGGGAAGAAGGTGATGAGCGCTCTGGAAGAGTGTCAAACGGCAGGGCGAGCGGTGGAGAACGTCGCACGCCCATGATGGGTCAGGTCCCGCTTCGAGAGCCGGTTTTCTGGCAGGCGGCGCAAACGCCTTCAATCTCTACAGTCGCGGCCTCAGCCCGGAAGCCAACGTCTTTGGCCGCCAGCATAAGAGCCGGGACAATCGTTTCCTGCTCAAGCTCCCACGCACGCCCGCAGGATTTGCAGATCAGGAACTGAGCACGATGAACACCCCATTCCCCATGATCGCAGCCATGGTGGCAGTCTGTCGCATGGGAGCAGGCAACGAAAGCACTCAGTCTTTCAAGCCGATGGATCAGCCCCTGTTCCAGAAGGAAATCCAGTGCACGGTAAACGGTCGGAGGGGCGGCATTGGGATGCGCTGGCCGCAATCGTGCCAGCAAATCGTAAGCACCGGACGGCTTATCGGAAGACAGGATCAGCCCAAGAACCTGACGTCGCGTCTCCGTCAGGCGTTGCCCACGGTGACGGCACCAGTCCCCAGCCCGCTCAAGACGGGAGGTGATGGATGGGGAAAAGGACAGGTCCTCCGCAGAGGAGGTCTCAAAAGACGAATCCGGCATGGTCTCTCCTATATGGCATCATGCCGACTGTTTTTCGATAGAGAGCCTTGAAGCGGACCGGAATCAGAGTGCGAAATCACGGATCAGCGACTGAATGGAAGCCAGATCAGTCTCCATCATCACATGGCGTCTGAGGTGATCACAGTCTTCCATCTTCAGCGTTCTGATCAGGCGTTTCACGCGTGGAAGAGAGGCAGAATTCATCGAAAATGACCGCAGGCCAAGCCCGATCAGCAACGCGACCACCCGCGGGTCCGACGCCATTTCTCCACATACCGAGATAGGACGATGAGCCCGCAAAGCAGACTCTGCTGTCAGGGCAATCAGATGAAGTACGGCAGGGTGCAGCGGACTGTAGCGGTCTGCCACCATGGAATCGGCCCGATCTACAGCCAGCGTGTACATCGTCAGATCGTTGGTCCCGAGGGCCATAAAGTCCGCATGCTGGGCCATGGTATTGGCTGTCAAAGCTGCTGCGGGCGTTTCAACCATGATGCCTAGGGGCGGCAGCGGGTCCGGCAGAATGATCTGACGGCGCTTGAGGCGGCGAGCGACCTTGTCATAAATTTCCCGCGCCTCAATCACCTCATCCGCCGATGTTACCATCGGAAGGAGAATGCGGACCGGGCCAATGGCCGTATTGCCGTCAGCAGGCGAAGCCGCCCGCAGAATGGCGGCAAACTGCGTCTCCAGCACATCTGGAACGCGCAGAAGAAGGCGGATACCCCGCAAACCGAGCGCGGGGTTGTCTCCATCCGCCACCTGTTCCGCGAGACCCAGGCGACGCATGCAGGCCCGCCCTTTTTCACCGCCCCAGTCCAGAACGCGGATTGTGACCGGTCGGCCGTCCATGCCTTCAATGATGGAGCGATACGTTGCTGTCTGCCCGTCTTCATCAGGCAGATCGTCCCGCTCGCCGAACAGAAATTCACTACGCAGAAGGCCAATTCCTTTGGCACCATTGCGCAACAGCATGGGCAATTCGGCCGGGAGCTCCAGATTGGCCAGAAGCTCAATGGGTTCGCCACCCTGAAGCTGGGCAGGAAGCTTTTTCAGGCGACCAAAAGTTCGCTTTTCCTTGGCTTCTTTCTGGGCAGCTTCCCGTGCCAGACGCAGCTCTGTTTCATTGGGAGACAGCGTGATAGTGCCAAGGTGCCCATCCACGACAAGCATATCGCCTTCCGTGACCTGCGCCATAAGGTTTGGCACAGCCAGAATGGCTGGAATGTCGAGCGCACGCAGCAAGATAGCCGTATGATCAGCGCCACCACCGCCTTCTGTTACGACGGCGGCAATCCGGGCGGGATCAATCATCGCGACATCAGCCGGACGAAGCTGTTCCGCCACCAGCACTGACCCAGGAGGAAGGCTGGAAAACGCACGGTAAGAGACGCCCGTCAGGTTGCGGATCAACCTACGGCCAATTTCCTCAAACTCGCCAGCCAGCCTTAGATTGGCGTCCTGCTCCTGCCCACCGTTCTCTCCAGCCATGGCTTCGGCTGTTTTCAGAACCTGAAGCGCCAAGGCTTCGCTGACATCTGCGACGGCAGCTTCAGCGCAGAGCCCCTCTTCCTCGATCCGCTTTCTGACCTGCCGCGTCAGACGGGAGGGGCCAAGCATGCGCTCATAAACCGTCAGAAGGGTCGCGATCTCTTCGCGCCCTTCTTCAGGAAGCCCGACAAGCCTGTCCCGCATTTTCTCGATCTGGCGCAGGGCACGGGTGATGGCGCTCTGAAGCCTTGTTAGTTCTGCCTCAGGGCCAATCTGACTGTATCGCTCGACGATTTCTGGAAGGGGGAGCTCTTCCACACGCCCTGCCGGGCCAAGGCCAATTGCCTGAGTAATGGCTTTACCCTGAAGGGTCAGGGAGATGTTGGACACCTTGCGGGAACGGCTTACTCTTGGGCGTGGCACCCGGAGTGGCGTTTCAGTCACGCTCACCAAATCCGTCAGAAATCAGCGCTTCGACAGCATCCAGTGCTTCAGCAGCCTGTCGGCCGTGTGACCTTAGAGTGACAGTCTCGCCTTCTCCAGCACCCAGCATCATGAGCCCCATGATGGACAGAGCCGAGACGACATTACCGCCACGCTCCACCGTAGTTTCCGCATCAAATCGCTCAGCCGTGGTTACGAGCTTGGCGGCGGCACGGGCATGAAGCCCCAGCCGATTGACGATGGTCAGAGTGCGGGGCGAGAGAGTTGTTTCGCTCATTTTATGAAACCGGCATGACACAGGGGCGCGGCCCCCCATGCAGACAGGGGTCAGGGAGCTGGGAAGCCACCGCGATATACTTACGCCCAGCCATGGTTGCTTTTTCGATACAGCCTTCAAGATCCAGACCAACACGGGTCTTGGCCAGCTTGACCAGCATGGGAACATTCACACCGGACACAACTTCAACATGCCCCGGTTCCCGAAGGGACAGCGCCAGATTGGACGGTGAACTCCCAAAAATATCCGTCAGGACAAGAACACCCTCGCCTGTATCAAGCTGATGCAGGAGCTTGTCCGCCTCCGGCCGCAGAAGTGCCGGATCATCGTCATCGCCGACACCGACAATGCCGATCTGGGCCTGAGGCCCGACCACGTGCACCATCGTTTCAAGCAGAACTTCGCCCAGCCTGCCGTGCGTCACCAGCATCAGACCAATCATGCAGACTTGTCCTGGACCGACGCATCATGAGGGGGAACAGCCCAGCGCCATGAGGACAGTCCTTTTCGGGCCAGCTCTCTGTGCAGGACCATCATCGGGCCAACAGGGGCTGTTTTGGGCAAAAGGCGAGCGAGCTCTTCAATGATGGTTACGGAACGATGGCGACCGCCGCTGCATCCAACGGCGATCGTGGCGTATTTCTTGCCTTCCTCAACAAAACGCGGAAGCACCAGATCGAGCAAACCATGAACATGACTGAAGAAGGCATTGTAGGCCGGGTCAGCCTTGACGTGCTGCACCACGGCCGGATCCAGACCCGTCATAGGCTGGAGGGTGGCGTCATAATGAGGGTTTCGTAGAAAGCGGGCGTCAAACACCATATCGGCTTCGCGCGGCAAACCAGATGGATATGCAAAAGACATGAGAGCCACGGTCAGGCCATCTTTTGCGTCATTTCCAAAGCGTGTTTCGATGAGCTGACGCAATTCCGGAGCGGGCAGATCAGAGGTATCGATCACAAAATCAGCATGCGCACGCAGAGGTGCCAACAGACGCGTTTCCTGTTCGATACCAGGAAGAACCGTTCCGCTACTGACCAGCGGATGACGACGACGGGTGGCTGTAAAACGGCGCAACAGGATTTCCGGCTCTGCTGTTGCGTAAAGGAGCTGGACCTGACTTCCCGGCAAAGCTTTCAGCTTGTCGATTTCATCGAGAACACCGGACGCTTCAAATCCGCGGCTTCGAACGTCAATGCCAATGGCCAGACGTTCGCCACTTCGCGAAGCCAAAGCCTCGAGCAGATGCAATGGCGGATTGTCCACAACTTCGTGGCCCAGATCTTCCAGCACACGTAAAATGGATGATTTTCCGGCACCGGAAAGCCCTGTGACAATCAGGATCTGTCTGGAACCAGGACCATATCCTGCCGAAGTTTCGGACTCGGGAATATTCGCCGGTGTCATATGCCCTACTCTAGCCCTTTTTCAGAACAGAAGGAACTATTTCGCAGTTTCAGATTCCCACAGTATCGCCCCCTGCTCCCACCACCCAGTCATAGGTTCCGCGGCAGGCCAGAAAGGCTGCGGCCACACGGGACGAATCCCCCGGAAGACAGCCGTTTATGTGCAGAACAACAGCCCCGGTCTGAGGGTCTTTTTCCGGGATCGGCAAACGGGCACCCTGCCCCCCCAGCAGCACTTTAAGAATCACTCTCGCATTTGTGACAAAGGGTGTCCTGATTATTCCTACTCCCCGAACCTCAAGCAGCCCTTCCAGCGCAGACGGGGGACTCACCAATCGTCCCTTCAACTGGACACGATCATCAGACACAAGAGAGAACCCACGCTCCATCAACTGCAGGGCAAGCGTCGACTTTCCAGAGCCGGAAGGGCCACACAGGAGGATCGCATCCCCGTCACGTGCCACGCAGGACGCATAAAATGTTTCGCTTTCAGGAAACCGTTTCTGAGATGACACTGATTGCGACCTTTTCAAGAGAGAGCTAGAAGCAGTTGCGATAGATTGAGCTGTATCGCCATCAGCTCATCAAGAGTCTGGGGAGGCTACCGCAGCCTCCGATGATGAATCGGAAATACGGATCTTATGGGCGATTTTTCCAGGAATGATATTGTTACCGTTCACGGTGACGAAGTGACCTGCACGGACTTTGACGGTCTTGGCCCGCAGGGAGAACGCCCGCAGCGACTTGCCGAAGAGTGTCAGGCTGCGCTCAATGCGATCTCCGATGCTCTGGCGGAACATGGACTGACCCTTGACCAGACCCGCCATGTCGCTGCGATGCTACGTGAAGGAGATGGCTTCAGTCAGTGTCAAAGCGCCCTTGGGGAAGCGTTGGCCGCATCCAGACCGGCTCTAACCTTGCGGATTGTTCAGGGTTTTCCAGACACCAATCAGCGGATCGCTCTTAGCCTGATTGCCAGCCCATCACCTTAAATGGTGTAACACACCACAAAATAGCTCCAGAAACCATTTTCCCGAACGCACTCTCGTTTCTTGTGCTTTTTAGATAATTTTTATCGCTGAAAATTACGTTTGGCACGCCTTCTGCATAGTGAAAATTGAGCGAAATAATCGCTTCCTCTTTCACGCAGAAAGGCCCTCGTCATGTCTCGTATTCCCTTCTCCGCCTGCACTGTCCTTGTAGCTGCACTTTCGCTTGCCCCTTTCTCCCAGAGCATGGCAGCCCCTCTTCTTCCGGCTGTCGTTCCTACGACGTCCAGCCAGACAATCAGCATTTCCGGTCTGGATCTGACATCCAAACGGGGGTGGCGAACCGCAGAAAATCGAATTGACGATGCATCCCGAGCCGTATGTAACATCTCGAATCCGATGGATATGGCGACGCCGGACGATGTTGCGTCCTGCGCGGCAGAAGCCCGTAAAGGCGCTTTAGAGACTCTTCGGGACATCAGATCCGAACAAAGAAACAACCATCGGATTGGTCACGTTCTGCTTGCGGCCAAGCCCGACGTCTACCCGCATGGCTAAGGATATTATTCCGCCCCTGTGCATCCTTACGCTGGCGATTCCGTTTGCCGCTACACTTCTCTTGCAGGAAGGCGGCACGAAACAGCAGACGGGCATTATCGTCAGCGGAAATCAATTTGGACACGCAGCGTATCAGCATGTTTCGCTGCGCAGATCAGGAAGCGCGGGGCAACCTGACCACGAAACATGCACCGGAGATTGTGCCAGAAGCATCCACAATATTCTCGGCAAACAGACTGCCACGCAGAGCGTGAATAATCTGCCGGCTGATCGCCAGACCAAGGCCGGAATGCTGCCCGAAATTCTCAGTCTGCGGCCGCTCTGAATAAAAGCGGTCAAAGACGCTTTCGAGCTTGCCCGGCGGAATTCCAGGTCCTTGATCGCTGATGGTGATTTCCACCACGCTACCAGTACCGGGGCCATTGCCGGCCACTTCGCGCGCACTGGCATGAAGCGCGATGATCCCATTGGGAGGCGAAAACGAAACGGCATTTCCAATCAGATTTCGCAACACCTGAACAAGACGGTCCTCAACAGCAAAAGCCCTGAGAGGTGGCTCTTGTTCTCTCACGTCAAGACGCAGAATTGGCGCATCTTCCTTACGCGTAGTCTGGTGCATCTCGGCAAGAATAGCCAACAGCGCCACGACCGTTACGGGTTCGGGCCGCACGCGTGAAAGCTCAGCATCGATCCGGCTTGCATCCGAAATATCCGTAATCAAACGATCCAGCCGTTTAACGTCACTGTTGATGATCCCCAACAGACGATCCCGACGCTCCGGAATGGCAATTCTGGGAAGTGTTTCAATGGCTGACCGGATAGATGAAAGCGGATTCTTGATTTCGTGACTGACGTCCGCAGCAAAGCGTTCGATGTCATCCATACGCGCCCACAAAGCCAAAGCACTTCCACGCAGTGAGCGCGCCAGAACACCGATTTCGTCACGTCTGGCCAAGAGGCGCTCCGGGACGAGGTCCTTGCGCCCGTCAGATTCCCTCATTTCATGTGAGGCACGCGCCAGCGTCAGCAGCGGGCGAGCAATTGTCAGGGACAGATACCAGGACAGCAGGACCGTTACGATCAACGCCGCCAGCACAAGCGACAGGATGGAAGAGCGAACCGCAAACAAGGATCGATCTACTTCCGGGGCATGCCGGGTCAGCTGGATTTCCCCGACCGTCAGCCCGTCATGCACCACGGGCTCCACAACCGTCACGACCAGCTGATGATCCTTAGTCCGACGAATGAAGGGCGGCAGTTCAGACTGCGCTCTGAGCGGCTGTGCATCATGGGGACCGTCAGTTGCGGCATCTGGCGTGTCGAGTGTGACAATGCCTTCACTGGATGTGAGCGGCAGCAGCGACAGGAGCCAGTCATAAAAGGTTTCCAGCGCGTTGTTTCGCGGTGGATGCCATGTTTCTCCCTCAGGAACTGCGTCGGGTGCCACAGCTTTAGGGGGCAGTTTGGGTTCCGTCCGGCTATCCGCAACCAGCTTGCCATCCGGATCAAACAACAGGGCATGAGCATTGGGGCTTGGCTCTGTCAGGCGTGCAAGGAGCGGCCTTGCGCGGGAATCCAGAACATAGTCCCCGCCTGGCGCAGGCTTCCCGCCTGTTTTGGGCGCAGCACTGACCGCTGACTGCCCGATAGCCGCAGCATAAATGTGAGCCTGCTCGCGCAGGGCATTGACGTCCGTTTCGAGCAAGCCGTTCTGAAACTGGTCCAGAAACAGCAATGTCACAGCCAAAAGAGCCAAGGGCAGTATGTTCAGAAGAAGGATACGCCCCAGCAGGGGTGAGGCAAGCCTGCGCCGTTGACTGCGATCCCCGTCTCCCCCCGTTCCCGCATTGAGCACACGACGGATAGACTGCCAGACTCCTGCTCTGACGGTAGCCGCGCGGCGGCGGTCACGCCCCTGTTCGAGGCGATCCGAGTCCAGATCGTAGGGGAGTGCATGGGCCGGCTCTCTACGACCCATGACGTATCTTCTGCCTCACAAGCAAACCCGTCACAGCGCCTCACTCATCCTTGTAACGGTATCCAATGCCATAGAGCGTTTCGATCTGATTGAAGCTGTCATCCACCTGCCGGAATTTCTTGCGAACACGCTTGATGTGGCTGTCGATCGTCCGGTCATCGACGTAAATGTTGTCGCCGTATGCCGCATCAATCAGCTGATCGCGGGACTTCACCATTCCCGGGCGCATGGCCAGCGCCTTCACCAGAAGAAACTCCGTGACCGTCAGGGCAATATCCTGACCGCCCCACAGACACTGATGGCGTGTTTCATCCAGAGAAAGCTGACCACGAACGATGGCTGAGCCCACAGTTGTAGCGCCTGCCGCTTCGGCGCGGCTGGCATCCTGTCGGCGCAGCAACGCACGAATGCGTTCGATCAGCAGACGCTGGGAAAACGGCTTGGTGATGTAATCGTCAGCCCCGAGGCGCAGCCCCATGAGCTGATCCAGCTCCTCGTCTTTCGACGTCAGGAAAATGACAGGAAGGTTGGATCGGGCGCGCAGGCGCTGAAGCAGCTCCATCCCGTCCATGCGCGGCATCTTGACGTCCAGCACCGCCAGGCTGACCGGGCGGCTGGTGATTCCCTGAAGCGCACTTTCACCATCCGTATAGGTGTGAACGGTGAACCCTTCGGATTCGAGGGTCATCTGGACGGAAGCAAGAATGTTCCGATCGTCATCCACAAGCGCGATAATCGGTGCTGCAGCGATGCCAGAAGGCGTCTGACAGTTGGCCGATTGAGGCGGAAAGGAAGTGTGTGGCGTCTCCATATGGGGTCCGTCTGCTAAAATCTGATGCGTAGATTATCTATAACGCATGGCGCACTGTGGCGGGAAATAGGCATTTCAATGACATCCTACCACGTTGCAACCCTTGTCTTTGAGACAATCCGCGTTATCTCCTGAAGAAGAACGGGGCCATGAGTTGGCCCGTCCCACAAGATAAGGTCGTGACATGACAGACCAGAAGACTACGCCGGAAACTGTAAACGACGTGCCTGAGCAGGGCGTCGAGACCCCCGGCATGAACGAAACCGGCGGCGAAACGCTGGAAGAAACCACGCCGGAAGCGCGCATTGAGGCTCTTGAAGCCGAAGTGGCCGAACTCAAGGATCGCTGGGTCCGTTCTGAAGCAGAGAACCAGAATATCCGCGCCCGCGCCAAGCGGGATGTGGAAGACGCTCGTCAGTACGCCATTCAGAAATTTGCGCGTGACGTTGTCGAGGCAGCTGAAAATCTTCAGCGCGGCCTTGCCTCCCTTCCGACGAAGACCGAAGGCGAAGACAGCCTCATCACAAAGCTGCGTGAAGGAATTGAAGGCACGGAACGGTCCTTCATCAACATTCTTGAGCGTCACGGCATCACCTGTGAAGACCCGACCGGCAAGCCGTTTGATGCCAATCTGCATCAGGCCATGGCGGAACAGCCCTCTGATCAGCATACGCCCGGCCACGTCATGCAATCCTGGACGCCAGCGTGGCTTCTGAAGGGCCGTTTGCTGAAGCCAGCCATGGTTGTTGTCGCTAAGGGAACGCCGGAAGCTGATGCAGCAAAGGCGTCTCCAGGTCTCGACACAACCGCCTGATCCCGCTCACGCAGGATTTCTTTTTGCGGAACGTCAGCTCTAATGGTTGGCGTTCCGTCAGACCCTGTTAGAAAATAGGGTCATGAGTCGCATTCTTGTCATCAAGCTCGGTGCTCTGGGCGATTTCGTTCAGGCGTTTGGGGCCTTCGCTTCGATCCGGGCCGCGTTCCCGCACGACAGCATCACCCTGCTGACGACCCCTCCGTTCGTGGAGCTGGCAAAAGCCGCCCCCTGGTTCGATGACGTCACGACAGATCGTCGCCCGTCCCTGGCCCACCCAGTCGCTTTGCTTCGCCTGTCGCGTGCGCTGCGCGGATTTGATCGCATTTTTGATCTCCAGACCTCAGGGCGGTCTCGCACTTATTTCCGACTTGCAGGCAGACCACGCAACTGGTCCGGCATCTCTGATGGCTGCTGCCATCCGCATGCCAATCCGTCCCGCAATGAGATGCACACGCTAACGCGTCTTGAAGATCAGCTACGCGCTGCGGGCGTCCAGCCCATCCCCAGAGAGGTTCCGGACTGGCTGAAAGGACATGGGCCAGAAATTTCCGGTCGATCCGTCGTGCTTATTCCCGGAGCGGCCCCACATCGCCCTCAGAAACGCTGGCCCGTCACACGGTTTGCAGAAATTGCTCAAGCTGTTGCTTCCCGTGGCCTGACTCCGGTCATTGTAGGCTGTGCGGCCGAAAAGCCTCTTGCTGAACAGATTTTGCAGGACTGCCCGAGCGCCCTGGACCTCACCGGCAAGACCAGTCTGATTGAGCTGGCGGGCGTTCTCCACAGAGCTGACCTTGTCATTGGCAACGATACAGGTCCGATCCATCTCGCCGCAGCTATGGATCGTCCTATCATCGCCCTGTTTTCCCAAGACAGTGATCCGCGCCTGACCGCTCCACTTTCACTCACACCGGGACGCACAACCATTCTGGATGTTCCAGATCTGGCTCTGTTACCTGCATCGCGCATAGAGGCTCTACTCCCCAGATGACAGTTATCCGTTGCGTCACGATGCAGAAAAACGAGGCCGCGCTTCTTGAGCCATGGATCCTCTGGCACGGGGCCATTTTCGGCCTCTCCAATCTGACCGTTGTCGACAATGGCTCTACAGACCCACACGTCAAAGATGTGCAGAAGCGTTATGAAGCGCAGGGTGTGCAGATCATCCGCAAATATCGGTCCCAAAAGGATTTTTTGCGGAAAGGTGAAATCTTCACGGACATTATCCGAGGCTGGGATGCGGAAAATGCCTGTGATTTCGCACTTCCCATGGATTGCGATGAATTTCTTGCGTTCTTCCTCGATCGCCTCTCGGTGGACCCGGCGGAAATCCGCGCGCAGTTCGAGCTTCTGAAAAACGAACAGGCGACCCTGATTACCGATCGCCTCCTTCTGAACGTGCCAAATGCTCCCAATTACTACCGCCCCCAGTCGGTTCCGAGGGCACTGTTCAAGGCTCATACGATTGTGGGACTGGATCGGGGCCTGCATGCCCCGCAGACCATCTACCCAGAGCGCTGCGTGCGGACGCCCTTTGTGCATCTTCATCTGCACAATCGACCTGACTACGAAGACATACGCCGCTTTGCCCGTCAGAAGCTCGCTCATATCGCTGGCGCAATTCCAGGGGAAAAGCCAAGAGCGGGCCAGATCACACCCGAGAACCCAAAGGAGGGATATCATCTTCGGTACTATTTTCAGGCCAGCCAGGAAGATTTCCTCCGCAGCTACCTGTACACGCCCGATATTTATGCGCCCGTCATCGCAGACCATTTCCGGGCGTTAGGCGTAGATCCTGCGCCAATCCTCGGAGATACGGCCGCGCCGCAGTTCCCAGTGCATGTTCCACAGAATTTTCTGACTCATCGTCGACTGGAAGATGGATCACAGCACGAATACGGCCTGTTTGATCCCCTCGCCTACGCCTACGAGAATGAAGATGTGGTGAAAGACGCCTTTTATGGCATCTGGCCGCTGATCCATTACATGGACGCCGGATGGCGCGAAGGACGGCGCCCGAATGCCAGCGGAATGGAGCCATTTCTGCTTCAGGCGGCAGCTCCTACCGTATAAATCTGCTTTCAGGCCGGTGCAGGGCTTGCGGCCAATCCCCGATTGGGGCCATTTACGCGTGTCTTTTTCCCGGCAGAGGGCTGCCGGGAGCAATCGCAGAGGAGCGATCCCATGCCCGCCATCACACTCCCCGACGGAAGCGTCCGCACGTTCGACGGGACCGTGACGGGCACGACTATCGCCGCCTCCATCGGTCCGGGGCTGGCAAAAGCTGCCCTGGCCATGGAGGTGAACGGCAAGCTCGTCGATCTTTCAACCGAGATTGCGGACGACGCGGCCGTCAAGTTCGTCACGAAAAAAGACGATGCCTCACTTGAGATGATCCGCCATGATGCGGCGCATGTTCTGGCAGAAGCCGTGCAGTCGCTCTGGCCGGAAACGCAGGTCACGATCGGTCCGAGCATCAAGGACGGCTTCTATTACGACTTCTCCCGCGAGAAACCGTTCACGCCGGATGACTTCGAAGCCATCGAAGCCAAGATGCGCGAAATCGTCGCTGCCAACGCCCCTTTTACCCGTGAAGTGTGGGACCGTGACGAAGCCATCCGCTTCTTTGAAGAGAAGGGTGAGGACTTCAAGGCCGAACTGATCCGCGATCTGCCGGAAAGCGAGCAGATTTCGATCTACCGTCAGGGCGAATGGCTCGATCTCTGCCGCGGCCCGCATCTGCGCGGCACAGCAGACGTTGGCACGGCCTTCAAGCTTATGCGCGTGGCCGGTGCTTACTGGCGTGGTGACCATCGCAACCCCATGCTGACCCGCATTTACGGCACAGCCTGGCGCGACAAGAAGGAGCTGGACGCTCATCTGATGCGTCTGGAAGAAGCCGAGAAGCGCGATCATCGCCGCATTGGCCGCGAGATGGACCTCTTCCACATTCAGGAAGAAGCCGTCGGACAGATCTTCTGGCACCACAAGGGCTGGCGTCTGTACACGGTCCTTCAGGACTACATGCGCCGCGCTCAGTCCCGGAATGGTTACGAAGAAGTCCGCACGCCACAACTCGTGGACCGTGCCCTCTGGGAAGCCTCCGGTCACTGGGACAAGTACCGTGAGAACATGTTCATCGCGCAGGTTGAGGATGAGGACAAAACCCTCGCCCTGAAGCCGATGAACTGCCCGTGCCATGTGCAGATCTTCCGCCATGGTCTGCGGTCTTACCGTGAACTGCCGCTGCGTATGGCTGAGTTCGGTGCGTGCCATCGTTATGAGCCGTCCGGCTCGCTGCATGGCATTATGCGCGTTCGTGGTTTCACGCAGGATGATGCTCATATCTTCTGCACGGACGATCAGATTGCGGATGAAACCGCAAAGTTCGTGAAGATGTTGGCCGAGGTTTACACGGATCTGGGCTTCGAGAGCTTCCGCGTGAAGTTTTCGGACCGTCCGGAGACGCGTGCCGGCTCTGACGAAGTCTGGGATCGGGCCGAAGGCTCGCTCAAGACGGCCTGTGAAATCGCTGGCGTCGAATACGAGTACAACCCTGGCGAAGGTGCCTTCTATGGCCCGAAGCTGGAGTTCGTTCTGACGGACGCCATCGGTCGTGACTGGCAGTGCGGTACGCTTCAGGTGGACTACGTTCTGCCAGAGCGTCTGGATGCATCCTATATTGGTGAAGATAGCCAGCGTCATCGCCCGGTCATGCTGCACCGCGCCATCCTCGGCAGCTTCGAGCGCTTTATCGGCATCCTGATCGAGCAGTATGCTGGCAAGTTCCCGTTCTGGCTGGCGCCGACGCAGGTTGTAGTGGCGTCCATCGTTTCCGATGCTGCTGATTACGCCAGTGAGGTTGCTGCCGAACTGAAGGCAGCCGGGCTTCAGGTTGTAACCGACGTTCGCAACGACAAGATCAACGCCAAGATCCGCGAACACAGCCTTGCGCGCGTTCCCGTTATTCTGGTGGTTGGACGCCGTGAAGCAGAAGAGCGCAAAGTGGCGATGCGTCGCCTTGGGGGCGCCAATCAGGAAATTCTGGGACTCGAAGAAGCTGTAAAAGCCCTCACAGCCGAGGCCACCCCACCTGATATTGCCCGGTTTTCGAAGGATTGAGCGTAATACCCTTGCGCCCGGAAGGGCGCAGGACTATGTGCAAAAGGAATGGGATCGGCAAAGATCGAAACCCGCCCCTCTTTGACGAGGCGCGGGCGTTCGGGTCAGTGCTGGTCCTTGTATGAAAATTACGACAGGAGCTGACCATAGCTAGACCGCCGATGCAGGCCGCGCCCACACGTGAGGGGCCGCGCGTCAATGAGGAAATCCGTGTTCCGCAGGTTCGTCTGATTGACGAAGAAGGCGAAATGCAAGGCGTCATGACGACCCGGGATGCTCTGATGCGTGCTTTCTCGGTTGGCCTTGACCTCCTGGAAATCAGCCCGACCGCTGTTCCCCCTGTTGTGAAGATCTTGGACTACGGCAAGTTCAAGTATGAGCAGCAGAAGAAGAAGAACGAAGCCCGCAAGAAGCAGAAGGTCGTTGAGATCAAGGAAGTGAAGGTTCGTCCCGGCACGGGCGAGCATGACTTCCAGACGAAGCTCAAGGCCATCAACTCGTTCCTGGATGACGGCGACAAGGTAAAGGTATCCCTTCGCTTCAAGGGCCGTGAAATGGCTCACCAGGAGTTGGGTGCAAAGATGATGGAGCGTATCCGCATCGAGGTCGAAGAAAAGGCCAAGGTTGAGCAGATGCCCCGTATGGAAAACCGTCAGATGCTCATGGTTATAGCTCCGCGCTAAAACCTAGGTTCTTACGAGATCCACAGGAAAAGCAGCCTTCTTCGGAAGGCTGCTTTTTTTATGCCTTTAGTCTTGGAGCTCGCCTATTCGCCGGACTCATGCTGAGAGCCGCGATACAAATCCATGAGCCGGACAAGAGTAAGCCGGACATCGTCAACCACGCTCCCCCAATCTCCTGCCACAGGCTGACGGAAAATTCGCATATCCGGATACCAAGCGGTCTGAGTTCCTGCGTCTCCCCAACGCCAGCAAGCGTCAGAGCGTGACAGCATCCAGACGGGTTTGCCCAGTCCACCCGCCAGATGAGCCATGGACGTGTCCACCGTAATCAGAAGATCCACACCTGAGAGTCTGGCAGCGGTATCAGCGAAATCGAGAATATTTTCCGTCCCATCAACCAGTGGTAGTCCGGTTTCAGCAACTTGATGGCGGGCTGCTCCCATTTGGAAACTAACAAAGCGTACGCCTTCCACCGAAAACAAAGGCGCCAACGTGCTTAA
This sequence comes from Gluconobacter sp. P5B12, assembly GCF_018812035.1. Classification (NCBI taxonomy): domain Bacteria; kingdom Pseudomonadati; phylum Pseudomonadota; class Alphaproteobacteria; order Acetobacterales; family Acetobacteraceae; genus Gluconobacter; species Gluconobacter sp. P5B12. The sequence continues at coordinate 319,968 of NZ_JACRVV010000002.1, read as the reverse complement.
TGTTATGCTGCGGCGGCGATCCGTCTGTGTAGCGCGAAGATCATGGGGTCTCGGGTCTCCGCTCCAAACGAGCCCCACGATGAAATCCGGCGTCTGACGGGAGCTTTGAACCTGAAGGCGAAGCTTACTGCCCTGTGCTGCCATGTCGCCTTCTGACACAGACAGATATGGAAACTGTCCAACAAACTCTGCCGTCAGTCCGAGCCTCACGGGAAGGCTCAGCATCGGGCAATGATAGTCGAAGCTGTCGGCAGGATCGAGAACCGAGACTACCCGGGATACGCCCGCTACACGCTGCATCAGTCGTACCAATGGAACTGGAACCTGCACTACAACTTCGGCACCCCGCTGGGCCAGTATCGGCATCAGGCGAATGAAATGCAGTGTGTCTCCATATCCCTGTTCGTGATGAACAAGAATGGTGCACCCCTTCAGGGATTCCCCTTCCCAGACTGGCGCGTCGATATCAGCCCTGACTGTTCTCGAAGAGAGCCAACGACTTTCGTATTCCTGCCATCCTAGAAGAAAATCACCCGATTTCAGCAAAGCCGTCGCACGGCCGAAACGGATAACGGGATGATCGGGAGACCGTTGAAGCGCAGCATCGTAAAACTGCAAGGCTTCTGCAGAGCGGTTCAAACATTGGAGAATATGCCCGGCGTTATTGAGAGCGTTTGCATCATCCGGTTGCATTTTCAAAGCAGACTGTGCGAAACCCAGCGCCGCTTCAAACTGTCCATCGCGTGACAGAACCATACTCAGGTCGGTAGCGTACTCAGGAATAGCCGGGTCCTGCTGCATGGCAGTGTCCAGAGCTTTGATAGACCCTCCCAGATCATCCTGATGCAGCAAGGCAATGCCCAGTCGATGCCAGACCCTTGCCGCATGAGGCCTTGCTTCGAGGGCCTTGCCATAGAACAGGGATGCCTTTTCCCAGCACTGAAGACGCTCATAAACGCCACCAAGAAGAAAAAGACTTTCAGGCCTTTCTGGCAGAAGCGTTTCTGCCTCTCGCAGAACGTCGATAGCACTCTCACGCTGCCCCACTTCTTCCAGGCCGACTGCTACTCGCAAATATTCTGTGAAGGTACGACGTGTAAGCAGACAGGGGCTGGGGGAAAGTGTGGTCATTCCGACTCCTTGTCCTTTGTCTGTAAGAGGAAATTCTTAATAATTCCTCAAACTCCATTCGTTCATCACATCGTTTCTGAAACCATATCTTTGATACGATTGAAATAAATTAATAATTTAAAAGAAATTCTCTTTTCAAATTGGACATTACAGTTCCGAAAATATTTCCAATATTTATAAAATGAGCCTCTCAGTGCATCTTATGAGCGTTTGAAAAAGAGGCTGTGATCAGAAATAAATCCGATTTCAGATCAATCATTGGGTGTTTTGGCTACGATGTTGCGCTAAGAGCGCTTTCTATTCTGTTTTAAAGGCCTCCCCGGGCTTTAACCCGCCTGGAATGGACTCCATGACCCATCCGACGACGAACCCGGCTTCACGCCCCGCCGCGCCATTTGCGGAATTTCTACTCTCACGCGCACCACGCTCACCGCTCCGTAACGCTGTCTCCGCTGCTCACTATCGGCCCGAGGCGGAATGTGTGGATGCGCTGCTGCCGCGTGCTGACCTGACGCCTGAGCAGGATCGTCAAGCCACCAGAGTAGCCCATGGCCTTGCTGAGGCCGCACGAGACTCCTCGCCCGATATTGTGGGGAGCCTTTTGCAGGCATTCCCTCTGTCTTCACCTGAAGGGCAATCTGTTCTGGCTCTGGAAGAGGCACTCCTGCGCATTCCGGATTCTGCGACTCAGGATGCGCTGATCCGTTCTCTCGTGGGAGCTACCGACTGGGGACGGCATATCAGTAAACGCCGTGCGTCGGTTGTGAACTCGATTGCGTTGAACCTGTCCCTTGCAGGGCGTTTCAACCAGAGCAAGGGGTTCAGCCTTCGTCGGCTAACCCTTCAGACATCTACTCCCATGGTTCGGCGCAGTCTGGAAAAAGCTATCCGTGCCGTAGGAAGCGGATTCATTCTGGGCTCTACACTGGCTCAGGCTCTGAGACTATCCGCCCCTGCAGAAAAATATGGGCTGACATATGCATATGATCCGCAGGTCAACACCGCTCTGACGGCTCATCAAGCCCTTGATGCCCTTACCGTCTATGAAGACGCATTGGAAGATATCAGCCAACACGCGGGCATCACCGGCGACTTTCATGACCGCCCGATGCTGTATGTACGTCTGCCCGCATTGAGCGCGCGATTCAGCCGTTTCAGGCGCGAGCGGATCATGACGGAGCTGTTGCCGATCTTGCAAAGGCTTACCATCCGGGCACGGCAACTGGATGTCGGCATCCTGCTCTCCAGCGAAGACAGTACGCATCTTGAGCTGACGCTGGATCTGCTTGAGGCTCTCTGTGTGTTGCCTGAACTGGGGAACTGGAACGGGCTTGGCATGACCGTCCAGACCTATGATCGACGTGCTTCAACTGTCGTAGATTTTCTTATTGATCTAGGCCGACGCACCGGGCGCCGCGTTCTTGTCAGACTGGTCAAAGGCTCCTGCTGGAATTCGGAAATTCGACAAGCCCAGAAAACCGGACTGGCTGACTTCCCTGTTTTCACGCGCCGTTGCCACACGGATGTCAGTTATCTCGCCTGCGCCCGACAGCTTCTTGAATCGCTGGATGCCACCTACCCGCAGTTTGCCACCCATAACCCGCGGACTATTGGTCATATTCTGGCGCTCGCAGGGCAGGTTCGACCGGGAGATTTCGAGTTCGCATGCCTGCATGGGCTGGGGCTGGCCCTCGCGCAGCATCTCCGAAACCAACAGGGCATGAACCTGCCCTGCCGGGTACATGCTCCCATTGGGGAAGTCGCGGCACTCATGCCCAGTTTCGTCAGACAGCTACTGGAAAATGGAGCTGCCTCACTCGTTGTCAGCCGCGACGAAGATCCGGCCATTACGATCGAAGCGTTAACGGCTGACCCCGTCGAGGCAACACGCGCCATTCTGAGAACCGAGCGCCCTAATCGTGCGGTTCGTGCACCTTCAGATATTTTCCAGCCTGGGCGACGCAACGCGGCAGGTCTCGATCTTTTCAATGAGCTGACGCTTCGGGCCCTCCATGAAACCCTCGATGGAGATGCGCCCTTCCTCCACGCCCGCGCTCTGACGCCGGGTGTCACCCGTCAGCACGACCGCTCCCGTCTCCTCTACAACCCCGCAGACCGACATGACCCGATCGGAGACGTTGTCGAGACTGATGGAAAGACACTGCTGTCTGCACTGGAGACAGCGGAACATGCGCTTGCCAGTTGGGCAGGCAGCAGCCCTGAAGTGCGGATTGCCTGCTTGGTGAAAGCTGCTGATCTGATTGAAGCCCACCGGATTGAGCTCATGGCGCTTCTGGTACGGGAAGCTGGAAAGACTCTTCCGGCTGCTCAGGATGAAGTCCGTGAGGCCGTCAGTATTCTTCGCCATGATGCGGAACGCCTGCAAGGGCGGGATTATCATTTGCAAGCCTCACCGCTCGGCCTTGTTGCGTGTATCAGTCCCTGGAGCAGCCCGCTGGCGGCGTTCGTGCAACAGATTTCCGTCTCTCTTGCAGCGGGAAACGTTGTTTTGGCCAAGCCAGCCGAGCAAACCCCGTTTATTGCAAGCCGCACCGTTCAGCTTCTGCATGAAGCTGGGATTCCACGTGAAGTTCTGCACCTTTTGCCAGGCGATGGATCGGTGGGAGAGCGTCTGGTAGCCGATCACCGGGTCGATGCCGTGATGTTCACCGGCTCAACGCCCGTTGGCAAAGCCGTTTCACGCCAGATCTTTGACCGGCAGGGGCGCACGGGCACACCTGTTCCTCTTGTGGCGCGCACGGGCGGACAAAATGCAATGCTGGTCGATAGCTCCGCGCATGCAGAACAGGTCGTGCAGGATATTCTGAGTTCTGCTTTTGACAGTGCGGGGCAACGCTGTTCGTCTCTTCGTATCCTATTGATTCAAGAAGACTGTGCAGACCATGTTCTTGAGCTTCTGAAGGGCGCGATTCAGGATCTGGCTATTGGGAATCCGGCACGCCTTTCAACGGATATCGGGCCAATTATCTCTCCGGAAGCTCGAACGGAAGCGATGGATCATGTTGAAATGATGCGTCGGGCTGGCCGAACGGTCTGGTCCCCCGAACTGGGTGAAAACTGTCGATACGGCCATTTCCTTCCGCCGACGTTGATTGAAATCGGCCGTGTTGCCGATATTCCGCATGAAGTGTTCGGGCCGGTCCTGCATGTGCGTCGCTTCAACCGCAACGAAATGGACGGCGTGATCGACGCTGTAAATTCCATGGGGTACGGCTTGACTTTTGGCGTTCATTCGCGTGTCGCCATGACAGTGGATCGCACGACTAACCGCATTCAGGCGGGGAACATCTACGTCAATCGGGCCATAACAGGAGCAGTTATTGGCTCACAGCCTTTTGGTGGATCCGGACTTTCCGGTTGTGGCCCCAAGGCAGGTGGTCCTTTTGCCCTCCGCCGCATGAGTGCCCGCACATCCCCATGGTTTGCGCCTAAAGATGCAAATCCGGGTAGTATCCCGCGCCATGCGCAAAGTTTGGTGACGTTTCTTGAGAGCCGGGATGCCGTCTCAGCCCGCCAGATCCGGCAGGATATTGCGCATGCCATGACGGGCTTCTCAATGACACTGCCCGGCCCCGCTGGAGAGACCAACACACTGACACTCAAGCCCTGTGGTCCGGTACTCTGCGCAGGCGAAAGCTGGCCTGCCATTCTCAGGGCTGTCGGTATGGCTCTGGGAACCGGCAACCCTGCTCTGGTTCTTGGCCCAGATCACGCACTGGACTGGATGCAGCGCCTTTCCCCCGGACTCGCTGACCGTATCCAGCGCGTTGACCCCGGAGCTTTGCCGGAATGCGCCGTCATGATTATGGAAAGACACTCACCCCGTGCGCTGCAAGCTGCCTCAACCCTAACAGCACGCGAAGGGCGCATTGTGCCCATTCATGTGTTGGATTGTCTGCGCCCCGAATGGCTTCTGGAAGAGCACGTCGTGACCGTTAATACGGCTGCATTCTGCGGCGATCTGACCACGATGGCTCTGTCCTGAAAGCATTCAGTGATGGAGACTGGCCGTGACGTCCATTGTGATTTTCTGCGTCTCGGAGCGGCCATCTTCAGCGGGGTCCAAGGAATAGACCTGATGGACAATCGCATCATCAAGGTCAGTCATGGAAAAATTCCCCTGCTGCGGCTGCTTTTTCTGCACAAAGCTACCTAGAACGCTCTCTGTAGTGTCGTAATCCTTAAGCGCCGGATTTGTGAGAGCGATCATAGACACATACTCGTAGAGGGATGGCCATGACACGCCGTCCATTCTCGAAAGGTCTACTGTCACCGCCATATACTTGATCGTTTCGACCGTCCGTGATCCCAGGAAAGACGTCGTTAACGGCTCTTGCACATAGGTTGGGCCCATGAGTGTTGGAATGACATGCATCGGCGTGTGGTCGCTATCCTCAATCCCCACATCCGCAAACCAGCGAACCGGATAATTGTCCCGCAGGGCTTTTGTCACGCGTGGCGATGGGAGGCGGATGTTGTCAGCAAAGACGGGCGACGTATCGACACCCTGCATGAGATAAGGATCACGATCCAGAATATGGGAGATGAGATCGTCTTCATGGACAGTAGCGAGAATGAAAAGACGGGGTATCCTGCAATGTGCCTGCAGGCGAACACCATATTTCGCAAAACGCTCTTCCAGATGCCCCTGAAACTGCTCTTCCACCCCGGCTGGAAAACCAATGAACTGTGAACAGACCGTTTGATCCCAACGAGCAATCTGACGACCACTGGCAGGCTGGACGATTTCTTCCACGGCATGCCGGGTCTGATCGGCAGAGTAACCCTGCACGACCAGTTTCTCCTGAGCGTGAAGAGAAGGCGCTAAGGCAAGCAATGCGGCAACAAGAGGCATCCAGACTTTCATGAAACAGCCCTTCACAACGCTTCATGTCAAAATATGTCTGAACTTTGCTATTTGCACAACCATTTCGAACGAAAAATGAAGGTTACCTTATTGGCTGGCCTTGCGAACCAGCCGTTGGAGTACGGGCCGCACCTTCAAAAACTGCCCATACAGGGCCTCCAGGCCTTTAAGCACCAGCGGATAACGGGCGACTTCGCCCAAAGGCCGGAGAACCGGAATGGCACGCCACATGGCCGCAAAAGCAGCCGCGCCGTCATAGAGCTGCTCGCCCTCGCGTGCGTGAAACCGGGCGAGCAAGGCTGCACGGTCCAACGGGCAATCCGTAATTTCTCCGGAGGCATCAATGAAGTCGATGTTTCCACGCCGGTCCAGCCGACGCATCAAGGCGATTTCACGTTGGCATAAAGGACAGTTTCCGTCATGCCAGACCGTCAAACGTGACATGTCAGGGAGCCAGTTCGGCTTCAACACTTACTGTAACGCGAAGAGTTTGTTCCTGCGGGGTGCCTTGCGGCGGTGTGAACGAATCGCTAGCCGCACGAGCCGCCATCAACATGACCGGACGTGGCCCTGGCTCCATGGAGGACACACGGATCTGCTTCAACCGGACCACATGCAAGCCGAGCGTTTTGGCACTTTCTTCAGCTTCCTGGCGAACTTTCTGAAGCGCCTGAGTGCGGGCCTGACGCAGGAGCGTTTCCCGTGTTTCGGAGTCCAAAGACCAGTCCAGCCCATCCATCATCAGGCCATGACTTTGCAACTTGCCTGACAGATCAAGAAGCGACACAGCATCCTTACCGCTCAAACTCAGATCCTGACGAGCGGTCCAGCGCGTTGGGCCGTGTTCTGGCGTCTGGTCCGACAGGGAATAACTGCCAGCCTGAGCTTCAATCCCTGAGAGCCCGGATGCCGTTTTCATAGCTTCCGCCATATGGGCATTTAGGGTTTTCTGAGCCTCAATTGCAGAGGCACTCTCCGCCCGCCCGAAAAGACGTACCGTCAGAAGCGTTGGCGCTGCATGGGCTTCACCCGTGACGGTAAAATCAAGCTCTGTTCCAGTTGTCTGGGGTTCCGCTGCCCGTGCCTGACAGAAAATCGCCAGAGACAGGACAGCTAGCGGCGTGGCCAGACGGAAAAGACGCTTCATGAATGCTCCTCACTATGTTCCAGAAGCACCAACGCACGACGCAGCCTTGCGATCCCTGCGCGCAAATGGTGATGCTTGCAGAGTGTATCGCCCTCTGTGCGCAGGCGGCGCGCATCATCCATGGCTCCTACAGGAATGCCATGTGGCGTCGCCAGAAGATGGTCCACATTTTGTGTAAGCTGCGTGCAGTATTCCGTACTGTCAGAGGTCACGGAAATGACGCCCTCTTCTTTCCCGCTAACAGGTCGGGCAGGCGCATTCTGCGATGGCGTATGCCCAACGGGGGCAGCCGCGAGGCTTCCCACCAGACCCAGAAGACAGACAGACATTGGAGGCAGAAGGCGCATTCGGCCTTCTTTACACGGTCTCACCTAAGCCACGTGTGAGGGAGGAATGAAACTTCCGTCATGCGGAGAGGGTCTTTGTATTCTGAATGGCGGGCAGAAGCAGCGTTACCCGTAGCCCCGGCTTTCCAGCAGCAAGCTCCATAGTTCCACCGTGCAATTGAACGACAGCCTGCACCAACGAAAGGCCAAGCCCTGCGCCTGGGGTGTTTCGCGCTGTTTCGGCTCGGAAAAACCGCTCTGACGCACGGGCCATATCCTGTTCACTCATGCCAGGGCCCTGATCCGAAACACTGACGGCAACACGCCCTTTCTGCATAACGGCAGAGAGGGTGATCGTCGTATTTTCCGGCGCGAACTTGATGGCATTATCGAGAAGATTGGCAACAGCCTGCTGGAGAAGATGCGGGTCTCCATTGACCGGCGCCAATGTCCCGATCCGGAAATCGAGTTTCAGGCCAGCATCTTCCATGGATGCTTCATAAAGCTCGCTCAGACCTTCCAGCAAAGGCGGAATGTCCAGCACTGTAAACGCCGCCCGCTGCGCCCCCGCTTCAAGTTGGGCGATACGCAGAAGAGCTTCGAAAATGGACGTGACATGGTCCAGATCCAGAACAGCACGATCAATCGCGGCACGGAGCTCGTCTTCAGACGTGGCAGTCAGGCTCGCATCTTCCAACCGCGCTCGCGCTCGCGCAATGGGCGTTCTCAGGTCATGGGCAATGGCATTCGAGACCTGCCGCACGCCATCCATCAAACGGTTGATACGTTCGAGCATGGTGTTGACTGTCTGAGCGACAAGATCGGTTTCATTGCCGGTCAGCGGTATGCGACGACTGAGGTCTCCCTGCGCTACAGCAGACGTCGTGCGGGCAATGGAGCGCACGACCTGTCGAAAAATCCGCCGAATGGCGAGCGTCCCACCCGCCGCCAGCAGCGACACCATAACCCAGGCCCAGATAAGCGTATCGGTCAGAACGTGCCGGACGACCTGCCGGCCCCGAACATCCCGCCCAACAATCAGGCGAAAGCCTTCCGACAGCGGAAAGGCGTGCATCTTGGCTTGAGTGCGAAAACCATCCCGGCGGATGGAGAGTTCATAAAACTCATCCATCTGGGTGATGACCACAGGCCAGCCCGGTAGATTTCCAGCATATTTGCGACCATCAGGCCCGACGAGCAAATAAAGCTCGTCATCTTCGACGTTCTGATCCAGTCGGTCCTGAATGGCGAGCGCCAGAGCCGCCGGGCCACCATGAACCCAGCGTTGTGCCAGATCGTGGGCATCCACCTGCACGGCAGCTTCGACCTGACGGTCAAGCTGGCCAGTGGTGTTCCACCAGATGAACGACAGGAACACACCCGCAGAAATGATGAACACCAACCCGTAGGCCAGCGCGAAATTCAGCCCTGCAGACCGGATCGGCCAGCGCAAACGCTTCCCGAGACGGCGAAAACCGCGCCAGATTTTCACGGGTCAGTCCGCGCGCAGGATGTATCCGGCGTTGCGGATCGTATGGATAAGGGGCGTTGCAAACGGCTTGTCCACTTTCTGGCGCAGGCGTGAAACATGCACGTCAATCACGTTGGTCTGTGGGTCAAAATGATAATCCCACACGCGCTCCAGCAGCATGGTCCGCGTGACGACCTGCCCCGCATGACGAATCAGAAATTCCAGCAGACGAAATTCGCGGGGCTGAAGATCAATCTTCTCGTTCCCGCGCTTCACAGTCCGGGAAAGCAGATCCATCTCCAGATCGCCCACAGTCAAACGTGTCTGAGGAGCAGATTCAGGCCGACCACGGCGGCCGAGCGCCTCAATCCGGGCCAGAAGCTCTGAGAAGGCAAATGGCTTGGTCATGTAGTCATCGCCACCGGCCTTCAGGCCAGCCACTCGTTCATCAACATCTGCCAGAGCGGACAGCAGCAGAACCGGCGTCGCATTCTGCTGTCCACGCAGCGTTTCCAGAATACGCAGGCCGTCAATCCCGCCGGGCAGCATGCGGTCCAGGATCACAACGTCATAATTTTCACTGACAGCCAGAAACAGACCATCCTTGCCGTTATCCGCCTCATCCACGACGTGCCCGGCTTCACGCAATCCCTTGAGCACAAAGGCGCGGACTGTGGAATCGTCCTCAACGAGCAGGATACGCATTGATTTTACTCTCTTCCTTCCGGGCGACTGGGCGCCGTATCAGGGTCTCAGAATACCGGCTTGTGTCCACGGGTCAAAGTGGAGGCTCGATCAGTTATCCGCGTTCTTGGGGCGTGGTCCGATATGAACGGGAAGCGTCAGGTCCGTGCCGCCACGCCTTACGCCAAAGTTCAGAACCATGCCCGGTCTGGCCGCAGCGATGCTTCGCAACAGCATACGGGCGCTAATGACGGGCGCTCCATCTACCTGCCGCACGATGTCGCCACGGCGCAGGCCGCTTTTCTGGGCCGGTCCACCGTTATCGACACCCGCAATACCGACGTCCGTGTCCCCGTCATCAAGGGTAATACCGAGCCAGCCGTGCTCGACATGCCCGGTTGCTTCGATTTCAGCCACGATCGGGGCGACGATTTCAGATGGAATACCAAAGCCAATACCTACGGAGCCCCCGGCAGGCGTCACGATGGCAGCATTCACCGCCACGACCTGTCCCCGCATATTGAAGGCCGGACCGCCAGAATTTCCTGGATTGATGGGGGCGTCGAGCTGAATGAAATCGTCCAGAGAGCCGATCCCCAGGTCACGCCCGACGGCGGAAACAATGCCCGCCGTCACAGACGAGCCAAACCCGAACGGATTCCCTGCCACCAGAATCCAGTCTCCGATATCCGTCTGACGGCTGTCGCCCCAGGTGACGTGCGGCAACGGCTCAGGACTATCGACCTTGATAACGGCAATATCCGTCAGCGGATCAGCTCCCAGAAGACGGGCCGGCATTTCATGACCGTTGGAAAGGGAGACGACTACCTTGTCCGCTCCACCGACAACGTGCCGGTTGGTCACAATGATTCCAGTCGCATCCACAATGAAGCCCGAGCCCGCCCCAACCATTTCGTCCTGCTGGCGCTTCATGCGGTCATGATAACGCTTCTCCAGCGGGGTTCCCTTGATTTGCGGTGGAACGTGATCATGCCCGTCCGGGCTGCTCTGGGTAATGGCAATGTTCACAACGGCCGGAATGACCTGACGCACAAGCGGCGCAAAACTCAGAGGACCGTATTTAACCAACAAGGGAGGGAGTGCCGGTGCCGCGGCCGGAACCGGAGGCTGCGTCGGAATCCCGTGTGCGTCCGTGCTTTCTCCTGCCAGAGGGCTATCCGGACTAATAGACGAAAGCGGTTTAACGGCCTGCTGTTGAATGGTCGTTGTAGCGGGCTGAGATGTGGGAGCGTGTTGCTCTCCTTGGCTGTGCAGACGCAATGCCAGCATCAGGCCTACTGTCACGACAGTCGCTGTTCCGGCCCCGATTGCAGCGGCCTGAAAAGAGCGATTCATGGGAAACAGGTCACGAACATCGTCATGTTTCAGCTGCTAACACAAAACCGTCAAAGCTCCTAAAAGAAGCCGCAGACAGGGATTTCCTGCCAGGCCGGAGGGAGATGTAAAAACCTAATAATGAGCATTTTGGAAATCATATCATTCCATCATTTCTATTTTTTAGAATATCTACTTTTCATATTTTCAAGGCAGTTCTTCTGCTTCGAAAGATTTTCCCGATGCTCACCAATCTTCTGCCTCGCGATGCCCTTCTCCTCACAGGTCGCGTATTGCTCGCCGGTCTCTTCCTCGTGATGGGATGGGGCAAACTCGCGGACTTCCCCGCGGCAGTGTCCTACATGATTCAGACCGGTGCGCCTGTTCCCACCCTGTCAGCCATCCTCGCTATCGTCGTGGAGCTCGGGGCAGGACTGGCTTTGCTTGGCGGCATTTTAGTGGAACCCATTGCGATTGTTCTTGCCCTCTACACCATCGTGACAGGGCTGATCGGCCATCATTTCTGGACGATGTCCGGAATGCTCCGCTACGACATGATGATCCATTTCTATAAGAACATCAGCATTGCAGGGGGCCTACTCGCTCTTGCCGCCGCTGGCGCAGGACGCTTCGCAATCAGGCTCCGCTAAAAGCTTGCCGCAGACAGGTCATTCCTTGATGGTAACGGTAACTTCGTTTTCTCAAGGAATAACCTGTCATGCGCATGTCCCGTCGCTCCCTGCTCGCTCAGTCCGCCGGGTTTGCATCCTTGTCTCTGCTCCCGAATATGACCCGCGCTGCACCTGCGCAACGAAAAGTCATTTTCGATACAGATCCTGGCATCGATGACGCAATGGCGCTTCTTTTGCTGCATGGCACGCCAAACATCGAGCTGATGGGCATTACGACTGCGGCCGGTAATGGATTGATCGACACCACAACACGCAATGCGCTCTATCTGGCCGAACGCTTCCGGATCGATGTCCCGGTTTCAAAAGGCCAGGGCGCGTCTCTGGATGGTGTGACATCGTCCCCTCCTGTCACCATTCATGGACGAAACGCTCTGGGAGATATTCCTCTCTCGGCAGTCCACAAAAAACTCGATCCTCGCCCTGCTCATGATCTCATCATTGATCTGGTGCGCGCCAACCCACACGAGATCACTCTCGTCGCGACAGGACACATGACAAACCTCGCTCTTGCTCTGCGCAAGGCGCCAGACATTGCCAGTCTGGTGAAGGATGTCGTGCTGATGGGCGGCGCATTCGGGCATCACGATGCACGGGGAAATGTGACACCCGCGGCGGAAGCCAATTTCCATGGCGATCCACGAGCTGCCGATGAGATCTGTGCCGCGCGTTGGCCGGTAACAATCGTAGGGCTCGATGTCACGACACAAACTCTTATGACAGACGCCTACTTCGAAAACCTGCGCCAGCATGGAGGCCCGTCAGGACGTTTCCTGTGGGATATCACGCGGGTCTACATGACGTTTCATCGAGGGCTTGGTCTGGACGGCATTTATGTCAACGATGCCTCTGCTGCAGCATACGTGATTGCGCCGGAATTGTTCAAAACCCAGAAAGGTGCCGTTCGCGTCTCGACGGAAGGCGTTACCCTGGGTGAATCTGTTCAAAAAGCAGACGGTCGGGTTTATCCACCCGGAGACTGGGACAATCGCCCATCTGTTCAGATCTGCACGGAGGTGGACGCCGAGGGCGTGCGTTCCCTGTTCCGTAAGGCAGTTTTCCAGATGGCCTGATGGAACCTAGCGTTTGGGACGTGGCTTTGGCGGTTCAGCCGTTGCCGGATCTTCAGGCCAGTCATGCCTTGGGTAGCGCCCTCGCATGTCCTTGCGCATATCTGACCAGCTCCCTTTCCAGAAACCGGCAAGATCAGCAGTAATGGCCTGTGGGCGGCCAGCCGGTGAGAGCAATGCACACTGAAGCGGCACGGCGCCATCAGCGAGCAACGGTGTTCCGGCCGTGCCATAGAATGCCTGTGCTCGTGCAGACACTGTTGGCACGGCCCCTGTATAATCAATGTCGTGGGTGCTGGCTTTGAGCGTCAGACGAGGCGGCAGCTTTCGATCCAGTGCGGAAAGGTCGCTGTAGTCCATACGGGCCCGAAGAATGGACAGAAGATCGAGAGCTTTCACCTGAGTCAGACGATCGCAGCCTGCGAGATATGGCTCCAGCCATGCCAGATCATCAGCAAGAGCAGCCATCGACAGGTCCGGCAGATGAGGCGCGTAGGTCGCGCGTGCATGCGCCACACGGGCTTGGAACTGAAAGGCTGCGTCAGACCAGTTCAGAGTGCGGGCAAGATCAGCCGCGATTTGCTGCAGAAGAAGTGCCTGCGCCTCCTCAGGCGTTACTTCTGTATTGCGATCACGCAGGATCAACGCGCCCAGACGCAGCCTGCGTCGCGCGATAATCCGACCTGAAGCCCCATCCAGACTGGTTTCAACCTGCTCCGTTGTCCGATCCAGAAGCGTCTGGGGCAAATGTTCAGCATCCAGAGGCGCCGCAAGCGTGATTTCCGTCGACGTTCGCGTGTGAAAAGCTGCGGCAGCCAAAAGCTTCTCCCGTGCAAGACCGTCATTGGCCTGCACACGGGCACTCCCGCCGCCTGCAAGCCGAAATCGTCCAATTTCTCCCGCAGCCTGCGCCACACGATCAGGAAAACCGGCGGCCAGAAGTGGCCCTGCATGAGATGGCATCGGGCTGAGTGGAAGGTCTTTGCCACCCATGCGGCGCAGAAAGCGTTTCGCCGCCTGACGCATATGGAACAGGCTGGCCCTGTCCGCTCGTGGATCATCCCGCTCAAACAAAGCCAGACGTGTGCGAATGTCCGCTCCCGCAGATGCCCCGGAAGGCATATTCGGTCTGGGGCGTAAAGGATCACGCTCTTCCAGAAGAGCGGCCAGGCAGGCTGCCGTCACACGCTCGGGGATGGTTTTCGCCGCACAGAGCATGGCCGCAAGACGCGGGTGTGTTCCGAGCCCAACCATCCGTTTTCCAAGAGTCGTAATCTGGCCGGCTTCATTCAGGGCACCCAACTCACGCAACAACTCACGCCCACCCGCAAGCACTCCGGCAGGAGGCGCATCAAGGAGTGGCAACATGTCGGGCGCTGTTCCCATGACGTCCTGCCAGGCTGCCGTCACGAGAGCGAAGTCCGTTAAATCCGCAACAAGGATTTCGGGCGCATCCTGTGGCCTCAGAGAGCGTTGCGTAGCCTCGGACCACAGACGGATCGCGATACCAGGAGACTGACGCCCTGCACGCCCCGCGCGCTGAGTGGCCGTCGCACGCGAAATCTTCAGTGTTTCCAGCCGGGATAACCCTGTGTTGGAATCCAGACGCGGTGCCCGGCGCAGACCACCATCGACAACAATCCGAACGCCGGAAACCGTCACGGAAGTTTCGGCAATGGAGGTTGCCAGCACAACACGCCGTCTGTCGGATGGCGCAATCGCGCGGTCCTGATCTTCTGTCGTCTGTTCTCCATGAAGGAGAAAAACAGGCACAGCATCTCCAAGCAGAGCCTGTGTTCGGCGAATTTCCCCAACGCCGGGAAGGAACGCAAGAATATCGCCCTCTTCCTCTGTGAAAGCCTGCCTGATAGCGCGTGCGCAGGCTTCTGGCAGGTCACGCGGGTGCATGACATCCCGGGTGTGGCGTATATCGATGGGATACTGTCGGCCTTCACTCTCGATCAGGGTGGCGTTCATAAGATCTGTAAACGCGCGCCCATCCGGCGTTGCGGACATGGCCAGAATGCGGAGATCCGGCCTGAGTTCACGCTGAAGGTCCAGACAGAATCCCAAAGCTGCATCCAGATCCAACGAGCGCTCATGCACCTCATCAAACAGGACAGCACCAACCCCATCCAACGTTGGGTCTGCTAACAGGCGCCGTACAAGCAATCCTTCCGTCACAACTTCAATACGCGTTCGGCCTGATACGGCGCTGTCGGTGCGCGTACGAAAGCCTACAGTTTCACCCGGTCGCTCTCCCAGCGTGGAGGCCATCCGTGACGCGGCCCCTCGCACAGCAACACGGCGAGGTTCGACCAGAATGATTTTCTGCCCCGCAAGCCATGCCGCCTCAAGCAGTGCCAGCGGCGTCAAGGTTGTCTTACCGGCACCGGGAGGAGCAACGAGAACAGCGTTCGGCTGCTGCTCTAACGTTTTCAGAAGATCAGGAAGAACAGCCGCAACCGGAAGATCCGGAGAAAGGAAATCGCTCAGGACAAAACTCCGGAATTAGGGGCTCGACGTGGAACAGCAACACTGAGCGTAATTGGAGACAGATGTCTCAAAACCCGACTCTCTTCAATGGGTGCTCAGATGTGCAAGCGTCCACGTCCAGCTTCCGTCACCACCATCTTATTTCAGAGCAAAGCCAAGCCGGTTGAGCACAGCTTTCATGACATGGCGGCCGCTCAACCCATGGTAGCTATCCACACGACTTGCCACGGTTTCAGACCATGCTCGCGGTGCAAGGCCCTGCTCCTGCTGATAGGCATCGGCAACGCGGTCATAAGCTGCGACACCTTCGGCTTCATTTGCGGAAGTGTAGCGTTCACGGTGCACCACGACATCCTGCCCCAGACGCGGCTTGTAACCGTTCTGAGCCGACGGATCAGGACGTCCCACACAGAGACCAACAACTGCAACGGTTTTGGGCGGCAGGTTGAGCAGCTTGGCAACGTCTTCCGGATGATTCCGCAGACCACCGATGTAAACAGTCCCAAGCCCCATGGACTCGAACGCCGTCACAGCATTCTGGGCAGCAATACCGACATCCAGCGTGCTCATGAGGAAGATTTCCTCATAATCCAGCGCTTCACTACCCTTGCCTGCCCGTTCCGCAATCCGTTCCAGACGCGCCAGATCGACGATCCAGGCCAGAAACAACGGTGCAACTTCGATATGCTTCTGATTACCGCAGAGTTCGGCAAGCCTTGCCCGCGTCTCCGGATTTTCGACCGCAACAACGGACCACACCTGCAGATTGCTGGACGTTGCAGCAGAAGAGGATGCCGCGATTCCAGCTTCCAGCGTCCCGGCGGGCAACGCGTCCGGCAGATATGCCCGGACGGAATGGTGTTTCAGAAGAGTCTGGAGAACCGGATTGTCCGGCAGGTCTTTTGGGGCGTCAGTGCGATAGCGGGTCTGCCACAGGGAAGAAATGCCGGACATGGTGGTTCCTCAGTCTTCGTAAGTGATGAGTGCGTTCAGCGGGACATCCAATTTGTCACGTCCCTTGAGACCTGCAAGCTCGATCAACACACTCGCACCCACAACTTCTGCACCAACCTTGCGCAGGAGGTCGATGGAGGCAGCGAGCGTGCCACCGGTGGCCAACAGATCATCAAGAACGACAACGCGTTGACCCGGCTTGATGGCATCAGCCTGAATATGGAGTTCGTCCTCGCCATATTCGAGACCGTACTTCAGGGAGATTGTCTCACCCGGCAGCTTGCCCGGCTTACGCAGCATGGTGAAGCCGCAGCCGAGGCGCTGTGCCAGAGGCGCTGCTGTCAGGAAGCCACGGCTTTCGATGCCAGCCAGCAGGTCCGGCTGCCAGGCAGAAATGATACGTGCCAGACGGCCCGTTGCAACCTGCCAGGCTTCGGCAGAGCGGATCAGCGTGGAAATATCGTAAAACAGGATACCCGGCTTCGGAAAATCGGGAACCTCACGGATGTAGTCCTTGAGGTTGAGCGGCTGGGGTTCCTGAAACGACATGACGGCACTGCTTTCTTCTGGGCGTGGCAAACAGCGGGCCATGTAGGGGACTCTTCCCCTACAACTCAAGCCCGGATTGCGTTCCGGGCCTGATCGATAGCTTCAAGCAGCGCATTCCTGCGAAATGGCTTGGGCAGAACAGCGACACTTTCGCCCATCAGTTGCCCCTCCTCGAAGTCTCCTGACATGAGAACCACGGCAAGGCTGGCATTCTGTTCCCGCAGTTTCCGGGCCAGCAGCAGACCATTGAGCACACCTGGAAGATTGTAGTCGGTCACCAGCAGGTCTGCGGACCCGTCCCATGCCAAGGCACTTTCAGCATCCTCAACCAGATGAACGTCCCATCCTTCCCGCGTCAGAACCGTCTTTACCACGAGGGCCACGGCCACATCGTCTTCAACAAGAAGTACCTGCATCACTCTCAACTCCTTCAGGGCGCTGATGATGGCAGTCTGGGCCTCAGCAGAGCAAACACGGTTGCCGCGCAGAAGGCGAACACCAGAAAGCCCGCAAATGGAATGGCCGTCCCGGGGGACATCAGACCGAACAGCGCACTTGCTACCGCTCCGAACAGGTACTGCATTGTTCCTGCCAGAGCAGAAGCCGAGCCTGCACGTTCGGACTGTTCGGACAGAATGCCAACCATTGAATTGGGTCCAATGATGCCTGTTGGCGCCATTGTGATGACAAGCGAGATGATAAGCGGCCAGAGAAAGAAGGATCGAAGCTGTCCGCCCGATGTCAGATCAACAGCGGAAATGACGGCCAGCGCCAGGAAGAGGATACTGCCTGTCAGGCTGATTCCCAGCGCACTGAAAAGCATGTGCGTCGTACTGACCTTCCCCACCACAAGCCCATTAATGGCAGAGGCCCCGATCATGCAGACGGCGAACAGACCAAACAGCATTCCGTAATGGAACGGAGACATGCCGAAGCGCTCTTCGAACAGCGTGGGAGCGCCTGTCAGATAGGTGAAGGTTACGAAGCCCAGAAAGCTCCAGACGAGGCCATTCGTGATGAAGCTGCGGGTCCGCAGAATATAGATATAGCGTTCGATGATGGAGAGAGGCCGCATGTCCCGGCGCTCCTGCGTGGGGAGCGTCTCCGGGAATACGGTCAGGAGCATCAGGGTACAGAGCCCGCCGTACACGGCCGTGGCCCAGAAAATGACCCGCCAGTCCACAAACTTCAGCGCAAAGCCACCCAGCATGGGCGCGAGAATCGGGACAACACCTTGCACAACGATCAGGCGCGACATGAGGCGGGATGCTTCATCACCCTCCGTGAGATCCCGAAGACATGCATTGGGAATCACCAGTCCAGCCGAGGCCATCAGAGCTGAAAAAACCCGGCAGATGCACATGATGGTCATGGTCGGGGCCAGTGCGCAGCCGATCTCGCCGATTGTGTATCCGATCATGCCAATCAGAAGCGGCAGCCGTCGGCCGAACCTGTCTGAAACCGGGCCAATCGTGATCTGACCAATGGCCAGTCCGATAACCCAGGCAGCCATGGTGATACTGCCTGAACCGGGAGCAGAATGAAGCTGGCGTTCCATTTCAGGGAGGGCCGGGAGATAGATATCTGTGGAGACAGGTCCGACTGCCGTGAAGATACCCAGCATAAGCGGCAACCATCCCGGAATGGTGTCTCCACGCCGGAACGCCATGCTCTGTTCTGTCATTCGTTTCTGCCTGTGAAAAAGCAATGTTCAGAAGATGAGAAAGGACCCGTCCCTCACGAACGGATCAAACCAGTGAATCGTTCAGAACGAGATGTTCGAACGGTTATTCATCTGCCTGACGCAGGAGCAATGCTCCCAGAACGCCAGAAACCACAAACAGGCCACCCGCGAGACCAAGCTGGATCATATGACCAATACGTGTGCCAGCCCCTACCAGAACAAACACCAGGTTCTGAGGCAAACCGCCAAGGCAGGTTGCCAACGCAAAGGCTGGAAGCGGAAGTTCAAATAATCCGGCTGCCATGGAGACCAGCAGAGCAGACCCAACAGGCATGAGCCGCAAGGTCAGAACAGCACGGAAGGGTTTGCGATGAAGGATTCTTGCCAGCGCTGCATAATTCCTTTGCAGGCGGTCATGCAACCTTTGTCGAAATTTTACCGGTGCAAGCACTCTGGCCCAGCCATAAGCCGCCATCGCACCGAGCATATACGCCAGAGAACACAGGCCCAGACCGCCCCAGACTCCGAACGCCAGCCCCGCGGCAATGCACAACGCCTGTCGCGGCAGACCGCAGGCACAATACGGAATGGCCAGTAGCAGGAACCAGATGGCTGCATAGGGAGTCTCGTGCCAATGCGGCGCGTTTTCCAGCAGACGATGAATGAAAGGCAACCGCTGCAACAGCGCCACACACAACAGCATCGCACCAATCGTCAAAGCAGCACGCCAGGGCACCAGCTGACGAAATGTGCGCCGCAGTTCGGGGTCAGGAGGGGAAGAGATCGGGCTACCCATCTCCGCCGGATACCAGCGGAAACGGCACGCGGCTATGGCACGCGCAGATTTTGAAAAAGAAACACTTGCAGATATATCTTAAGATACTATATCGTACGACATATCGAATGAAGGAAAACAGAATGTTCAAACATGATACCGAACGTGCTGAGCGCGGTTTCTCAAAGTTCTCCCGGGGTTTTGGCTTCGGGGGACACAAGCATCGCAAGGGCGGTCGAAGCCGCAGCGACGCATTAAACAGCGAAGGAGAAAAAATGCAGGATCGTCCGGACTTCCGCGAAGGCGGATTTCCTCCAGAGCGTGGCGAACACGCAGGGCGCCGATTTGGTGGCCGGGGTGGCGAAGGTCGTGGCGGACGCGGCTTTGGTGGTCGGGGACCACGCGGGGGCGGCCGGTTCGGTGGCGGCGGCTTTGGTGACGACACTTTCGGACGTGGTCGCAAACTGACAGCTGAGGAACTTCAGATTGTCATTGAAGCCCTTCTCCATGATCAGCCTGCGCATGGTTACGAACTGATCCGCCGCCTCGAAGAGCACTCCGGTGGCTTTTACAAGCCGAGCCCTGGCGTCATTTACCCTTCCCTCACCTATCTTGAAGAGGCTGGCCTGACCGCCGTCACACAGGAAGGCAACCGTAAGCTTTACAGTCTCACGGATGAGGGACGCACCCATTATGAAGCGAACCGGGAGACGGCGAATCGTATTCTCGAGGTCCTCGCCCGGATTGGTGCCCGGATGTCGGAAGTTCGGGATGCCTTCAGTGGAGTGAATGATCTTGATCCCAGCCTGGGTCAGGACCTGCATGAGGCACGTCTGGCTCTGAAGCTGGCACTGAAATCCCGTCGCGGAGCAAATGCGGAGGAACTGCGCCGGGTGGTGCAGATCCTGCGGCAGGCTGCAGCCGACATCAGCGGTGAAACACCAGAAGACAAGCCATCCGCCGACTGAAGATCACGCCTCTTCGTCTGAGCGAATGTATGGAGTAAAGGGTGGTCATGATTGTTCAGGACCACCCCTACTTCTGCAACATGCCCGAAGACATGCAGTACTATCGGCCTGAAGTCTTTCCAGCCGGCTTCATTGAAAAAACAATGATCTTTGCGCTTCCTGACCGGCTTAAGAAATTCCGGCGCAATCTGTGGCACGTCCGGCGCAATCCTGGGGAAGATGCAGTTTATATGCCGCTGTTCCGGGTGGACTGTATTTTAAAGTCAGAGCCTCGCCCTGCAGGGTTGCAGGGGCCTTTGGATATTTATCCATTCTATACCCGCACGACAAAGACCCGCAGCCGTGAGCTGGACTACTATGTCCTGTTCATTTTTCGCGAAAAACTGTCATTCATGCGATGTCAGGAACTCATCGGGAAAGGTTAAGCACTGCCCCACTTGATGTAGATCGTCAGGAGGCCCAATGATGACACGCTTTTCAGACCATTAATGCGGATAAGATCGATGTCCAAATCCCTGTACGCCACGATGAAAGCCCTGCCGGGCTGCCGTGAGAAGGTCCGTGACCTTCTGATCGCGCTAGCTGCCGATGTGCGCGCTGAGCCCGGTTGTGAGCGCTTCGTTGTGCACACACTGGCAGAAGACCCTGATTTTTTCTATGTGGAGGAAAGCTACCGTGATGAAGCCGCTTTCAGAACGCATATTTCCAACGAGCACGGCCGCGTCTTCAACAAGGCCATAGAAACACTGGTTGAAGACGGCGGCTCGAAAGTTGTGTTTCTCGATACGGTAATCTGAACGGACGTCAGATCAGGCCCTTTGCGCGAATCAGCGCAAAGGCAGCCAGAGACACCATGCATTTAAGTTCGCCACGGGCGATCAGGTCTTCAAATTCGCCCAGCGTCATGTCTTGCGTCGTGATGTCCTGCTCGGTGTCTTCCAGCTCGCTTTCACCGCGCGTGAGGTTACGTGCCAGGAAGACGTGGCCTTTCTGGTTCGAATATCCGGCCCCCTGATACATCGTTCCCACATGAATCATCTCGCCCGCGCGCAGGCCCGTTTCCTCGCGGAGTTCACCAAGAGCAAGCTCGACAGGATCGACGTTCTCTTTGGTCTCCCACATTCCCATTGGCAGTTCGAGCAGGCGCTCCCCAACTGGGTACCGAAACTGGTGGATCAGGGTCACGCGGCCATCAGCATGCATGGGCAGGATCACCACAAACTCTCCACGCTCGACAATGCCATAAAGGCCCTTCTTGCCGTTGGGATGAATGATGATGTCCTCTCGCAGGGCCGTCCACGGATTGCTGTAAGCCAGACGGCTTGAGACTGTCTGGAAACCAGCGGCGCGACGGGCGTCTTCGATGCTCATGGACTGATCCGATCTTGTTTCGTTCCTGTTGATCGGCGACACTGTACAGATGGAGTCCCGCCGGATCGTGCATATCGACATGGACGCTTTTTATGCGTCTGTCGAACAGCGAGATAACCCGTCCTTACGTGGCCGCCCCCTCGCGGTTGGACGGGGCGAGGCCCGTGGCGTTGTTGCCGCTGCCAGTTATGAAGCGCGTCCTTTTGGTGTGCGCTCTGCAATGCCGTCCCTGAAAGCCAAGCGCCTCTGTCCGGATCTTGTATTCGTACCGGCCAGGTTTGACGTCTATCGCGCTGTTTCCATGCAGATCCACGAGATCTTTGCCCGATATACGCCCCTCATCCAGCCTCTTTCACTTGATGAGGCCTATCTGGATATCACGGATTATCTGGGCGCCTATGGTTCGGCCACGTTGGTTGCGGAACGCATTCGTGCAGACATCCGCAAAGAAACCGGCCTTACAGCTTCCGCTGGGGTCTCTTACAACCGGTTTCTGGCCAAACTGGCGTCCGATTACCGCAAACCTGATGGGCTTTTTGTCATCACGCCACGAATGGGACCAGATTTTGTGCTAAGTTTGTCCGTAGACCAGTTTCATGGAATTGGCCCGGCAACTGCCCGAAAAATGAATGCTCTGGGCATCGAAACCGGTGCGGACCTTCGAAAAATGGATCTGCTCACGCTCACGCGCCACTTTGGAAAGGCCGCTTCCTTCTATCATGGCATTTCCCGCGGGATTGATGACCGCCCCGTCGTGGTTAATCGCGAGCGCAAGTCTTTGGGAACGGAACAGACCTATCTGACAGACCTGCGAGATGAAGCCGCCGCACGCAATGCTCTTGGAATGATAGCCACCAAACTCTGGCTACAGGCCCAGCGCAAACAGATCACAGGCCGAACCATAACTCTCAAGGTCAAATATGCAGATTTCCGCCAAATTACGCGAGCCCGCAGTCTGCCTGTCTCCGTTGGGTCCGAGGCACTTCTAGCCGAAGTTGGGCAGTCTCTCCTGACGCCGCTTTTTCCTTTAGTGCCCGGCGTGCGTCTTCTCGGCCTCACGTTATCGGCTCTCGCGGCGCCATCGCTGGAGATACCGGACGAGAGTTCACAGATGCAGCTTGCTTTCGATCAGCCAGAAACGACGCTCCCCGAAAATCGACAGGTTTTTCGCTCACTTTCTCTCTTTTGAGCGTTGTTAGGACACAAAAGAGGCATATCGCGCCTCTTGGTTGTCTTCACAGGAGATGAAATTCCATGGTTCCGTTCCGCCTGCCAGCCCTTTTCTCAACCGGTGCAATTGCCACCATTGCCGCCCTCTCCCTTGGAGGCTGCACGTCTGGTGTATCGGCTGCACAGAACCCGGAAACGCAAGCTGCCGCGACATCCGCTGCAACGGCCGCAGCCCAGAGCACGGCTTCACAGCTAACCAGTGGCCTGACGGGTGCCCTCGGCCTGCCAAATCTTTCGTCCACATCCACCAGTAATCTTGCTGGTGTTCTGAACTATTGTGTGACGAACAACCTGGCCACGGGCACGAATGCCACAGGTCTTCTCTCCACAGCCACACAGGCAGCAGGCGTGACCAACAGCCCCGCATACAGTGCTGGCCAGCAGGGCATTCTTCAGGCCGTCAGCAACCAGACGAACACGTCCCAGCAATACTCCCTGTCCTCACTGGCAGAGCCGTTGCGCCAGAAAGTGTGCTCAGCGGTTTCAAGCCGCCTGCAGAACATGCTTTAAGGCCACCTTCTCTCGGGATGTTCATTCCCGAGAGATCACATACTGTTGTTTTTTGGACCTGAGGGGTCCATTGACCGTGACGGATCGTTCAAACTGTCCTATGCCTGACAGGACGTAACCAGTTAGTTACTTACAAAGACGGGAGACTGAAGACATGACTGCGGAAGAAACGCCGGTGAGTTCACCGACGAAGCGGGTTCTTACCGTCGTTCTGTTCAATCTTCTGGTTTACATCGTTATTGGACTTCCCAATGCCGTCCTGACGATCTTCGTGCACCATACGCTGGGCTATAGCACGACGATCGCTGGTCTGGCCTTCTCACTGCAATATCTTGCGACATTCGCAGCGCGCCCTTCTGCCGGGCGCCTAGTCGATAGTATTGGTCCCAAACCGGTTGTTTTAGGCGGACTGGTGACATGCCTCATCTCAGGTCTGCTGATGATCGGTGCGGGTTGGTCAGGCGAGACACCAGCCGTTTCCCTTGGAATTTTGCTCTTAAGTCGTCTGTTTCTAGGCTGGGCAGAAAGCTGGGCCGCCACGGGCGTCATTGTCTGGAATATCCGCCGGGCCGGAGCTGAAAACACAGCTATTGCCATTTCGTGGAACGGTATCTGTTCTTATGGAGGCATTGCTCTTGGTGCACCGATTGGCGCCAAGCTCTCACAGCTTCCTCATCCTTATGGCGGCATTGTCTCGGTCGGCATCCTGTCTGCCCTTCTCCCGCTTTTTGGCCTTGCCCTGATCGGCTTTTACAAAGGGATCAAGCCTCTCCCGGCCACGGAAAAGCCTGTTCCGTTTGCACGCGCGCTTCGGGTGGTTCTGCCGCATGGCATGGCACTGGCGGCTGGCTCCATCGGATTCGGTGCCATCTCGTCCTTTCTGGCGTTGTATTATGCCGTTCTGCACTGGGAAGGCGCTGCAACAGCGCTGTCCGTCTTCGGTATCGTATTCGTTGTTATCCGGTTCTTTTTCGCCTCACAGATTGCCCGGCGTGGTGGCGTCTTCGTGGCGATCGTCTCTCTGCTCATCGAAGCTGTCGGGCTGGCCTGTCTGGCGATTTTCCCGTCCCAGGGGGCCGCTCTTATCGGTGCGGCGTTGACTGGCGCAGGTTTCTC
Organism: Gluconobacter sp. P5B12; assembly: GCF_018812035.1. NCBI lineage: Bacteria > Pseudomonadati > Pseudomonadota > Alphaproteobacteria > Acetobacterales > Acetobacteraceae > Gluconobacter > Gluconobacter sp. P5B12. Next base: position 295,574 of record NZ_JACRVV010000002.1, on the reverse strand, counting down.
CCTCCTGTTCCCTGCCCTCGGCGTGCTGGCCGTCAACAGTGCTGGCCCACACAACCGTGGGGCCGCTTTGGGCGCCTATTCGATCTTCATTGATCTGGCGATTGCATGTTCGGGTCTTGTGCTCGGGCAGGTCATCGAGTTTGCTGGCTACAAGACCATGTTCGGCACGACTGCGGTGTGCTGTCTGGTCGGTGTGCTCATCAGCCGTTCGCTTGGGCGGAAGCCTGCCGTCTAAGCGTTCTGCCCGCTTCCTTACAGGACCTGCTTCCTATGACCATCCGTTCCTGCGCTGTCTTCTGCGGCTCCCGCTTCGGCAACTCCCCTGTGTATGCAGAAGGTGCATCCGAACTTGGAACAGCTTTGGCCCAGAACGGAATTACGCTTGTTTATGGCGGCGGCCATGTGGGCTTGATGGGAACCGTTGCGGACGCAGCTCTAACCGCAGGGGGGCAGGTTATCGGCGTTATCCCCGGGTTCCTGCATGACCGCGAAGTCATGCATAAAGGCGTGACAGAGCTTGAAGTGACACCCAACATGCATAGTCGCAAAGCCCGCATGTTCGAGCTTTCAGATGCGTATGCCATCATCCCGGGCGGATTCGGCACCTTTGATGAACTTATGGAAATTCTGACCTGGAAGCAGCTCGGCCTGCATCAGGACCCGATTTACATCGTCAATATTGGTGGCTGGGCAAAATCCCTTGTCCGCACCCTGACCGATGCCGTTGAGCAGGGCTTTGCCTCCCCCAACACACTTAAGCTGTTCACCGTTGTAGAAGACGTTCCCGCGCTGATGAACCATCTGCGCGAAAACGTTCCTGCCTGAAAATCAGGCTGTCAGCGTCTTTTCAAAGGCGCTGACAATCTTTTCGATCATGGCCTGATCGTCCGCATCGAAGCGGTTCTTCACAGGGCTATCAATATCCAGAACTCCGATCAGGTTTCCATCATGCAGGATGGGAACCACGATTTCGGAAGCCGAGGCAGCATCACAGGCAATATGCCCTGGAAATGCATGCACATCCGGGACAACAAGCGTGGTTTTCTGATGGGCAACAGTTCCACAGACACCTTTCCCAAGCGGAATGCGCGTACAGGCCAGACGCCCCTGAAACGGGCCAAGGACCAGCTGATCATCCTTGAAAAGATAGAATCCGGCCCAGTTAATGTCTGGCAAGGCCTCGAACAGCAGGGCCGCGATATTGGCCATGTTCGCAATCTGATCCGTTTCAGACGCGACAACCGACTCAACGGTTTCCACCAGATCTTCCACGGTCAGACGATGGATAGGCGCACTCATGTCGGATGATCCTGAGTTAAAATGAGATGAAACAGGACCATAAAGCCGTTGCGTGTCTCCGTCACGATGGCCACTCTGTCCTTTTCACCATTACCGGACCAGATCATGGCTAGACGTCTTTATGGAATTCCTCTGTCCGGCCATGTGCATCGCGTCCGGCTTTTCCTGTCGATCCTGAAGCTGGATTACAGCTTTGTAGAAGCCTCCATGCAGTCCCCTGCGGTGCTGAAGCTCAATCCGCTGGGGCAAATCCCGATCCTGGAAGATGGTGATATCGTCCTGACGGACAGCAATGCCATCCTGGTCTATCTCGCGAAAACCTATGCATCCGACAGTTCATGGCTGCCAGAGGATGCACTCGGCGCGGCTCGGGTTCAGAAGTGGTTTTCCATTGCAGCGGGTGAATTGCGCTATGGGCCAGCCATGGCGCGTGCCGCGACACTCTGGAAACGCCCGGAAGATATTGCCCCGGCTCAAGCCAAAGCTGCGAAGCTGCTTCCCTTCATGAATGATGAGCTGAAACAGCGGCTGTTTCTTGCAGGTGAAACACCGACACTCGCCGATCTGGCCTGTTACGCCTACATCAAGCGCGCACCTGAAGGAGGCGTTTCCCTGGAGCCCTATTCCGCCATTCAGCAATGGCTGGAGCGTATAGAAGCATTGCCGGACTTTATTGCCATGGCGGAAGCATCTGATTTCAGGTTATGAATATTTTCGTTTTCCTAATCAATCCTCTCATTGATGCGAGGAATATTAGAAAAAATTTATATTCCATAAAAAGAGTTTCCTCATCACAGCTTCTTCTTAAAAGGGTCGGGCCTTTCGTTCGGAAGAACCATTATGAAACTGACCCCGGAAACTCTGGCCCATCTTCCAGAGACCATCCTCACCTCCCCTTATGACCGCCAGAAGGTGACTGCGGGGATTGCCCATCTCAGTGTCGGCAACTTCCATCGCGCCCATCAGGCCGTCTATACGGACCGCACACTGGCTCTTCCAGGCCAGGAAAGCTGGGGCATTGTTGGCCTTGGCCTGATGGATGTGCCCTCTGAAGTGCAGAAAGCCGAGGCCCTTCAGGCTCAGGATGGTCTTTACACCCTTCGGGAATGTCCCTCGGGGCGCCCGGATGTCGTCCGGGTTGTGAAGTCTCTGGTGGAATACATCCATGCTCCCGCAGACCGTCTGGCAGCTCTGAAGCGCCTGACCGATCCAGCAATCCGCATCGTCACCATGACGATTACGGAAGGTGGATATTACATGGATGAGGCAGGCCACTTCATGGCTGACCATCCGACCATCGTTGCGGACCTCAAGCGGGAAGTGCCGGAAACAGCGTTTGGTATCCTCACCGAAGCCCTTCGTCTGCGTCGTGAAGCCGGTGTGAATGCCTTCACAATCCTCTCCTGCGACAATGTTCCGTCAAATGGAGAGGTTGCGCGCCACGCCGTCCTGTCCTTCGCACGCCTGCGAGACGACGAACTGGCAGACTGGATTTCCCGGAACGTCTCATTCCCGGCCTGCATGGTTGATCGCATTACCCCAGCGGTTGGACCGGCGGACATTGCTCGTCTCAATAGTGAGAGCGGCATTGAAGACCGTGCCCCGCTGTTCTGCGAAGACTTCATCCAATGGGTTGTGGAAGATAAATTCCCGGAAGGCCGTCCGGCCTGGGAGCAGGCGGGTGTTCTGTTCACGAACAATGTTGAGCCGTACGAACAGGTCAAGCTGCGCATGCTCAATGCCTCTCATTCCATGTTGGCCCTCCCCGCGGTTCTGATGGGGTACCGCTTCGTCAGCGAAGCCATGGAAGATGAGAACCTTTTCCGTCTGCTTCAGCAGTTTCTGGGTTTTGACTCAGAACCGCACCTGACCGCTCCTCCGGGCATCAGCCTTCCGGAATATGGAGCCCTTCTGCTCCAGCGTTTCCGGAACAAGGCTGTCAGTGATCAGCTTCTGCGCATTGCGTCGGACAGCACATCCAAACTGCCGGTCTTTATTCGCCCGACAGCCGAGATCGTGGTGAAAGACAATAGCGACATGCGCCGGATCGCATTCCTGCTGGCGTGCTACTGCGCCTACATGAACGGCCGGGACGACACGGACGCGGACTTCCCTGTCACAGAGCCTCGTCTCAGCAAGGAAGATCGTGCACTGGTGACGGACACCGATCCGGCTCGCGCTTTGGATATGGGCGTCTTTGCGGGCTGGGGCCTCACTGACAATCCTGCCTTCGTCCAGCTTTTCACTGAAATGCGGCAGAGCTTGCAGGACCGTGGAACAGCCGCAACGCTCGCTGACGTCATCGCGCCAAAGGGCTGATCAGGGTATCCTGTGCCGGTTGAAATTAACCACCGGTACAAAACCCTTTCTTCAGACGAAGTCGTTGCGGCACGCCAGTGGGCCGCCTACAAACAGAGCCAGATGCGTTACTTGCAAACTCTCGCAGGGTGGATCGTCTCATGATCATCAGAACTGACGAAAAAATCGATCTCCAAACGCCTACTGGCTCAATGCGTGTTCACATCTTCCGTCCGGTTCAGGATGGACGTTTCCCGGCTGTCATGCTGTTTTCGGAAATCTATCAGGTCACGGCACCTATCGAACGATTAGGCGCCATGATTGCGGGACAGGGATATCTCGTCGCAATCCCTGAGGTTTATCACGAATATGAACCTGCCGGGACTGTCCTCGCCTATGACAAGGATGGGACCGACCGCGGAAATGACCTGAAATACACTAAGCCTGTCTCAGCCTTTGACTCTGACACGGCAGCGTTGGTCGAATGGCTACAGGGCAGCAGTTTCTGCACAGGCGCCATTGGTGCTTTCGGTGTATGCCTTGGGGGGCATCTCGCCTATCGGGCGGCTCTTCATCCGGCCGTTAAGGCGACTGCGTGTTTTTACGCCACAGACCTACATTCAGCGACGCTCGGTGAAGGCAAGTCCGATGACTCGCTCATTCGGGCTACAGACATCACAGGGGAACTGATGATGGTCTGGGGCCAGTCAGACCCGCATGTTCCCTATGCTGGACGGCGCATAATCCGGGATCGACTTGAGGAGGCAGGCGTCAGGCTGGAGTGGCATGAAGTTAACGCCCAACATGCATTTCTCCGCGATGGAGCACCACGATTTGACGCCGCTCTCTTCCTGCAGGCCATGAACTGGACGAATGCCCTGTTTCAGCGGGCTTTGACACGCGGGTAACGAAAAAGGGAGCTTCCGGTTCAGAAGCCCCGACCTGCCTCAGAATTCCTCATAAGTGGCAGGGTCCTGGTTTTCGAGGCGTCCATCCGGACGCGCCAGAGAGGCGATCTTCTTCATATCGTCTTCTGTCAGGGTAAAGTCGAAGATGGACCTGTTTTTAATCTGGCGCTCAGGCGTGGCAGACTTGGGGATAGGCACAGAACCAACTTGATGATGCCAGCGGAGAATAACCTGCCCGACTTCCTTGCCTAACCGCTCAGCGATCGTTTTTAAGAGCGGGTTTGTCAGAAGGTCATTGGCGCGCCCCAGCGGGCTCCAAGCCTGCGTAATGATTCCATGACTATGGTTCCACTTCCGCATATCGTCCTGCGGGAAATAGGGATGCAGTTCAATCTGGTTTATCGATGGAAGAACGCCTGTTTCGGCTTTCAGCCGCTCAAGATGTTCTGGCAGAAAATTGCATACGGCAATTGATCGGATATAGCCGCGCTTCTTTGCCTCAATCAGGGCTTTCCAGGCTTCAACGTACTTGCCCTGCTTCGGGTTAGGCCAGTGAATGTAATACAGGTCAAAGTAGTCAAGCTGCGTGCGATAGAGGGATTCCTCGATCGTTGTCAGCGCAGCATCATAGTCATGATGGCGGCCTGGTAGCTTTGAGGCGACGCGCAGTTCTTCCCGGGGGCGGCTGCTCTCGCGCACGGCACGGCCAACTGCCCCTTCATTTTCATAATTGAACGCACTGTCCAGAGCGTCATAGCCCACGTTGAGGGCACTGTTCATGGCTTCAACGCCCGCAGCACCATTCAACTTATAGGTTCCGAACGTGATCGCCGGAATGGTCGTGCCGTCATTCAGCGTGACTGTCGGAATCGTCATTCTCTGCTTCTCCTGACTCTGCCGCATTCAATCCCTTGGGGATGTATCAAATGCCTAAGGAAGACTTTTCGGGTTTGACTTATTACGCCCGACAGAGAGGAAGCGTTTCATAACGGATGGCTTCAGATGCACGAACCACAAAAAAAAGCGGTGAACCAAAATGGCTCACCGCTTTCATCAAAAGAAGCCTGAACAATCTTCAGTCTGAAACGCGTTCGATATCAGCACCACATGCTGCAAGCTTGCGATCTACGCCCTCATACCCACGATCCAGATGGTAAATCCGGCTGAGCTGCGTCTCGCCTTCAGCAGCAAGTCCAGCCAGGATGAGCGAGAAAGACGCCCGAAGATCAGTAGCCATGACTGGGGCACCGGACAGCTTCGGAACGCCACGAATAATTGCCGAGCGACCATGCGGATTGATGCGCGCACCCATCCGGTTCAGCTCAGGAACATGCATGAAACGATTTTCGAAAATCGTCTCGGTAATCATGGACGCACCATCCGCAACAGAGAGCATCGCCATGAACTGGGCCTGCATGTCCGTCGGGAAACCCGGATATGGCTCCGTCATGATGTCCACGCCTGTCAGCTTGCCCGTGCGACGGACACGCAGACCACGCGGATCTTCCTCAACTTCAACACCCGTTTCCTGAAGAGTGCGGATTACAGCTCCCAGATCATCGGCACGACCACCGACGAGCAGAAGGTCACCGCCCGTGATGCCCGCAGCGCAAGCATAGGTGCCGCACTCGATGCGATCTGGCATGACGGCGTAGTTAGCACCATGCAGGCGCTCTACGCCTTCAATGATCAGTGTACCGGAGCCCTCACCCGTGATCTGTGCGCCCATTGCGTTGAGGCAGTGCACCAGATCGCTGATCTCGGGCTCACGCGCTGCGTTGACGATTTCGGTACGGCCTTTGGCGAGCGTGGACGCCATCAGCAGATTTTCCGTCGCACCGACACTGGCGAACGGCAGGATAATCCGGTCGCCCTTCAGGCCTTCGGGCGCACGGGCATTGATGTATCCGTTCTCAAGGCGGATTTCAGCACCCAGAGCTTCAAGCCCTTTGAGATGCATGTCCACAGGGCGCGTGCCAATAGCGCAGCCACCCGGCAGCGAAACCTTGGCTTCACGGGCACGCGCCAGAAGCGGGCCAAGAACAAGAATGGAAGCACGCATCTTGGAAACGATGTCGTACGGGGCTTCCACCGATCCGATTTCGCCTCCGATAGAGAGGGTACGCTCACCCACAGCCTCGACGGCGATGCCCAGTCCCTTGAGAAGATCGCGCATCGTCTTGATGTCGGCAATTTGCGGAACGTTGGACAGCACCAGACGGTCAGAGGTCAGCAGGCCTGCGACCATGAGCTTGAGGCCGGAGTTCTTTGCGCCCCCGATCTCGATTTCGCCCGTCAGGCGATGGCCACCACGAATAATGAAACGGTCCATGAGTGATGCGCTCCTTACAGCCGAGGCGTGGTTACGCCGGACTGGCGCATGTATTTACCGGCACGATCCGCGTAGCTGACTTCGCAAGGGCTTGCGCCCTGGAAGAACAGGAACTGGCAGATGCCTTCGTTCGCATAGATGCGCGCAGGCAGCGGCGTCGTGTTACTGATTTCGATGGTGACCTGCCCTTCCCACTCCGGCTCAAGCGGCGTCACATTCACGATGATACCACAGCGCGCATAGGTGGACTTACCAAGGCAGACGACCAATGTGTCCCGTGGAATACGGAAATATTCGATCGTGTGCGCCAGTGCGAAGCTGTTCGGGGGAATCGTGATGTCGCCCGTCCGTGTCACGAAGCTGTTCGCGGCGAAGTTCTTCGGATCGACGACGGCACTGTCCACATCGGTAAAGATTTTGAAGTCTTCCGCGACGCGCGCGTCATAGCCGTATGACGACAGACCATAGGAAATAACGCCTTCCCGTTTCTGGTTTTCTACAAACGGTTCAATCATGCCGTGTTCTTTGGCCATCTGGCGGATCCAGGTATCAGGCATGATTGGCATGGATGCATTAACTCCTACACGGGGGGATCGATCTGCTCTAGCGACAGCCGCCCGATCACGCAATGTGTCGGTTTAGCCATTTTCCGTGAGGTGCTGTTGCCTTTTGACAAGCCAGCGCGGTCTCATCTCACTGGCAAGAACACCACAGACAATCAAAGCAGCGCCAAGAAGCGTGGTGGCCTGCAGCTGGTCGCCCGCCAGCCAGCCGACCAGACCACCCCACACAGGCTCTCCTGCATAAATCACAGCAGCTTTTGAAGGTGGGACAGATTTCTGCGCCCAGTTCATCACGAGCTGAACCAGAGCGCTCAGGCTTCCCAGGGCCGCAGCACAGGCAACCCAGATCCATGAAAACGTCGGCACATGCTCCCCGGCGACAGGCATGAGCAAAAGTGCAAAAAGGCCGCCTCCAATAAGCTGGCAGACCGTGATTCTACGACTGTCCACGCCTTGGGCAAACAGGCTGATCAAAACAATTTCGGCAGCGATGGCGCATGCTGAAAGCACCGTCAGCAAATCACCATGACTAAAGGTCAGGGTCAGGGCTGCCGGCCCTGCCAGCGCAATCAATCCGGCAAACGCCAGGCCGATTCCGACCCAGCTCATGATGTGCGGGGATTTACGCAGAATGGCCCACTGGAATAATGGCACCAACGGCACATAGAGAGCCGTGATGAATGCAGAACGGCTGCTGGTCACCTCACGCAACCCTGCACTTTGCAAAACATACCCGATTGAAAGGGCAATCCCGATCAGAATACCGGATCGCACTTCTTTCCGTGTCAGCCCCGTCATGTGACGACCTGCCAGACACGCCACCATGGCTGCGGCCATCAGAAACCGCACACCGACGAAGAACATCGGTCCGCAATGCTGCATGGCCAGATGCAGGATCAGAAAAGTGCCTCCCCAGAGCGCCGTAACGCCCGCCAACGCCAGCTCCTGTGGTGTCGGGGTTGGCAGACGGATTTTCATGACGGCCTTAGCTTTCGGAAGACGGTGCGGGCGCTGTGGGCCTGATGCGCTGCTGCTGTTTGCGACGCAGAAGATTGGCCCGGAGCGCCTTGGCTTCGCGAGCTGCGCGTGCCTCTTTGGCAGCCTGCGCCTTATCAGTCAGATGGGCCGTAGCTTTGCCGTTTTCCGTCTTGTCAGTTGTCATCAGTCTGTCCGTCGAAAGATGCTCGAAGATGCGTTCCAAGCAGCTCGTCATATACACCGAGTGTCGCCGACTGCATCTGTCGGATCGTATAATTTCGCAAGACATGCTCACGGGCATTTTCTGCCAGATAGGCAAGCGTTTCATCATCGGCCGACAGAATGCCGACAAGTGCTTCTGCCAATGCCTGAGGATTATCGGGAGGAATGACGAGACCTGTCTGTCCGGGCAGGACCGTCTCCATCATGGCGCCCTGTGCCGTGCCGATAACGGGTTTGCCCATCATCTGCGCCTCCACAAGCGTGCGCCCAAAGGGTTCAGGCCGCAGAGACGGCGCGACGACAACGGACGCCAGAGCGCAGGCCGCTGGCATGTCCTGGCATGTCCCTGCGAAGCGAACCCTGTCTTCCAGACCCAGCTCCTGAATTCTTCGCCCAAGAGAGAGCGCAAATTTATGATCCGTTTCCGGGCCAACCAGAACACAGATCCAGGGTGCAGCAGAGGCCTGTTTGAGAAACTTCAGTGCTTCAATCAGGACCCTCTGCCCTTTCCACGCCGTTAGACGTGCAGGCATCAGGATCACGCGGGCACCGTGGGGGACTGACCAAGCTTCGGCAAGCCGCTGGATCCGTTCGCCGGAGACCTTTTGCGGGTCAAAAAGAGAGGGGTCGGCACCACGGGGAATAGTCCGCAGGCGGTCTGACTGAACACCATATTGCCCGGACAGACGGCCGGCGATGAAATTCGAAATGGCAATCACGCGCGTGCCACGGGCCAGAACAGAATTATAAAGCTTCTTGCCCCACCAGCCCGCACCATGAACACCATGCCATGTCGTGACCAGCGGGATCCCTTCACGACGACAGGCCAGCCAGGCCGCCCATGCCGGAATACGGGAGCGGGCATGCACCAGATCCACTCCCTGCTGGCGGATCAGTTTCTGAAGATCACGGGCCCGGCGCAGTACAGCAACAGGTGATTTGGATTTGAGGTTGAGCGGCACATGAATTGCGCCAGCGTGCCTCAACTGGATCAGCAGCGGCCCCGGCTTTGAAGCAACAATGGCTTTCCCGCCCGCCTGAGTGATGGCAGCGGCGATTTCGATGGCACCGCGCTCAAGCCCCCCAGTACTGAGTGCAGGAAGGACCTGGAGGATCACGGGAGAACGGTCAGTCATGAGCGTTTCGGCGGGCCATTCTGAAAATTTGATCCGAACGAGAAGCCTTCCTGATCGGTCTGCGCCTGAGGTTTTCAGAATAAAAAACAGGCAGAAACGAAAAAGGGAGACGTCCATGCCCTGCTAGCACAGAAGTCCCCCTTTGACGATGGAGTGTAGCGAATGTGCACAGCACATCCGCCACAGTCGTCAGCTTTACTTAACGGCGTCAGGCAAAGCGTAGACCACGAGCTGATCGCTGACTGGCGTCATCATGAAGTGATGACCACCTGCCATGATGGCAACGTACTGATGTCCATTGGCTTCGTAGGTCATCGGGTTGGCCTGACCGCCACCCGGGAGCACTGCGCTCCACACGACCTTGCCGGTGTGTTCGTCAATGGCACGGATCTGGTTATCCGTAGCCGCTGCAATGAACACAAGACCGCCACCTGTCACGACGGAACCGCCGTTGTTCGGTGTTCCGATCTCCCAGGGAAGGCCTGTCGGCAGACCCCATGGACCATTAGCACGAGCCGTTCCCAGCGGATGCTGCCAGAGCACCTTCTGACCGTGCTTCATGTCGATGGCCGTGATCATGCCGTAAGGCGGACGGTTGCACATCATGCCGGTGTACTGATCCCAGAACGGCGTCACGACGATGCCATAAGGCGTTCCGTCCATGGCACCATTACCTTCGGCGCCACCGCCACCTGGCTTGAAGTTAGGATCGTCGATCGGCATCAGACCAAGCTTGTCGGCCTTCTTGCGGGTGACGAGCTGGTCGTACATCGGGGTGATGTTCCAGTTCGCGATCAGGATTCCGCTCTTCTCGTCATAGGACATGGAACCCCAGTCACTGCCACCATTGTAGCCCGGGTATTCAATCCATGGCTTATCAACGCTCGGCGGCGTGAATTCACCGACGTAGTTCGCACGACGGAACTTGATCCGGCAGAAGAGCTGATCAATGGGAGACATACCCCACATATCCGTCTCTTTCAGATCAGGCACGCGCAGAGCAGGCATCCCGACAGACCAGGGCTGCGTCGGGGTCCGTGGGTCGCCAGGAATGACGCCTGGTGACGGAGCCGGACGCTCTACGACGGGAAGAACTGGCTTGCCTGTCCGGCGATCCAGAACGAACGTCTGACCGCGCTTCGTCGGCATGATAAGGGCTGGAACGGGCTGGCCGTCAGGGCCAGGCATATCCATCAGGGTTGCCTGAGAGCCAATATCATAATCCCAGACGTCTTTATGGGCGGTCTGGAAAACCCACTTTTCTTCACCTGTCTTGACGTCAATCGCCACGACTGCGGAAGAAACCTTGTTTTCGGCATCGCTACGCAGGGCGCTGTAATAGTCGGCAGCGGAGTTTCCGGTCGGCACATAAACAAGACCAAGAGCGCTATCGCCCGTCAGTGCAGCCCATGAGTTCGGCGTACCACGGCTATAATGGCGATTGCCCGTTGGCTGGCTGTGATCTGTCGGGTTGTTGACGTCCCAAGCCCAGACGAACTTGCCGCTTTCAGCATCGTAACCGCGGATCACACCAGACGGTGCCCAGCGACGCTGACCATCCAGCACTTCGTGGTTGACGACGACAACGCCATCAACGACCGGTGGCGGTACGGTCATGGAAACGAAGCCCGGAACGGACTCGCCAAGACCCTGCATTAGGTTGACCTGACCACCGTGACCGAAATTCGGACAAAACTCACCCGTTGCCGCATCAACAGCAATCAGGCGCATATCGAGCGTGCCTTCGATAAGCCGATTGTGACAGGGCTGCCCTTCAGGCACAACGGACGACGTGAAATACGTCACGCCCTTACAGGCTGCCGTATAGGGAATGGAGTGGTACTTCACATCCACATTCCGACGCCAGATCTGCTTCCCCGTGACCGGGTCCAGCTTCATGATGTCGTTCATGGCCGAACACATATAGAGGCCGTCACCCACCTTGATCGGTGTGGTTTCAGCTGCCCATTTGTTGGTCTGACCCGGACGTGGGTAGCTGCCCGTATGATAGGTGAATGCGACCTTCAGGTTGCCAGCGTTCTCAGGCGTGATTTCAGACAGCGGCGAATAACGCGTCTGATGATCATCACGGCCATAAGCAACCCAGTCTCCAGGAGCCGGATTTGCGCTCTGCTGGGGTGCCATGGCAGGCACTTCTGACGGATCAATTGACTCGATATCCGGCAGGTTTGCAGCATTTACGCCGGGAGCCTGCGGGGCATACGGAGACGGTCCGGCAAAATAGCTCTGCTCTTTAGGACCGCTCTCAGTAGGCTCATTCGCATTGCCTGGACCAGGAACTGCGGCGGTCGGAGAACCACCCGAGCCTGCGGGAGCGAACTGAGCGTGTGCGGCGAGAGGCGAACAGGCGAGCGCGAGGCCTGCGGCTGTTGCGAGAAGGTGAGACCGACGCATCAGACGGCTCCTCTGAGTGTACGGCGGGATTCCAGGCGGCGAAGAACCGGAATGGTCAGGACCACGAGAATGCCGAGAATGGTCGGACCGAAAGCACGCGGCAGAAGATCAACGGGGCTGAACCCGACTTCCCACAAGGACCACACCCATGTGTAGGCCAGCGCGCCAAGGTACAGGAACCCGCCAAGCGTGCGTCCCATCACCATGAACACCCCGCTGGCAACCAACACGATGCCGCAAATGACGTAGTAAACAGAGCCACCCAGCATCGCGAGGTCTGCCCCCATGATGACAAAGATCAGGCCCACAAGAAGAATAACGACCCCCAGAAGCAGCGTCAGCCACTCCGTCAGAGTCTTCGTGCCGTTAATATTCGGCATAACCGGATGCCTCCCAGACTGAATACCCGGGACGGTATGTCGATTATCCAGCGAGGTCCATTAGAGTTCTTCTGAATATCCTTTAACAAAGGCGTGTTTGCGGTAACAAAAACGTGCTTGGAACTATTTGAAAAATGAATATTTCTGCAAATATTGGGATTATCCAGCTGGAATTGTGACCACTGCCCCACCTGTATGGTTCGTGGCCGCCAAGGCACTGAGGACCTGAACCATTGTAAAGGCAAGCTTGCTCTGGAAATCTTTCTCATCAATCCAGAACCACATGTCGTTATATTCTACCGCAGCATATCGGCGGTCGGGGACCTTGTGTCCTGAATGAATAACAACTTCCGGGCGGTTCTCGATACCCACCTGCCCGATCGTCGGCGGTGTCCGGCCTACCTTGATGTCTTCTTCCGGAACCTCAACCTCATAAGCCAACTGTGTCAGCATCGCGAGCATAGAGCGCGTCAGAATGGCAATCTGCCCAGGATGTTTCGGATAGGGGCCGTAAACAATTTCCGCCTCTTCAGCCTGGGCGTCCAGATGCAGGAGGCGGCGCACTTCCGCCTGCGTCGAGAGAAGGCTGCTATCAGATGTCGAAGACAGCACCAGATAGGAATGCTCTTGGCCGTTGCCGTTTTCCGGCTTTGAAGAATTCTTCTTGTTATTGTTGTCATCGGTCGGAGGCGGCGCATCAGTCGTGATGCGGATTGTCATCGCGCCTGCAATCTGAAGCTGACGCAGATCATGCAGCAAAAGATAGAAGCGGACAGAACCTCCACCAAACGGCCCTGCTCCCAACCCTCGCACGTTGGACAGCCCATCGATCGACTGCGCTGTCAGGCGCAAGAGGGTGTCAATGGGAAGACCACCGAGACTAAGGGGCATGATAACGGTGGGAGAAATCGGCCGCACGATATTCTCGGCGTATTGCTGCCCCGTCACCGGTTGATAGGTGAAGGTCGGGCTTTCACCCGATGTCATTGTCCCCGTTCCGAAGAGATAATTGCCAACAGCAGTGGCAGGATAGGCATAGAACCCGCCACTCACGCTCTTGGATACGCTGTATCCGGCAATGACCTGCGTCGTATCCAGAAACGTCGGCGGATCGGCATAACGCAGGCGCACGATATTCAGGAGCATCTCATGCTTCTGGGATTCGCCCAGAGCGCGCGAGTATTCAAGCTCGTCATGCTGAAGCCTGGATGGCCCTATCGGCCCACAGGCAGCAAGACAGGTAAGTGCAGCCAGGGGCGCGGCCCGGAATATCAGATTAATTTTCATGACTTATCTCAAAGTGGACCATTCCGTGGCCAAGCGGAAGTCACAACCGTTTCCTGAATGAGGCGAACGCATATTTTTCATGAAAGATGTGACTGCCAAGGCTTGAAACACTTTGCTGCCCCGCCTAAATCTGGTCTCGGAAACACGATCCCTTGATGGATCGGATTTTACGTCACAAGGGCTCGCCCCGGTGCCTGACAGGGCCGAAGCGAGCCGCTGAAAGGACATATTATGAGCAAAGTCATCGGTATTGACCTCGGCACGACCAACTCCTGCGTTGCAGTGCGTGAAGGCGACGAGACCCGCGTTATTGAAAACAGCGAAGGCGCACGTACGACGCCGTCCATGGTCGCCTTCACCGAAAACGGTGAGCGTCTCGTCGGACAGGCCGCGAAGCGTCAGGCTGTTACAAACCCATCCAACACACTCTATGCCGTCAAGCGTCTGATCGGTCGTCGTTACGATGACCCGACCGTCGCCAAGGACAAGGGCATGGTCCCTTATGAAATCGTCAAGGGCGACAACGGCGATGCATGGGTTCGCGCACGTGGCGAAGATTACGCCCCGTCCCAGATCGCTGCATTCGTTCTCGGCAAGATGAAGGAAACGGCCGAGTCCTATCTCGGTGAAACGGTTACACAGGCCGTTATCACGGTTCCGGCTTATTTCAACGACGCACAGCGTCAGGCGACGCGTGACGCTGGCAAGATTGCCGGCCTCGAAGTCCTGCGTATCATCAACGAGCCGACCGCAGCTGCACTGGCTTATGGCCTTGGCAAGCGCGATTCCGGCACGGTAGCTGTGTATGACCTTGGTGGTGGTACGTTCGACGTTTCCATCCTCGAGATCTCTGACGGCGTGATCGAAGTAAAGTCCACGAACGGTGATACGTTCCTGGGTGGTGAAGACTTCGATAACCGCGTGATCGACTTCCTGGCCGATGAGTTCAAGAAGGACCAGGGCATCGACCTGCGTGGCGACAAGCTTGCCCTGCAGCGTCTGAAGGAAGCCGCTGAAAAGGCCAAGATCGAGCTTTCCTCCTCCAAGGAAACCGAGATCAACCTGCCGTTCATCACGGCTGATGCGTCTGGCCCGAAGCACCTTGTCGTCAAGCTGTCCCGTGCCAAGCTGGAGAGCCTGGTTGACGATCTGGTTCAGCGTACGCTTGGTCCGTGCCGTTCGGCCATCAAGGATGCCGGCGTATCCACGAGCGAGATTGACGAAGTCATTCTCGTTGGCGGCATGACCCGTATGCCGAAGGTCATCGAGACGGTTAAGGAATTCTTCGGCAAGGATCCGGCACGCAACGTCAACCCTGACGAAGTGGTCGCTATCGGTGCAGCCGTTCAGGGCGCCGTCCTGAAGGGTGACGTGAAGGACGTTCTGCTCCTCGACGTGACGCCGCTGTCGCTGGGTATCGAAACGCTGGGTGGCGTGTTCACCCGTCTGATCGACCGCAACACGACGATTCCGACCAAGAAGAGCCAGACCTTCTCCACGGCTGAAGACAACCAGAACGCCGTGACCATCAAGGTCTATCAGGGCGAGCGTGAGATGGCAGCGGACAACAAGCTGCTTGGCAACTTCGACCTGCAGGGCATTGCTCCGGCACCACGTGGCGTTCCGCAGATTGAAGTCACGTTCGACATCGATGCCAACGGTATCGTCAATGTGTCCGCCAAGGACAAGGCGACAAACAAGGAGCAGCAGATCAAGATCCAGGCTTCTGGTGGTCTGTCAGACGGTGACATCGATCGCATGGTCAAGGAAGCTGAAGCGAACGCTTCTGCTGACAAGGCCAAGCGTGAACTGGTCGAACTGCGCAACAGCACCGAGAGCATGATCCACCAGACTGAGAAGTCCCTCACGGAAGGTGGTGACAAGGTTCCGGCTGCAGACAAGTCTGAAGCAGAAGCCGCTATCGCAGCAGCCCGTGAAGCTCTGGGCGGCGACAATGCCGAGACGTTGAAGAGCGCTAGCGAGCGTCTGACGCAGGTTGCGATGAAGGTCGGTCAGGCCATGTATCAGGCAGATCAGGCCCAGCAGGGTGGTGAAGCTGCGGGTGCGGAAGCCAAGGACGAAAACGTTGTCGACGCCGACTTTGAAGACGTTGACGACAGCAAGAAGCACTGATCGGGTGACTTCCCCAGGTGGGGCTTCCCGCCCCGCCTGACCTGTTTTCCGAAGGGCGCCCGTTCCCGCAAGGGGGTGGGCGCCATTCTTGTTTCCGGCCCTCAGACAAGGACCGATCATGGCCACGAAGATCGATTACTACGAAAGCCTCGAAGTTTCGCGTACTGCTTCCGGAGATGAGCTGAAGAAAGCTTTCCGCAAGCAGGCCATGCGCTATCACCCGGATCGCAACCCTGGTGATGATGCTGCCGAGCAGAAATTCAAGGAAATCAACGAAGCCTATGACGTCCTGAAGGACGAGCAGAAGCGCGCAGCCTACGACCAGTACGGACACGCAGCCTTTGATGGCGGCATGGGTGGAATGGGCGGCGGCGGAGGCTTTGGTGGTTTCGGCGCCGGTGGTCTTGGGGACATCTTTGACCAGATGTTCGGAGACATGATGGGCGGCCGCCGTGGCGGTGGACGTCGTACAGGTGCTGACGTTCAGGTTCAGGTTGAAATCAGTCTGACCGAAGCCTTTTCTGGCGTGACCAAGAGCGTTGAAGTCCGCACGCGCGTTGCGTGTGAATCCTGTCATGGGTCCGGTTCCGCTGATGCCGGTGGCGGCAGCACGACCTGCGCCACCTGTCATGGCGCGGGCAAGGTTCGTGCACAGCAGGGGTTCTTCCTTGTCGAGCGCCCCTGCCCGACCTGTCATGGGTCAGGCCGTACGGTTCGCAATCCGTGCAAGGTCTGTCAGGGTACAGGCACGCAGGCAAAGACTGAGACCCTCCAGATCGAAATCCCGGCTGGCGTTGAGGATGGCACGCGCATCCGCATGGCAGGCCGCGGTGAAGCTGGGGGAGAAGGTGTACAGCCCGGCGATCTGTATGTGCACGTTTCGGTCCTGTCGCATGACATCTTCCAGCGTGATGGCGCCAATATCTACTGCCGCGTTCCGCTGCGCATGACGCAGGCTGCGCTGGGGACGGAGGTTGAGGTTCCTGTCATTGACGGCAGTCGCACCCGTGTCCGCATTCCTGCAGGGACGCAGACAGGTGAAACCTTCCGCCTGCGCGGCAAGGGCTTCTCCGTATTGCGGTCTTCGGCCCGTGGTGACATGTACATTCAGGTCTCGGTGGAAACACCGCATCACCTGACCAAGCGCCAGCGCGAACTTCTTGAAGAGTTCGAGAAAGAAGCGGGCGACGATCACGCCAAGGCAAGCCCTGAAAACAGCGGCTTCTTTGCCAAGGTCCGTGATTTCTTCGAAGGTCGCTGATTTTAAAAATACCCCTCCCGAAACGGAGGGGTATTTTTTTTGACATACTCACTACGATCTATCTTCTTGAACAGACCTTTCGTCTTCATCTGAAGCAGACGGAGTATTTTTCTACGCCCTAAATAGAGTGTGCGCCTGCAATAGACCTCTATATCTCTAAAAATCTCACACTTCAGTCGTCAGAAAGCCCAAACTGTTCGGGGTACGGCATCGCGTTTCTACCTAGCTTCTTCTTTTTCCAGTCAGCCAGCGCCCTGTTATATTCGACGTGACACAGGACAAACTGCAGTGCTTCTACATGACGCTCGTTACTGGCATCCATTGTGTTACGACGCCAGCCTGCTGCAATCAGCCAATACTCACCAGCAAGTTGCCAGGATCCAGCCTGATGATGCTGCAAGGCGAGCCGTTCAAGCCCGTGGTACTTGTTATTCGGATTGGTAAGCGTCTCTGCCGTGAGGATGAAGTCGTCGCTTTTCCCGGGGAACGTCGATTTCATGTAGGGGAACTGCCGAGTCAGCACACCCGGATCACCGAAGTGTTCCTTGATCAGCATCGGAACCAGTCTGTCGTAAGATCGACGCCATTCGTACTGCACAAACTGCCCTTTTGAAGACCACGTTGAAGAATGTTTTTCCTATAGCGAAGTGGTCTACCAGAGTCGATTTTCTGACGCTCACTTACAGCCTGCTCTCCAGCAAGATGAATATTTGATCGACCGCTTCCACCTGCATGCCAAACATTTTTTAGGGAGATGCAACGACATGGTCCTTAAGCTGGGACGAGCTTCATGAAATCCTGTAGAAAAGGAAAAATACGTTCAGGCATATCTTCAAGTAACGTGTGGCTCGCGAAGGGGATGTTAAGTAACCTGGCACCTTTGACCTGCTCAGCAAGATCGAACGCCTGTTGCCGCGACACCAGCATATCGTCGTCACCATGCACTACAAGCAAAGGACACTGAATGTTTTTTACAGATGCCCCGGGATAGGCATTTTCGTCGCAGCCAAGCCACATCTGCGTCGCTGCCTTGAATAACTTTCCGAAATCTGGCTTGGGATTTTCCGTATTGTAAACTGCAATTTGACTCCCGAACATGCCACGCCATTTTTCAAGATTGATCGTCTGATAAATCTGCCGGGCAGGATCATTCTCGGGCAACACCCAATGCGCGCCAACCGCTATGACAAACTCCGGTTGTACGGCACGCGATGCAGCCAGACGCAAGGCGACAATGCCGCCGTCACTATGTCCGATGATACCAAATTTTTGCAGCCCCAACGTGGTGAGAAGTAGAGTAAAATCATCCTGGAGTTGCCGATAGGTCAGAGAGGCCGTCCCGAGACCAGATCGACCATGCCCGCGCGTATCAATAGCAATCAGCCTGTAATCTTTTGCCAGGTTCTGTGCGAGCGGAATAAAATCGCGCCGGCTTTGCAAGCCGCCATGAAGCAGAACGATGACTCTTCCTTGTGGATTTCCAGCTTCAGAAACGAACAAATTCGTATCGCCAACGGACACAAACTTCCCTGAATCAAACATTCGATGACTTTCGTAAGGTCGGATTGTCGCTGGATAGTGCCGTGCGATTATCACCAATCACACTCTATCTTTAAATTTTTACACCAAAGGATGGTTTCAACATCGTTCGGCATACCGTTTAGACGAATGAAAATGTCTACTATACTTATGTTTGAGCACAGATAGAAGCTGTGCCGTTCTCCTTACAACACAGCTCTTGATTATTATAAGACATACTGACCTACAGGAAACTCCTACTGGGAATAGCCTTGCGCCTTAGCCGATATCTTGTGGCAAAGGCTCAATCAGATGCCGGAACCAAATGAGCCAGGCTTTTTGACGTCAGATCCGAAATAGCACTCGCACCCGTAAGGGTCATAGCGACACGGAGTTCCTTCTCGATGATATCGAGCACATTCTCCACGCCCTTCTGCCCACCCGCAGCGAGGGCGTAGACAAAGGCACGGCCCAGCAGGACGGCATCTGCTCCCATAGCGACCATTCGAGCAATATCCAATCCCGATCTGATGCCGGAATCCACCAGAATTTTCAGGTCTCCCTTCACGGCATCCACAATAGGAGGAAGTGCGCGGGCGCTGGAGAGGACGCCATCAAGCTGGCGACCACCATGGTTGGAAACAACAATGCCATCCGCACCGAAGCGGACAGCATCTTTTGCATCCTCTGGATCAAGAATACCCTTGATAATCATGGGGCCATCCCAGTATTCCCGGATCCATTCCAGATCTTTCCAGCTAATGGACGGATCAAAATTATTGGCGAGCCAGCCGATATAATCTTCCAGTTTGGTTGGATTTCCGCGATAGCGCGAAATATTGCCCAAATCATGCGGTCTGCCACGCAGACCCACGTCCCAAGCCCACATGGGATGGGTCACAGCCTGAAGATAACGCCGGATGTTGGCATGGGAGCCGGACATTCCCGAATGGGCATCGCGATAACGCGCGCCCGGCGTTGGCATGTCTACGGTAAACACTAAAGTCGTAATGCCCGCAGCCTTCGCGCGCTCCAGGGCATTCTTCATGAATCCCCGGTCCTTAAGCACATAAAGCTGAAACCAGATGGGCACCGGGCTTCTACCCTGCACCTCCTCGATGGGACACACCGATACTGTGGACAACGTGAAAGGAATACCCTTACGCGCCGCAGCCCTTGCTGCCTGCACTTCCCCGCGGCGAGCATACATGCCCGTCAGTCCGACAGGGGCAAGAACCGCAGGAATATTCAGTTTGCGCCCGAACAACTCTGTCCCAGTCGTCAAACCGGACACGTTTTTCAAGATGCGTTGCCGCAGGGAGATATCTGCCAGGTCAGTAATGTTCCGCCGCATTGTCTGCTCTGCGTAGGAACCGCCATCAATATACTGGAAAAGAAAAGGCGGCAGACGACGGCGGGCTGCCTCACGATAATCAGTGGCTGAGGAAATAATCATCTGGCAGCTCCATCAATGTCCATCGTATTCAATGAGGAGGAGACTGCCAGTCTGTTTGAAGACAACCAAGAGGCTATCTCGTGCCCTGACATTATGTTGCACAACACCATACAAACAATGACGTGGCGGCAACTCCTCCTTCTGGCCAATCAGGCGTTTAGTCTGCGTAAAACCCGTGCGCCCCGATGAATATCGAGAACGGACACTGATGCCGTATCCAGGGCCATATTTTCCCCAAGTCGCACATCATTATGGATCCACACACCAATCAGGCTGCGGAGAATATGACCGTGCGCAAACAGGGCAATCGTTCCTCCCTGTGCCGTCAGCCGCTCCAGCAAGCCACTGACCCTCTTCTGAACCTGAGCGGCCGTTTCGCCATTCTCCACGTCAGACGTCCATAAAGACCAGTCGGGCTCGGCTTTCAAAATCTCTGGCGTGGTGAGCCCTTCATAAACGCCGTAATTCCATTCCATGAGGTCAGGCTCAATCTGAGCTTGCTCGCCCAGCCCGGCGAGAACGCAGGTTTCATGCGCACGCTGAAGCGGACTGGTGAACACCTGATCAAAGTTCTGGTGTTCTAAACGGCTCTTAAGAGACAGCGCCTGCTTACGTCCGTCTTCCGTCAGGGCAATATCCGTACGGCCCGTATGCTGGCCGCTTATGGTCCATTCTGTTTCGCCGTGGCGAATTAGCCAGAGGGTGGTGCTCATGACGCATGCCTTCCCTAGGAGCTTTCAGTAAATGAAAGCCCTTTGCCAGTCCGAAGCTGGATTGCTGAAATTTCTGGATCAGAGGCGAATGGCGCGCGGATTTCGTATGCTCACCCGCCTCTCAAGCCGCTGTTCAGATCTTGTGAACAGAAGCGTCGTAAATCTTGTCCACGACCTTGCTCAGGGTTTCGTTGAACGCCTGATCGGACTGTGAAACGCGCAGATCGTCCACAAGGGCCCGCGAGAAGCTGGCGATCATGCCATGATTGGCTTTGAGCTTCTGGCACGCTTCATCGAGAGGATAACCGCCTGAAAGCGCGACAACACGCTGCATGCGCGGATGCTTCATCACGCGGGCATACAGGTCCGGCTTTTCAGGCAACGTCACCTTCAGCATAACCGGATAATCTCCCGGAAGTGCTTCCAGTCCACTCAGAACAGCGTCTTCGAGGAGCGCTTCAGCCTCAGCCTTTTCCGGGCTCTTCACCAGCACTTCCGGCTCAAGGATCGGGACGAGTCCGTGCGATGCCACCTGCGCCGCAATATCGAACTGCTGCTGAACAATGCTCTTAATGGCAGCAGGATTGGCCAGACGGATCACTGACCGCTCCTTGGTACCGTATATGCCCAGCTTCGCCGCTCGTTCCAGAAGCTCATCCAGGCCCGGAATGGGCTTCATGAGCTGAACGCCGTCCTTTTCGTCTTCCAGACCTTTATCGATCTTCAAAAACGGGACGATTCCGCAGGTTTTCCACAGATAGGACGGCACTGGCGTGCCGTCGACCGTGCCATCCATTGTTTTCTCAAACAGGATTGCCGCAAGGATCTCGTGGCTCTGGAAAGCAGGAGAGGAAATGATGCGAACGCGCATTTCGTGCATCAGACGGAACATGTCCGCGTCGTTCGAGTAGGCATCCGGCCCGATGCCATAGTGTGCCAGAGCCTTGGGAGTCGATCCGCCGCTTTGATCAAGAGCGGCGATAAATCCGGGAGTTTTTGACACCTGCTCGGCCATTTTTGCATCAGGCATGAACACTACATCCTTTTCTTCAGTCACATGACCAGAAGTAACGACTGACCTTCGCGCGGGATTGGAGACTCTTCCAATCACATTGCACGGATCACCCCTAAGGACGCGGTTCAACCCTGCTGGAGCGGCAGGGAAATCAGTTTTTTTCAATATTTACGGACGGCGGTTCGGCTAATTCTGGAAACAGTCTGGCCAGATCCGCAGGCTGAAGAAGATCTGCCAGAGTGTAGCGATCGAGCACGCCCAGAAATGCGGAAAGCGCCTCGCCCAGCACGCCACGCAAGCGGCAGGAAGGAGACAGAACACAGGCGCGGCTTCCATCTGCCCGGCCCTCACAGTCTACGAGCATCATATCGTCTTCCGTAAACCGGACGACCTCTCCCACACCAATGTCCCGTGCCGGGCGGCCCAACGTCAGGCCACCGCCACGACCTCGTACGGTGGTGATGAAACGCCCCTGCCCCAGACGATGCACAACCTTCACCAGATGGTTTTCCGAGATGCCGTACGCCTCGGCAATTTCGCGGATGGAGACGCGCACAGTTGGGCGTGCCCCGATGTAGAGCAGGGTCCGCAAGGCATAGTCGGTATGCAGGGTCAGGCGCATACGAGTCCTCTGGCAGATTGACAGTCAGAAGTCACGCGCTTAAAGATGTATTTATTATACACCTTTAAGAAGACCCATCATGTCCTCTTCCGACCGCAGCCTCACGCCAGACGTCATTGCCACCATCAAGGCGACCATTCCGGCCCTCGAAGCGCATGGTCTCGACATCACCAGTGAGATGTACCGCCGCCTTCTGGCTGATCCGGCGATTGCTGAGATGTTTGATCCGACCCATCAATCCAAAGGAACGCAGCCACGCGCGCTCGCCATGGCCGTCCTGGCCTATGCCCGGAACATCGATAATCTCGGAGTGATGGGTGGAGCGGTTGAGCGCATTGCCCAGAAACATGTCAGCCTGGAAATTCTGCCAGAGCATTACCCACATGTTGCCACTGCCCTGATCGGCGCGATTCAACATGTTCTGGGAGACGCCGCGACACCTGCAATTCTGGATGCATGGGGCCGTGCTTACTGGTCTCTGGCCGACATTCTGATGGGCCGGGAAGGCCAGCTTTATGACGCCAGCACACATGCCGAGGGTGGCTGGGCAGGCTGGCGCGACTTCACGATCATCAATGCAACGCGCGAATGCGACAATGTCACGACGCTGGAACTGAAGCCTGTGGATGGCAAAACCGTCATTCAGGCTATCCCCGGCCAATATCTGGGTGTGGACCTAAATATTCCGGGACATGGGCAGACCCGACGTAACTACAGCATCACATCGCGCCCCAACCACGATTCCTACGCCATTAGCGTGCGCCACGTTCCGAACGGTGCAGTTTCCACATGGCTCAACAGTCCGGACTGCAAAGGTCATCAGGTTCGACTATCGCCGCCGGCAGGTGAGTTTGTCCTACCGGAGAAAAACGATGCGCCGATCGCCTTCATCTGTGCAGGGATTGGGATCACGCCCATGATTGGAATGATCGCGTCTTTGGCCGCGCAGTCAGGCTCACCAGCGGTCAGTATTATTCAGATTGCCCATTCCGAAACGGCCGTACCGTTTCCAGGGAAACTGAACAGCCTCGCCAAGGAAGCGAAAAGCCCAATTACGCTTCATACGCGTCTGACGTCTGTTGAGGGTCGCCCGGATGCGGCATGGGTCGCAGCCCGCATTCCGGAGGGAGCCATCTGCTATCTGTGCGGCCCGACCGGGTTCATGCGTGATATGATTCAGGGTCTTTCAAAGGCCGGCATCCCAGCCGATCGTCTGCGTTATGAGACGTTTGGACCGGATACCGGCGTAACAGACTGATCTGTCAGAGGGCGGCGATGGCGCTTTCCGCTTCCGCAAGGATGCGAGGGCGATCATTGCCGCTATTGACTGCAAGGCCTTCCGCTTCGATGACCTTCACGTCCGTGACACCAAGGAAGCCGAGGACGGCCTTGAGATAGGCCACCTGATGCTCGAAGGCTGCCTGCGGCGTACCCTCCGAATAGATGCCCCCACGAGCAACAGCGAGAATGACGGTCTTACCGCCAGCAAGCCCTTCAACACCATCCGCACCATAGCGGAATGTCTGTCCGGCAATGGCAATGCGATCAATCCAGGCTTTAAGCTGGCTTG
The DNA here is from genome assembly GCF_018812035.1 of Gluconobacter sp. P5B12. Taxonomy (NCBI): domain Bacteria; kingdom Pseudomonadati; phylum Pseudomonadota; class Alphaproteobacteria; order Acetobacterales; family Acetobacteraceae; genus Gluconobacter; species Gluconobacter sp. P5B12. The sequence goes on along the minus strand of NZ_JACRVV010000002.1, from coordinate 271,468 downwards.
GAATGCCGAAGTTATACATCGGCACACCGAGTACGAGAATGTCGGCCTCTTTAAAATCGGAGAGAGCTTTCGCGCCCGCTACCAGATCCTTGTTGGAGGCAGCGTCTTCCGTAAGGTCCTTGCCCAGAAAAGACAGAGCTTCGCCGTCCAGGTGAGGAAGCGGGTTCACCGCCAGATCAAGGGGCGTAACCTCCAGATCCGGATGCTTCTGACGGTAGCGGTCCACAATCGCCACACTCAGCTGGCGGGTTGCGGAATATCCGCCAAGAATGCTGGAATCGATATGCAGCAGTTTCATTGGAGTTTCTTTCGGTTCCTGATCGTAACTAGCACATGATAAGAAACCTTTTCTGCACCTCCGCAAGACGGCACATTCAGGGATCATAGGCACATGGATGTTAGTACCCTTCCCCCTCCGGAAGCTCATGAAAGCGACACATGCGCTGTTGTCCGTGCCATTCTGGCGCGTATTGGAGACAAGTGGAGCATCTTGATCGTGCGGATGCTGGGAGACGGCTCCATGCGCTTTAGTGAACTCCGACGATCCATCGAAGGCATTTCGCAACGCATGCTTACGCTGACCCTGCGAAATCTGGAACGCGATGGACTGGTCGCCCGAACCGTCACCCCCACTACTCCGCCCCGCGTGGATTACGAATTGACGGATCTTGGCCACTCCCTGCAAAGCATCACAGAAGCCTTTGGGCGCTGGGCTGTCACACACCGGGATCAGATTGAAAATGCCCGCCTCCGTTTTGACGCACGCCAATAATCCCTTAGGTTGCGCCCAATAGTTTCTGACGGTCAGGCACGGATTATGACGACTTCTCCCCGCATCGGTATTGCTGGCATCACTGGACGTCTGGGCGCTCTCTGCGCCGAAGAAGCGGGAGACTCCCTGGCTGGCGGGCTGTCCCGTCACGCAGATGCAGCACGCAGCATCACCACTAACCCGGCAGAATTAGCAACACGCTGCGACGTCATTATCGACGTCAGCCACGCTTCAACCGTAGCAGCCCACGCAGAGGCCTTCACGGCTACGAAATGCTCTTGGGTTCTGGGAACAACCGGTCTGGACGCTACGGCACAAGCTGCCGTGGGCGAGGCTGCGAAACATATTCCGGTTTTACAGGCTGCCAACTTCTCCCCGGCCCTAACGCTCTTTCTGGAGCTCGCGAAGCAGCTTGGCGCAGGGCTGCCAGGTTATGATGCGGAGATTGTAGAGATTCATCACCGGCAGAAAGTTGATGCACCGTCCGGCACCGCTCTGGCCATTGGACGCGCAGTTGCAGAAGGACGAAACGTAGCGTTCGAGGATGTTGCTCGCCTGGATCAGAACGGCCCGCGACCGGATAAAGCTATTGGGTTTGCCTCACTGCGGGGAGGGCAGATTGTGGGTGAGCACGATCTTCTCTTCATGGCAGCCGACGAGCAGATCACTTTGTCTCATCGTGCGCTGGATCGACGGGTTTTCGCCCGCGGTGCACTGATGGCTGCACGCTGGCTGGCCCATCAGCCTCCTGGCCTTTACGGCATGGCAGATGTTCTTCGTCGGAAAGACTGATCTTTCCGACGAAGAACCAGGTGGTCAGCCGCCCGAGATTTCGAGGTTCACACCCGTCATAAAGCTGGAGTCGTCGCCCAGAAGGAACGCCACCACGCCTGGGATTTCGCTGATATCGCCATAACGGCGCATCGGCACACTACCGATCATCTGCTTGGAAACTTCTTCAGGATTGGTGGAGAAGTACTGCGTGTTGGCCTTGGCCTGCAGCTCCACCTGTCGATCCCACATGAAACCAGGGCCCATATAACCAGGGCTGATGGCGTTAACGCGGATGTTGTAGGGCGCCAGATCTTGGGCTGCAGTTTCCGTCAGGGCGATGATGGCACCTTTGGATGCCCCGTAAGCCGCCATGTTCGGCGGTCCTTTTACACCTGCCATGCTGGCAGTATTCACGATGCTACCGTAACCGTTCTCGATCATGTGCCGTGAGACAGCCTTCAGCACATGGAAGGCGCCTGTGACATTGATGCTCAGAACACGCGGGAAATCTTCGGACGGATAATCCTGAACCGGGGCAAAGGCACCCTGATACCCGGCGTTGTTGAAGAGGAAATCGATTTTTCCAAACTCTTCGACAACGCGGCCGACGACATCAATTACTGACTGCTCGGATGTGACGTCACAGACATAGGACGCAGCTTTCACGCCCTTCTCCCGCACAGCGGCTTCTGCCTTGGCCAGAGCGTCCGGATTCATGTCGAGCAGAGCAATTTCCGTGCCCATTTCTGCCAACCGGAGTGCAGTCGCAAGGCCAATATTGCCCCCAGCGCCCGTAACGAGACAAACTTTACCGCTAAAGAAACTTACGACGTATGCCATTGGTGCCTCATGAAAATACGGTGCTTTCACCTGCGGCCCACAATATCGAGATCGAAGGCGGTCGTCTCCCCCTGATTTCGCACCATGAGAAAACGTGAATACCCCTGTTGGTTTTCCTGATTTTCCAAGGACTTCTCTTTGGATTTCACAGAAAAAATGTCCAAGTTTTCCTAAGCCCCTTGACCCCTGCGTTCAATTCCGCCAAGCCGTGCCTCTCCTGAATGCTGCATCCGTTCGTCATGACGCCTGCAGCCCTTTTCACCACTCATTCCCTGCGAGGTCCCTGAGTGCGCAATCACGGCGATTTCCTGTTCACCTCTGAATCTGTTTCCGAGGGCCATCCCGATAAGGTGGCAGACCGTATCTCCGACACAGTTCTGGACGCTTATCTTGAAGCCGATCCGGAAGCCCGCGTTGCCTGTGAAACGCTGGTCACCACGAACCGTGTCATTCTGGCCGGTGAAGTCCGTGGCCCCGAGGCCGTCGAAGACACGCTGATCGACCGCGTCCGTGAGGCCATCAAGGACATCGGCTACGACCAGGCTGGCTTCTCCTGGAAGACGGCTGACATCACGTCTTACCTTCACGCACAGTCTGCTGACATCGCCCAGGGCGTGGACAGTGGCAGCGACAAGGACGAAGGCGCTGGCGATCAGGGCATCATGTTTGGCTTCGCCACGCGCGAAACCGAAAACCTGATGCCGGCTCCGCTATTCTACGCCCAGACAATCCTTGAGCGTATCCGCGACTACCGCAAGAACGGCGACGCCCGTGGCGCTGGCCTTCTTCCGGATGCGAAGAGCCAGGTCACGCTGCGTTATGTCGATGGCAAGCCGGTTGGCGTCACGTCTGTCGTGATTTCCACGCAGCACGCTGAAGGCATGAGCCAGAACACGATCCGCGAAACGCTTCGCGGCGTGGTCAATGACGTTCTGCCGAATGGCTGGAGCTGCCCGGAAGACGAGTTCTATGTGAACCCGACCGGCAACTTCGTCATCGGTGGCCCGGATGGCGATGCTGGCCTGACCGGCCGTAAGATCATCGTGGACACCTACGGCGGTGCAGCCCCTCATGGTGGTGGCGCATTCTCCGGCAAGGACCCCACGAAGGTTGACCGTTCGGCTGCTTATGCTGCGCGTTACCTTGCCAAGAACGTTGTGGCTGCTGGCCTTGCAGATCGCTGCACGATCCAGCTCAGCTATGCGATTGGCGTCTCCAAGCCGCTTTCAGTCTATGTGGACCTCGATGGCACAGGCAAGGACATCGACGAAGCACGCCTTGGCCTGCTCCTCAATGAAGTTGTGGATCTGTCCCCGCGCGGCATCCGCAAGCACCTGCGCCTGAACCGCCCGATCTATGTTCCGACGTCTGCCTATGGTCACTTCGGTCGTGTGCCGAATGAGGCTCTGGACAACTTCACGTGGGAAAAGACAGATCTGGTCGACACCCTCCGTAACGCACTGAACAGGTAAGACCCTGACACAGTCTCTCAAACCCCAGCCGGAGCGGCTTTACGGCCGCCAACGCGGCCATCCGCTCCGGGCCAGACAGCAGCGCCTTCTCGAAGACGTGCTGCCGCGCTTTACATTTGCGTCTGCTGAAAATCCGACAGCCGGATTTTCCACGCCTGTATCGCACGTTTTTCTCGAAATCGGATTTGGTGGCGGCGAGCATGCCGCTGCCCAGTCTGAAATGAACCCGGATGTCGGGTACATTGCTTCTGAAGTTTTCGAGAACGGCTTATGCTCGCTTATGTCGCGCCTTGTTCCCGAAGGACAGGACGAGACAGCCGAGCCTCCGCCTCATTTCCGGATCTGGCCAGAAGACGCTCGGCAACTCCTGAAGGATATGCCGGACAATTCTCTGGATCGGGCCTATCTGATGTTTCCGGATCCATGGCCCAAGTCACGCCATGCGAAGCGCCGTTTCATCCACCCGGAAAACCTCAAGGAGGTTCACCGCGTTCTGAAACCCGGAGCAATCTGGCGCGTCGCCAGCGATCATCCGGTCTATCAGGAATGGGTGACGGAAGTGATGGGCAAACAGGATCTGTTTGATGCACCGCCTCCGGAAACGGAACGTCCCGAAGGATGGTCCCCAACCCGATATGAGGCCAAAGCCTTCCGGGAAGGTCGACAGCCTTTCTACTGGACATTTACCCGGCGCCCTTGAGGCGCCGTCCCTTTATCTGACTACAGTGAGTTCCTGACATCATGACCCAGATCGAACGCGAAGAAATGGAATTCGATGTCGTGGTGGTCGGTGGTGGCCCCGCCGGTCTGTCCGCGGCAATCCGCCTGCGACAGATTGCTCCGGACGCCTCGGTCTGCCTGATCGAAAAGGGTAGCGAAATCGGTGCGCACATCGTGTCTGGTGCTGTCATCGAACCGCGTTCGCTTGAGGAACTCCTGCCAGACTGGCGCTCACTTGGTGCGCCCCTGAATACGGAAGTCACGGAAGAGCGTATGCTTTTCCTGACGGAAAAGCGCGCCATTCAGATTCCCTATCTGGATCGTGTCATGCCTCATATGGCGAACCACGGAAATTATGTGGTGTCTCTGGGGGAAGTCTGCCGCTGGCTGGGTGAACAGGCCGAAGCCCTTGGCGTTGAGATCTACCCTGGCTTTGCAGGCGCTGAGCTGTTCATTGAGAACAATCGCGTTGCTGGCGTCATTACGGGCGATATGGGCATCGAGCGCGATGGCACGCATGGTCCCAACTTCACGCCCGGCATGATTCTCCGTGCCAAACAGACAATCCTGACCGAAGGCGCACGCGGCTCCCTGAGCGCCCACGCCATGAAGCGTTTTGGCCTGCGCAAGGATGTCGATACCCAGACTTACGGCCTTGGCATCAAGGAAGTCTGGGAAATCCCGAAGGAGAAGCATCGCCCCGGCCTCGTCCAACACAGCTTTGGCTGGCCACTGGACGACCACACCTACGGTGGCGCATGGCTCTATCATTTCGGGGAAAATCTGGTCAGCTACGGTTTCGTGACCGGCCTCGACTACAGCAACACCTACCTCTCCCCCTTTGAGGAAATGCAGCGTACGAAGCTGCACCCGGCATTCCGGGAACATTTTGAAGGTGGAAAGCGCCTGATCTACGGCGCCCGTGCGCTCTCGGAAGGTGGGCTTCAGTCCATTCCCCGCCTGACATTCCCCGGCGGTGTTCTGGCTGGCGATTCGGCAGGCTTCCTGAATGTTCCTAAAATCAAGGGAACGCACACAGCAATGAAGTCCGGCATGCTGGCCGCCGAGGCTGTAGCCGAAGCGCTCCAGACCGAGCGTACTGAAGCTTCAAGCCTGACAGAGCGCGTCCGCAATTCCTGGCTCTGGTCCGAATTGCGCGATGTCCGCAATATCCGTCCGGCTTTCGCCAAGTGGGGCATGAAGGCTGGCGCGCTCTATGCTGGCATCGACAGCATGATTCTGCGCGGCCGCGCACCTTGGACGCTACATCATCCGCACGCAGACAATGAGACTTTACGTCCAGCGGCGCTGTGCGAGCAGATCGACTATCCGAAGCCAGACAATGTCCTGACCTTTGATCGTGTTAGCTCGGTTTTCCTAAGTGCGACAAATCACGAAGAAAACCAGCCTGTCCATCTGAAGCTGCGTAACGAAGCCATCTGGCGCACCGTCAATCATGACGTGTTTGACGCACCGGAAAGCCGTTACTGCCCCGCAGGTGTGTATGAGCAGGAAAAGAGTGGAGACAATGACTGGTCGCTGCGCATCAATGCGCAGAACTGCGTCCATTGCAAAACCTGCGATATCAAGGACCCCACGCAGAATATTGAATGGTGCACGCCAGAAGGCAGTGGCGGCCCAAACTACCCTGTCGGGATGTAAATCCTCTAAACAGACGGGCCGCTTCCTGACCGGAATGTGACTTCCTGATCCATTTCCGCTACGGTGGCGGCCGTTTTTCCAGCGGCGTCAGCAGCGAAAGATCACGATGAAAATTCTGGTCCCAGTCAAAAGGGTGGTCGATTACAACGTCAAGGTACGTGTAGCGGCCGATGGTAGTGGTGTCGAAACGCAGGGACTGAAAATGTCCCTGAATCCGTTCGATGAAATTGCGGTGGAAGAAGCCATCCGCCTACGCGAAAAAGGCGTGGCAACCGAAGTGGTTGTGGTGACCATTGGTGTTCAAGCAGCGCAGGACATTCTGCGTACCTCAATGGCCATGGGTGCAGACCGGGCCATTCTGGTCAAAACAGATGACACCCTTGAGCCTCGCGCCGTCGCCAATGCGCTGAAAGCCATTGTCGAACGTGAACAGCCGGGTCTTGTCTGCATGGGCAAGCAGGCCATTGATGATGACATGAACGCAACCGGCCAGATTCTGGCTGCAAAGCTCGGCTGGCCTCAAGGCACGTTCGCTAGTGCAGTCACTGTGGCGGACGGTCGTATTGAAGTCGCTCGTGAGATCGACGGTGGTACGGAAGTTGTCTCCCTGATGCTTCCCGCCGTGGTGACGGCCGATCTGCGCCTAAACGAGCCGCGCTATGCGTCCCTCCCGAACATCATGAAAGCTCGCAAGAAGCCACTTGAAACGCTTGAGGCTGCCGATCTCGGTGTTGATTTGGCCTCCCGCCTGACCGTCATATCTGTCGCAGAGCCGGCAGAACGTAAGGAAGGTATCAAGCTTGAGAGCGCGGCCGAACTGGTCGAAAAGCTCAAGACAGAAGCGAAGGTGATCTGATGACCGCTCTTGTTCTGCTCGAAGTCGAGAATGGTGAAGTTCGTCAGGCGTCACGTTCAGCCCTGACAGCCGCCGCACGCTTTGGCGATGTAGACGCCATCGTTTTTGGTGAAGGTGCCAGCGCAGCCGCAGCCCTTCCTGGGGTAAAGCGGGTTCTGTCCGTGCCAGCTCTGGCCACGGATCTGGCGGAGCCTGCCGCCGACCTGCTGGCGTCCATTGCAAAGGACTACAGCCACATCGTGGCGTCTGCCTCAGCAAGCGGAAAGAATATTCTGCCGCGCCTGGCGGGCCTGCTTGACGTACAACCTGTGCCGGATGTTGTGGAGATCAAGGACGCCGAGACGTTCGTGCGTCCCATCTACGCGGGCAATGCACTGGCAACGGTTCGTTCTGCCGATAGCATCAAGGTTCTGACCATTCGCAGTTCCAGCTTTGATCCTGCTCCAAAGGATGGCGGTTCTGCAGCAGTCGAAACACTGGAAGCCCCAACCAGCGAAAAGTCAGTTTTCGTGAAGGTTGAGTTGTCAGCGTCCGATCGTCCGGAACTGGAATCCGCCCGGGTGGTTATTTCAGGCGGTAAAGGCATGAAGGATGCAGCCAACTTCAAGCTGCTTGAGCCAATTGCCGACAAGCTGAATGCCGCAATTGGTGCGTCCCGTTCGGCGGTGGACTCTGGTTTTGCTCCGAACGAAATGCAGGTCGGGCAGACCGGCAAGATCGTGGCACCAGAACTCTACATCGCTGTCGGGCTGTCTGGCGCAATCCAGCATCTGGCTGGCATGAAGGACAGCCGCGTGATCGTGGCCATCAACACAGACCCGGAAGCCCCGATCTTCCGCGTTGCCGATTATGGTATCGTGGGCGACCTGTTTGAAGTGCTTCCGGCACTCGAAAAAGCTCTCTAACACGTCTTTGCAGGTGACCATTATGACAGGTCACCTGCAATTTTCCTGACATAGCCTACCCAAGGCTTAAGTTGCGGAACGTCTGCCGTATGGCACTCTCCGGCCATGGAGAGACCGCAATGAAATACCGTCAGATCTTCCAAAAAATTCTAGCTGCGCTGCCCCCAATTATGGGTGTGCTATTTATCCATACCGCGCTCGGTGCAGCTTACATTGTTCCATCAGCGTCGATGGAACCGACCCTGAGGATCGGTGACGAAATTATTGTTTCTGCACCCTCTTATGGCCTGAGCACAGCATCCCTACCCTTTGGCTCCTCATTCGCCCAAGTTACGCAAAGACGCATCTTTGGTCACTTGCCGCACCGGGGCGACATTGTTGTCTTTAGAGCCCCTGCAAATCTTCATGAAACATGGGTCAAACGCGTCATCGGCCTGCCCGGAGACAGAATTGCACTAACAAACGGCCGAATTGTATTGAATGGGAAAATATTGCCTTGGAAAGACGAGGGCTCTGATCAGGAAGATCGTGCTCAAGCGCATTCCGGTGAACGTTATGAAGAAACGATTCCTGACGGAGTACGCCATGACATCATCAAATTGGCCGCCCATGGGCCACTTGATAACATCCCCGAATTTGCGGTCCCGGCAGAAAGATTGTTCGTCATGGGGGACAACCGGGATAATTCAGCTGACTCTCGTGTTCCCGTAACAGAAGGTGGTGTAGGGCTGCTTCCAGTCTGGAATCTTCAGGGTCACGCAATCACTGTTCTATTCTCGTGGAGAAGCATCAAGAGAATATTGCTTTCCATCTGATTTTTCACTCCATCCTCTTGCCACGAAAGCAAATTCCCGGTAGGAGAAGCGCCGTCGGCCGGAGTGTAGCTCAGCCTGGTAGAGCACTGTGTTCGGGACGCAGGGGCCGGAGGTTCGAATCCTCTCACTCCGACCAGCCGATAAGCGGATTATCAGAAAAATCTGATCAGAGCGTAGTTACTTGACGCTCTAACCGTGTCGTAATTTCATATACAAAAATCATAGCCCGAACAGTTCTCGGGAGGTTTGCTATGCGTCAACGCCCCGCTGCCCGATTACTGGTTCTGGATCAGCAGGATCGCGTCCTTCTCTTCAGGTTTTTTCACTCCTCAGGCGCATTGGCTGGGCGAAGTTACTGGTCCACCCCCGGCGGAAGCCTGAAGGATGGAGAAAATTTTGTTCAGGCGGCAAAACGCGAACTGCACGAAGAAACAGGATTAAACGCGCCCTTTCTCAGCTCTGAGATTGGTCAGAGAACATTCGCCTTAACGCTCGCCAATGGTGAAACTGTTTTAGCTGACGAGCGCTTTTTTGCCCTTCGTGCACCAGAGACCACGCTCTCCTCTTCCGGCTGGACGCCCAACGAAAAGAACGTTCTCAAGGGCCATCACTGGTGGTCTAGACGTGAGCTGGAACAGACGACCGAAATCATTTTCCCGGAACGTCTGCTCGAGCTCCTAACCACGGCGATGTCAGGCCACCTCCCCTGATTTCAAAGCGGTTTCAGCCCGACAAAGGGATGCAAAGGTTGGTTCGGCTGACATTCCGCTAGAATTTCCGGAGTCTGAAGGCCGTGAATATGCGTGTACAAGGCCTGCCGCGCATTAAGAATTCTGCCAGCCTCTTTATCGCGAACATCGCCGGGTTGCCCGAGCAGAGCGCCGGCATATTCGACTTCACGCTGCATCTCCGCGTCAGGAAGAGCAGACAATGGCACGAACTGAACAGGCAAACTCAACTGTTGCGTCTTTGAACGGCTGGCATCTGCGGCAATGCCAATGACAGGCACAGTTGTCAGCGCAGACACAGAGAATGAGCCAGACTGCGTCAGACTACCGTTTAGCTGCATTGTCACTGGCCCGGAAACAAGCGCAACAACCGGGTCCAACGTGTGTTGCGAACATTGTAAAGCACGCACGTTCCCATCAAAGCGATGAGCCTGCTCTGCGGACCAATCCTGAACCTCGGAAACACTGACGACACCGGCTTTGGCCAGATCCTTCTGAACACCGGCCAGTGCTGCACTCACCGAAGTCTGTTCATTAGAACCAAAGACACAGCCTGAAAGCAGCAACCATACAGGCAAAAAATATATCGGCTTCATGCTGCGCTCATTTCCGCAACAAGGGCCTGTACGTCTTCGGATTTTGGCGAAAGACCTCGCACCGTGAGCCAGTTCTGTCTGCTAACGAGCCCATAGGCCTCATCACAAATCTTCAGGAACGTATTCCACGGCATGAAGGTCCGGCTGCCCCACGTATTGAAAAATACACCATCAGGTGCGTACCCCGTCAGGGCGATAGCATGCCCTCCGACAAAAACGTGGTCCTGCACAGCATCCCAATCCCAATCGGTACCTAATGGAAGACTCATGAACCCGCGCGGAACCTGCACCCCTGCCAAAACGCCGCCCAGATAGGAAATACCGCGTTTGATGCCGCTCACTGAATGGGAATCAATAATACCGTAAGCCGTCAGATAATCTCGTGTCTGTCCCGGACGAATAAATCCGTTGCTCTTCCAGTATTTCAGCTGCTCCAGCAAAATCGTGCCATTATCATTTTGACCCGTTACCGGATTAAATCCCGTGACAGCGCCATAGTTCTGGAGAACCTGTTCGCTAGAAAGCAACACCAGCCCCTGGGCCACTTTTGTCCAGGTTGCTGTCAAAGCCGCATGAGCTGCAAAAGCACAGCATCCGAACTGATCATTGCCCCACATCTGATAGGGCACCCCCTGGGACCAGTCCTGGTGCTCTGGAACTTCGGGAACCCGCGCCGTCAGAACGGGCGAAAGCCGATAGGTTCGTACATCATGACGCGGAGGCAACTTGCCCAGTCTACGCTCAATCATTCATCAACACTCCACGAACAGAGAATGAAGAAACCAGAGCGGCATGCCGTATTTGCAGGGAGTTCTTCGTTCTGATCGAAGCAAAGCCAAGGCACATGCCAAAACGCTCCGAAAAAAATGAAAGCCACTCCCGTAGAGGAGTGGCTTTCATCAACGCCTTATCAAAAAATCTCAGGTCTTTTTAACCTGAGCCTCTGACAATCAGGCTCTGACGTCATACGCCAGAGAGGCCGGCCACGAAGCTTGGGCAAAAACCTGCGCGTAATCATGGACTTCTGTCAGAAATGTCCGATCACCGTCCAGAACCAGACGAACCGTCGGTGCCAGCGTACCACCAATCCGGTAAGTATCCGGATTTTCCGCATTCTGACCGGCAGCCGGAATGGTATCGATAAAGGACTGAACATAGCCCTCTGCATCCACAAAGTGCGAATACGTCGAATACGGCTGCGAAGATGGATTACCGAGTACAAGCCCTGAGCTATTCAGGGGCTTGTATGGGCCAAAAATACCCTTCTCGGACACAAAGCCATAAACGCCATCAGGCCCCGTGCTCTTGCCCGTGTACGTGGAATGATGGCTGATCGTGAACAGATAGGTCAGACCGTCCTTGAAAACGAAATGGGGACGTTCGGTCTGATCGTTCACGCCAAGAGCCGTTACCAGAGCAGGCATCAGTTCCCACCGGGAATAATCCCCCTTGCGCCAGCCGGAGACACACCGGGCCAGACCGATCGCTGCTGCACCATATTGTGCGCCAGCATCCACCGCATATCCTGGCGGAACAGCACCCATTTCATCCGTGCCGATAACAAACTGGCCGCGCGCACCCGGGACGTTACCCTCAAACAGCGTATAAAGCTGGCCATCGCCCGGATTGATGAACGGCTGCGGATCACGGAAATCAAAGTATGGATCTTCAGACGCATTGGCGTAATGAACACCATCCGCCTTGAACATTTCCGTGCTCGTGGCGAAGCCCTCGAACCAGACACCCTTGTCGTCCGCATGGATAGTGCCGGAACTGACCGCCGGAACAGAATTGCCATCAGGCGCGCCGACGGACGTGTAGAACATGTCCACCTTATTCTCGGTGCCCTCACGCATCACCAGAGAACCGGACCATTCCCACGGGCGCAGATCGGCAGAGGTCTGGAACAGTCGGCCGCCCCAGGTCCACTCCACACCATCGCGGCTATACCAGTACCCGATATAAGCGCGGTCATTGCGGGAGTGCCATTCGTCGTAAATCTTGGCGTTGGTCTTGTCGATCTTGTCCACGGCAAGCGACCACAGGACGAACCAGCCTTTGAACGTGACGGTACGCATGTGCATGTCACGCAGCGCTCCACTGTCCCAGATCATCACGTCATTGGACATAAGTGGAAACTGGTAATCGATCAGCGGCATGGTCGTCGTCGGATCGTCTGTACGAACCTTCAGCGCATCCGCAATCGTCCAGCGAGAAACAGGATATTTGGCAGGAACAGGACGCGAAAAATTGGCCTGCACCAGAGACTGGGAGGAAATAGCATTCATAATTTTACTGATCCATACTGAATAAGTATTTAAAAATTCCTGGCTCTCAGGAAAAAATTCCTAGTAATTCAGGAGCCAGAGTATTTTACGCTTTAGGAGAAACGCCCTTCTTCACACTTTCTCCACTTCCAGAAGCTGAAGTAACCTTGCCGACCTGCCGCTCGAGACGATTGGCAGCCCAACCAAAGTTCAGCCCCAGAAGGGTAATGACGCGGTAAATTCCGCCGAACCGTGATGTATTTTGTGGAGGAGGCAAGAAAACCGTTACCAGCTTGCAGCCAATAATCAGCAGAGCCACCCAAAGTTCATAGCGGGCCGGAATGTCAGCAAGCAGACCCGAAAGATCAAAACCCGAAATATCCACAGCCTGAAATCCTAATAGGCTCATAAAAAAAGAGGCTGCCCCTAATGGAGTCAGCCTCTTCTAAAAATCATTTTTTAATATTGATGATTGAGCCATCTGCTTAGCGATTTATGGCTCAATGCCACAGTTATATGAAAAACCTGGCCGCAACACAACCCTAAAAAACCATCTCTGCTCGCCAGAGAGTTGAAACCTTCCCCCCACATACCTAGTTTCGACATTCAGAAAGTCTCTTTCTCCCAAGAGACCGATAAGAGAGACGAAACTTCCATGACACGCTCAATGCGTTCTGCTCTGGCTCTGGCCGCCCTTCTCACCGCTACCCCGGCCCTCGCCGAACCGGGCGGCTGCATCAAGTATGGTGCTGCCGGTGCCGTAGGCGGACATCTGGCCAACCACCATGGTGTTATTGGCGCCGTTGGTGGGTGCGCCGCTGGCATGTATCGCCGCCATCTGTATCGCAAGGATCTGCGCGAAAAGGCTGCTCTGTGGGATAAAGAGCATCCAGCTGCCCCGAATACCGGTGGCTGGTGGCAGAGCCACCACGATGCGACGTCCGTGAACCAGAAGGCTCAGTGGTACGACGCAGAACACCCCGAGCCAGGCACGAATGCGCCAGCTCCTCAGGGGCCGCAGCACTAAAAACAAAAAAGGCCCGGCTGTTACCAGCCGGGCCTTTTTCATAAGTATCGAAACAGTCTCAAGCCACTCCAAACCCTCTTAGGGCTGTACGAGACAATGCCTCCAGAAGGTCAATCGACTCGTCTGAATCATTCAGACAGGGCACAAGCGCAAACTCTTCGCCGCCCGCTTCCATGAACTCTTCTCGAAGCTCATTCCCAATTTCATCCAGCGTTTCAATACAGTCCGCCATAAAGCCCGGCATGATAACTGCAATTTTCGTGATGCCCTGCTTCGGGAGAGCACTTACATAAGGGGCCGTATAAGGCTGAATCCATTCAAGCGGCCCGAAGCGCGACTGGAACGTCAGCGGCATCTGCTCTTCAGAAAGCCCTAACGGCTGACGCAAGGCAACGATCGTACGAACACATTCGTCCTGATACGAGTCGCCCTTTTCAATGCAGACTTTTGGCAATCCATGAAACGACGCCACAATTCGTTGTGGCTTGAAGGAAAGGCTTTCCAGCGTCTTCAACACAGATGTTTCCAACGCCCGCACAAAGGCCGGATGGTCTGGAAAAGACGGGACCGTCAGAACAGCTGGTTGCTTTCTCAGCCTCATCAATGCCCGGAAAAGCTGATCGTTAGCCGTGGCGGTCGTTGCTGAAGAGTATTGCGGATATAGCGGAATACTGACGATACGGTCACATCCTTGGTCCATCAGGCTTTCAACAGCCTGTGCAACAGAGGGGCGGCCATAGCGCATGCCCCACTCAACAGGGACACCGTCTGCTTTCAGACGAAGGCGAAGCTTTTCAGCCTGACGCTGGGTATAGACCCGCAATGGAGAGGCATTCTCGTCCCGATCCCAGATTCGTGCATAGTTTGCACCGCTGGCGAAAGGTCGTTTGGTGAGGATGATGCCCTGCAGGATGGGCTGCCAAATCAGCGGCGAACTTTCGATAACGCGCCGATCGGAGAGAAACTCACTCAGGTACCGACGCACCGCCAAATAGCTGGTGTCATCAGGTGTACCGAGATTGAGAAGCAGGATGCCTGTCCGTCCCTGAGGAGGAGAGGCATGACGTGGTTTTTTGAAAAGAAAGGCCATAGTACCCTTCAGTGTGAAACAGGGCTACAAATGGCGAAAGAGAAAAAACACCTTAACCGAGGGATACGCGTCCCTTTCGGGACGCTATCGTCGGCGCTTTACACGTGCATAGGAAAGACTCGGCTGCTCAACCCGACGGGAAGCATTGTAAAAGATCACCGCCATTACAGCACCGATCGATCCGATATACGGCATGAAAGTATTCATCAGAGCCATATTTGCCTCCTTGAACCCTCTGGGAAAGTTTTCCGTGGGCTCAATACTGAGAGTGATCATATCGCCGTCGGTATTCAAGAGAAAAATTCATCCAAACGTCAAAAAAATAACCTCCACTGAAAAATATCCTTTTTTATCATGATCCTAAGCCTTGAAGAATCGAGGTGAGCCCTTCTGGAAGGGCAACCCCAGCGCTCCGCCCACGTTTAGATCCTGACCAATCTGATTGATCGGGAAAGGATCTGATACAATGGCAACCCAAGACCCCGTCATCTACGTCGTCGCTGATGGTGAAAAGGCTCGTTTCCTTCGTCTGGAAGGCTCACAGCTCAGAACCATTGAAAACTTCGATATCCATAAGGGCTCAGACGCAGCCAAGGATGTAGGTTCGCTCAAGGCTGCTCATACAAGCCCCAAGGAGCAGCTCAAGACGCACTTCGCGAAAGATCTGGCGGCTCACATCAACAAGGCTGCACAGGATAGCAATGTCGAAGGGATCTTCCTTGTTGCGTCGGCTCAGTCTCTTCACGACATCCGTGAGAACCTGGACAAACCAACCTCCAAGAAGCTTTTCAAAAGCCTGACAAAAGATCTGACGAACACCCCGGATCATGAACTTCTGAAGCATCTGGACCGTCCGGAAACCGGCTGGTCAGAACTTGCATCAGTCTGAAATCTGATCGAACAGGCAGACCGCTCAGCGTGCTGATCGGCCTGCCACACAAGGCTTTTCCGTCCCAGTCGTCTGTGGCCACGACGAAGGAAAGTCACGTACATAACGAACGGCCAGAAGCGCAAAGCACTGAGCCTCAAGTGCGTCTCCGTCCCATCCAAGATCATCGACGGACCCGAGACATCCCAAACGTGAGCGCAAACGCTCCATCAAAACTGGATTGTGGCGTCCCCCTCCAGCGACAAACCACTTAGCGGGTTTGACTGGCATGGGTGTTCGAGCGATCGCTTCAACCGTAAACTCCAGCAGTGTCGCCGCGCCGTCTTCAGCAGAAAGCGTTTCAACGGCCTGCATGGCAGAAGCGTGAAAGCTCAAACGGTCCAACGACTTTGGCATTTCACGCTGAAAATACGGCATTGCCAGCAAGCTTTCTAAAGTAGCTCTGTCTACCATCCCTTTTTTCGCTAACGCGCCATCGACGTCACACGCAACGCCAGTATGTCGTTCTGCCCAGTCGTCCAGAAGAGCATTTCCCGGCCCGGTATCGCACGCCCAGACCTGACGCTGCCCCTCTGTATTCGGCCCGAGCAAGGTGACATTTGCCACGCCACCAATATTCAGAACAGCAACAGACTGCGTCTCACTTTCCAAAAGCGCGGCATGCAGGACTGGCACCAATGGCGCACCCTCACCACCACATTCCAGATCCCGTGCACGGAAATCATAAACAACCGGGACGCCACACTCCGCCTGAAGAAGCGCTCCATCACCAATCTGCCAGCTTCGCCCTTTTTCGGGCTGATGCAGGACAGTTTGCCCATGAAAACCAATGATATCAGGGCGAATATCTGGAGCCAGCGTCATAAGCTCCCGAACAGCATCCACATGCCGTAGCGTTACGTCCCGTTCGGCAGCCAGAATATCCGGATCATCTTCTGCCAGATGTGCAGCATGATCCAGCAAATGGCGCAGCCGAGCCCGCAAAGCAGAGTCGTAGGGAACCGTCACGGCTGGCCCATACTGAGCAATCCGCTCCCCATCCGTCTGCACCAGAGCCGCATCCACCCCATCAAGAGACGTGCCGCTCATGAGACCAATGGCCCACTGCATATTCTCGAAAGACATCAGGTTTTTACCTTCAGAGAGAGGCCAGAACCGTATGCAGATTGCCGTTATGCGCCTGAAGAAGTGTCTCAATCTTCTCGACAGACACACCCTTTCTCACAAGAACTGCCCGCTTTACATTACCGCCAACCAACCGCAACGCGTCACGAACTTCCTCGTCCGTTCCCCCAGCAAGTTCGAACACCATACGCTCGGCACGCAACTGCAACTTGTCATTGCTAATTCGCATGTCGACCATACGCCCGCGATAGACATGCCCAAGGCGTGTCATCAAAGCGGTAGAAAACAGGTTAAGCGCAACCTTCTGGGCCGTCCCTGCTGCCATCCGCGTGGAGCCAGCCAGCACTTCAGCGCCCGTCGGAATACTGATCCCGATTTCAGCACTGCGTAGAAGACGCGAATGCGCGTTTCCACTCACCCCAATTGTCAAAGCCCCGACCTCACGCCCGGCTTCAACAACAGCACAGGTGTAAGGCGTATTGCCACTCGCCGCGACACCAATGACCACGTCGTGCGCCGTTGGCCCATATGCTCCAAGATCAACGCGCGCCTGATCTTCCCTGTCTTCTGCACCTTCGACAGCCTGCGTCCCTGCACCAGCCCCACCAGCAAGCAACAAAACCAGCCTCTCAGGCGGCAGTCCAAACGTTGGTGTCAGTTCCACCCCATCCTGAACCCCGATACGACCAGACGTTCCAGCCCCAGCATAAATCAACCGACCGCCACCCTGAAGACGGGGCACACTCGCCTCAACTGCGGCTTCAATGGACGGGAGTGCCTCTCCGACCCGCTCTAAAGCCTCTTTCTGAGAGTCCAACAGCCGCCCCAGAAGCGAATTCAAAGGCAGAAGTTCAATAGTCTGATTGGCTTCAAGAACCGTTTCTGTGCGGGGAACAGTCACGAATGACCCTTTTCATCTCGACATAAAAAACGCGTCTGAAAGTTTCCCTTCAGACGCGCCAGAACTTCAGAAAACTCCCTTATTCCTTTACAGGAAACAAGGCTCCGTTCTTCAAAAGACCCTGTTCAACCAGACTTTCCGCAATCTGCACGGCATTTAGTGCTGCACCCTTGCGAAGATTGTCCGAGACACACCAGAGTGCCAGACCATTCTCGACTGTCGGATCAATGCGCAGGCGAGACACATACGTTGCATCCTCCCCGACACATTCAATCGGCGTCACATAGCCGCCGTCTTCACGTACATCGCGCAGAATGACGCCGGGAGCCTTGCGCAGAGCCTCACGAGCTTTCTTCAGGTCAATCGGCTTCTCGCACTCAATGCTGATCGCTTCGGAGTGGCCGATGAAAACCGGAACACGGACACAGGTCGCCAGAACCTGAATGTCCGGATCCAGAATCTTGCGGGTTTCAACCGCCATTTTCCACTCTTCCTTGGTCGCTCCATCTTCCATGAAACGATCAATGTGCGGAATGACGTTAAAGGCGATCTGCTTGGTAAACTGAGCCACCGTCGGCGGGTCGTTCACGAAGGTGCCCTTGGTCTGCCCAAACAGTTCGTCCATTCCGTCTTTGCCCGCACCGGAAACGGCCTGGTAGGTCGAGACGACAATCCGCTTGATCTTGAACAGATCATGAAGCGGCTTCAGCGCTACAAGCATCTGCGCCGTGGAGCAGTTCGGGTTGGCGATGATGCCACGACGCGCCTTTTTCAGCGCAGACGCATTCACCTCTGGCACCACCAGAGGAATACCAGGCTCCATACGGAAATGGGACGTGTTGTCGATCACGACACAACCCGCAGCAGCAGCCTTCGGCGCATAAATCGCCGATACTTCTCCGCCCGGCGAAAACAGCGCCAGATCCCACCCCTTGAAATCAAACGTCTCAAGGTTTTGAACCTTCAGCACTGCCTTGTCGCCAAAGGAAATTTCCCGGCCGACAGAGCGCGGCGACGCCAATGCCACAACCTCGTCCACAGGGAAATTACGCTCTGCCAGAATCCGCAGCAGCTCGCGCCCCACCGCTCCCGTGGCGCCCGCAACCGCAACCCGATAACCCATGATGTTTTCCGTTCCCTTGTAAAAAATCAGCCTACGAAAGGCAGGCGCTTGACCAGCGCCGAAAGACGATGCCGCCCCAGTTCGTACCGAGCCTTCCGGCCCGTTGCCATATAATTGAGCTGGATCGCATACCGCGTCCCGACAAACTGCCGATGTCCGTGCCACGTTGTAGGACCATTGGGAAACACCAGCAGCGTTCCCTCAGCAGGCGTGACCTCGACGTCATAGTCCTCGACATCATCCGGGCCATTCAGCAGACGCAGGCACCCATCCCGGGAAGACCAGTCTTCTCCACGCGGATTGAGGTACAACAGCACAGTCACCAGCTTGGCTTCAGAATCCCGGTGAATACGTCCGTCTTTTTCACGCGTCCGACCACGAACCGTCAGCATGGTCGGTGCATCCGCCAGGTCCAGGCCAAACTTCTCCGCTATCAGGTCCTTAAGCAAAGGCCCCTGCAATTCCTCGATCATGCCTCTCACACGAGGCGTCAGATTCAATGCCTCTGGTGGGAACGACCCGCCGGACTGCATCTCCGGCAGATTAGCCACAATGGACTGAAGATCATCATTGCTGATGAAATGCGGCACAACCACATGCGGGAAAGGCTTCTCCGCAATCGGCGTATGCGCCAAAGCATCATAATCGAGAGAAATGTCGGACATAGTGATCGAGGCTAGCCCTGCCCCAACGGCCCGGCAAGACCTATTCCACATATGCCAGCGCCAACTCCGACGAAAGAAACTTACCCACGAAGTGGTTTCTGCGATTTGGAAACGCGACTGGTTGACAGATAGCGGACATATCCTGCCCCAAGCCGGTTAGCTCCACCCGTGCAAAGCTGCGGCTGGCGCGGTTCCTTCACGTTCGGAACCCAGACCGTATGCAACAGGCGCGGATTGATCCGACAGACAATCAATCGCCTGTCCACACCAGACATCCCTGCATCTTCAGCAAGTCTCATCCGTACGGACAACATACCGCTTTCCGGCCCCTGAGCGGAGGCATCAGGCGTTATCAAAGCTGTAACAGCTAAAAAAAGACAGACAAGCAGAGCACGCATGAGCTGAACTCCTCGACACGTCCTTCGCAATTTCGAGAAACTGCCAGAAGGCACTGTGTCTATGACGCTACGCGGCGCTTAAAAGTTGCGGCAATTTTATGGCAAACTTTGCTTCACCTGAAAACATGGTCCCTTAAACCTCCTCTTCAGGCAGACGTTGAAGCCACCACAGATTAGGTTTCTCATCTTTCCAGGACTGTCCTCATGAACACAGCGCCGCTTGTCCTTCCGGAACTCCTTCCTACTCTCAACCAGTTCCCCGCTACTGACCTGTCGGCAGAAACACTTCCGGATCTACGAAACGCCCTTGAAAACCGTGCTGCACAGGCTTTTCAGAAAGCCGAAGATTTTCAGGTCACCATTGAACAACGACACATCCCCGCTCCCCAAGACGACGACCGGACCATCCGCCTCCTAACCATCCAACCTCAAGAAAAGAGTTCCACCCCGCGTCCAGTTCTGCTGCACTTCCATGGGGGAGGTCACTGCGCTGGACGTCCCGAACAGAACACCGGCGAACTCTGCCGCTTCGCCCAGGATCTGAGCTGCCTTGTCATTTCCCCGGATTACCGCCTCACACCGGAAACACCTTTCCCAGGCGGCATCGAGGATGCCTACGCGACCCTCTGCTGGATCCATGACAATGCTGACACCCTGAATATCCGCCGCGATCAGATCGCCGTTACTGGAGAAAGCGCAGGCGGAAACCTTGCGGCCGCCATCTGCCTCCTGGCCAGAGACCGCAACGGGCCAGCCATCCTCTTCCAGAACCTAATCTACCCCATGCTGGATGACCGGACGATCAACGACGAGGCAAACCCCTCCCCTGTTGCAGGCGAATTCGTCTGGACACGCGCCAGTAACACTTACGCTTGGGAGATTCTGCTCACTCCCGCTCTGCCCGGCACTGACGATATTTCTCCCTATGCCGCGCCCTCCCGCGCCAGCGATCTCTCAGGGCTGCCCCCTGTCATTATGACGATCGGCTCATTGGATCTGTTTCTTGAAGAAGACCTGCTTTACGCCCAACGACTGATCCGAAGCGGCGTATCCGTGGAACTGGAAATCGTCTCCGGAGCCTTTCACGCCTTTGATGTGACGGAAACTCCTGTGGCAAAACGCACTCTCGACAAACGAGTGACTTCCATGAAGCGGTTCTTCACCCCATCTAGAGACTGACACGGAATGCATTATCCAAATGCGTTCCCCCACATGCTCTGATGGGCTAGAGTTCGCGCCCCTGTGACTGGAGACTGATTTTTCATGGGCGATCACCGCGACGACCGCGATGCCATTAATGGCGCAAACACTGTCTATCTGGCCGAGCTTCATGCCCGCTGGCAGACCGACCCTGCGTCTGTGGACCCAGCGTTCGCCGCACTGTTCGAAACCCTTGGTGCTGAACGTCCACTAACTGATACGTCGGATAGTAGCGCTGAGACTTTGAAAAATGCCTACCGTCTGCGCGGCCATGCACTCGCACGTCTGGACCCGCTGGGCCTCGCCCCAACTCCACACATCCCGGAACTCAGCCCACCCGACGCAGACCGGGATCTGCTCGCTCGTTTGCGCCGTGCCTACTCTGGCACCCTAAGCGCTGAATTCATGCACATTCAGGATCCACAACAGAGACAGTGGTGGATTGACCGGCTTGAGACCCCCTCCTCGACACCCGCGATGGAACCGGAACGGATCCTTCTGGCCCTGACGCGTGCGGAAGGGTTTGAAGGATTCTGTCAGAAGCGCTTCATGGGAATGCGCCGTTTCGGACTGGAAGGTGGAGAGAGTGTTATTGTCGCCCTTCGGACCCTGATCGATGCTGCCGCACGCGATGGTGCAAAATCTGTGTCCCTAGGTATGCCACATCGTGGCCGACTAAACGTCATGGCCAATATTCTGCGGAAGCCCTTTGCGGCAATCTTCAGTGAATTCGCGGGCACATCCTTCAAACCAGATGACATCCAGGGGTCTGGCGACGTTAAATACCATCTCGGCACCTCTACCACGATGGAACACGCAGGCCACACACTGCGTATCTCGCTCCTGCCCAATCCGTCTCACCTGGAAGCCGTGGACCCTGTTGTGCTCGGTCGCGTCCGCGCTGACCAGGATCGCGAGAAAGACAAAAATCGCAATCGCCACCTCGGCATTCTTGTTCATGGCGACGCTGCGTTCGCCGGGCAGGGCGTTGTTTATGAAACGCTGGGCCTTTCCAAGCTTGAAGGCTACCGCACAGGCGGAACCGTCCACGTTATCATCAACAATCAGATCGGCTTCACGACAGTCCAGTCAGACGCCCATTCCGGCATCTACAATACGGATATCGCAAAATCCGTTCAGGCTCCCATCCTGCATGTCAATGGCGATGACCCGGACGCTGTCGCGCGGGCGGCCCTGCTGGCACATGAATGGCGCCGCGATTTTCATGCGGACGTCGTACTGGATGTCGTCTGCTATCGTCGCCATGGCCACAATGAAACCGACGAACCCGCCTTCACCCAGCCTGCCATGGTCCATGCCATCCAGTCCCGACCCACGACGCGTCGTCTCTATGCCGATACCCTAGTCCGTAAAGGCATTCTGACGTCGGATCAGGTTGAAGAGATGTGGCAGCACTTCCAGAGACGACTGGAAGAACAATTCTCAGCCTCCGAGCATTACCGTCCAAACGCAACTGACTGGCTGGACGGACCGCAGGATTCGACCCGCCTCCAGGATGAACCTGAACGCATCCAACCCATGACCGGCGTTCCGATGGAACGTCTGCGCATGATCGGGGAGGCCATCGGCACTATTCCAGAGGGCCTGAACGTTCACCCCCGCCTTGCACGGCAGATTATCGCCCGCGGTAAGGCCGTCGCGGAGGGTGGCCCTCTCGATTGGGCCACAGCCGAAGCCCTTGCGTTTGGCACGCTCTCAATGGACGGGCATCCTGTGCGCCTGTCAGGTCAGGATAGCCGACGCGGCACTTTCAGCCAGCGTCATGCTGTCCTGTTTGATCAGGAAACGGGACGGGAAGAAACGCTCCTCGCCCATATCGCCCCCCATCAGGCCCCGCTGCACCTCTGGAATTCCCCCCTCTCCGAGTTCGGGGTGCTAGGCTTCGAATACGGCTATTCCCTCGGCGACCCGGACACACTGGTTCTCTGGGAAGCCCAGTTCGGAGACTTCGCCAACGGCGCACAGGTTATTCTGGATCAGTTCATCGCCTCAGGGGAAACCAAGTGGCTTCGCACATCCAGCCTGACGCTCCTTCTCCCTCATGGGTATGAAGGTGGCGGCCCTGAACATTCATCCGCGCGACCAGAGCGCATTCTTCAGTTGTGTGCAGAAAACAATCTGCGCGTCTGCAACATCACAAGCCCGGCCAATTACTTTCATGCTCTGCGCCGCCAGATTGCGCGCCGCTGCCGCAAGCCGCTGATCATCTTCACGCCCAAGTCTTTGCTTCGCCATAAGGAAGCCGTTTCTGCGCTTGCTGAGATGGGGCCGCACACGCGTTTCCAACCAGTCCTGGCAGACCCGCAAACCATTACCAACCCCAGAAAAATTATCCTGTGTTCCGGTAAGGTCTTCTATGACCTGACTGCCGAGCGGGCGCGGAAGTCATGCACGGACGTGGCCATCATCCGACTGGAGCAGCTCTATCCGTTCCCTCATCACGCCCTGATCCAGCAACTGGAGCTTTATCCGGATGCTGAACAGATCATCTGGTGCCAGGAAGAGCCCCAGAATAATGGTGCCTGGATTTTTGTTGATCGTCGGATTGAGCGCGCTCTTCGGGAGTGCGGTCACAAGGTACAGCGCCCTGATTATGTGGGCCGTGAAAGTGCTGCCTCTCCTGCGACCGGTCTTCCTGGTGCACATGCGGCGCAGCAGGAAAAACTGGTGCAGGACGCGCTGGCCTGACGCTCAGGCCAGCAAACGCTTTTCAGGTTGGGCCGCCTTGATATCCATAGCTGCTCCGACCTGAACCCGTATTACCGAACCCATCTCCCCGATATTGGCGTGAACCCTGTCCACCATAATCTGGCCCGCAAGCAGCCAAAGCCACCAGAAGTGCCAGAGCCAAACCAACTTTTACCCGCATCGCCCTATTCCTTGTTTCGTTCGAGCTCACCAACGGAAATCTCAGTAAATCAACCGTCAGTCTTCAGTTCGCAGAGCCAGTATTGACGAGAAAGACCATATCCGTCGCGCGGGTCAGGGCTACATAACAAAGCTGCTGGGTCTCAAGAGGGTTTCCTCCTGCCCGACGTCGGATGTCACCCAGATCCACAAAAACATTCCGGAACGTACTGCCCTGAGACGTATGCACCGTCATGGCATAAATGGCCTGCAAATTAAGCAGCGCACTCTGAAACGCAAACCGCTGCTGCCAGCGTTTGCGCTCCTGTTTGGCTTCCTGAACCAGCCGACGGTCCACACTCTGAAGATCCCACGGATCCTGCACTAGATGCGCGGTAATTTCTTCTCCTGCCAGCGTAAGCACAGTCAGTTCCCACGCTGGTAAATCCGTTGTCCATGCCGCCAGAGATCCACATGCTTCAAAACGGTACGACAAACGAGACGCCTGAATATCCATGACCAGAACTTCTTCATTGGTCGCAATCTGCTGTCGGCTCTTGTCTTCGTTCTGTCGACTAAAAGGCGCGCGCGCGACGGCACGCTCCCCCGGCATAAAGGGACGATCAATCGTCTCCCCATACCGCCATTGTCGAACCATCTGGTTCACTTGATGAACCCGATCATTCGTCCAGCACAGGTAACGAAAACTATCATTGTCCGCGTCAAATGCATCAGACGTGAAGGCCTTGCGAACCCAGCTTTCCACATCCTTGGGAACGAATAACCCGGAGGAGCCTTTCCGGGCGTCCTGAACCCAGCTCCAGTCCACACCGCCCCCCTGACTCTGCCTGATGATCGTAGCAGCCTCCAGAATGGGATTACCCGCAGCCTGCCGAACCACTGTCTCAAGATGCGATGTCGACGGAACAGAAAAGGATGGGGAAGCATCTTCCCCCACCGGCGGAAGCTGCGCCGGATCACCCACAAACAGCACGAAGCAGTATTTGAGCAGATCCCGGATCCACCCCATCAGCTCACGCGAAATCATGGAACACTCATCCACAATCACCACGCCATCCGGAATAGTTTGCGGACGCTTCGCGCGTACAAGAGTGGTTTTACCACCCTGAGATGACGGCTGAAGGCTCAAATGACTCTGGATGGTCCGGCACTCGACGGTCTTGTCCACCTTGCTTCGCAGTACAGCTGTGGCCTTGTGTGTCGGCGCCGTAATCACGGTCACAACATTCAGACGAAGGAAATGCCTGGCCACTTCCTGCATCAGGGTCGTCTTACCGCTCCCGGCATACCCCGTCAGTAAATGGGTAGGCCGCTTTTCAGCATGCGCCTTGATGATTTCATCGAGAGCCGTTTTCTGAGAAGGGGTGAGCGCAACCATGGTGTCTCCTTCTCACAATCTCGTCCCCTTCTCCACCGAAAGGACAAACAGAGCAGGAAAAAAGTAGCACGGGCGCAAACTGATGACATGAGAAGAGGTGTATGTGCTTCGGTTTGATTGCCTCCTCTCCGAACCAAAAAAAAAACGGCACATCTTAACCAAGACGTGCCGATCACTTTTCTTCGGAAATAAATTATGCCCTCAGATCAAACCGAGAATTCGCTGTGTATCGGGGTCAACCGGAATCCCTGTCTCGGCACGCTTTCGAGCTTCCTGCCACTCCCGGTCACCCGGCGCCATAACAGGATTGTGCGAATTAACGGACGGGCCACTTCTTAAAAGATCAAGATAAGAGCCCATCGCAAGATCATAGGCCGCTTGGCCAATAAACCTTGCTGGATCTATGGCGATTGTAAAGTGACCAACGTTCTGTCGCTTCCGGTCGCTCTGCTCTTCATCAGTGCCCACCATAACCGGGTCCAGTGCCGCCCCCGTCAGAACGCCTGCCAGTATGGTAACAAGCCCAGCCAGTGCAGCCCCCTTGAAACCAAACTCTTCCCCACCAAGCGGCTGAAGAAACGCAGCTGACTGTGCATCCCGTGTGGGTAGTCCGTCATCACTCGCAGCCACACCTAATGGTAACGACAAGCCAAGGGAGCGGTAGAGTTTGACGCGATTGAATGGAATTGAAGACGTCGCAATGTCCATAAGCCACGGATCAGAACCACTGGTCGGGGCGGCCATCGCAATAGGGTTTGTTCCGTGAAATGGCCTGGCGCCCCCGAACAAGGATACGGCTGCGTCAGAGTTGCTCATGATCAAACCGATCATTCCCTGCCTCGCAGCCTCAACGACATACGCGCCAGCGGCTCCGAAATGCGAGGAATGATGCACTCCAACCGCGCCAATTCCAGCGCCCCGAGCTAACGACACAGCTTCATCCATGGCGCGATAGGCCGCAGAATGAGCCAGCCCGCCGTCAGCATTCAACTGCCCAGTTGCCGGCCCTGTTCGGGTGAAGACAGGAACAGGCTGGGAATTCACACCACCAGACCGCAGAAGCCTTACATAATGGCCTACCAGCCGAACACCATGACTATCGACCCCGATACGAGATGCATGAAGCAAGGCCCGGGTCGTGGCTTCGGCGTCTGCATCCTGAGCTCCGGCTTCCACCAGACACGCGTGAACACGCTGAGACAGCAACGCTTCCGGATAATACAAAAGCTTTGTCATGCTGCTCATGACGGAAGCTCCATTTTCACACGAGGAGCCAGAATATGTCGGGCCTGCTCACGATCCAGCGCCCCAGTCCAGGCCGCCATAACAACAGGAGCAACACAGTTTCCTGCAAGGTTACCAACAGCCCGTGCAATTCCGATAAACCAGTCTACCGCCAAAAGAAGCACAAGACTGGAGAGCGGAATGGAAGGAGCCGCAGCCAACGTGGCAGCCAGAACGACAATCGCAATCCCCGGAACCCCATGAGCCCCTTTGGACGTAATCAGTGCCGTCGCCAACATGGAGAGCATTTGCGTCAGCGTCAGAGGCGTTCCAGTCACATCGGCCAGAAACACAATGGCAAAGCCGAGATAGATCGATAGTGCATCCAGATTGAGCGAATACCCCGCAGGAACGACCAACCCGACCACCTGCCTGGAAACGCCCATGGCTTCGAGCTTTGCCATGATGCTTGGCAGAACTGAATCAGAGCTGGTCGTCGCCGTGACAATAAGGATCTCTTCACGGAAATAACGGGCAAAGCGCCACGGATGAACACCGCACGCCAAAAGGCAGCCACCCAGAAGCACAACGATAAAAACTGCAATAGCCGCAAAATAGAGCACGACGAACGACGCAAGCCGGCCGATGGCATCCAGTCCGTACTCTGCTACCGTCGTCGCAACAGCCCCGAAAACTCCTAGCGGTGCCAGAGCGATAATCAGGCGCATCATTCTTGAAAAAAGCGTCGAAAGACTTTCAATCAGGCGTGTAACAGGTGCACCAGCGTCTCCAATCCGGCTCAGGCAACATCCTGTCAGAATGGCGAAAAACAGGATCTGGAGAATGTTCCCTTCGGCGAAAGCGGCAACCGGAGACCGTGGGACAAGACTCAGAATGAAACCGGTAAAACCCTGCCCGTGCAGAAGGTGAGCATTCGCAGCGTAGGATGCCACGATATGGGCATCCTCAGGGCTGGGCGTAAAAGTCAGTCCTTGTCCGGGCCGGATAAGCATTGCTGCCCCAACCGACAGCAGAAGGACGAGCGTGGTCATACCCTCGAAATAAATCAGGGACCGAAACCCCAGTCGTCCCACAGCACCTAGCGATCCCGCACCCGTAATACCCGTCACGACAATACAGAACAGCAGCGGGCCGACCGCCATCAGAATCAGACGAAGGAACAGGTCGGTGAGCCATCGGAATTGCCCTGCAACATGCGGTGCGAACAGACCAACCAAAATCCCGATCAGAGTTGCAACCACAACCTGAGAGAAAATCCCTGGACGAAACCTGCGTTTCGCATCTGTCGAAAGGCTCGTATTGCTCGTCATCCAGACCTTCTTCCCGTCGTTCCTTCAGAAAACCTGACGCCGGCTAGAGGTTCTGCACTCCGGCTCAGGTCCTGATTACTCGTTCAGTACGTTACGTTCATTTTTGCGCCTACGAAACGGGGCAGACCCGGCATGACGCCATAGAAAGTGGCCTGCGTCCCGCCAGAAAGCCAGTAACGGCGATCTGCAAGATTCTGCCCGTAAACCGTTACGGACCAATGCTGTTTCGGCGCCGCAAACGTCAGGAAAGAATTCACAAGGAAGTAGGCTGGAGCACGGTAGAACCCACCATCTCCGATATGCTGCGGCTGTGTCTGTGCGCCACGATAATTATAATCGACGTCAAAAGTCATCTTGTAATCATGGAACATGGACCAGGTGTAGGTGGCCGCTCCGGAAAGGGTCAGATTGGCCAGCCCCATGTTGTAGCCATTATAATTCGTATTCACAGGCGACCAGACACCCGTTGAGGCAAACTGAGCGGTTGTGGCACTGCGATTCAGGCTCTGGAACTGAGAGTAAGATCCGTTCTGGTATCCAAAATTCTGTGTCAGCACGAGCCCATGAAACGGATGTGCTTCCATATCGAACTCAGCACCATAAATGTTGGAACGCGGCGCATTCACGTAGCCACCCAGCACACCATACGGTGGCACAAGGATGGTCCCGAGCAGCTGCTGGTCCCGATAATCATAATAGAAACCGGCGGCATTAAAGCGCAGACGCCGGTTGAACAGCATCGTTTTGAAACCACCCTCATACGTCAGAACCTGCTCGGCCTTAAAAGGCTTTAGCTGGCTGGCCTGCTGGGTGATGTTGGCCGAGAATCCTCCTGGCTTGAAGCCACGGGAGAACATGACATAGCCCATCACACTGGGATTGAACTGGTATTGTGCTCCGACACGTCCAGCGAACTGATTTGTCAGTGCCCCTGAATTGCCGAAGTTCTGAACATGCGTTCTGGCACCCGTATTCAGATCGTAATCAGCACTGACAACATTCAGCATCTGCCGGTCGTCCGACTCATGGCTGATCGCTCCGATCAGGGTCAGCTTCGGCAGAATGCGATATGAAAGTTGAACATACTGATTGAAGTTCTGCTGATTCTGACGATAGGACGTCTCATTCAGCGGCGTCGTCCCAGGCCGGTCTGATGAATCATACCAGAAATTCTGCGCCATCCGTGCACGGCTGTAATACATGCCGACTTCCCAGTGGAAGCGAGCATGCGGATCCCGGGACTCAAGCTTGACTTCCTGAGAGAAGACATTCGTCTGGTTATTGCGGAACATATTGCCATAGGACGCGACCGAGTTCGTCTGATTGGTCAGTTCGTGCTCGTCAACGGCTTCAAAAGCGCTCAGCGTCCACAACCGGCCCCAGCTAAAGTCTTTCGTATAGCGGACATTCGCCCCCCAGAAGATATTGTCTTCCCTTGGCTTCTGATTGGCTCCGTTGATACCGATAATTTTCGCAAACCGCGGATCAAGTCCCCATTCGGTCTGCATGATATCCGACGTCACAGGAACGCCGTAGCTGTTATAGAAATTATGCCCTGAAGACGTCTCGGACTGATCCGTCGTCCAGTGCCCACCGATGTCCAGCGTCGATGTTGCGTCAATTTTCCAGCGAAGCTTGCCGCGAAGCGCTCCGATATTGGAGTTGCCGTACCCTTCGCCCAGCGAATTGTGCTGGAAGCCGCCCCCCGTCATGGACTGCCCTGCCAAACGGAACGAAACCGACTTGGAAATTGGCCCGGAGACAAACCCCTCGACCCGATTGCGACCATAGCTGGCAATGTCTTCCGTCAGGCCCGCATGAAACTCAGGGGTAGGATCACCGGTATGGAAATTAATCTCACCCCCGGTGGTAGACTGTCCATGCGTGAAACCAGATGCACCAGGCGCGACAGAAATGTCATCCATGTCAAACAGCATACCCGACGTCATGATACTCACCGGATAGGCCACACCATCGACATACGGCATGACGGACGGGGTGTTGTTTTGGGTGAAATCCATCAACCCGACGCCGCGCAATGCAAAGTTCAGTGCAGAGCTTCCAAAAGATGGCTGAATAGTCAGATTTGGCGCAACACGAACGATGTCTGTCAACTGACGGACGTTGCGGTTCTGAAGCTCTTGACGGGACAGTACCGTTTCAGAATGCGCCTCGTGCTGACCTGCGCCCGTCACACCGCGTCGGGCATTAACGTGAACGACCTCATTACTCGCCGCTGAAGCATCAACTGTACGATGCCTTGCTGCTCCAGCCCCATGCTTGGCGATCGGATGCACGTTCCGCTTCGCTGCCACTGCAGCGGCATCAGCGCTTCCAACACAAGACAGAAGAGCGGTGGACAGCAGCGTCACGCGCAGAGAGAGAATAAAACGGGGTCGACAGGGCGAAACAGGGGACATCGGGCATTTCCAGATCAGCGATGTGAAGCAGTCAGGATGTGTCGCAATTCACCATGTTGGCGAATCTTGTATACCAGATAGAATACAAAGCATGTTTGTTCCACATTAAAAATGATCGAATCCGGAATATTCCTTTTCCACATCTTATGTCGCGCTTGTCCCTCAAAAGAAGGAGGCGCATAAAAGCTGACATGGAAGAACGGAAAAAATCGATGCAGCCCGCCAGCAGCAATGTCATCGAAAACAAAATTATTCAGGCCGTTCTTTCCGAACAGATCTCCCCCGGAGAGCGGCTCGGAGAAAAAGATCTGGGAGAGATCTTCGGGGTTTCACGAACACTGGTCCGGGAGGCAATGATGCGCCTCAGCAGTCGGGGCATCGTTGCGGTTTCCCCTCGGAGGGGGTGGTTCGTCATTGAACCCACCGTTGAACAGGCTCGCGAAACAATTGAAGCACGCCGATCCGTAGAAATCGGTCTTCTCATGACACAGAAAAATATCAGTGCCGAGACTATCAAACAGCTTGAAGCACACGTTCTGGAGCAACAGCGCGCCATTGATGAGAATGATCTGGGTCGTCGCAGCTACCTTCTAGGCCACTTTCACGTCCACCTAGCCGCAGCACTCGGCAATTCTATTCTGGCCAACATTCTTGAAGAACTAACAACCCGAATCGTCCTGATCGCTACCTTGTATCAATCCAAGGCGGACGCGCAGCAATCCTGCGACAATCACAGGCGGCTGGTGAATGCCCTGCGTAAGAATAGGGTAAAGGATGCCGTAAAGATCATGGATGCGCATCTTACGCACCTCGACAAAGCCCTGAGTATTCGAAAAAAGATGAAACCACGCTCTGCAAACCTGCTTCGTGACAAATCTTCGATTTTCGTTCCGTAAGGTAGCCGGCCCATATCGGCATAGGGCGATCATATTAGCTTGACGGCTTTCCGCGCTAATGATGCGGATCTGCCTCGCCCTAGGCGAAGGTTTCCAAACACATTCGATCTCTGGGGAAAATGGTGAACCGGCTGGGACTCGAACCCAGGACCATTCGATTAAAAGTCGAATGCTCTACCAACTGAGCTACCGGTTCATCCGAGCGGATGGCTACCCCACAACCACTAGGGAGGTCAACCTCCAGCAGCCGGAAAACAGCACTAGAATTTTTTTTGTTATGTTATAACGTATTAAACATTACCGATTCAGAGCCTGAAAAAGCCCTCGTATGTGCTCCAAAAACAGCAACCTGACCAATCACTGCGCCTTAAACGATCGCACTGTACGGCATGAAATCTGGCAACGCTTTGAGGGAAACGAGTGGGATGCATTCGACCAGCTTCCAGCATCCATTCGCAGACGCCTGAACGAACACGTCTATGATGCCTGGTCCGTCAACGCATTGATCCTGTGGAAGCACTACAAGCGCATTTACGGCCGCACTCCGCGTGCCGAGCGAGCCCTGATCAAATATCTGGATTATTGTGAACGCCTTGAACGAGAGGCTTTTTCAGAGCGCTATACCGCACAGTGCGGGACACCCTATCCTCATGATGCGGCAAGAGCTACGGTCCTGCGCGCACCAGGGAACAATCAAAAGGCCGCCTGAACACCTTTTAAGGAGGCGCTCAGCGCTGCCTAAGCAGTTCAGGCTTCGACGTAGGCCTTAACGATGGTGTCCGGATCCTTGACGACGCCTGACGAGCCAGCGCCACGCTTGATCTGATCGACATACTCCATGCCTTCAACAACCTGGCCAGCGATCGTGTACTGACCGTTCAGAGACGGCACGTCCTGGAACATGATGAAGAACTGGCTGTTTGCAGAGTGCGGAGCCATCGTACGGGCCATGCCAAGTGTGCCACGCTCGAACTTTGCCTTGTCCGTGAACTCGGCCTTCAGGTCCGGGTAGCTGCTACCGCTGGTGCCTGTGCCAGTCGGATCGCCGCCCTGTGCCATGAAGCCTTCGATTACACGGTGGAACTTCACACCGTCATAAAAACCTTCGCTCGCCAGAAGCTTCAGACGCTCCACAGCCAGCGGCGCCAGATCAGGGCGCAGCTCAATGACGACCTTGCCGTTCTTGAGTTCGAAAACCAGCTTGTTGCCGTCGGGTACTGCGGTCTCAGACATCTTGGAACCTTCCAGAAATCAATGAAGGTTCCTATGTCGCCCCTCGACCCAGTTTCGACAAGACGAGACTTGCAACATCTTCGCTGACAAAGGAGGAAATATCGCCATCAAGACGGGCAATTTCCTTCACAATCCGACTGGCCGTCGTGCGATGCCCTTCGGAAGACAGCAGAAAAACCGTCTCAATTTCCGGCGCCAGACGACGCAACGCCCCAGAGAGCTGACTCTCAAAGTCGAAATCCCCCGCAGAGCGAAGACCGCGCACAACTGTCCCCGCGCCAGCCTTACGCACCGCAGCAACCAGTAGGGTGTCAAACCCCAGAACCTCAATCCGGTCAGCATGAGGCAATTTCGACACCTCATGCCGCATCATCTTCAGACGCTCTTCCAGTGTCAGGAGCGGATGCTTACCTTCATTGACCGCCACACCAACCAGTAGACGATTAAAAAGAGCAGACGCACGATCGATAATATCCAAATGACCGAACGTCACCGGATCAAACGTGCCGGGATAAAACCCGACACGCGGATCAGTCTGCCACTCAGGCATCAGGGGCTGCATCACCCACAGAAGCCTCACCGTCCGTCACAGTGCCATCAACAGGCGCTGTACCGTCCGGCGTTGCCACAACATCCCCTTCGATCAGGTCGCCTTCTTCCCCGTCATCTTCCACAACCGGGAAGACACAGATCACCGTCTCGGTGTCATTCAGGCGGAACAGCGTCACACCACTGGCCTGACGCGCCATGACACGCACCTGCGATACCGGAAGACGAATCAGACGGCCCGTATCCGTCACAAGCATGACATCCGTACCATCCAGCGTTGGAAGCGTTCCAACCACTTCCTTGCCACGACGATTGGCCGAGAAGGTCATGTTCGTGATGCCCTGACCGCCACGGCCCGACACACGATAATCATAGGCGGAGGAACGACGGCCAAACCCGCCATCCGTCACGGTCAGAAGAATTTCTTCCTGCTGTTCCAGCTCCTCGAAGCGCTCCTGTGTCAGATCGCCAGCGATCTCCACAGTGTCTTCGTCACCGGACACCACCTCTTCTTCAGCACCTTCTGCCAACACAGCATTCTCGGCGCGACGTTTTGCATTGGCCATCCGCAGATAGGCCGCACGCTCTTCAACGCTGGCATCCACATGGTTGAGGATGCACAGTGAAATCACCGCATCCCCATCACCAAGGCGGATACCACGCACGCCCGAGCTGCCACGGCCGGCAAACACACGCAGCGTATCATCGGTGATCTGGAAGCGGACACAGCGCGCGTTCTTCGTGGCCAGGAACACGTCCTGACCTTCACGACACGTCGCCACACCAATGAGGGAATCGCCCTCATCCAGCTTCATCGCAATCAGACCGGACGCCCGGATATTCCGGAAATCATTCAGGCGGTTACGACGAACATTGCCGCTGGCCGTCGCAAAGGTGAGGTGCAGATCTTCCCACAGCTCCTCGTCCTGCGGCAACGGAAGAACCGCTGTAATGGCATCCGAACCCAGTTCCGGCAGCAGATTGACCAGTGCGCGCCCCTTGGACGTCGGAGATGCTTCCGGCAGATGCCAGACCTTGGTGCGATAAGCTTTGCCGCCCGAAGAGAAGAACAGCACCCACTGATGGGTATGAGCATTGAAGCTACGAATAATGACGTCATCGCCACGACGGCCAGACGCCGTACGACCACGCCCACCGCGGTTCTGCGAACGGAACATCTCAAGCGGCGTCCGCTTGATGAAGCCGTCACGCGTGATGGTCACAACCATCTGCCCCGGCTCGATCAGGCTTTCGTCAGACTGATCGCCCAGCGCATCGGAGATTTCCGACATACGTGGGGTGGCAATTTCAGCCCGAGCCGCCAGCAATTCATTGCGCATGACATCCATGCGACGACTGTGACTGCCAATGATATCGAGCAGGTCAGCAATCTTGGCCGCAACTTCGCTCAGCTCACCCTGGATCTTCTCACGTTCCAGACCGGTTAAACGCTGCAAACGCAGTTCGAGAATACCGCGAGCCTGCGCTTCTGTGAGGCGAACCTTGCCATCATAGATGACATTGCCTTCGTCCTGGATCAGCTCCAGCAACGGCACAACTTCGCTCGCATCCCACTCGCGCGCCATAAGCAGCTCACGCGCTGTCGAGGCATCAGGGGCAGAGCGGATCAGCGCGATTACTTCGTCGATGTTGGCAACAGCCAGCACAAGGCCAACCAGCAGATGCCCACGATCCCGAACCTTGTTCAGATCGAAGCGTGCGCGACGCAGAATGACGTCTTCGCGGAAACGAATGAACGCCTGCAGGACGTCCATCAGCCCCATCGTGCGCGGCTTGCCCTCATCGAGGGCCAGCATGTTGACACTGAAGGACGTCTGAAGCTGCGTGAAGCGATAGAGCTGGTTCAGCACCACTTCCGGCGTCGCATCGCGCTTCAGCTCAATGACAACGCGCATTCCAGAACGATCACTTTCGTCCCGGATATCGGAGATGCCTTCGATTTCCTTCGCACGAACGAGATCGGCAATCTTCTCCTGAAGGGTTGCCTTGTTCACCTGATATGGGATCTCGGTGATGACGATCGCCTGGCGATCCTTGCGGATCTCCTCGATCTCAGCACGAGCCCGGACCGGAACAGATCCACGCCCTGTCTCAAACGCCTTGCGGATACCGCTGCGGCCCATGATGATTCCGCCGGTCGGGAAATCCGGGCCGGGGATGATCTGCATCAGCTCATCCAGCTCAATCGCCGGATTGGCAATCATCGCCAGCGTGGCATCAATGACTTCGCCAGGATTATGCGTCGGGATGTTCGTGGCCATACCGACCGCGATACCCGAAGCGCCATTCACCAGAAGATTTGGGAACGTCGCTGGCAGAACCTTAGGCTCGTGCTCGCTCTCGTCGTAGTTCGGCTGAAAATCAACCGTGTCCCGCTCAATATCATCCAGCAGGAACGACGCAGACTTGGCCAGACGGGCTTCGGTGTAACGCATGGCAGCCGGGCTATCGCCATCGACCGAACCGAAGTTACCCTGTCCATCAATCAGCTTGACGCGCATTGACCAATGCTGCGCCATACGAACCATGGCATCGTAAATCGAGCTGTCACCGTGCGGATGGTATTTACCCATCACGTCACCGACCGCACGCGCAGACTTGCGGTAAGGCTTATCAGACGTAAACCCACTCTCGCGCATCGCGTACAGGATGCGGCGATGGACGGGTTTCAGGCCGTCACGCACATCCGGCAAGGCACGCGAGACGATCACCGACATCGCATAGGCCAGATAGGAGGAGCGCATCTCCTCCTCGATCGTCACCGGAAGACGATCGGAAGGTACAATATCGGTCGGCTCGTTCAGCTCGGTCAAGACAGGTCCACCACGCTAAAATACAGTCCGCACAGCATAGCCCATGCGCGGCCTACATGCCACACCCACCCCATTATGGCCTGTGAGACTGAAAAACGGTCACGTCCAGCAGGAAACTGCCGTCTTCTTCCAACCCCAGTCTTTCACGGACAGCTACAGGCGCACCACGCTGCAACGACCCGATGCCCTCTACACGCTCCGTCGGCGTTCGTGTTCGCGATACCCAGCTCTTAAATTCCATCCGCAAACGGCTGCGTCTCAGGCCATCCACAACAAAACCGGATCTTCCGAGAGCAGATACCCATTCTGTCACGGCATAATCCCTCACATGAGAGATATCCCGCATCAATTCCAACGTCTGGAGCCAACTATCGGACATAGCGTCTTCAGGAGCCGTAACATCGCCGAAAATAGCCAGACCTCCTGGCTTCAGAACGCGACGCACTTCTCTCAGACCAGCCTCAAAGCCTTCCCAATGATGGGCACTAAACCTGCATAAAACAGCGTCAAACACACAATCATCAAATGGAAGTGCTTCTGCGGCGCCCCGTTCAACAACAATGTTGCCAAGGCAACGGTCTTGAGCGGACCTGCTTACAGCAGCCAACATTCCGGCCGTGACATCGCAGGCGACAACCTGCCCGACATGTGGCGCAACAGCATAGCTGACATGCCCCCCGCCACAGCCAAGGTCCAGCACACGTTCAAACCCGCGACCCTGAACAGCCCGAACCATCACATCCAGATCATCGCCCT
This sequence comes from Gluconobacter sp. P5B12, assembly GCF_018812035.1. Classification (NCBI taxonomy): domain Bacteria; kingdom Pseudomonadati; phylum Pseudomonadota; class Alphaproteobacteria; order Acetobacterales; family Acetobacteraceae; genus Gluconobacter; species Gluconobacter sp. P5B12. The sequence continues at coordinate 235,133 of NZ_JACRVV010000002.1, read as the reverse complement.
GATTATGCACCACGCTATTTACGTAAGATGATGCCCTGTCTTCATAATGCTTCGCAGCAAATTGTCCTGCCTGCCTAATCATCTGATTTTTCTCCCTTGGAGATCATCATCAGGCAACAAACAGTCAGGTATAAGATCCTATTTTATCATGGTATAAATTGCACCATGCCTACGTCCAGCCGCAAAACTCTTGGTCTGTTTCTTCGCACGCACCGGGAAAGGCTTGCCCCATCAGAAGCAGGATTGCTGACTCCATTACATCGCAGACGCACCCCAGGGCTACGCCGCGAGGAAACAGCTCAACTCTGCGGGATCAGCACGACATGGTACACGTGGCTGGAACAGGGACGCGACGTCTCATGCTCGGCCGCTACCCTGTCGCGCATTGCCACGGCTCTAAAACTGTCCATGACGGAAAGACGCTACCTTTTCACCTTGGCAGAACTGCGAGACCCTCACGGGGATCATACCGCACCAACTGCACCAGCCACACTTCTCAGCCTCCCGGAACAGATCTCCAACCCCGCTTATTTGCTCGATCCCATGTGGAATGTTCTGAGCGCAAATTCCGCAGCCAAAATCCTTTTCGATGTCTGGCTGAACAGCTCAGAGACCAATCAGCTGCGCTATGTTTTTCTGAACCCCCATGCCCGAATTTTCCTTACGGACTGGCTAACCCGCGCTCAGCGGCTTCTGGCCGAGTTTCGGGCCGATACAGTTTCGAGTGCCCGTACCGAACTTTTTCAGACACTTGTCTCAACCCTTCAGAGAGAAAGTCCGGAATTTAACCGTTTCTGGGAAGACCAAAGCGTCCTCCCCAGAGAAGGAGGGCAGCGGAGCTTTCAACATCCAACACAAGGCCTTCTCCACTACGATCAAACAACGTTCATCCCGACAGCTCATGCGGGCTATAAACTTGTCATTCTGTCCAGAAGCACGGCCACTCCGGATTCCACCTTATGAACCCGAACTACACTCTCCGCCCAGCCGATTTTTCCGACCAAGAAACACGCGACCTTTTGGCCCTTCATCTTGCCGGAATGCACGAAAACACCCCTGCTGGACACGTCTTCGCCTTGGATCTGGCTGCTCTCACCTCATCAGATATCGAGGTCTGGACTGTCCACCACCGGGGCCACGTTGCTGGCATTGGTGCGCTAAAACGATTGCGTGCTCAGGACGGTGAGCTCAAATCCATGCGGACTCATCCGGATTTTTTAAGACAGGGCATCGCCAGCAGTCTTCTGGATCATCTCATTCACAGAGCACGCTCTCTGGGCCTGAAAAAGCTCAACCTTGAAACCGGCCAGAATTCCTCTTTCGAACCCGCACTAAAGCTCTACAAGGCCCGAGGCTTTCAACTCGGTAAACCTTTCGCTGACTATCAGGCCTCTAAGTTCAACCAGTTCCTTCATCTGGCGCTCTGAAACGGGCCTTTCACGCATAAAAAAACCGGACTGACACTAGCCAGCCCGGTTCTCCGGAAAATCCCTTAGAACGGGATTTCGTCATCCAGATCGTTATCTGGCGGAGCATCCCAGCCACCGCCCCGACTGCCCGACGCGCCACCTGCGCTACCGCCGCTACTCCGAGAGCCGCCGCCAAAGCCGCCTTCACTGCTACCGCTCCGGCTTCCACCACCAAAGCCACCGCCGTTGTTGCTTCCGCCACCGTAGGACGAACCACCACCGTCGAAGCCACCGCCTTCATCACCGCCACTGCGGTTACTGTCGAGGAGCACCAACTCACCGCGGAAGCGATCGATCGTCACTTCCGTCGTGTAACGCTCCTGGCCGGACTGGTCGGTCCACTTACGGGTCCGCAGTTCACCTTCGAGGTAAACCTTGCGCCCCTTGCGCAGAAAACGCTCAGCCACATCGCCCAGGCGATCATTGAAAATGACGACGCGATGCCATTCCGTACGCTCGCGGCGCTCACCGGACTGACGGTCGTTCCATGTTTCAGACGTGGCGATCGTCAGATTGACAACCTTCCCGCCTGACTGCGTGTTCCGGACTTCCGGGTCCTTGCCCAGATTCCCGACCAGAATCACCTTATTGACGCTGCCTGCCATTCCGTACCAACCAATTTTCTCGAATTGTTCTTTTCATATGATCCTAAACGCCCATCTATAATTGATCCAGCGCCGTTCAGGCGCGTTCCGATTTTTAACAATCGCTTTTCTGCACATTCCGGGGTTTTCGTGAGCTTTCCAGACAATCATTCGATCCGTGTCCGTGGTGCCCGCGCCCACAATCTCAAGAATATCGATGTCACGATTCCCCGTGACTCCCTGACGATCATCACGGGTCTCTCCGGCTCCGGAAAGTCGTCTCTCGCCTTCGATACGATCTATGCCGAAGGTCAGCGCCGATATGTGGAAAGTCTTTCCGCTTACGCCCGCCAGTTCCTTGAACTGATGGGCAAGCCGGATGTGGACTCCATTGAGGGTCTCTCCCCGGCCATCTCGATCGAACAAAAAACGACCTCAAAGAACCCCCGCTCCACCGTCGGCACCATCACGGAAATCCATGACTACATGCGCCTTCTCTGGGCGCGCGTGGGTGTTCCTTATTCACCCGCAACCGGCCTTCCTATTGAAGCCCAGACGGTCAGCCAAATGGTAGATCGCGTCATGGCGCTTCCTGAAGGCACGCGCCTCATGCTGCTGGCGCCGGTCGTCCGGGACCGTAAAGGGGATTGCAAACGCGAACTGGCAGACCTGGCTCGCAAGGGCTTCACGCGCGTCAAAATTGACGGTGAGCTTTACGAAATTGCCGAAGCCCCCGAACTCAATCGCAAGACCCGCCACAATGTCGAAGTCGTGGTGGACCGGATTGTCGTCAAACCTGACCTCGAATCCCGTCTGGCAGACAGCTTTGAGACAGCCCTCGAACTCTCCGACGGTCTCGCCTACGCGGAAGAAGTCAGGCGTGCGGGAGAAACAGCTGCCCCCGCCCACATCGTTTTCTCCTCACGTTTCGCCTGCCCTGTTTCAGGCTTTACGATTGAGGAAATCGAACCCCGTCTGTTTTCCTTCAATGCACCAATGGGCGCCTGTCCGACCTGCGATGGTATCGGTACGGAAACCCATTTTGACGAGAACCTGATCGTCAGTGACGACACCCTGACACTTTCTGAAGGTGTGATTGCCCCTTGGAGTGGTGCCAGCACGGACTGGTATGACCAGACTCTTGCAGCTCTTGCTCGCCATTGCGGGGACACCATGAACACGCCATGGCGAGACCTAAAAGCCGAAACCAGGGATTTGATCCTGTACGGTTCCAAAGAGCCCATCGCCATTCCGTATCGTGATGGCAGCAAGGTCCATACCGTTACAAAACCCTTTGAAGGCGTGCTCAAAAACCTGCGCCGACGCATGGCGCAGACAGACAGCATGTGGGTCCGCGAGGAACTGTCGCGCTATCAGTCAGAAAAGCCCTGCCACACCTGCCATGGCGCACGCCTGAAACCTGAAGCCCTCTGCGTAAAGGTCAATGACCTGAACATCGCCGAAGCATCAGATATGCAGATCCGCAAGGCACTGGACTGGTTTTCCGGTGTTGAAGTTACCCTCACCCCACAACGTGCCGAAATCGCGCGCCGCATTCTTCGCGAAATCACGGATCGCCTACACTTCCTCGATGATGTTGGCCTGGACTACCTCACCCTTTCCCGCGGATCCGCCACACTTTCTGGCGGTGAAAGCCAGCGTATCCGGCTGGCGTCCCAGATTGGCTCGGGTCTGACAGGCGTTCTGTATGTGCTTGATGAACCGTCCATCGGCCTGCATCAGCGCGACAACGAGCGCCTTCTCGGCACACTGGAGCGCCTCAAACGCCTTGGAAACACGGTCATCGTCGTCGAGCATGACGAAGATGCCATCCGTGCTGCTGATTACCTTATCGATATGGGGCCTGGTGCTGGCACGCGGGGCGGAAACGTCATCGCAATCGGCACACCTGCGGAAGTAGCCAAGAATAAAGAAAGCCTGACTGGTGCCTATCTTTCGGGTCGGAAGTTTATTCCAGTTCCGGAAAATCGACGCACCTCGGACAAAACACTCACATTGGTTGGAGCCAAGGGAAACAATCTCAAGGATCTGACCGTGGATTTCCCACTGGGGACCTTTATTGCGGTCACTGGTGTATCAGGCGGCGGCAAGTCCACCCTGGTCGTGGATACCCTTTACAAAGCACTGTCCCGGCAGCTCATGAAATCGAGCCAGTCTCCACTCCCTTATGACCGACTGGAAGGCGTAGAGAACCTCGATAAAATCATCGAAATCGATCAGTCTCCAATTGGCCGTACCCCCCGTTCCAACCCCGCCACCTACACGGACCTGTTCGCCCCTATCCGGGACTGGTTTGCCGAACTCCCGGAATCCAAGGCACGCGGTTACAAACCAGGCCGCTTCTCCTTCAATGTAAAGGGCGGCCGCTGCGAAGCCTGTCAGGGCGATGGCGTCCTGAAAATCGAAATGCACTTCCTGCCTGACGTCTTTGTCACCTGTGACACCTGCAAAGGCGCGCGGTACAATCGTGAAACGCTGGAAGTGAAGTTCCGTGGCAATTCCATCGCTGATGTACTTGCCATGACTGTGGACGAGGCGTTGCCGTTCTTTCAGGCTGCGCCCAGAATTCGGGACCGCCTCGCCATTCTCCAGCAGGTTGGTCTTGGCTATGTCGCCCTGGGCCAACAGGCAACCACGCTTTCAGGCGGTGAAGCCCAGCGCGTCAAACTGTCCAAGGAACTCGCCAAACGGGCTACGGGTCGCACGCTCTACATTCTTGATGAGCCTACCACAGGTCTGCACACAGAAGACGTCCGCAAGCTGCTGGAAGTGCTGCATACGCTGGTCGATCAGGGCAACACCATTTTGGTGATCGAGCATAATCTGGAGGTCATCAAGACAGCAGACTGGCTGATCGATATCGGACCAGAAGGCGGTGATGGTGGCGGCAAGATCGTAGCCGCAGGAACACCGGAAGACATTGCTGCCTGCAAAGCAAGCCACACTGGCCGCTTCTTGGCCCCCCTTCTGGATGCGCCCGGTGTCAGGCAGCACCGTGAGCCCACAGGCAAAAGAATCACTCAGGCGATGATTGCCGCCAGCTTGCCCCAAAAGGCGGAGCGAGCCCCAGCCAAAACAACAAAAGTGCCTAAGGCAAAAATAGTGGCGGACAAGAAACCTCGTGGCCGCCCCTCAGGCTCCCGCAACAAAACCAAAGTCTGATTCCTGATCAAGTCCTGAAGAGCCCCGTTCTTCAGGACAACAAAGGACGCTACGCAAGCCAGGCTACAAAAAGGTGTCAAAGGCCGTCGTCACAATGCCTTCCAGATCAGAGTGATCGGGAGCCAGAAATTCAGCCCCCGACAGGCGACACCAGAACAGTAATCGCAAAAAACGCAGCCGTACCCTTTCCAAGCGGGTATGCTGGTGCAAACCCCACGGCAACAATCAACATACGAGACGGCAGCCAGATTAGAGCAATCATCAGCGCTCAGCGGTCCGGATCATCCTCCTAGAACAATCCATTTGCTCCCTTCTGAGAAGAATTACCGGCTGACTGGTCGGCAGTTATTTCTGCTGAGTACCGAGATGCTCTTTCCCGCGCTGGCGCGCCAGCTTCTCCTGTAGCTCACGGGCAGCATATCGCTGGCGCTGCTCTTCTGTCCGTTCGTTATGACAATGGGGGCAAGAGACGCCTTGTACAAACATCGGAGAAGCCTTGTCTTTCTCACTGACAGGGCGACGACAGGCGTGACAAACATCGTAGCTGCCAATTTCCAGACCATGCTTCACGGAAACACGCTGGTCAAAGACGAAACATTCCCCTTCCCAAAGGCTTTCTTCCTCTGGAACAGTCTCCAGATATTTCAGAATACCGCCTTTGAGATGGTAAACTTCGTCCAATCCCTCTGCCTTCACAAAAGACGTAGACTTCTCACAGCGAATTCCGCCTGTGCAGAACATGGCAATCTTTGGAACTCGGCCTGTTGCCTCAAGCTCCTTGCGCCGGTTCCGGAACCACTCCGGAAACTCCCGGAATGACCGTGTTTTGGGATCTTCAGCCCCCTTGAAAGTCCCGATCGCGACTTCGTAGTCATTCCGGGTATCAATCACGATCGTATCCGGATCAGAAATCAGAGCATTCCATTCATCTGGTGCCAGATACTGACCAACATCCTTGCGAGGATCGATATTAGGCTGTCCCATGGTGACGATCTCTTTTTTGAGACGCACCTTCATGCGGCGGAAGGGCATTTCCGGCGCACGAGATTCCTTAATCTCCAGTTCCTCACATCCGGGCATCGCCCGAATATGCTCCAGCACCCGTTCCATGCCTTCGTCTGAACCAGCGATCGTTCCGTTAATGCCCTCTGGCGCCAGAAGCAGAATGCCTTTGATGCCTGCGCGGTCGCAGACCTCCTGCAAAGGCCCGCGCAACGCAACGATGTCTTCAAACGGCGTGAAGTTGTAAAGCGCGACGATACGGATCGGCGGAAGAGCATCAGACACAGGGCAACCATCCAGCTCTGCGACCGCAGGCAGACCCACGATCAGGTGATAATGTGCCCCCGCCAATATCAGGCTCGCGCCTTCAATTCCAGAAAACTCCTGAACCTGAGCCTCAGGCGACTGAGGCGGTTGCTGCTTCTGCGAGAGGTAGTCCGCGATCCTTGATCACGCGACGCACCGTCTGAATGACCTGCGATCCAGTAATCAGACGCGTGCATTCAAACTGCCGCTCCGTTCCCTTGTGGCGGGGGCACCAGAAGAAATCCTTGTGATCGAACTGATGCCTCGGGTCGTTCCAGCACGAATTGCAGGTGTGCCAGTTGATGATGCGATAGGGCGTGAAAAATTCATTGTCCGGATGCGTGAAGCCGGAAATCATGACGACAGGTGTCCCAGCTGCATGCGCCAGCCAAGCCAGACCACTGGAGAGGCCAATGAAGAAACTGGCATGCTTCAGCCAACGCGCACGTTCTGACAACGGACGGCTGCCAGTCTCGTCTTCTGCACCATGGGGAATGTGATTGTAGACATATCCTGTTCCATGGAACGTTTTCTGATCAATGCAGATCACGCGATACCCAGCAGACTTCAGAAAGCCAATAACCTCCTGCCACCCAGCCGGATTATTCCAGTATTTGCACTGAGTACTCGCCTGCGTCGCAATCACGACATATGGCCCCTCAATAGGAGGCGTATCCCCATCCTGAATTGTAATGCCAGGCGGGTTATCGTTCCAGGGATCAACACCTAGAATATAAGCTGCGGTGCGGTGCAGACCCACATGCCGGAAGTCTGTTGGCTGATGTGTCAGCTCGGTATCCGTGAAAAACAGGCCTATATTATACGAAGCATAGAATCCGGACGTGAACGTCTTGTTTGTCTGAGCTTCATCGTGACCAACCAGAGTAATATCCGGATTGGCGTCTTTCACCAGTGGCAGAATCACATCTGCAACCGAGCAGGACACTTTCGCTCCCGTTTGCTGGGCCAAGCGAATAGCAGCGGGCAGCCAGGCAATCGTGTCTCCCAGAGTTCCAACAGGAAGCTGCACCAGAACAGGTTTTCCATTCAGAGAAAGTTCATGATGCAGAATATCCTCCCGTGTTCCGTCAGGCTTTTCCAGCCAGACATCAATCCGGAATGGAACAAAGTACTTCTTGGTGGATGAAACCATCCCGCCCTTGAGCCGGGCATCGAAAAGAATATTTCCCGTCGAATAATCTGAAAGCCTGACATGCCACTGCCCCAACTCCGGAGCGATATCCGGCACCATGACGCGGGCACCATCATTGAAGTCAAAGCGGACACCCTGTCCCCCTTCGACAACTGGAACAGCCGGAATGGCCAGATAGGGGCTCTTTTCGTCCTCCTTCTGCACAACACTTCCATCAACGGGTAAAGTACTCTCCTGCGGAAGGCCTGAGGCAGGTGTTACAGTTTCTGCAAGCTGGGAAGAAACAGAGGTCACATCAGACATAAGTAGAAGCGTCTCCAAACCGTCCCCGCAGGCCGTACAGAGACAGAGAACCGTCCCCACCGCACCCACAAAAGCAGGCTCAATACTGAAAGTTGAAAACCATTTTCAAATCTGCATCCATCTCTTGATAAAGAGACGCTGCCCACTCTGCCACAAAACAGTGCCAAGGTTAAAATAGACTAACGACCCTTGGACATTAAAAGAAACTTTCACCTATCCACCAGAGATCGTTCCCTGGTCGGAAATGCTGTGCGATACCGGAAAGATCATGACAGACCATACTGCCATCCGCGGCCCCTTCCTGACTTTCCACACTGACCCATTCACGGTCGATCCCATGGCGGCGGTAACGCATCAGCCGGATGGCTTGATTCTATGCAAAGATGGCATCATTACCGCCGCCGGAGCATGGGACGATCTGAAAGATCAGATCCCTGAAGGCACTGCCGTAGATCATTATCCAGACCGGCTGATTTCAGCAGGAATGATCGATACTCACGTCCATTATCCTCAGCTTCCGGTGATTGCCTCGTATGGGGAACAACTCCTGGAATGGCTGGAAACTTACGTTTTCCCTGCTGAGGCCCGCTACGCCGATATCACTTATGCACGCCAAATTGCCCGCAGTTTTTTGAAAGAACTTCTCCGCGTCGGTACAACAACGGCCGCCGTGTACTGCACTGTTCACCCGGAATCCGTCGATGCTTTTTTTGAGGAATCAGAACGTCTCAATACCTGCATGATCGCAGGGAAGGTCCTGATGGACCGAAATGCGCCTGACAACCTGCGAGACACTGCCCAGACAGGTTACGATCAGTCTGCCGCCCTTATCGAACGCTGGCATGGTCGCGGACGGCAGCTTTACGCCGTCACACCGCGCTTTGCCCCTACCAGCACACCCGAACAACTGGATTTGGCTGGATCTCTCCTTGCTACCCGCTCTGACCTCTTCATGCAGACGCACCTGCTCGAGAACCGGTCTGAGATCGAATGGGTCAAGGAACTCTTTCCCACCCGCTCATCCTACCTAGACGTATACGACAAGTCCGGCCTTCTGCGCCCTCGCGCCATTCTGGCTCACGCTGTGCACGCACAGGAAGAAGATTTCCAGCGCTGCCATGATACAGGCTGCTCCATCGCGCACTGCCCTGGTTCAAACCAGTTCCTGGGTAGTGGATCGTTTCCCCTGTTCAACGCTTTGAAGCCTGAACGACGTGTTAAAATCGGTATCGGCAGCGATGTGGGCGCTGGGCCATCCCTCTCCCTGCTTCAGGTTCTGTCGGACGGATACAAGGTCGCGCAAGGCCTGGGTACAAAACTTCACCCAGCTCAAGGTCTCTGGTTAGCGACTGTAGGGGGAGCTCAGTCTTTAGGGCTTGAAGATCATATTGGCGCCATCAGACCCGGCCTTCATGCAGATCTCTGCGTGTTCGATCCTACTGCGACACCTCTCGGAAAAATTCGTACCCAGACGGCAGAGACCCTGTCTGACCTCCTGTTTGCCCTGACCATGCTGGGTGATGACCGTAGCATCGAGGCCACATATGTCGCCGGTCAGAAGGTCCACACCCGGAATTGATATCTCGCCTGCAGCCCCTCAGCCGAACCGACGCTGTGGCCCTTCGACTATAGGGTCTTCAGCGTCTACAGACAGGCCCATCAGAATCCGTTCATCGGGCAGATCGGCCACGACGATGTCCGCTTCTGGATCAACTGCCAGTGTCCGACGGACATTGAACAGCAGATGCAGGAAAATGGCGGACAATGCCCCTAAGGTAATACCGCTTCCAAAGACAATCTGCGCCCACATCGGGAACGTATCCGAGATATGAGGCTGCGCCGTCGCCAGCATTCCAAGGCCGATGCTTGTTCCAACAATGATGACATTACTCTGCCGATTGAAGTCCACTCGCGTCAGCGTCTGAACACCGACAACAGCAACTGTGGCAAACATCGCCAGCGCGGCACCACCCAGAACGGGTAACGGAACCGCCGCCACAATCGCCCCGAGCTTTGGCAGACATCCGAGCATCATCATGATGACAGCCGCAGACGCCACCACCCAACGGCTTTTCACTCCAGTCATGCGCACAAGACCGACATTTTCAGCAAAGCAGGTATAGGGGAAAGAATTAAAGACACCGCCGAGCAGCGTTGCAATGCCATCTGCCCGCAACGTGCGCGCAATGTCTTCCCGCGTGATGGTCTTCCCGACAATTTCCCCCGTCGCGTACACATTGCCGATTGTCTCGACCATGGTGATAATCATTACGATCACCATCGACAGGATCGGAACCACGTGGAAAGTGGGTGTCCCAAAGAAAAAGGGCTGTGTGAGTGACACAAACGGCGCGGAAGCAACGCCATCAAAATGTGCATCACCCAAAAGCCAGGCAGCCATCGTACCGACACACAGCCCAATCAGCACGGCGATAGTCGCAATAAACCCCCGAAACAAGCGCTGCACAACCAGAATACTTGCCAGCGTTCCCAGCCCGTAACACAGGCTTCGCAAAGGCACTTGATCCTGCACAAGTCCCGGTCCGTGCCCGGAAACAATGTCGTTAGCCGCGACAGGTAAGAGTGCCAGACCAATCACAAGAATGATGGAGCCTGTCACGACAGGCGGGAAAAACCGCACAAGTTTCGCGAAATGCGGCGCCAGAAGCAGGGTCACAATCCCTGCGATAATGACTGATCCATAGATCGATAGCAGACCTGGCGTTCCGCCCCCTACCGCCGACCCGATAGCAATCATCGGACCTACCGCCGTAAACGTCACCCCTTGCAGAAGCGGCAAACGAACCCCTACCGGTCCAAAACCAACAGCCTGCAACAGGGACGCAATCCCACAAGTGAACAGATCTGCATCAATCAGATGAATCAGCGTTTCCTGTGGGAGGTGCAAAGCCCCTGCCACAAGAATGGGGACAATCACCGCCGCTGAATAGAACGCCAAAATATGCTGGAAGCCATAAGCCCCCAGCCGCCAGAGCGGGAGCTTCTCATCAACCGGATGAACCACAGAAGTGTCAGACGCCATCAGGTCTCAGCTTCCACGATATGTGGAATATCCATAAGGCGCCGCCAGCAGCGGAACATGCGCATGCGTGCCCTCACCCAGACCGAACACAATCGGCACAACATCCAGAAAGGGCGGATCAGACAGCACATGCCCCGCCGCCCGGAAATACGCACCAATCTCGAATTCCAGACGATAGGTTCCACGTTCCAGCGAGATCTCCCGCAAGGCGGGGCAACGCCCATCATGATCCGTCACGCCTTCGAAAAGAACAGCATCTTCCTGAAAAAGCCGGAAAGACACCCCAGCCGCCGGACGGCCCGAGACCGTATCCAGAATATGCGTGGATAATGAGCTCATGATGTCACCAGATCTTTCAGTCTCAGCCCTGCAATCGCATCGATCTGCGAGAGGGCTTCCCTCAGTTCCGCCTCGGGCGTCCCGCCCAGACGACGTTCCATTTCATCCATGATGACCCTCTTGGCCATTTGCCCGGGGGCCGCGACTTTACGCACGCAGATCACAAACGGCATGGAAAAAGCCTTCCCATAGGCCGCATTCAGCGTCTTGAATCGCTCGTATTCCGCAGGCGTCAGACGATCCAGCCCGGCAGAGGCCTGCTCGGATGCAGACTCCGCCGTCAGATCCGGATCAACTCCCGCACGATGACCAAGTTCAGGATGCGCCCGCACCAGTGCCAACTGAGCTTTCTCGCCCGCATCCCGCACAACAGCAGAAAACGCCGCAAGCATGGCCTCTACACCAGCAAATGGCCGCGCTGCCAGAGCACCTTCAGCCACCCAGGGCGAATGCTCGTAAAGCCCGCCAAACGTCTGGACGAAAACATCCGACGTCATGGCATTCACATCGGAAATCTTCATGCGGGATGCACACTCATCCAGTGCTGCGCAATATCAAGCCGGGATGCCACCCAAACATTCTCATGGGACGCCACATGCTCCAGAAAACGCTGAAGCGCCAGCGCACGCGCAGGCTTGCCGGCCAAACGACAATGAAGCCCGATGGACATCATACGCCCCCCTTCCGCATACAGCATGTCGAACGTATCCCGCAGATACCGGAAGAACTGCTCGCCCTCGGTAAAACCGTTGAGCGCCGCAAACTTCATATCATTGGCATCAAGCGTGTAAGGCACGATCAACTGCGGCTTGCCATGGGAGCGATCATAGTACGGCAGATCATCCGCATAAGAATCAGCATCGTAAACAAAGCCGCCCTCTTCCACGATCAGACGGGCCGTGTTCGGGCTGGTGCGGCCCTGATACCACCCCAACGGGCGCTCCCCGACCACTTCGGTATGAAGCGCAATCGCCTCACGAATATGCTCGCGCTCCACGTCTTCCGGGAAATCCTGATAATCAATCCAGCGCAGGCCGTGCGTGGCAATTTCCCAGCCACTCTCCTTCATGGCGGCCACCGCATCCGGGTTGCGCGCCAAGGCTTTGGCCACACCGAACACGGTTGTGGTCATGCCAGCCTTTTCAAACAGACGATGCAAACGCCAGAAACCAGCACGACTACCGTACTCGTAAAGGCTTTCCATTTGCGCACAGCGTGCACCAATGATGGACTTCGTCCCGACCATTTCAGACAGGAAAGCCTCCGATCCCGCATCTCCATGCAGGACCGAGTTTTCCGCGCCTTCTTCATAGTTGATGACGAACTGAACCGCGATCCGCGCCCCACCCGGCCATTTCGGGTCAGGCAGAGTTCGGCCATAGCCAATCATGTTACGGGGATAAGTGTTCGTGCTCATCTGGACTGCCTCCCCCTCAAACCGTTGGCGGATCAAGGCTGATCAGTTCTTCCGTGTCATAGGACAGCAGACTTTCCAGATGTTTCTCACCATCCTCAACAAACAGGTCACGCGCAATACCGCGCGTCAGCTTCTCGACACCAAAGCGCATACCACTGATGGACGCCCCTGAAAGACCCATGCTGGGCATGGACGCAAACGTGAAATTGTAGATTGCCGCCAGCATCGGGGCCTTCGGATCGGCCGGATCTTTCGGCAGGAACTGGAAACGCTGCCCCAGATAGGGATGGCTGGACAGCAGCGTGCTTTCCTCCCCTTCTGGCGCCGTGAAATGGTCGCTCCACAGCATGACGGAGTCCGCGAAATCCTGCGTTTCCGGACGGTGCTTCAGATCAATCGAGAAGCCAGTACCAATAATCAGGAAGTCAAAGCGCATCTCGCCATTGGGCGTTTCAACCACAACCTCATCGCCGTCCATACGCGCAGAATTCCATGGCGTCCCCGGATGAAACGCAAAGTTCTCATGCTTGCGGCAACGCCAGAACGTATCCTGCGGCGGCGGCTGGTTCAGATTGTAGATGCAGCGCATGAAGCGCCAGCGGGTCAGATCCGGCAGTTCTGAAAAATGCGCAAGGAAGCCCGCATTTTCCATCCAGCGATACGGATTGATGGCCGGAATCTTCGTACGACGCAGACACAGATCCACACGCCCCACACCGGATTCCAACGCCGTCGCAGCATTATCAAAAGCGGACGCACCAGCGCCCAGAACGCCGATCCGCTTGCCCTTCAGAGCCTCGAAATCAATATTCTCATGCGTGTGGGCATAAACCGACTTCGGAAGGTTCTCCGAAATGAATGGGGGAACGAACCAGGCTCCGCCACCATCAATTCCCGTAGCCAGAACCATCCGGCGCGCCCAGCGCTTTGTCTCGACACCAGCAGCATTTCGGAATGTCAGACGCAGAAGGCCGTCTTTCCATTCCACATGAACCAGTTCCTGGTCGTTGACGACCGGCAGTTCGAGCGTATCACGCACCCAATCCAGATAGGACTGCCAGTCATGCCGTGAGATCTTGTCGAGCGATTGCCAGGCTTCCTTGCCATACCGCGCTTCATACCAAGACTGCGGCGTCAGATTGGGAACACCCAGATCCGGCCCCGTCACATGCTTCGGCGTCCGCAACGTGATCATCCGGGCAAACGTGACCCACGGGCCTTCTCCACCCTTTGCAGCGCGCTCAAAAATTTGCGTGTTCGTTACGCCCTGACGGCGCAGTCCGAAACAGGCTGTCAGCCCACCTTGTCCGCCGCCAATAATGGCAACATCCAGAACATCTTCACCGTCTTTCTGAACCGGAATATTCCAGTTTCCGGTTGCGTACCTGATCTTCGCAAGATCCTCATGAACCTGCGCCGAAAGGGTGGCCAGGCCGTCAGTCGGGGAAGGGGAACGTGTCATGAGCATCTTATCCTAAAGAACAGGCACAGGATCGTGGTCTTTCATAAGAAATGACCAGAGTTTCTTCCTGTGTCAAAATGACAGGATTAACCTGCCTCTCTGAAGTGTTTCATAGAGGGGCATTCTCGTATATCTCAGAAAAACGTCCCTGCCGTTCTCGAAAAAAGAGCGTATCCCATGCCGGTTTTCTCCCGCTTCCTTCGCTACTTCCTGTCCGTTGCCCAATATGGCTCGATCCGGAAAGCCTCCGAACACCTACGGATTGCGGCGTCTGCCATCGACCGCCAGATTCTGCATGGTGAGGAAGCTCTCGGCACTCCACTCTTTGAGCGCCTGCCCAGCGGCCTGCGTCTGACAGCCGCTGGCGAACTCCTTTATACCAAAGGCAAGCAGTGGACGCGGGAAATGCAGGAAGTCCGCACCCAGCTTGAAGACATGCGCGGATTGAGACGGGGACAGGTGGACATAGCTCTGCCTGATGCCCTGACCACAGGATTTCTCCCCCGTATTCTGAAAGACCTGCGGAAAAGCCATCCCGGCATTACCATCTGCACCCATGTGCTGGACAACGCTGCCATTCAGCAGGCGCTCATCAGTGGAGATGTTGATTTTGCGCTCCTCCTGAATCCGACACAGGCCCGCGGCCTGCTCGTCCGCACTCATATCGATTACCCCTTGGGTTTCGTCTGCCTTCCCGACCATCCGATAGCCAAAAACAAGGATGCTCGTTTCAGCACCTGTGCCGAATACCCAATGGTCATGCCCCAACAACCTCTCGCACTACAGCGACAGATTGAAATTCTGGAAATTGACAGCAATGTCAGCGTCCAGCCTGCTGCATCCTCCGATAATATCCAGATGATAAAGTCATTGGTCCTGGAAGGCGTCGGACTGGGAATCCTGAGTCGGCTTGATGCCATGAAGGAAATTCTCAGTGGTGAACTGGCTTTCGTCCCCATTTCAAACAGGGATGTTTCCCCACTGACCCTGGCTCTATGCGTGGATCAGGCTCGGCAGCTTTCCGGAGCAGCAAGACTGGTGATTGCAGAAGTGGAGAAAACCTTCTTGCATCCAACAGAGACATAACTTCGGAAGCAGCATGCTGAACGACAAACTCTACACCGCGTTAGGAAGGGCAGGCATAAGCCAGAACATCTAAGGACAATCCAATGTCTTTTCTCAGGATATTTTCTGCCAGCGCCCTCATCTGCTGTCTGTTGGGAAGTGGCGCCCTCGCCCAGACGGCCACTGACATCCGTATTGTTCAGGGCGGAGAGAATGTTGCCTGGAAAGCCGCGCCTCCCATGTTCCCGAGTGGAACACGCATGTCCTTCCTGTACGGAGCCTCGGACAAGCCCGGTCCCTTCACCATGCGCGTCATGATGCCCGCAGGGTCAACCATTCCGCCCCATACGCACAATATGGATGAAATGCTCACGGTTCTGGCGGGCAGTGTGCATCATTACATCGGCGAGAGCATCACAGCGAACGATGAAAAAGTCCTGACAGCCGGAGGGTTTGTTCATCTTCCTCCTAATGTTCCGCACGCACTCAAAGCTGGGACACAAGGCGCCATTGTGCAGGTTTCGGGAACAGGCCCATTTACCATGACCTACGTGAACCCACAGGATGATCCGCAGCATACAAATCGTTAAGACTAGTCCGACAAAAAAAACCCAGCTTCACATGTGAAGCTGGGTTTTTTGTATCAGAGCGAGCTGGGCACTTAGTGCCCAATAATTCCCAGAACCAGACCTGGCGTCAGTATCTGCGGCAATACAACTTCCGATCCATGCGGCGGATAATAAACATAGAGAGGGACGCCATCGCGCCCGTGAGCTTTCAGGTAAGCGGAAATTCCTGCGTCCCTGTTGGTCCAGTCGCCCTTGAGATAAGCGACATGCCGCACACTGAACGCCTTACGGACAGAGTCCACATCGAGCGCCACCCGTTCATTCACCATGCAGGTGATACACCAGGACGCCGTCATATCGACAAAAACCGGCTCTCCCTTTGCACGAAGGTCTGCCAGCTTCTCACTTGAAAACGACTGAATTTGATTGTCAGCTGAAGTTGCAGGAGACTTCGCTGTTGCAGATACCGGTTCGGCAAGACTACGGGACAAGCCTGCCCCACACACCACCATGCACAGAACGGCTACAACACGGCAAAACAGAACCGTACCCCGTCCACCTTCCCGCATCGCGCGATGCTGCCCTATGCCATAGATCCAGGCCGCAAAGCCCAGCAACACAAGACCGCCGCCTGCCACGACTACGAAATTCACACCGCGCTCAATCGTCGCCACCCACAGCAACCATACGCAGGTTGCCAGAAGCGGGAAGGCCAAGGCCTGCTTCAACACACCCATCCATGCTCCTGGCTTTGGCATCCGCGACGCCAGACCGGGAACACTTGCCACCAGCACATAGGGAACTGCCAGCCCAAGCCCCATGGAAAGAAAGACCAATAGCCCCATCACAGCGGGGCCACCCAAAGCTCCTGCAATGGCGACTCCCATAAACGGAGCCGTGCAAGGCGTCGCGACTATGACAGCCAATAGCCCCGTCATCATGTCGCCAGCATGGCCTGCCCCGTGTGGATGCAACTGGCCTAATCGCCCCGCACTGATTTCAAACACGCCCAGCAAGTTCAGAGCCATGCCAAACAGCAGCCAGCAAACACCAACCACAAATCCCGCTGATTGGAACTGGAAACCCCATCCAGCTGAAGATCCGGCAAGGCGCAGTCCGATCATCAGAAGACCAAGAACTGCGAAGGCTCCCGTAACGCCCAGCGTGTAAAACAGTGCACTCTGCAACTGCACACGCCTCCCCACGCCGCCCATCTTGGCCAATGACAAGGCTTTCATGGCCAGAACTGGAAAAACACAAGGCATAAGATTGAGGATCAGACCGCCGACAAAAGCGAACAGCATCACACGGAGCCAACCAGCACCCGTTGGTACGGCGTCTGCGGAAGCAGGCGCGGGCGCCGCTGCGGCATCCTCTACTTTGGTTGGACCCACCGTCTGTTCAGCAGAAATCTGGATAGGGCTTTCCTGACCAGCCTCATCCTTCAACACGACCAGCCCCTTAAGCGGCGCATCCCGATGAGCAGTTTTCAGAAACTTCAGGTGAAGAGAAAGCTCGTCTTTGCCAACGTTCAGCGGCTGCGGAGCAACCTGATCAATCAGGCCACCTTCTTCCGGCAAAAACCAGGCTTCCGAAACTGCTGTGGAGGACAGTCCTCTGCCTTCAAGCGTCAGGACACCATCAGCAGAAACATGCGCCTTGAAGGGAGACGGAATCGGCATTTTCGCATCTGCGGCCTGAAACAGGCCAGCCTGAGCACCTTCAGGAGCGGGACCGGAAGACGCAGGCAGTGTCAGCGAAAAATCACCGCTTTCAGGAATGCAGACTTCGGCACAAACAAGCCATTCTGCATGCGCATGAAGTGTGGTCCCGCCAGTCCCTTTTAAGGTCAGACTGGCGGGAAGCAGCACATCTCCGACATAGGCGTAGGACATGAGACCGCCTTCACTCAGGCGAACTGGCATCGGCCAGTGGATGTCCGAAGTCTTGCCAGTTGCCGCGCCCTGCGCCGTTACATCCAGCGTCGGAGTGTCCCCGGCATCTCCGGGATTAATCCAGTATGTGTGCCAGCCCGGTTTAAGTTGCAGCCTCAACCCAACACGCAATGACTGGTCCGGACCGATGGAATCACGGTCAGTAACCAGAGTTGCCGTATCATTGGCTGAGACGACAGCAGGGCTTTCCGCTGCAATAGACGCCCCATTGACACCAAGACCACATATCCCCGCTGCAAGCAGGGCCAACAGACTTAACACACGACGCAAGGTAGTCTCATTCCCTCAGGACAAAACAGGACAGCCTGCATAACACTCTATGTCTGAGAAAACAGTGCTTTTCCACAAACAGGACTAAATAAATCCTGTTTTATGGTTTTTGTCTCAGGGAATCAGTTTCTCCGCTCTCAGGCGCTCAAACAAATCGAAGAACGAGTCTGGCGTATATTGCCACCCGTCAAACCCTGCCAGACGGCTCTTGGACATGTCCGTCACACATTCGACAGGACGCCCCAGATCCGCGTACGTATGCCAGGCAGACGCAAGGTGATCGATCCGACTTTCGGTCAGGCCATATTTCTCAGTAATCTGCGCCCACAAGTCTCCATCTTGCGACAGGGTTTCCTCAAGATCTGTCGCGTGGCCGGGATAAGGCGCAGCTTCCAAGCCGAACCATGCAGCAAGGCGAGGCCACAGCCACTTCCAGCGAAACACATCCCCGTTCACCACGTTGAAGGCTTCATTCCATCCGCTTTCAGATGTTGAGGCCCAGAGAAGCTGCTTGGCCAACTGACGGGCGTCAGTCAGGTCGGTAAGGCTATCCCACTGTACAGGCGAGCCAGGGAAAACGAAGGGACGTCCTGTTTCGCGGCAGATCGTCGCGTAAACAGCCAAAGTGCTCCCCATATTCATCGCATTGCCAACTGCATATCCGATGATGGTGTGGGGACGATGTACGCTCCAGGAAAAGCCGTATTTTTCCGCGGCGGCAAACAGCACATCTTCCTGATCGTAATAGAAATTAGCCAAGGGCAGACGCGGCATGTCCTCCCGGAATGGCGTCTGGGGTGACTCACCTGAAGCATAAGCTTCAAATGGCCCAAGATAATGCTTCATACCCGTTGTAAGCGCAGCGTGCTCAAGCCTCTCTGGCGCAGGAAGTGCCTCAAACACATTGCGGACCATCGCGGAATTAACGCGACAATTTTCTTCTTCCGTGGGCTGACGAAGCCAGGAACAGAAAAAAACGTGTGTGGGCGTCAGATCCTTCAGAGCCAACTTAAGGTTGTTCAGATCCAACAGGTCTACCGCAATCGGCAGAACGCCGGCCATGTCGTGTCGGGGCCGGCGTGCCAGACCATGAACAGTCCAGCCTTCGGCAACGAGACGCGTCGCGAGCGTCTGGCCAACAATTCCAGTCGATCCGACAACAAGAGCAATACGGGACATCAGGGTCTCCTTTCCCGAAAAATGGTTCGCCCTCCATTTGAGCCCTTGGTGTCAACAGTTCCAGACGGCACCATATTGTGCCCTGGATACCAAAAGGTTCCCACAGAATGACAACCTCCCTTCCGGCCCGCTATCGCCAGGCTCCCTTTGACGAAGACTGTGCGCCGCGCCGGGTTCTAAGACTTTTCAGTGGAAAATGGACGACCATGATCCTCCATACGCTCCACCTTCTGGAAGGAAGCTCCCGCCCCGGTCGCCTTCAGCGAAGCATCCCTGGTCTTTCAAAAAAAATGATGACCCAGACATTAAGGGAGCTCGAAGACAAGGGACTCGTCTGTCGCGAGATCCATCAGATCATGCCCCCCAATGTGGAATACAGCCTGACGTCCCTCGGGAAAGTCTTCGTCGAGCCCATTGAACAGCTCTACTTGTGGGGGATCGATCATGCAGATGCGCTGGAAGCGCTAGAGGCCAATGAAAGCCGTGCAGCAGCCTCAGACACTCTGATGGAAGCTGCAGAATAACGCATCACATTTTGGACAGGGGACCTCATCCTGTGGCACTCCTGCTTGAAAAGGGCCTTCCCGGCCAGAACAGACCTCACCTTGCGCGGACATGCTCCAGTTTCAAGGCATATCAAGGACATTTCAGAACGATGTGTTCCCCTTCACGGCCCGTCCAGTCACGAACACCCCGTCAAAAGAAACGCCATTCCTTCATGGCCTTTCTGGTTTTCCTGACGGCCCTGCTGGCAACACCCTTCAGCTGGGCAGAAACAACACCGGCAAAAGCCGCAGCGGCGACAGTCAGCCCCACGTCGGCTCCCCTGTCGGCTCAGGAAGCCCAGCAGCTTCTGAATGTTCTGAATGACCCCAAACAGCGTGACAGCTTCACACACACGCTCTCCCTCATGGCGCGTGGTGTCAAACAGACGGACACGCCTGCAGCAAGCCCAGCGTCCAAGGCTGCAACCATGCCGGACGTGTCACCAGAGATTGATAACGGCCTGAAAAGCGTTCGTACGCAGTCATTGGGATATGTTCACAACTTTCTGAACCTCTTCAGTGATCTGGGGCTGGTCGGCCACTGGTTCAGATCACAGATGTTGTCGGCAGAGACACGCGCGCCAATCCTGCATGCATTTGGCATTGCCGTGCTGGTCATTGCGTGCGGTCTGGGGCTCGAACGCACCATTGCGCTAATGCTGCGCAAACCGCTTCAGAACCTGACGCTCAAAGCACAGGCGCGGGAAGTCCGGAATATTCAGGTCCTGCCCGAAGCAGACCCGGTGCCCACAACGGCAGCCACTGAAGCCACCAACAATTCCAACCAGACCCGAGCAGAAGACCAGAGACGTCAGGTTGAGACGCTCCGTTTCCTGTCCCGCATTCCTTACGCCGCGGGTCACTTTCTGCTTAAAGCCCTGCCCGTTCTCGCCTTTCTGCTTCTGGCAGGCCTGTCGGTGCTGGTTCTGCCTCTGACAGAGCGCACCGTGAACGTTATCCTGACACTCGCATACTCTTACGCAGGGGCACGCACGCTCTACCTCCTGGTCGAGACTGGTCTTACCCCGCGGTCACCCACCATTCGGCTTCTACCCGCCAGCACACCGACTGCCTTTATGGTGACGCGGTGGTGGAACGTGTTGGTTGCTGCGCCCGCTATTGTCATTTGTCTGTCCGAACTTGGCGCACAGTTCAATCTGGCACCACGCGGAACAGGAGCCATGATTCGTGCGGTTGTTCTGGTTGAACACGTACTGATCGCTGCTTTCATCTGGCGTATCCGTCACATCGTCAGCAATGCGCTGCAGCCCAGCACCGTTGGTAAGAAAACGGGCATGTGGACGGTCATAGCCGCCATCACGCGCCTGTGGTGGGTACCTGCCATGTTCCTGGACATTTCGCTCTGGATTGTCTGGGCAGCCCATCTACAGGGTGGATACACATGGATCCTCAAGACCACAGGCGCCACAATCGGCGTTCTGGTAGCGTCCCGTCTTGGTGCTGTTCTGGCTTATGGGCTTCAGGACCGGTTCTTTCGGGTCAATCCACAGCTTGTGGAGCGCTTCCCAGAGCTTCAGAAGCGAGCTGATCGGTACTACCCGGTCGCTCGTATGATTCTGACGGGCGCCATCCTGTTCCTCACGCTCGTGGCCATCACAGAAGCATGGGGCCTGCCAACCTTCGGCTTCTTCATCAAGAATGCCCTTGGCCGTCGCCTAATGGATACGGCGCTGACGATGCTGATTGCAGCGACTGTGGCTGCGGCAATCTGGGAAATGGTCAACATCATGCTGAACCGGCAGCTCTCGTCTTTCGAGACCTCAGGCCAGCGTTCCCGAGCAACCCGCCTGCGTACGGTGATGCCAATCATCCGCACCGTTCTTCTGGCCATCATCATCATCATCGTTGCCGTGACGACACTCTCGCAGATCGGCATTAACGTAACGCCACTTCTGACCGGTGCAGGTATCCTTGGCGCAGCCATCGCTTTCGGTTCCCAAAGTCTGGTGAAGGACTTCATCACGGGCTTCTTCATGCTCGTCGAAGACGCAATCCAGGTCGGTGATTGGGTTACGACAGGCGGCGTCTCGGGAACCGTGGAAAACCTGTCAATCCGGACTGTAAAGGTGCGCGACATTACGGGCGATCTGCACATCATCCCGTTCTCGTCCGTCTCCTCCATTGCCAACACAGCGCGCGGCTACAACCAGATCGTCATCAAGCAGCAGCTTGATCTGTCGGAAGACCTGCCGCGCGTCTCTGCCATCATGGAAAAAGCCGTCAAGGAAATGCGTGCTGATCCGGTTTTCGGGCCGATGATCCTGTCCGACTACACAGATCTGGGCGTGGATCAGAGCGACAGCGGAGGCGCCACTCTGATTGGCAGCATCCGGACAACCCCCATGATGAAATGGAAGGTTAAACGCGAATTCAACCGCATCGTGACCAACCGCTTTGCGGAAGAAGGTGTCAAATTCTACACGCCGACCGCCTACACCACGACGCCACCAGGCAACAGCATGCAGTTCAAGGTCGCCAATGACACAGGGCCACAGCCTGTTCAGCCATCACCTGAGAAAGCCTGATCCCTACAGAAGGCGTTTCAGAAGTTTGGGAAGAGCGTGAAGCTGACCAGAGACAGGTAAAACATCACTGCCAGCAGAATATGGCACATGTAGAGCGGGGCAATCACATAGCCCCGCCGCCTTGCCCATCCCATGAGAAGGCCAAAAGCAGCAACAGCCACGGCTAAAGCGACATTCAGCATAAGTCGGCTGTCACCCTTCGCCAGTGCGACAATCATGAAAACTGCGCCGAGTAGGGCAAACCCGACATGGACTGGCAACAGAGCCTTCAACGGACGCTTACTCCGGAGAACGCAAAGGCCGAGCCATAGGCCTGCAATAACCGTAAAAGTGAAGCACAACATCGAAGCAATCAACATCTTCGAGTCACCTTTTCTCTTATGTGTTTCCGGACATTACCGGATCTGGGAACAAAATGCTTGCAAGTATTCGTGCGCACATCACGGGCTTCATATCCGCTCGACACACAGAGCATCTTCCCGGGACACCCTCTCAAAGAGGCATCGTTGGCCCACACTAACAGACTTCGCCTATACCGCCCTGCATCACGCCAAGTGAAACCAGAAACGACAACGACCAAACGCCAGCTCAGACAAAGACGCCCTAATCTCCGTAATAAAAAAGCCCGGCATCTCTGCCGGGCTTTCAACAATAGAGACCTCAACTGACGTCTCCATCATCGCTCATTTCAGATTAGCGCAGAATACCAGTGTGGCCCACACTGTAACGGCCTGGCTGCGGCCAGACCGTCAGGCCATGCGGCTCGGCTCCAACAGGGATCTTGCGGACAGCACCCGTATCCGTGTCGATGGCATAAACCACATCGTCAAAGCGGCCAGACAGCCAGAGCAGTTTGCCGTCAGCACTGACATTGCCCATATCCGGGCTGCCACCATCCGGAATCATCCAGGTCTTGATGACCTTGTCCGTCGCGAAATCGATGATGGACACTCCACCCGGGCCACCGCGCTTGCCGTGAATGCGATGGGAGCCGCGGTTCGCCACGTACATGACCTTGCCATCACGGCTCGGATACAGGCCATGCGTGCCGATACCCGTTGGGATGAAGCCGGTTTCCGTAAAGGAGTCACCGTCCACAACGAACACACCGTCAGCCATCATGTCGGCAACATAGAACTTATGCCCGTCTGGAGCCGTCAGAATATCCTGCGGCATTCCACCCTTGGACAGCTTCAGCATACCGATCATCTTCAGGTTCACGGTATCGACCTTGGCAACATAACCGCCAAACTCGCAGGTGAAGATCGCGTACTTGCCGTCAATGGAGAAGTCAGCGTGATTGACGCCTTTGCACTCCGGCGTCTCGACTGAGCCCTTTAGCTCCATCGTGTGCGGGTCGCGGAAATCAAGACGCTTGTGGGCTTCAGCCACCGTGATCGCGTACTTGCCATCTGGGGTGAAGTACATGTTGTAAGGATCGTCCACTGCGATATTTGCGCCGGGCTTTGCGGTCGCAGGGTCGATCGGCGTCAGGGAGCCATCCGGACGTCCCTCACTGTTATTGGTCACCCAAAGCGTCCGCAGATCCCAGGATGGCACGACGTGCTGTGGGGAGCGACCAACGGGATAGGTATCCACAACCTGAAAAGACACCGGATCAATAACGGAGACACTGTTTCCACGCAGGTTCGGGACATAAACCCGCGCCGGGTCGTGAGCAATCGCCGGAGAAATGTGGGACGGCGTGGTTTCGCTATAAATATTATGCGGATCAATAACGGCTGGCATGCCCGGAATAGTCTGCACCGCATCTGAAGCAGCCGGAGCGGCCACGGGAACAGATGAAACAGCAGGCGCTGGCGCCGAGAAAGGCACCATAGCTGGCGGAGCTGCTGGAGCCGCCGGGGCCGGAGGCACAGGAATCGGTGCACTTGCATCCGCAGGAGCCGTGGTCTGGGCCTGCGCCGCAGAGGCTCCCAGCAGCGTCAGCGCCGCCAGAAGGGGGGTCTTGAAATTCATGGATGGCTCCTGTTGAAGGACTGAAGTGCCGTTACAGCGGTGCGTATCTGCATGTCTGTGCCGATACGTCCCAGTCCGGGCGTAGCCTGGCGCGGATCCCCGCCATAAACGCCATCGGTGACACTGGGTTTTGGAGCGGTGCGAAGCGCTTCCTGACGGACCAGGGACGGATCCACGGCCAGCATCAGGGACGTATCGCTCAGCTCCGCATGCATACCCACTTCTGCTGCATGGCCCTGCGCTTTCAGGGCATCAGCATACTGATGGGGAATAACTTCATAATAATCGCGCAGGTCCAGAACTGCTGCCTGGCCCTTCCATCGCGTATTCAGCTCCTGGGCCACATGCGCCATGGACGCCTGATAGCCTCCATGATCTCCGAGAAAAACGATTTTCCGGAAACCTTGCACACGAAAGCTTTCAGCGGCACCTATCAGCATTCCCTCAAACACGGCAGGCGGTACGGAAATCGTTCCCGGAAAACGCATGTGAGAGGTTCGCGGGGAGGTTGAACCTTCCGGCACATAGGCAATGACGGGGGCCACAAACGTCTGCCCGGCCTGTCTGGCAATTTCGTCCGCCAGAACCTGCGCCCGCACATTGTGCTTGCCAACAGCCATGTAAGGCCCGCTTTGCTCCGTCCCGCCGACAGGAATGATAATAGTATCCGTACCGCCATGGACGGAGCGGTCGATCTCCGTCCAGGTGTGGCAGGCGAATTCAACTTGTGCCGCCGTTCCCGAGCAATGCATCACGGCCTGCCCGAATGCCAGCGGAGCCATACCAATCCCCAGGCCAAGCATCGCACAGGCGGAGCGCAATAGACGGGGATAAATCGGCATAAGACAGACATCTCTGAAAATGGTCGTCTTTCCCTACTCCATCCGGGGGTATGTTTTCCAGAGCACGCCATCTTTTCGCTCTCGGAAGATACAGTATAGAGAGCGGTATGCCTTTCCCTGTTTCTTATGACCCCGATGCGGTCGATAGTGCCGCCCATCTGATTCAAGTCGCGCTGACGCCGGTTTTCATGCTTTCTGGCATTGGAACACTGATCAACGTTTTCAACACACGTCTTGCCCGTGTGGCAGACCACCTAGAAGACGTGCGAAAAAAACTGGCCGCTCCGCCTTCTGATACCGATACGCCAGACCCTTTCTATACACCGGCACGACTGGCCGCTCATGAGCTTAGACTCCATCGGCGAATCTTCGTTCTGGACGCAGCCATCATGCTCAACGCCATCGGCGGGGCCTCGACCTGCGGCGCGGCAATGGCTCTTTTTGTCGGCTCGCTGCGCGATGCAAGCACATCCACATGGCTGCTAGCCTTTTTCGGCATAGCTCTGGCCTGCACCGTTGGCGCTCTTTTCTTCTTTCTGGCGGACACACTTCTCAGTTGGCACGGGCTACGACGCGACGGGCTTTCTCTTTCGTCCCCCAAGAAAAATTGAGGCCTCGCGCAATTTTATTGCGCGAATGTGCTCGTTCCCAAATTTTGATACCCTAAATTGCCAGGGAAGCGACAATAGAACACCCCTGAACTGAAACGTGAAATAATCTCTGTTTCAGGTCAGGGATGTGCATTTCATGAATTGCAGCAAAGTTCTGGCAGGGATTTATGCATTAAACGCAGGTCTGATCCCGCATCTTCATTTGTTGCTTTGAAAGTGGTTTCTGGAGTTTCTCCCGTCCCACGCCATCAACGGCAAGTAAAACGGAGAAAACTTCCATGACGTCCATGACCCTGATCCACCTGATCGGCCTGCCAACCAATCTTCTCGCCCAGTTCTCAATGGTCGCATTCGTGCCTGTTATCGGCGCTCTGATGATCGCTACTGTTGCAGCTGACCGCGTTTCTTCCAAAGGCTGAATTTTAGCCTTTGGTTACGCCTTGGCTGTTCGCAGGCAGGGTTTCAGTGACGAACGGACAAGTAGGAATTCGGATCCAGACGACGACGCCACAAGTCGCTGATCCAACAGCCCATGATTCCGATCATCATGCCCACTGATGTGGACCCGATCCAGTGTGACGGTAGCAGCGCCATTAAAACGCCTGCACCTCCTGCGATGGTCCAGTTCAGTGTACCAATCAGGGCAGATGCTGCTCCTGCCTGATGCCCGTGATGCGTCAGGGCCAGAACACCAGCGTTTGGCCCGACAAATCCGAGCGACGACGTCGTACAGAAAATCAGGATGCAGAGTATCCAGGGATTTTGTGGCCCAACCAGCCCCAGCGAACAAACCAGCACACCAAGCAGTGTGAAGGTTAGAACAGCCAGCATTCCGTATTCCATGACTCTGGTAAACAGAAAGCGCTGCGCCATCCGTGCGTTGATCTGTGACCCCAAGACAAAGCCTACAGCGTTCAACCCAAAGAATATGGCGAACAAGCGCGGCGAGAAATGCAGAATGCCCTCAAAAAGAGCTGGTGCATTGGAAAGATAGGCAAACATCGTAAAGGTGCCGAAGCTTGCGACCATGGCAGCAGAGCAGAACAGTGGCTCTGTAATCAGGCCCCAATACCGGGCGACCACGCCTGTAAAAGGGAGCGCAAACCGCTTCTCTGGTGGAAACGTGTCTGGCAGCAGGAACCACGTTCCAATGAACAGCAACACTCCAAAGCCTGCGCCAACCCAGAAGATCAGTCTCCACTCGCCCAGATCGAGCAAAAAGCTCCCGATGGATGGCGCCAGAAGCGGCCCCAGACCAAAGATGAGCATCAACTGGGACATCAGCTTCACGCCAGCCGGCCCAGTGGCAACGTCACGTACCATAGCTCGTGGCGCTACGGACGTTGTTGCCCCTCCCATCGCAGCGATGAAACGTAGAATGCAGAATAGGTGAAAATTCGTGACCACCGCCAGAAGAGCGGAAGCGATGACATACACCACCAGCCCCAGCAGGAGCGGCAATTTACGGCCATAGCGGTCACAGAGTGGGCCGAGTGTAAACTGCCCAATTGCGAGCCCGGCGAGCCAGGCTGTCAGCGTCAACTGGGCTGAACCCGCCCCCTGCCCCAGATCATGTTCCAGCATGGGAAATGCTGGCAGATACATATCTGTCGAAACCGGTCCGAGAATGAAGATAAGGCCGATCAAAATCCGAACGACCGGCGAAAGGGTCGTTACAGGGGCATCAGAGGCGGAGGAAGTGGACAAAAGTACACCACGTCATGGCAGGGCGATAAACAGGAAAACGGGCTCCTCATTAAAGAGAAGCCCGCTTTGGTACTCAACGCCTTTTTATGCGCTCTGACCATCCCCGAAAAAGCAGAAACGATCAGGAAAACAGGGACGACCGGAAGATTATTTCCCCCACCCTGCCAGTACGCTGTCCTTCACGCTTTTGGGGAGGCCGACATAGTCAAGGCGGGCATTGTCCGCATCACCATTCTGAAATCCCCAGGCGAAGAAGTCACGAACAGCCTTGGCGACTTTCGCATCCTTCGGGTTGGTTGGAACCAGAACGAACGTTGCCGTCACAATCGGCCAAGCCCCTGCGCCTGCCGTATCGAGCAGGTTAACGGCATAATGGTCAGCATGGGTCCAGTCAGCCGCATTCGCAGCTTCAGCAAAACTCTGAAGCGTTGGAGAAATAAATGCGCCGGCATGGTTCTTCATCTGGGCAATATTCAGATGATTCTGTGCAGCATAGGAATACTCGACATAGCCGATGCCACCTTCCGTCTGCTTGACCATCGCTGCCACACCATCATTGCCGCGGGCGCCAGAACCACCCGGCCATGCGATTGACGTGCCAGCTCCCAGCTTCTGCTTCCATTCAGGGGAGACCTGAGACAGATAGGATGTGAAGACAAAGCTTGTGCCCGAACCATCAGCACGATGAACCGGAGCGACATCTGTTTCCGGCAGTTTCAAGCCCGGATTCAGAGCCTTGATGCGATCATCATCCCACTCCGTGATGTCGCCATCGTACAGAGCGGCAAGCGTCGGGCCATCCAGATGCAGGCTGCCTGCCTCGATTCCCGGAACATTGGCAACGACGACAATGCCGCTCATCACGGTCGGGAATTGATACAGGTGTTCAGCAGCCAGACGATCCGCAGCCATCGGCTTGTCAGAAGCGCCGAAATCGACGGTCCGGGCAATAACCTGATCCTGGCCAGCGCTGGAGCCGACGCTCTGATAATTTACGTTCACCCCGATCTGAGTTTTGGCAGCGGCCCCCCACGCCTCGTAGATGGGGGCTGCGAAGCTGGAGCCTGCACCCGTAATCTCCTCAGCACGGGCAGAAGACAGCGAGACAGAACCAAGGGCCGTCATTGCGACAAAACCGAAAAGCGCGAGCTTGTTCTTAATCATGATGATCCCTAACCGGGCATTGGTAAACGGAGTTATGTACTAGCCCCACCCTTCCAAGGGAAACAGAGGGTGGCACATGATAGTTTCATGACAGGCTCAGAGTGCCTGATGCGTAAATAACACACCCATGGTCCATTCCCCTTAAAGCATTCAACAATGGGAAAATGCAGCCCGTTTCTAAAAGACACACATTTTCAAAGACATGACAGGGTTTGTCATAAATGAGTCTTTTTACCGTCATGAAACCTTCCCACTCTTCAAAAAACGAAATCAGATACCTCCGCTGTGGATCACCTGCCATTCATGCAAGGATGCACCACGGCAATGACTTTTTCTGTTCGAAGAGCAACAGCCCTTCTGGCGACTTCGACCCTGATGTCTTTTGGAACGTTCGTTGGTCATGCCCATGCGGCTGACCAGATGGAAATCATGGAACGCCAGATTCACGCGATGCAGGCGCAGTTGAATGCCCTGAAGAAAGAGCATAACGACGAGATCAAGCGAGCCAGAGCCGTCCTTGCCCGTCAGCGTGAAGAAGCGGAAAATAACCCTTACAATCAACGTAGCCGCTATATTGGCTCCCCACCACAACCCACTACCCCCCTAATCACTGTTCGCCAAGGGACTGGTAGTCCGGACAGTGGCCGTGCGGCTTCGGACCGTGCAGATGTCAGTTCATGGGCCGACTTCCAGCGCGCGACGTCTCAGGACGAGGAAGTCACGGTTGGTGGCGTGAAAATTGGCTTTCCCAAAGGCCGTCCAACCATTCAGTCTTCCGATGGCGCGTATGCTTTCTCCATTGGACTGGCCTTCCATGAAGACTTTGGCGGATTCTTCAATGCAGGCCCACGGGCAGGCGAAAGCCGTGGTGCTTTCAACAGCTTTACTTCCAATCTGCGACGCCTGCGTATCCCGTTCATGTTCCGCTACAAGAACTGGGTTGCAGCCGTTACGCCTGATTTTGGGGCGAACCATAATGATGGTTATGTCGGCCTGTACGAGGGCAACCTGAACTACACAGGTTTTCGCAACACAGTCCTGACTGCTGGTTACTTCCAGCCTCGCGTGACGGAGGAAGATTCCGAAAGCTCGAACGACTTCTTCACACTTGAACGTCCGAGCATCACTGACATGGTCCGCAACATCGCTGCTGGCGATGCCCGTTTCAGTGTTGGTGGGCTGCATTATGAAAAGCGTTGGTGGGTTGCCGGGTACTTTACGGGCCAGGAATGGGGACACCGCAACGCCTCTGACAACGGCAGCACCTATTATGGCGGCGGCAACGCCAATACCGTTGATAGTCAGACGGGCGCCACACTCCGTGTCGCTGGCCGACCTGTGGTCACAAAGGACGTGGACGTCCATGTTGGAGCGTCTGCCATTTCAGCCTTCAAGGTTCCCTGCAATACAGGAGCAGATGCAAACCATTGTACACGGTCAACATCCTTCGGCCAGCGCCCTGAATTCGACATTGGAGAGGCTAATCTCGCGGCAACAGGAGGAATCACAAATGCTGCCCAGGTCTGGGCTGCTGGCCCCGAACTGGGCATCCGCTGGAAACGCCTGATTGTTAAAGGTGAGTACTATCACGTTGGCGTCGAGCGTTCTGGCCCTGGTCTGAAATCCGCAGGGTTTCAAGGCTGGTACGGGTCAGCAGCCTATACAATCTTCGGTGATCCTCGCATGTACAACATCAAGGAAGGCGCTTTTGGTGGTCCCGGCGTAAAGGCTAACGAGGAATTCAATCCGGCGCTCGATCAATGGGGAGCTCTTGAAGTCGTCGGCCACTACAGTGTCATTGACCTCAATAGTGGCCTGAATGATGCAAACGCCAAGAATGTCATTCGCGGTGGTCAGCAAACAGTCTGGACCGGCGGCCTGAACTGGTATCCCAATCGCCATTTCCGCCTCATGCTGGACTACAGCCACTTCATCGTGTCTCGCAGCATGCAGGCGACCAACCTGTACGGCCGCAGTGGCAACTCGATTGCAGCCCGAATTCAGGCTGGTTTCTAACACTTCACCATTTTTCAGGCGGGGCGGGTCATGGAGCATGCCCCCGCCTTTTCCATTGATCGAGCATCAGACAAGAAACAGTCTCGTCCACCGTAGCCCTCTATTTGTCGCACAATGATACGCACCTCATTGTGATTTCTGTCTAAACAGAAAATCCTCGCTTGCAGTATGCCTGCGATCTTGGCCCCGACAGATGAGCTGCCTTTCCAGGACGCCCTTTCGCTTATGATTGTCTCTTTGCCCCGCCTGAGTTTTCTAGCAACAGCAACGTTTTTACTGTCTCTTGCTTCCACTTTCCCCGTTTTCGCTGCCGACAGACTGGAAATCATGGAGCGCCAGCTCAGGGCAATGCAGGCGGAGGTCCAGAAACTCCGGAAAGAGCGAAACGAAGAACTCAGACAGGCTCGGGCCGTTCTGGCACACCAGCGCGAAGAAACAGAAGCAAATCCCTACAGGCAGCGCGCAAGCTTTCTTCCGCCGCCTCCGCTTCTTCAGGTCATGCCTGCCATTGCTCCACTGACAATCCATCGGCCAGGCGTCCATCCGCAAGACACGCCGCCATCAGACCGAGGCATCGTGACCTCCTGGCAGGATTTCCAGGCCGCTACCGCTCAGGATGAGGAAGTCAGCGTCGGAGGAATCAAGATTGGCTTCCCCAACGGGCGTCCGACATTCAAGACAGCTGATGGCGCCTATTCTTTGTCCATTGGTTTAGCGTTTCAGGAAGATTTTGGCGGCTTCCCAAGCATTTCGCACAGAAATGGCGAAGAACGAGGCAATTTCAACAGCTTTACATCCAACAGTAGACGCCTCCGGATTCCGTTTACCTTCCGCTACAAGGACTGGGTTGCAAACGTCACACCTGACTTCGGGCATGGCAACCATGATGGTCAGGTTGGCCTTTACGAAGCCAACATAAACTACGCAGGGCTGCATAATACCGTCCTGACCGTTGGATATTTTCAACCCCGTGTAACGGAAGAAGATGCAGAGAGCTCGAACGACTTCATGTTTGTTGAGCGCCCTGCAATCATTGACCTTGTTCGCACGATTGCCGCCAACGATGCCAGATTCAGCGTGGGAGGTATGCACTATGCCGATCGCTGGTGGATTGGGGGGTACTTCACCGGGCAGGAATGGGGCAATCGCAACGAGCGCGGATATTATGCCTCTGTCGGGGACGAGATCACGGATAGTCAGACAGGTGGAACCTTCCGTGTCGCAGGCCGCCCAGTTGTAACCAAAGACGTGGACATGCATGTCGGCATCTCCTCCATCGCATCTTTCAAGGTTGCCAAGAGCACGACAGGCCGCAGTTATACGTTTGCCCAACGCCCGGAAATCAATCTGGGCGAGTCCATCCTTATGACGACGGGCGCCATCAATAATGTTGCTCAACTCTGGTCAGCAGGGCCGGAGTTCGCGCTGCGCTGGAAACGACTTCTGATAAAGGCTGAGTATTATCGCATCGGCGTTGAACGCACAGAGGGTTTACCCTCACTCGGATTCCAGGGGTGGTATGGTGCTGTTGGATACACGCTCTTTGGAAACCCACGGCGTTACAGCATCCAGGAAGGAGGTTTCCTTGCCCCCGGCGTCTCTCCGGATCAGGAATTTGATCCCCTGCATGATCGTTGGGGAGCTCTGGAAATTGCAGCCCGTTATAGCGTCGCTGATCTCAACAGCCGCATAGGAGATGCAGATGGCGTCCGTGGCGGACAGCAGACTGTCTGGGCAACGGGCCTAAGCTGGTATCCCAACCGCTATTTTAAATTCATGCTGGACTATAACCACTTCATCGTCAGTCGTTCTTCCGCCACCGTTAACCTCTATGGTCGCAACGGCGATGCGGTCGTCGGGCGCATTCAGTCAACATTCTGAACAGCATTCACCTGAAACCCAATGAAATGTTCTGGAAAATTATTTTTTCCAGACGAACTCTCCCACTCCAGAGATCTTCCAGTTATTATAGAATTTTATATTCGGTATTTGGAAAGACTTTCTCTTGTTGAAATGGCTTCTTGGAGCGTTCCTCGGCTTTCTTGTCGTTTGCAGTGCGATCATCGGAGGCGGCTGGCTCTGGATCGACCAGAAAGATTTCTCGGCGCTTGCAACACAGAAGCTTGAAAAAGCCACGGGTCGAACGGTCAAAATCGGCTCATTACGCCTCAGCCCTGGCCAGTGGATCACGATAGACGCCAAGGACCTGCATCTGGCCAATATTCCCGGCGGCAGTCGACCAGATATGGTGAGTGTAGGCGCCCTGCATGCCCGAATACGGCTAACCTCGCTTCTGCATGGGCCACTTGAAACACGCGATGTCACGATTGACCATTTCTCAGGTCTCTTTGAAAGAACCCCAGACCGAACACCTAACTGGCGCTTCAAGTCCCATAAGACTTCCGATACCGCAGATACCCAACCGCCACCTTCGGACAAGCCTGACCTGAGCTGGTTCCCAGGACTTCGCAACGCCACAATTAACGAGAGCGATGTTACTTATCGCTCCGCAAAGGGCGCCTCTTACCAAGTCACCATGCAGCATGTGACTTTTCAGTCCGAAAATGATGCGTCTCCCCTGAGCATGGCTTTTCAGGGCGCATACAACGGCACACCCGTCACGCTCGATGCCACCATGCAGCCCCTCAAGGTCCTACGTCGCGCCCCAGAGCCATATGGGGCAAAAGCCCATGTTACGTCCGGGGATCTTGCTATCGATTTTGATGGCACCCTCACGGATGCTCTGAACTTTGAGGGC
Source organism: Gluconobacter sp. P5B12 (assembly GCF_018812035.1). Classification (NCBI taxonomy): domain Bacteria; kingdom Pseudomonadati; phylum Pseudomonadota; class Alphaproteobacteria; order Acetobacterales; family Acetobacteraceae; genus Gluconobacter; species Gluconobacter sp. P5B12. The sequence goes on along the minus strand of NZ_JACRVV010000002.1, from coordinate 201,665 downwards.
GTGAAAGGCAATATTACCCTTTCCACGCCGACCTCTGCGCCAATTTTTGCGCTGGCAGGGCTATCAGACACCCATCCCGTTATTCCCCTGACTCTTAATGGCACCTTCAGTCATGCCGGAGACAACTGGCATCTCACCAATACCACGGGAAACTTCCAAAGCACCAAAATCAAAAGTGGCACCTTTGATCTGAACGAAGGTGGCAAAGGAAAGCCCGATATCATTTCCACAGACCTGAATTTGGGCCGGGTAGATCTTAATGACCTCAATAAAGCACTCTCATCCGGAAAATCCTCTGGGCCAACCGATATCCCCCTGATTGCCCCCGCAAAACCTGACCCGGTTCTGCACGTCAAACTCACTGCTGATGAGATCCTTTACAACACTCTGACGTTTGCCAAGTTGAAGCTGGACGCGTCTCAGACACCTGGCCGCATTGATGTCAGCACCCTCGCACTAGGCTATCTGGGAGCGGGACTTCAGGCCAACGGACACATGGAAGATCAAGGCGGCCGCTCCCGTGTTACGGCAAACATCGCTCTCTCCCATGGCGACATTGACCGCCTTCGCCGTACTGCGGGTCTAGCCCCAGTTCCGGTAAAAGGCAGCCTGTCGATCCGCATCATTGCTTCGGCGAATAATGTCCGCACCCTGAACGAGGCCACACGGAAAGCTGATCTGGTCGCAGCGGTCAGTATGGAAAAAGGAGAAATTGCCCGAGAGATCGTGGAAGCCGCGTCCATGGATCTTCGGCTCCTGTTCCGTCATGCAAAAGGGACCACACCGATCACCTGCATGCTGGGTGTTCTGGAGATGCATCAGGGGATCGGAAAAGTTGTTCCCCTCCGACTGAAGACCAGCGCCGGTGTTCTGGCCGCGAAGGCAGATTTTGATTTAAACCGCCGATGGTTGGACCTTGTGTTTGCGAGCCGGCCGTTCTCCACGAGTTTCTTTGCACTCGATATCCCCGTACGTGTCAGTGGACGGTTTGACAGTCCCGATCTGAGCATTGCGAAGTGGTCGAAGAAAGGGCGTGATCTTTTGGCTGACTCCAACGAGCTGACTGTTCTGCCTGCTGCCCTCCGATCCTTTGCATCTTCCAATGCCTGCGCCCGCCCCACGCAATGACACATCATCCTAGTTCGTGGAGCGGCCTCAATTTGCTCCGTCAATGTACGCAGGTTATGCAGACCGCATAGCGCCTGGAGAGTTTCTGTTATGCGTATAGCAATGATCGGTGGTGGTTACGTCGGGCTGGTTTCCGGTGCATGCTTTGCCGAATTCGGTTCAGATGTAGCCGTTGTCGAGCGGGACCCCAAGAAACTGGCAGCCCTGCGTGAGGGCCGTATTCCCATTTATGAGCCCGGTTTGGACGCTATTGTCGCCAAGAATACCGAGACCGGCCGCCTTACATTTGGGGATGATCTGTCAACCGCTATCAATGGTGCAGACGCCGTCTTTATCGCCGTTGGCACCCCGACCCGGCGCGGCGACGGCCACGCAGACCTGACCTACGTCTATGCAGCAACGGAAGAAATCGCCCGCTCTGCCAAAGAGGGCCTGCTCGTCGTCACGAAATCTACGGTTCCGGTTGGAACAGGCCGTGAAGTTGCACGAATTCTAAGGGAAACGCGCCCTGAGCTCACGTTTGACGTCGCATCAAATCCTGAATTCCTCCGAGAAGGTAACGCTATCGGAGATTTCATGCGCCCGGATCGCGTGATCATCGGGATTGATACATCCGGTTCCGACGAAGGCGAACGTGCGACAAGGATCATGCGTGAAGTCTATCGCCCCCTGCATCTGATTGAAGCGCCTATCGTCATTACAGACCTCGAAACGGCGGAACTCACCAAATACGCCGCAAATGCCTTTCTCGCCATGAAAGTCACCTTCATCAACGAGATGGCTGATCTTTGCGAAAAAGTGGGAGGCAATGTCCATGATGTTGCGCGTGGCATGGGTCTGGATCAACGCATTGGCGGGCGTTTTCTGCATCCGGGCCCGGGTTATGGGGGGTCCTGCTTCCCGAAGGATACACGCGCTCTAACAGCCATCGCAAATGATGCAGGAGCCCCATCCCGTTTGGTCGAAGCCACCGTCGCCGTAAACGAAGACCGCAAAAGTCGCATGGCGGAACGCATCATTGCTCAGGCTGGTGGTACTGTCCAAGACAAGACGGTGGGAGTTCTGGGCCTAACGTTCAAGCCAGATACCGACGATATGCGCGAGGCAGCTTCTTTGCCTATCCTTACCCATCTGCATGAAGCAGGAGCCCGGATTCAGGCCTTCGATCCTGAGGGAATGGAAGCTGCACGCTCGCTCCTGCCTGACGGGGTTGTCTATTGCGGAGACGCGCTGGAAGCAGCGACCAACGCTGACATTCTGGTCGTTCTCACGGAATGGAACGTATTCCGCGCCATTGACCCGGAACGCCTGAGCAAAGCCATGCGCGGAAAAGCCATTGCGGATTTGAGAAACATCTGGGACCCTGCAAGCATGCGGGCCGCCGGCTTTGATTACAGTTCAATCGGCCGACTCTAAACGTGCACAAAAAAAAACCGACCTCTTTGAAAGGCCGGTTTTTCGCGTCAAAAGTAATACGTTCAGCTTTCAGGACTTGTGAACGGGAGCAAAAGTTCCATTCCGAAGGCTCTTTTCAAGCTGTTCCAAGGACTGGCCTTTGGTCTCCGGCACATAACGCAGCACGAACAGAAAGGCGCCTGCATTGACGAGAGCGAAAAGCCAGAACGTCATGTGTGCGCCCAAACCCTCAACAAGAGACAGGGTTGTCAGAGAGATCAGCAGATCTGCCCCCCAATGGCTGCCCGCAACAAGGCTCATGCCCTTGCCACGGCAGGACAGCGGATAAACCTCAGCGCCAACCAGCCAGACTGCAACTGACAAGCTACCCGTGTTGCAGATCGTGTAACCCATGATCGCCAGAACCGTAATCCATGCGCCAGCACCGCCTTTCATGTGCAGCGCAAACATTGCTCCGAGCACAATCAGGGAAATAACTGCACCGGGCAGCAGGCGTAGAATCAGCGTCCGGCGGCCCCAGTTATCAACAGCCCAGCCACCGAAGATCGTAGCGCAGACCATCGCCAGGCCAACAGCAACTGACGTCAAAAGCGCAGATTCCTGACCAAACCCGGCATCTGCAAAAATGGTTGGGGCATAGTATAGAACCGCGTTGATACCCGTTAGCTGACACAGCAGAGCGATACCAACAGAAGCAATAAGAGCCGGACGAACCCAAGGCTTGGCGAGTTCAGACCAGGGAGCCTGCTCGTCATGGTTGTCTATGATGGCCTGAAGTTCATTCTGGGCCACTTCTTCTGAAGGCCGTACGCGACGCAGGACAGCCAGAGCTTCATCCGTCCGCCCTTTAAGCGCTAACCACCGTGGGCTGTTTGGCAGAAATCCCATCCCAACAAAAAGGATCAGTGCAGGCAGCATGCCGATGCCGAACATGATCCGCCAGCTGCTGTCTCGCAGGAAGTAGCCAGTCAGGAAGGAAATCGTAACGCCCGATACAATCGCAAGCTGGAAACCAACAACCAGTCGTCCGCGACGGTTCGGCGGCGAAATTTCTGCAATGTAGATCGGGACAATCTGGGACGCCGCGCCGATCGCAAGCCCTAGAATCAGACGCGAGACGATAAGTACCGTGACCCCTTGGGCCGCCGATGCCAATGCTGTTCCAACCAGAAACAAAGCGGCAGCAAGCATCACAGTCCGACGACGACCAAACCGGTCAGAAATGCTACCTGCACCAAGACAGCCAATCAACGCGCCGAGAATGATGGCAGAGGTCACAATCTCCGACCCGATTGTGTCGAGATGAAACTGCTCACGTATCTGCAAAAGCGCCGAGGATATGATTCCCGTATCATATCCGAAAAGCAGACCACCCGTTGCAGAGATGGTTGCAATGAAATTGGTCAGCGCTTCTCCGCTGAGCCGTCGTGAAACATCAAGGGACTGCGTCATAGGGTCTTCTTCCGTCCGTGAGCAGGGTCATTCGGGAGGGGTGTCTTTAACGTTACAGCACCTAACGGAACATCGTAAAAGTGAGTATTTTCATATTTCGATGATATTAATGTTATTTCTGGCTTAGATGTGACATTCAATGATGTGCATTTGTCACATCTCGCCTTATCGGGAGTGAATGCGCGCTTGCTTCCACCATCCGTTGACGACGGTGTCTGTTTCTTGAAAAGCAGGTCAAGGCTGCCGCATTTGTAGTCGGGCACAACTGAATGATCATGATCAAGCACTTGAGCATAAGCCCTCTGTTGCTTTCGGCATGCTACCCCGGTTCAGGTATGAGACCACGATCACCATCGAGAGAGGACAGGCTTACACCGGCCACCTCCCGGAATATTGAAAAAAGTTTTTGCTGGGTAAATTGCGCGAGCAAGGAAATTCCTGCTTTTTCGATTTATACGATAGACAGGAAATCCGTAGATCTCTTGTGACTAAGAATAGTAACAATATCATGCAATGAATTTTCAAGGTTGGAAATATTAGCGATACTCCCAAGAGAAATTCTAGCTCTTTGGGGAGCATCACTGTCCACGGAAAAAACGTTACTCGGGACCAGTGCAATACCACGATGGCGCGCATATGATACAAAATCCACGCTACTCCACCACGCAGGCAACTTTAGCCACACATGGGGGCCATTCGGGTCCATCCCATGACCATCTCCCAAAATTTTTCGGGCAATAGACTGTCTGAGGCGTAATTCCTGCTTAATCGATACTAATATCTCTTTCGACTGCCCTGTCTGCATCCATCGCAATGTCAGTGCACTCAATAGTCCCGCATTTGTCAGAGCAAATGCGCGGACTGCTATAGCAAAACGTCTGGTCATTTCAGCGTTTGGCAGTGCAACATAGGCTGTTCTCAAGCCTGGGCTCAGTACCTTTGCCAACGTCGACACATAGATCACTCGGCCATGATCAAGCGCAGCCAGTGCAGGAATGGGATTATCATACAACAAGCTGTAGGGATCATCTTCTACGACATACAAACGGTTGTCATGAGCAATCCTTAAGACCTGCTTACGGCGTTCCAATGACATCGTCACCGTCGTCGGATTTTGAATAGCAGGAATACAATATATGGCTTTTGGTCGATATTGTCGGCAGGCCGTTTCCAGCTGCTCAGGTAGAAACCCGTTTTCATCACCATCTACCCCGACCAAGATAAGACCGAGTTGATCTGCGACAGTGCGTATTCCAGAATAGGTAATACGGTCAGCTAATATTATATCTCCCGGACCTGCCAGAATACTCATGGCTGCCGCCAAAGCCGTCTGTGCACCAGGGACAACCAACACATCATCTGGGCGCCTTGATCCCATAACGGGTTCAATCCATTTTACCGCTTGTTGGCGCTCTTCCAATGTTCCCCCTGTGACGCGGTAGGACATAAGATTGGCGATATCCTGCTTTTTCAAAAGTGCAGCAAGATCACGCTGCATAATGCGCTGAAGTGGCGGATTTTGCGGTATTGGCGGCAGATTCATCGTCATATCAACAATCGCCGCTTTGGGAGAGCGCCAGTGACTGACTTCAGCTCCCATCCTTACAAAGGTTCCTCGCCCAACCGTTGCATTAATGAGCCCACGGCGATGCGCCTCTCTGAATGCTCGCGTCACAGTTGTAAGATTTGTCCCAAGCGCAGAAGCTATATCTCTCTGGGTAGGAAGTCTTTCAGCACCGTGAATGACCCCCTCTCGAATTGACGATGCCAGAGCTTCTACAATTGCAAGGTACATAGGCCCATTATATTGGGCCGTATATTCACTCCACCTATCTAATATTTTTTTATTCTGCATTTATGGAATTCTTAATTATCTTCTGGAAGAATTCATAAGAAACTCAAAAAATCGATCGAGCGCTGGCCCGATAAAATACCCAACAAATATGGATGCAAATGCCATAGGCCATGCAAGATATTCATATGGCAAAAACCAAGTTTGTCCCTGAATAATCGTTATGACGGTTATCGCTAATAAAACGAAACCCCATAGAGAGGATGACATGAAAGGAGAGAGATACTTTCCGTAAACTCCGTTTTCTCTTTCAGAAATCGCTTTTGAAATACCAATATGATACAAAAATATCATGGATGAAACAAAGCAACCGAACAAAGCCATCCAGCTTGTATGGAAATGATTTTTGTCATCTATGTATGTGTAATAAAGCGCTAGAGCTACATATGCATGCGCTAGAAACAAACCTAAAACCATACCAAAAAGTCTATGCTTCAGGATCGTTTCAGCTTCGACGTTTTTATTATTGTAAATTTCATTCTTATTAAAATTTTCAATCATAATTCTGTTCCTTGTCCTGTTAGAACGTTCCAAGGCGTCGAAGTCAGTACACTTTCTGTCGATTGGCCCCCATTCTTTGAGGCACATTGTTCGCCTTTTACCGCCGGTATGCAAATTACAGGAGGTGAATGATATGCTAAAAAATGGGTACAATTGAAGACAATAACAGGAAAATATGACCACCCAATGCGTACAATTTTTTCAAAGAAAGTGTTTGGAAGAAAGCCTCTTTATAACCAACTGTTTTTAGTGTGTTTTTTTGTGGAGAGAATTTAATGTGAAAACATTATCTGCACTCTACCACTTCGAAAGTTTGACGACGACAATGACGAGGTTGAAAAATAAACCCCTCAAACAAGGTGATGCCGATATTACGGAGAACTAAAAAGAAGATCGTCGTGTTTGACAGCCTCCTCGCGGAACTCTCAACTTGCATTACAGTCTCGCTTTTTTCAAAGAGCTATAAAAACAGCGGAGATCATAACCGACCGGTCCCATGTCATTGCGGCCCCCTTCTAGCCTGTAATATCTCCATGACTGCGCGCCACCAGAAACAAGCAGCAGCCATAAATAACACCTCCTGATAGTGATTGAAATATCATAACAACCCATTACTGTAGCGATCCAAGCGTTTTATCGTTCTGTCCACCCTCAAGAACATGCGTCAGTTCATCCACGAGGCAGATACGCTCCTCACGAAATTCATAAAAAGCGATAACCTTAATCAGACTACACTCACCAGAGTGGCGTATAGCACGCGCCAAATGGACAGTAGCTGCCCTATCACCCTCACAGACGACATGCTTAATACTGATTTCCAGCCTATGGAGGCCGCTTCTTAGAGCATTCGCATGCCTTAGGAAGGCGTCCAGCGTCATCTCATTTCCATCAACACGCTGTCGATAATCTGGTGTCATAAAATCAGAGAGCGCGCTGATCTCTGAGTTAAAATCCGTAAACGTAGAGAACATTTGGCGGATCGTCCGCTCGTGATGTCTCAATGACATGAAAACTTCCTTTGGTCTTGTGGCATCCAACACAGAGACTTTAACGTAGGAAAATGTGGCGCACTCTCGGGAATGCGCCATAATACAACTGTTATACGCCAAAATTTCTTAGTCGGGCCTACATATGCACTCCGCCAATATCGCTTGTCCTTGGCTAACAACCAGGCATATCAGTCAGCCCCAACGTCGCGTGACCGACCTTCACATCCACAAAACCGGTCAAATTATTGGAGTAGAGCGCGGGGTTATGATCATAAAAACTGAAGAGTCGTACTGGCTGATCGGTCCAGGACAATTTCTCTGGGTTCCACCAAAAACCAATCATGAAGCGTGCTCCCATGGTGCGATTTCGGGCTGGAGTTTCTATCTCAGAGAAGACAGATGCATTTCTCTCCCCACCAAACCTTTTATTGCAGACAGCACACGTCTGATAACAGCTCAGGCGGAACGTCTGTCAGTAGCTATCATCAGCAGTACATGGGACGACCGTACCACTCGATTGGCTACAAGCTTTTGGGATGAACTTCTGTCTATTCCTCGTTGTTCGGTAACACTACCAGCCCCCAAAGACGTAAGGTTGAAGCAAGTGACAGAAGCATTGAGCATTCATCCGGCCGATACACGAGAGCAGCAGGACTGGGCAAAGCTGGCCGGGATGTCACTCCGCTCTTTCGTGCGCCATTTTACCGCTGATACCGGCATGTCTTTTTCGACCTGGCGCCAGAGGTTGCGTATTCTGAGCGCTCAGGAAAAACTGGCGCGCGGCGAAAGCGTCACTTCTGTAGCTGCTGCTGTAGGTTATGAAAGTCTCGGTGCTTTTGCTGCGGCTTTCAGGAAAAACACCGGATACTCTCCAAGCGATTATACCAAACGACTGCTCAAAGGCGTTGTGTAAGTCCACGGCTCTGCGTGCTGGAGAACGCGTGGGTTCATCAAACTCCATTCGTCTTTCCGCAGCTTAGCCTACATACTCCCTTTGAGATCCGTCTACTTGTATCAGAAATCCACTTTAAGGCGACCACCAACCATGCGTGGCGTTCCGGGAACACCGAAAATACCATTCAAACCCGTGTCCCGTGTTATGTCGTAATGGCGGTTCAGCAGATTGTTTGCGTAGGCAGAGACGGACCATTTTCCGCTCTTAGGTGCGAACGTCAGACCAGCGTCCAGCAGGAAATAAGCTGGCAGCCGGTAAAGGTTATTCCCAGGAATATTTAACTGGGATCCGCGGTAACTGTAATCGACATAGGGCGTCAGCCCCCATGTTTCACCGAGCTTCACCTTGTAGGACGCAGAGCCCTCAAGCGTCAGCTTCGGAATTCCCATATCGACGTTATTGAAATTCTTGTACTGCGCGCTCAGCACGCCGGTCTTGATGTACGCGAGAGCGACAGCCGTTGAGTCGATAGCGTTGAAATCCTTATAATTCCCGCGCTCGTATCCAATATGTTGGTGCAGGACCAACCCCGCGATCGGGTTGGCATCAATCTCCATCTCCACGCCCCAGATACGGCTCTTGGGAATGTTGACGTACTGGCCGACCACGCCATAACGTGGGATAACGGCTAGCCCAACCATCTGCTGATTATGATAATCGTACCAGAACGCATCGCCGTTAATACGCAGCTTATGATGCATATAGTCGGACTTAAAACCAATTTCGTAAGCCAGAAGGGATTCCGGCTTTGTTGGATTAAGCTGCGAGTCAACAACCGTATTGTTGGCTGTGAACCCGCCCGGCTTGAACCCTTTCCGAATTGACCCATAAAACATCAGATTATTGAACGCCTGATATTCAATGCCACCCATTCCGGAAAACTGATTGGTCAGAGCACCATGTCGGCCATACCGGTTGTCAAAAGGCGTTGGATACGCCGGAGTGTTATACCGCATAGTCCGCATATTGTAGAGCGTACGGTCATCGGATTCATGCGTCAGGGCCGCCTGAAGATGCAGCCGCTTGGTAAGGGCAAAGCGCAAATGGCCATACTGACTGAACGCCTGCTGATCCTGATTATAGCTGGTCCGCTGCACATAAGGCCGGGACCCGGACTGGGAATAATCATTAAAAATGGAAGAACGCATTTGCGTGCGGTCATAATACATCCCCACCGTCCACTGAAGGCGTGACTGTGAGTTACGCGATGCTAACTTGACCTCCTGAGAGAACATATTGGCGTTCGTGTTGACGTCCACGTCATAGATTGCATAGCGCGTGCCATCCAGATCCATGAGATTATGAACGTACATCTGCTGGAATGCGCTAATGGTTGTCAGGTTCGCAAATCCTAGGTTCCGCGTGATATTAACGCCTGCCCCCCAGAAGGTGTTGTTATAAGATGGTTTGGTCTGTCCCTCATTGCCTGACAACTTGAGAAATTCCGGGCGAAAGCCCCACGAGGTATCCCTGTTATTGCTGTAAGCTGGCGTATTTCTCGATAGGTCCTGAATATTATAAACGCCAGTAGCCTGGGAATTATCCTGCATCCAGTTCCCACTAAAAACGATGTTCGTCTTATCGTCAGGCTGCCAGGCAACCTTTGCACGCAAACCGCCTTTGTTGGCATTTCCCAAAGTCTGGCCTGTGTTAATATTCTTCTGAAAGCCTCCCCCCTGCTGAGTAAAACCAGCAATCCGGTATTGCACGTTGGAGGTGATGGGGCCGGATACGTAAAGGTTGGTAATGCTGCGATTATAGGTCGCAATGTCTTCAGACGCACCATAGTGAAGCGCCTTCGTCGGGTCCGCCGTTTGAACGTTGATCTCACCTGCTGTCACGGTTTGTCCGTGCGTGTAACCCGATGGCCCATTGGTGACATCCACACCCGCCATATCAAACATCGCAGCGCCTGCCATATATCCAATAGGCAAAGCTACGCCGTCCACATAGGTCATGACGGATGGCGTATTGTTGGAGGTAAAATCATTTAACCCCACACCACGCAATGTAAAATTGACACTGGAACTCGCACCTTGAGGCTGCACTGTGAGATTGGGTGCAAGATTCATCAGACCTTTAACATCCGTCACCTGATGCCTTGCAAGATCCGCAGCATCGATATGAGTGACTGAAACGCCCTGCTTCTGTCTCGCCGCCTGCCCAAACACGTTTCTCGTCTGCCGAACCATAATCGTCTCAGGTTGCGAAGATTGCATGGCCTTGCGATTATGCTGAACGGGAGACAACACAGGCTTTTTTACAGTTGTCCCAGCTTTGGGGTGAGACGCATGTTTGTGAACTGCGCCCTTTGTGATTGGGGCCGCGACAGATGTTGCCGTAAAGACGGAAAGCGTCATGGCAAGAGCGGTGCCGCACAGAAGAAAATAATTGCTATATCGGAACATTTCAGGTCTCCCCGGAATATCTCCGGTTATGAAGGTGGCGTGTTTCATGCATTCGCATGAGCGTATTTGATGAAGAGGGACGCGTGGAGGCAGACGTGACTTACACGCCGTAATCTCCAGTAATCGCCTCCAGAGAACGGTTTTTGGTGGACGGTCCGAACAGGAGGATACTGAGCGCGCCACCGAACAAAATGACGGCTGTCAGACCAAACACTCCTGCAAAGCCTACTTTTGGATATGCAGCACCGATCAAGAGCGGGGCAGCAATCGCTCCTACTCGACCAAGTGCCGATGCTGTTCCCATGCCCGTCGCGCGGAGAGACGTTGGGAAAATCTCAGGAGTGTAGGCGTAAACCCCGGCATACGTTCCATTCATGAAAAAGGAGAGCAGAAGGCCGGATACGAGAACTGCGGTCGAAGAACTCGCCATCCCCAGACCAAGAGCGCTGATCATCGCGGCAGCTAGATAACCTACAATGGTCGCTTTTCGTCCCCACGCTTCATTGAAATAAACAGCACTGAAATACCCGGGAATTTGTGCCACGTAGATTGCGATTGAAAAGCCGAAACTATGCGCAATGGTAAAACCCCGAGCGATCAGAAGCGTAGGCAGCCAGGAAAAGAACGCATAATAGCTGAACGTAATGGACATCCAGAGAAGCCAGCTCATGACGGTGACCCTGCGCAGGCGTGCTGACAAAAGCTGCGTGAATTGCTTGGACATACGCGTGCATGGTGATGACGGCGCGCTTTCTGCCTTATAAGCCACCGATGGGCGCCCTAGTTCTCTTTCGATTCCACTAAGAACAGCATGAGCTTCCTGTCCCCGCCCGACGATCTGAAGCCAGCGGGGAGATTCAGGCAGAGATCTGCGCCACCAAAGGAGCAAAATCACCGGACAGGCTGTCAGAGCCAGCGCCCAACGCCACCCGTCCGATGATCCCGGGATCAGGGCATATCCCAGCAGAGCCGCAGCAACAAAACCAAACGAGAAGAAGCCAGCCAGAGCACCAGTAAAAGCTCCGCGATAACGACGCGGCACAAACTCTGAAAGATATGGAGCGATAATGGCGGATTCAGCGCCAGTCCCAAGACCCGCGATCATCCGTGTCAGAAGAAAGCTGTGCCAGTTTGTACAGAAGGCCGAAGCCAACGATCCCAGACAATAGCAGGCCAAAGCCCACATCATGACGGATCGGCGGCCCCATCTGTCTGCAATCAAACCGGCACACAGCGCACCAATGAAATATCCCAAAAACGCGGAGCTGCCCAATAGCCCCAGTTGTGACAGGGACAGGCCCCATAAATGCTGAATAGCGGGCATCACGAATGCCAAAATGGCTCCATCAAGCCCGTCAAAGCAGTACCCTGCTCCCCCCACCAGAAGGAGCTTGTAATGAAAGCGGGAAAACGGAAGCTGCTCCAGCCGTTCTGAAATAGTCATCGATAGCGTTCCCGACACAAGGGAGAATGAAAAAACAAACTTCGTCAGGAAAAATCAGCGTGTGCCTCAGGCCTAACGAACGATGAGATTTTCTTTTTCATCGGGATATTTTGTCAGTATTTCGTATCCGGCTTCAGTGATCAGAACTGTATCCGAATGCCGGTATCCGCCCTGCCCTTTGATATAAATTCCCGGCTCAACACTGAAAATCATACCCGGCTGAATGACGTTATCTTCACCCAAAGCAAGGAACGGAGCTTCATGACTGGTAACACCGAAACTGTGGCCGGTCCGGTGCAGCGGCGTTTCATAGCCCGCACGATGCGCAATAGCCTGGCAGGCCGCATCAATTTCGGAACCAATCGCACCCGGTTTGAGCATACCGTACGCTTTGTGGCGCATTTCCATCATGGTATCGAAGGGGCGTTTCGCGTCTTCGGGGATATGATCCAGAAAGAACGTTCGCTCGATTTCCGCGCCATATCCGTTAATGCGCCCCGCAATAAGCCCCATGAACGGACCTCCTGGTTCACAAGGTGCGGTCAGGCATGAAAAATTATGCGGATCGTCTGTATAGGCAGGCGGCTGGATAAGACCGGCAGCCTTGCTGGACATGACATTATAAGCCGGTGCTTCCGTCAGGCAGCGATGGTAAAAATAGGGTGTCACGTCTGAAATGGCCTGAGCCACCATCACACCTGGCTTGACCTGGCCCATCATCATGGCAAGAGCCTTGGTCATCACGTCACTTGTCCACGCGATACGTGAAATCTCATGGGCAGACTTAATCTGCCGGACGTCATCAACGATATTCAGGATCTGGCACCGAGGTCCGATCGCTGCCTGCAAATAAGCCGGACAGGCAGCCTCAATACCGATTGTACCCTGCGCTGGCAGAATGCTCGCCAGACGATCAGACCATCGCGCTCCAGCAGGGGCTGGGAATTCGGCATACTCCTCAAGTGTCAGGGCACCAACCTTGTGCCGCTCCACATGCGGGATCTCAAGCCTGGGAACAATGAACGTCGCGTCAGAGGCAGTCAGAACCAGTACAAATGGACGCTCATGAACGAAATTAGCGAAATTTGTCAGATAATAGATATTGTCGGGATCAAAAGAGACATACGCCGCATGGCCGGCTGCCTCCATTTTTTCCCGGACCTTCTTATGGCGTTCGGCCATTTCGGCGGGAGAAACCTGCAAAGCAGTAAGAGGCGGCATTGTCATGTCTGACCCTGTTGTGCTGGAGGGAGGTCTCTCAACGCTCCCATTCAAATTCTTATAAAAGCAATACAACCTACTTGTTTATTGTGCGTCAAGATAAATTATTTGCGTACCGGAATGATTCGACCCTGCACGTGCGGAACGTTCCCAGCCCTTTGAATCAGGGAGTTTTCAAAGCAATCCGAAGGAATTCTTCGCGGGCAAATCTGCGCCAGACTTCAAAAGAGCGATAGAGGTCCTCCAGCGGAATGCCTCGTGCCGTTTCAACTGCTAACCCGCGCAAAAGCGCAGCATTCAGAAGTCGCAGATCAATAAACTCCTGACTGGGCGCCACACCCCGCTTTCCGGACAGCCACCGCGTCATGAACTGGTCAATGCGGGCGAGAACCGGAGCTGTCACTTCTTCCAGATCCGGATCGCTGCGCCTTGCCAGCTCTATTTCTACCGTCGCAATAAATTCCGGCCCGGCGGTCACGAGTGCCCACATCGTATCCAGCATGGCATCAACACGTTGCTCAGGTGTTTCCTTGTTGCTGATGGCCTGCCTGTAGAGGCGCGCGCGCTTAAGAGCATAATGACGCAGGACCGTGGCCATAATCAGTGATTTTGTGGGAAAGTGGTGCTGCAACGCCCCAAGACTGACACCCGCCGCTTTTGCGATGCGCTGTATTGTTGTCGCGGCATAGCCCTGCGTCTGAAGCAGATTGACGGCCGCTTGCACAACCTTGGCACGCGTCGAGGCGCTACGATCAGCCTGCGTACGCCGCCGCACGGGGACGGAAGAAACACTCATGAGATTACAGACAGGCCCCTGATACCAAAATCAACGATAGGAAATTCTCTTACAGTGAAGCTCCCGCTTCCGGAAATTCCTCTTCAATTCCATTCGCCAACGCTTCTTCCAATCAACACTCTCTTAGGGTTGCTGTTCTAAGCAAAGAGCTCGGGACATGACGTTATCGAGATCATCAGTCTCTCCACATCTCAAATGGGCCTCTCAGATTTGCTGGAAAGGCGGCATTTCCAGAGAAGACTATGCTACCGCAGGCCATCCATGATTTGAAAATATCGAGCGCTTTTCTGGCCTCGCTCCGTCTCACATTCGGAATCCAATATGAAAATTCCGATTAACGCCGCCCTCTAGAATGCATTTTTCTCAAAAAATATTTCTCCTGAAAAGATCAGGACTTTTTAGAAACTCGGTGTTTTCTTTTTGATCTTTCTGCCGTGGAAAATCATGAAAATAAATATTTCCATTTTACAAAAACCGCCTGAAATCATAATATTAGTTTGCTTAAAACAAACTATTCACATTTAGCGTCGACGAAGAAGCATAGGAATCACATGACAACGACAGTCAGTTCAGGCAGCTCCACGACCGTTAGCGGTACGACACAAAGCGGTTTCGTTGTCCGTGGTGGCGGCACACTGAATGTCTCAGGTGGCGGGAAAGCCAGCAGCATCGCTGTTTCTTCGGGCGGCGTTGTCAATGTCAAAAGTGGAAGCGCCTCTGGCATCGTACTGAGTTCTGGCGGCGCGAAATATGCTGCCAATGGCGCTCGGCTCTACACCTATTCCGGCGCGACGGTCACAGGCGTCACGGTTTTTTCCGGCGCTGAAATCAATAACCGAGGCGGTGTGCTCAGTAACGTCACCGTTTCCTCTGGTGGCTTTGCCCAGGAATTCGGCAACAGCTACGGCCCATCCAAGGACTATTATACGACTGTTGCCAATGGCGGAGAATTCTCCGTACAGGCTGGTGCGTCGTCCATTAGCGCCACGGTGTCTTCCGGTGGAATTTATACAGTTCATTCAGGCGCCATTATCAGCGGTCTGGACATTACCTCTGGCTCTCTGCTGACATTTGCAGACTTCAAGGCTGGTTCCAGCATGTCAGCCAGTGTCAGTGGCTCGACCTTGAATGTTTATTCAGCAGGTAAGCTTGTACAGTCCGTGGGCCTGGATACGACTGCCTATGATGGTCATAAGTTCGACGTCTCAGCGTCGTCGGGTCAGTACGACAGCGGCGGCATCCGGGTTACGGTCTGCTATCTATCCAACACCATGATTTTAACGCCAGACGGTGAAAAGGCCGTTGAAACCTTGCAGATTGGCGATCTGGTCATGGTCAAACGGAATGGCAAACTTCAGCCAGAGCCAATCCGCTGGATGGGCCGTCGTTTTGTGGACGTCAAAGCCAGTGCAGATCCTGACAAATGGCCCGTCTGCATCAAGGCCAACGCACTCGCCCAGAACATCCCACACAAGGACCTTCGTATTACTTCGGAGCACTGTCTGCATCTGAATGATCTGATGGTTCCGGCGCGTATGCTGGTCAATGGTCGCTCCATCATGACAGATACGTCCGAGAGCTTTTTCGAAATCTTCCATGTGGAACTCGAAACACACGGCGTTCTTATCGCCGATGGAGCAGAAGCTGAAAGCTATCTGGACACGGGAAACCGCACTTCGTTCGAATAGACCGGAGATGTTGTTCGCCTGAACAATCAGACATGGGTGTCTGATGCTGCGGCGCCGCTCGGTGTAAACCGCGAGCAGGTCGAACCGCTTTACTCTGCGCTTCTGGAACGTGCGACCAAGCTGGATATTGGCGAAACGTCGCATCCCGCAGAACAAACTGATGACCATGATCTGCATTTGGTCACGACGGACAACACCGTGATTTATCCATCACGGACAATGCAGGGATCGGTTCTGTTCCAGATCCAGCCGGGCGTCACATCGGTTCGTCTGGTTTCACGAAGCAGCCGCCCTGCAGATGTTATTGGTCCATTTGTTGATGACCGTCGCAATCTCGGCGTTCTGGTTGGGCAAATCAAACTCTGGGACAGCACAATTTGCCATTCCATCACGTCCCATCTTTCTGCATCCGAGGATGCGGGCTGGTACGCTGAAACCAACGGTGAAACCCGTTGGACGAATGGCAATGCTCTGGTGTCTCTGGGAAACCGGAATGCTGATGCGATCGGGATGCTGGAAGTTCAGGTTCTGAACGCAGGGCCATATCTTCTGGAGAGCCAGGACGATTCAGCGCTCCAGCTTTCTTTCGGCTAAGCCGTTAAAAGGATCAGGAGCTTTTGGTGAGAAAGCTCCTGCCCTTTCACTTTCGCCAGGTCAGGAGTTCTCAAGAAAAGGCCTCCCCTGACGCGTTTCTCTGAGAAAGCGCCCGTTTTTCCCTTACTCCCCCAGAGAAACTGTGCGTTTTTGCTCATCTTCAAGAAGCTGGGTCTGCAGTTCCTTTCCCACCACACCGACACAAAGCGCGAGAGAAAGAGCCCCCGCATCAGGGTGACCCTTGCTTCTTTCACCATGGGTTCTAGCGCGCCCCATGCGGGGGAGAAGATCTTTCGTAGCCTCGGCGGCGACTTGTGAGGCATTGGCGGCCTTAGACCACGCAACGGGCAGAGCCGCGCCACCTGAAAGCTCCTGCTCAAGAATTTCTACAAATGGCACGAGAGCATCAATGAGGGTTTTGTCCCCAGGCTTCGCTTTCCCAAGAGACATGATGCGCTCCATTGCCTGCCTGACTCCCTGAGCAAGCTGCGTTGAAGAGGGAAGCGCATTGTCGTCCAGCGCCAGACTGAACGCTCTCAGGCCCTCGCCCCACAAAGCGCCAGACGTTCCGCCGGCACGATCTGCCCAGGCATCTGCCGCTGCTGAAAGAGTGGTTGCAGACCCAGCCCCTGAAGTCACGGCTCTGGCGGCCGCGGCTTTGGCAGCAGCCGAACCGCGGGCCATTCCCTGACCATGATCTCCATCTCCCGCCACCGCATCAATATGGCCCAGCTCAGTTTCTGCCGCTGCAAGAGCCTCGGCCAGGGTGCTCATAACTCCCGAAACGCACTGACCGCCTCGCCGACCTTCTGCTGTAGACGATTTCATGTAGGTCACGCTGGTCTCGGCTGGCGCGTCCTCGAAGGTTGTATCTACTTCTTCAATCAGACCATGGCGCAACGCGGCCGTATCAACTGGAGCGCACCAGAGGCGCTCCAGTTCTTCATCAAGCCAGGTCAAGGTCAGTGAACAGCCTGCCATATCAAGACTGGTGACGTATTCTCCAACCAGAGGGGCCACAGCCGTCAGACCTGCTTTTTCCAACAGGGGCGCCAGTGCTTCCCACAGAACAAACAGTTCCTCCTGTTTCGTGCTTCCCAGCCCGTTGAGAGTCAGAGCCACACGCCGGGATGCCCCGGCAGGCAGTTCATTTAGGACTTTTTCCAGCAGGATCTGTGCCAGGACCTGCGGTGTCGGAATACTCTCTTCCCCGATCCCCGGCTCCCCATGCACACCAAGCCCAAGCGCCATACGGGCATTCGGTACGTGAAACAGCTTGTCTGCTTCGCCCGGCAGTGTGCAGCCATCGAAAGCAACACCGAATGTTCGTGTCTGACGGTTTACGCGATGACCAATCTGTTCGACAGCGTCCAGATCCAGCCCTTCTTCTGCAGCAGCGCCCACAATCTTGAAAATTGTCAGATCACCCGCGATACCGCGCCGACGTTCCCTCTCATTTTCTGTCGCACTGGCCACGTCATCCATGGTTGCAAGAATGCGAACGTCATATCCCTCTGCCCGCAACCTGTCGGCAGCGATACCAAAGTTCAGAACATCTCCAGCATAATTGCCAAAGCCCAGAAGAATGCCTCCTCCGAGATCAGCCTGACGCACGACGCTTTGAATTGCCTGTGTTGACGGAGACGCGAAGATATCTCCAGCAATGGCCGCGTCTGCAAAACCAGTTCCCACATATCCGATGAATGCCGGATAGTGCCCTGATCCTCCCCCGACGACGACAGCCACCTTGCCTTTTGAACCCGGTTTGGCGCGCACAACACCACCTCGGACCATTTTGACAAGGTCTCGATGCACCATGCTGTATCCATGCAGGGCCGAGGCTGCGAATTCGGAAGCATCGCCACAGATCTTGGTCATGTGAGTCTCTCCTTTATCAGGATGAAAAGCTGCTGACGGTCAGGACGCGTCGCGGTTAAGGTAATGACGGGCTAGAGAGTCCAGAGAGATGGCGAGCACGACGATGCCGCCGCTCACAACGGACTGCCAGTACGGCGAGATGCCAAAGAGGACGATAATGTCTTCAATGATCCCGATGATCACGGCACCCAGCACAGCGCCAACCGGGCTTCCCAGGCCACCCGTTGTTGCAACGCCCCCAATGACGGCTGCCGCAATCGGAGACAGAACCCATGTGTCACCGATGGATGGCTGTGCTGTTCCAAGACGCGCGACCATAAGAATGCCAGCCAGAGCAGACAGGAAACCGGCGAGAGCGAACGCGCCCATACGAATGGCATTAACGCGAATACCAAGCATTCTTGCGGCCTGCGGGTTGCTCCCGATGGCGTAAATGTAACGCCCGACAGGCGTACGCATCATGACGAATGCAACAACCGTCAGACAGACCAGCAGCACCAGAAATGGAACCGGCACGCCGAGGACAAGACCTCTACCAAGGAAGCTGATTTCATGCGGCACCCCGGTAATGGCGACGCCGCGTGTCGCCACCAGATTGGCACCGCCATAGACGCCCGCCATACCGATAGTCAGCACCAGAGAATGCAGACGAAGCTGAGTAATCAGCAGGCCATTCAGCAAGCCACATCCTGCCCCCATCAGCAGGCACAGAGCGAGCGAGAGCCAGGGATTCAAACCAACCTGCACCATCAGCATTCCGCCAACGACGCCAGCGAGGCCACCAATCGCACCAACGGACAGGTCAAGCTCGCCAAGAATCATCAAGACGGCCTGCCCAATGGTGACCAGACCGATAAACGCGAGCGCACGCGCAATGATGATCATGTTGAATGACGTCAGGAAGTGCGGCGACAACAGACACGAAATCCCGAAAATCAGGATCATCGCACCAATGACGCCACCCAGCGGATTGGCGACCATTCTGGCTATAAGCGCACGAATGGAAGACGCCTTTGGAGGAGTGGGAGTTGCTCCAGGGAGCGTGGTTTCAAGCGACATGACGGGTCTCCGTGGCGCCGATGATCGCGCCCACAAGCGTATTGACGTCAGTGGTAGCCTGGTCGAACGACCCGGTGGTCCGACCGCCGTACATGGTGATGATTCGCGTTGCGCAGCGCTGCAATTCAGTCATTTCAGAAGAGACGAGGATGATGCCGACGCCCTCTTCCGCGAGCTGTTGCATGATGCGGTAGATCTGGAATTTCGTGCCGATATCGATCCCCTTTGTGGGCTCATCGAAAATCAAAATGCGAGGACGACGCGCCATGGCACGGCCGATAATGGCTTTCTGCTGGTTTCCACCGGACAGGAAGACAATTTTCTTGCCGACGGAAGATGTGCGCACATCAAATTTCTGAATCGTTTCAGAAACGATTGATTTCTCCTTTCCGGACGAAATAATGCCGCCGCGCTTCATCTTTTCCAGAACGGAAAGGCTGATGTTTTCGCGCACGCTCAGAAGCGGAAAAATACCGTGATGTTTCCGTTCTTCGGAAAGATAGACCATGCCCATAGCCACAGCCCGATCTGTTCGGCCACGAGGTATTTCTTTACCGTTAAACATGCACCGTCCGGATTTTGCGGAATGATACCCGAACATGGTCTGCATCACTTCCGAACGACCAGCCCCCACCAGCCCCGCAAAACCAAGAATTTCGCCACGACGGAGCTGAAAAGAAACATCTGAAAAGCCCGGTCCCGTCAGGCCTTCAACACTCAGAAGAATATCAGAATCATCAATGGCACCCCGCGGCTGGAATTTCTCTTCAAGCTGAACAGAACTGCCAGACATAAGACGGATAAGCTGATCTTCCGTCATGCCGTCCATCGGGTACGTACCGACACTGCGACCATTGCGCAGAACAGTCACGGTGTCTCCCAGACTGAAAATTTCTTCCATTTTGTGCGAGACAAAAACAATTGCACAGCCACTGTCCCGCAACGTGGTAATGATGCGGAAAAGATGTTCCGTCTCGTTCGCCGTGAGGGAGGATGTCGGTTCATCCAGGATCAAAACCTTGAACTCATCCCGGCAGGCCGCACGCGCAATCTGAAGCAGTTGCTGATCTGATACGCTAATGCGACTGACGGTCTGTCCCGGCCGGGCATGAATCCCAAAGCGCTCGATAAAACGGGCTGCCTCCGCTTCCATGGCCTTCCGGGAAATTGTCAGATGACCAAATCCCGAACGATGGAACGGCATGAACATGTTTTCAGCAACCGTCATGGACGGAAACAGATTCAGTTCCTGCGGTACGTAAGCAATACGGGAGAAAAGGCTATGATCCGCCAGAGCATCCTGCCCCTCAATCAGGACCTTTCCTTCGTCAGGCGTGACAAGACCTGTCAGGGTCTTGATCAGCGTTGATTTACCCGCACCATTTTCGCCGGCCAGGATATGGATTTTGCCCGGCTCAAGCGTCAGATCGACGTGATCGAGCGCGACCACACCGGGATAGCTTTTACGGACAGCTTCAACCTGGAGAACCGCCATGATCGTTACTCCTGCCTCAGAGCCAGGCTCAAAGGGTTTTCTTGGTGATGACGTCGATGCCCGTATCGATGTATTTGGGTGTTTTCTGCCCCATCGCGCTCTGCCATGCAGAGACGACAGCCCAGTAACCCTGCATTTCCGGGCGGCTGGACGCTGTTGATTCCGCAACACCGTCCCGAATGAGCTGAAGCATATCGTTCAGGTTATCGAGGCCGACTTCCTGAACTTTCCCTGCCTTCCCGCTTTCCCGGATGGCCTGCCCGATGCCCACAGGACCAGATGCATCACAGGCAACCCATCCCACGAGATTGGGGTGCGCCTGCATGATGGCAGAGGCCTGTTTCTGACCTGTCTCGATGCTGTCGTTGTCGATCCCGGTCGCGACAACTTTGATATCCGGGTATTTTGCAAAGACCTTCTTTTCACACTCTGCGCGCAAAGTGTGGTTAGGCGCTGTTGGCACACCCATCATGATGGCCACTTCACCTTTTTTGCCAATCAATGTGGCAAGCCGTTCCGCCGCAATCGTTCCCTGCTCACAGAAATCGGCGCCCACTGCCGTAATATTCATGCCCTCCGGAGGAAGAGAGTCGAAAACGGTCATGGGAATTTTCTGCTCGATGGCTTCATCCATCGTCGCGCGATTTCCCTTCTCGTCCAGCAGATCAAGAATAAGTCCGTCAGGATGAGTAGCAATCGCTCTTTCAATGATGTCATTCTGGGAAGAGACATCAGCTGTTTGCGGCGCACGGTATTCGATTTCGATTTTCTGTCCCGTGGTTTTGGTGATCATGTCTGCTGCGGCACGAGCACCCGTATTGAGCTTGTCAAACCACGGATGGACAACTTTCGGAATCAGAACAAAGCGCAGCGGTGTGCTGGTGTCAGCGGCCTGTGCAGCAAGTGGCGTTGCGGCCAGAACAGCACCAAGGAAAAGAGCTTTTTTCATGTTCGTCGTCTTTCCAGATAACCCGTTCCGGAATCAGATCGGAAACAGGGGAAGTATTTTCAGCAGTTGGATGTTTGCAGATGATGCTCGGAATATTTCCGGCTCAATTCTTCAATGCCCGCAACGTTGCCTGCGGACGGCCCAGACGGGTCAAAGCTATGCGCCAACCAGGCATCCACAATGCTTTTGGCCAGTTCCGGCCCGATGACGCGTGCCCCCATGGTGATGATCTGGGCATCGTTTGAAAGGGCAGCACGTTCTGCAGAATAGGTGTCGTGCGTTAGCGCAGCCCGAATTCCCGGAATTTTATTGGCGGAAATACAAACGCCAATTCCCGTTCCGCAGCACAGGATTCCCCGATCAAAATCCCCGTGCGTGATCGCGAGACCGACCCGCTCACTTAGCTCCGAATAGAGCTCAGGATGATCATCTTCAGGATGGGACATATCAACAACCGTATGCGGTGTTGTGGCGCGAAGATGTGCAGCAATGAGGCCTGCAAGACCTTCTCCGGCCCGATCGCCTCCAATCGCAATACGCATGATTTTTCTCCGTCTTTATGGGTTACGTTCAGGGGAGGTGCTTGATCCGCTCGTCCTGACGGTGGAGATTTCCGCAATTTTCAGATTGATCCCCGCATTGCGGAGCGTGTCCTCCAGGTCTTTTTCGAGACCTGAATCCGTGATCACCACATCGAATTCCGTTAAATCGGAAAAACGATTGAGCGTGATGACACCAAATTTCGTACTGTCCACGAGCAGGATTTTGCGATCGGAAATATTCATCAAGGCCTGCTTGGCTTTGATGATATCCTGCTCCTGATGATACGCCGTCATTCCGCGAATTGCTGCGACGGACAGGAACAGCGTGTTGACGCGCAGCGATGCCGCGGCCTGCTCACACAGGGTTCCGAAGAACGCGTCAAAATCCATGTTATAGCGACCGCCAAGCAGCAGAAGATTCACATTGGGCTTGCTGGTGAACAGGTTCGCAGTACCCATGCTGTTCGTGACAACTGTAAGAGAGGCACTGTCAGTCAGACGCTCAGCCAGAACGCGGGATGTTGTTGAATCATCCAGTGCAATGATTTCACCTTCTTCGACAAGGCCTGCCGCCACAGCCGCGATAGCCTGCTTGGCTTCCATCGCCCGATGGCTTCGCTGGGAAATACTGCCCTCTGAAAACGCTTTTGGAGGCGTAGTCACCCCCCCATGCACACGACGTAAAACTCCGCGTTCCGAAAGCACCTGAAGATCGCGGTGAATGGTCATGCGGCTGGTGACAAAACGTCCGGCCAACTCATCAATCTGTGCACCACCACGATCCCGAACATAGTCCAGGATGTTCTGGCGGCGCGCAGAAGCCGAGCGCGTTTCAAAAGTTGCTTGGGGCATCATGCGATGACCCCCTCAGCCAACGCCTGAAAATGCTCCACATTCCAGGCAGCCCGCCCAACGAACACTCCATTCACGTGAGGCAGAGCGACATAACCGGCCGCATTGTCCTGCGTGACACTTCCGCCATAGAGGAGCTTGACCGCAGACCCTGCACTGGATCCGGCAATGTTAATCAGGAGCTTCCGCAGGTGATTATGCGTTCTCTCAACGAAAGCTGCATCTGCAGGACGGCCTGATGCACCTATGGCCCAGACAGGTTCATATGCAATGAGAACCTGTGGAACATCGTCTTCAGACACCCCATGAAGGGCGATCTTCAATTGGCGTGCCAGAGTTTCATTTGTTACGTTATAAGAATATTCATCGGCCGTATCACCGATACAGACGAGCGGCCTCAATCCATGTCGCAGAGCCGCATGAACCTTGAGATTGACGGTTTGATCCGTTTCTCCGAAATAGGTCCGGCGTTCTGAATGACCAATTTCCACCAGTTCCGCACCACATTCAGAAATCATGGTCGGGGAAATTTCTCCGGTCCACGCGCCCTCATCCTGCCAGTGCATGTTCTGTGCACCTACTGCCACACGGCTTCCCGAAAGCCTGTCACAGACATCCTTTAGAGACGTAAATGGTGGGATGACGAACGGCTGGAGAACTGTCGGGAAAGACATCCGTGCAAGCTCGTTAGCGGCCGCAACAGATGCTGCGGGCCCCTTGTTCATTTTCCAGCTTGTACCAACCCAGATAGCGTCACGCTCCATCGTCCATCTCCGATTTGAGCACCCGATTCGTAACAACTATACTGTTATAAATAACTTAATCAACGATAATTTCGTCACAAAATCCTTGTTATCCTATGACTCCGAAATGATATTTTACGAATATGATAGAGACCGTTAATTCATAATTCATTGATATTATTATGTATAATTTACGATAAGAGATATTTATCGACCCGCCGATATCCATCACATAAATACGTGATGAATGTTGCTTTTTGTGTGATATCTTCCGGGCGGCAGCTTTATTATATGCCTGTACCGTCGAATTTCGAATTAAGAGCCGTCAAAGCACAAAGAGGCAGCGCCCCGCCTCTTTCGCTGACAGACAGCACGGCCGGATCAAAATGCGACGACACGCGCATAGTGAAAAAGGCTTGAAACAAAAAACGGCGGGACAAAGCCCGCCGTTTCTGAAGTCACTTTAATTAGCCTGCAATCAGGGCTGAACAACCCGGAGCACAAAGCCCGTCAACTCACTAACAGTCTCAGCCTCCGTCCGGTCAGCTCCCAGCCGCAGCTCAGGAGACAAGGGAGCTTCGTAAGGCGCTGAAACACCCGTGAACTCTGGAATTTTTCCCGAGCGCGCTGCAGCGTAGAGCCCTTTGGGGTCACGCTGTTCGCAGGTTTCCAGAGGTGTATCCACAAAAATCTCGTGGAAGCCCTCACCCACAATCTGGCGCGCCAGATCACGGTCTGCCTGAAGGGGCGAGACCAGCGCGACAACCACGGCCTGGCCGCTCTCAGACAGAATTTTTGCGACATGCGCTGCACGACGAATATTCTCGCGACGGTCTTCCGGCGAGAAACCCAGATCGCTGCACAGTCCGGCCCGTAACGTATCTCCATCCAGAACGGTGGCTTTCACGCCCTGTCCCGCCAGAGACACTTCTGCCGCACGAGCCACAGTGCTTTTGCCGGAGCCCGGGAGGCCCGTCAGCCAGAACACGCCACTTTTATGACCACGCGTCTGAGCCTGCTGGACAGCAGAAATACGGCTGGCCGTCGGGTGGATCGCATGAACACCATCTTCGAGTTCAGCAGGACCAATCAGCGGTGCGCCGCCAACAATCCGCTGATGACGATCGACCAGAACGCCGCGACCGTCGCCCATTCCCGGAGAGAACGGGTCAAACAACACGGCGTGAGAAGCAGCGAGCGTGATTTCAGCAAATCCGTCCGGCGGGACCTCATCGCCCTGACGCAATGTCAGGTCATCCAGATCGACAACCGCATCAATGGACGCCACCGTCACATCATGCTCTGCTGTTGTCAGACGAAGCGTGAAGCTTTCCCCAACACGAAGAGGCTCACCCCGCAGCCAGAACAGACGCGTGCGAATACGGGCAGAACGCGCCGGGGCTGACGCTTTATCATCTGCAGGGAATAGCAGGTCCCCACGATCCGGCACCAGATCCGGCTCCAGGCGCAGCGCAATGGATTCACCCGCACCAGCAACCGGCAGTTCCGGCGCATGCCAGCGGCAGACTTCTGCAACCGTTGCAATCTGGCCCTGGGCACCAATTGCCAGACGATCGCCCGCACGGACAGTACCACGCTCGATCCGGCCGGCGACATAACGCGCACCATCAAAGCGATAAACGTCCTGCACCGGCATCCTGAACGGCAGAGACAGACGGGACGTCGGCGGCGGCACATTGGCCAGAGCCTCAATCAGCGTCGGCCCCTTGTACCAGGCAGACCGCTCGGAACGGCTGGCAATATTGTCACCATCACGCGCAGACGCCGGAACAACGGCTTCCACTTCGATTTCCAGACGACCAAGAAGCTGGCGGACATCAGACTCGGCCTGAACGATCTTCGACTCATCAAAGCCCAGAACGTCGGACTTGTTCAGCAGCACAATGACGTGCCGGATCCCGATCAGACGCAGTAGCATGGCATGACGCCGCGTCTGCTCCTGCGCACCCTCCTGAGCATCCACCACCAGAACGGCAGCTTCCGCATCGGCAGCACCCGTAATCATGTTGCGCAGGAACTGGCGATGGCCCGGCGCATCCACAATCACGAACTCACGGGAGCCCAGACGGAACGGAATACGCGTGGAATCAACCGTCACGCCCTGATCGCGCTCGATCTGAAGGGAATCGAGCAGGAAGCTCCACTCCACCGCCAGACCACGCTTGCGGCTGCTCTCAACGATCTGCGCCAGCTTGCCGTCCTGAAGGCTGTCAGTATCGTAGAGCAAACGTCCAATCAGAGTGGATTTACCGTGATCGACATGCCCGACGATCACGATCGGCGTGGCGGCCGCGCGATACGCCCCAGAGAGTTCCTGGGTTGCGATAATGTCACCCATCTTACAGATACCCCGCCACGCGCAGACGCTCGAATGCGTCTTCTGATTCATGATCCATGGCACGCCCGGCGCGCTCGGATGTCTTGCTGCTTTCCAGCTCGGCAATCACTTCGGCTACGGTCGTGGCATTGCTCTCGATCGGGCTTGTGATGTCCTGATCACCCAGAGAGCGATATCGCTTACCGTCCTTGGCAAAATACAGATCCACGAGGGGGATGCCTTCGCGTTCGATGTACCGCCAGATGTCGATTTCCCGCCAAGCCAGCAACGGGTGGACGCGAATATGCATGCCATCTTCATACGGCGTGGCATACTGGTCCCAGAATTCCGGCGGCTGATTGCGGACATCCCAGCGATGACCGGCGCCACGCGGGCTGAACACGCGCTCCTTGGCACGTGTGGCCTGCTCATCACGGCGAATACCAGCAATCACGCCACGCAGCTTGTGCTTGTCGATCATAGCCGCCAGACCCGCCGTCTTGCGCGCTGCAGAACGTGCAGCGGGCGGCAGGGACGGATCGATTTCTTCGACCGGTGGGCAGTATCCCAGAAGGAGATCCAGATCCCACTTCTTGGTGTACTCATCCCGAAAGGCATACATTTCCGGGAATTTCTTCTCGGTATCCACATGCATGACCGGGAACGGCACGCGCCCCATGAACGCCTTGCGCGCCAGCCAGACCATGACGTTGCTGTCTTTCCCGAGGGACCACAGCAGCGAGAGGGGCTTCAGTTTCCGATAGGCTTCACGCAGGATGAAAATGCTCTGAGCTTCGAGCTGGTCAAGATCATCCATGACGCGCGGTTCCGCCAGGGTTTGTGTCCGCGTCATTGTCCGCTCCATGTTCATGCCGGCCGATGAATGCCGCATTCTGTCTTGGTCAGACCGGCCCAACGACCTGCCCGCCCGTCTTCTCCGTCTCCAACCGGCCGTGTGCAAGGCGCACAGCCAATCGAAGTGTATCCTTTTGAAACCAGAGGATGCCGCGGCAGGTTCCGACGACGCATCTCTGCTTCGATTTTCTCCATGCCCCATCCAGCAAGCGGGTTGAGCTTCACGGTGCCATCCGGCTGTGGTTCCACAATGGGAAGAGCCGCCCGTGTTGAGGCCTGACTGCGCTTGCGCCCGGTCAGCCAGACGTCAAATTCCGGAAGCACCAGTTCCAAAGGTTCCACTTTACGCAGGGCGCAGCAGGCATCCGGATCGAATGCCGCGAGCTGATCCTGTGGATCTCTGTTCTCAAGTTCCCGAGCCAAGGGAGAAATAGTCCGGACGTCCTGAAGGCCGAGCGCATCGGAAAGCTCATCACGATAAGAGAGCGTTTCCGGGAAATGGCGCCGCGTATCCAGAAAGAAAACCGGCACAGACGGGTCTATCCGGGCAATCTCATCCAGAAGAATGGCCGACTCAGCTCCAAATGAGGAAATAACAGCGACGCGGCCTTTCAGGCTCACGAGCGCCTCCTCAAGTGCGTGACTCTCCGGCGTATCCAAAAGATGTTGAAGTTCGGATTGTGAGAGAGGCATTTACTGCACCCATATCCCTGTTCACACGCGCCAGAATCACGACGTGAAGGAGACATAGGCGCGCTTCACCTATTATTCAACTATTTTATTTTGTATAACCATATTAAATGGTTTAATTGAGTATTTCTCATCGATTGAAGTGCGGCAGAATTTTTGGCCTGATTTACCAATTAATGGTCAAATTTCCCGCAAACGACTCACCCCACAAACGGTGTCATTCCTGAAAATTCCCACACCACAAAATCTGGCACACTTCATGCATGAACCCAGGTATGAAACTGCGTTCATCCTTTTTTGGTCAGGGCCTTCCGCGCTTCCTTGTCGGCCAGACCGTGCAGCCGCAGGTGGTGACGGAACTGATAATAGGTCAGCCCCAGAAGATCTGCGGCCTGCCGCTGGCTAAACTGCGCCTCCTTGAGGGCCGCTTCCAGCAACGCACGTTCATGACCTTTGACTGTCTCAGCAAAATCCAGCGGGAAGGTTTGGGGAATGTCTCCCTGAACATGACCTTCCCCAGTCGAGGCTGGAGCCATAACGCTACTCCAGTCAGGCGTGACGAACGGATCAAGCACAATCTCATCCAGACGGCGCTCAGGCTGATCCATACGATACACGCTGCGCTCCACCACATTCCGAAGCTCACGGACGTTGCCGGGCCAAGCGTAGTCAATCAGCCGCTGCACAGCCTTCTGGGAGAATCCCGCAAAGAGCTTTCGGCCAAGTTCCGCGCTCATCCGCGTCGCAAAATGGTCGGCCAGCAGGGGAATATCGTCCTGCCGGGCTCGCAGAGGCGGGACATTGACCACATCGAATGCCAGTCGGTCGAGCAGGTCCGGACGGAATGTTCCGTCCCGCGCCATGGCCGGAAGATCAGCGTTGGTCGCACCAATCAAGCGCACATCAACGCGGATCGTCTCACTTCCGCCAACGCGTTCGAAGCTGCCGTACTCGATAACGCGGAGCAGTTTTTCCTGAACGGCAATGGAGGCCGTGCCAATTTCATCCAAAAACAGCGTTCCGCCGTCCGCACGCTCGAACCGGGACAAACGCCGCTTCTGCGCACCCGTAAACGCGCCAGCCTCATGTCCGAACAGTTCGCTGTCCAACAGCGCCTCCGGAAGAGCCGCGCAGTTCAGCTTGACCAAAGGCGCGTCCCAACGATCCGACAGGAGAGCAAGGCGGGCGGCCACCAGCTCCTTGCCAGTCCCGCGCTCTCCGATCACCAGAACGGGGCGCTTCAGGGGAGCAAGACGGGAGATCTGGTCCAGCATCGCCAGAAATGCCGGAGCCCGCCCGATGGGTGTCGGAACCTCGTCCGCTTGGGTGGATCTCGCCATTTCTGAGCCTCGTTCGCCACTTCAGATTGTCACAACCATAACATCCCCAAAACGAGCCCACTGACAAGACAGGTCATTGTGCTCTAATCCAGTTCTCAGGAAGGAAAGCGTCATGGGTATTTTTTCTCGGCTCGCCGATATCGTGAACTCCAATCTCAATGCGATTCTCGCCACGGCAGAAGATCCGCAGAAGATGATCCGCCTTGTCATTCAGGAGATGGAAGACACGCTCGTTGAAGTGCGCAGTCAGGCCGTCCGCACCATCGCCGAGCGCAAACAGCTTGAACGTCGCGTGCGCACCATGATGCACGAAGAAGACGAATGGCACCGCAAAGCCACACTGGCCATCGAACGCAACCGGGACGATCTGGCCAAGGCGGCGCTCTCAGCACGTCACACGGTCGAACAGTCCCGCGAAGGGCTTGAACGCCAGATTGCGCAGGTCACGGAAGGTCTTGAGCAGCAAAACGACGACATCACCAAACTTCAGGCTAAACTGGCGGATGCGAAATCCCGTGAGAAAACCCTGACCATGCGTGCCCGCACGGCAGAAGGGCGCCTCAAGACACGTGAAAAGCTCTACGATACCCGCATTGACGACACGCTGAACCGTTTCGAACAGGTCGAGCGCGCTCTGGATGAACTGGAAGGCAAAGCCGAGGCCTATGATCTGGGACGTCGGTCTGGTCGCCCCTCCCTGCACGAAGAGTTGGCCGCTCTGGAAACGGATGCAGCAGTAGAAGATGAATTCGAGACCCTGAAACGCCGGATTGCAGAAAAGAAGCGCGAAGCCTGATGACTGCTGCAAGAAAGTCTGAGTCATGAATGAGGATATCGTCGCTCTTGTCCTGCTTTTTGGCTTTATCCCGGCGCTCGTCCTAGGCCCGCGCCTGTTGCGTGCCCGGACGGGCAACCTTCCCAATCAAGGCATCGCAGACCCACATCTGCAGGCTGCCCTGACACAGGCCGAGGCCCATGCTACGCGTCTGGAAGAAAGGATCGACCAGCTCGAACGCATCCTCGACGAGGATATCCCGGGCTGGAGAGCTAGGAGTTCACGATGACATCCCGCACCGCCCTGCGCATGCTGCTGCTGTCCATGCTGACAGGAGCAGTTTCTGCCTACCCGGCTCAGGCCGCGCGCGTCACCATGTCCGGATCTGATCTGGATATGGCGATTCCCTGCACAGGTCAGGTGCGGATCGTCGTAGACCCAGGCATGAAAGACGGCGCTACTTTAGACAGCAGCAATGCAACGCAGGTAACGATGCGCAGCGGCAAGGAAGAGTCAGACAGCCGCATCTCCATCGCCACGAAAAGTTGCGCGCCCAATGGTAAGGTCACGATCAGTGTGTCGCCTTATACTGGCGTCTCAATCCATGACAGCCATGACACACATTTCATCATCAAAGGAAAACTGGCGTCCCTTGATGCCAGCCTCGACTCCGCGACAATGGATATCGAGAATACGCAGTCCCTTGATCTGAGCATGCATGGTGCCTCCAGTGTGCATATCGGCTCTCTCGAACGGGCGGCCCAGATCGTGGCTTCCGGCACATCAACGCTGATCGCCGACTCTGCACAGCTGACCGCTCTATCTGCACAACTGTCGAACGACGCCTCTTTCATGGTTTCGCAGGGTAGTATCGAAGCCCTGACGATCGTGACGTCAGACAATGCGACCGCCACCGTTCATGGCAACGCTTCCGTTGCAACGGTGACAGCCAACGGCACAGGCGCCGTCAATATTGAGCGCGTCTCCGGCCCGATCGTTCGGTCTGGCAGTGGCGCGGTAAATGTCGGAACCCCGGCGGCAGTGGCTCCGCCGCCGACTGTCGTGGCACCGGCCGCACCACCAGTTACGACGACGCTACCAGTCGCTCCTCCGCCCGTTCCCAAAGCTTCGGTGCCGGCTCCTCAGCCGCCAGCCTCAACAGAAACGTCTCCGCAGATCAGCCAGCCTTCTGTTCCGGCTCCATCAACATCCGCGCCACCGACACCGGCACCAGTGCCTCAGAAACCGGCTCAGCAGGAACAGGAAGCCGTTCAACCTCCTGTTGTCGCCGCATCACCCCCGGCTGCCGTCGTACCAAGTACCCCCACCCCGACACAGCAGACACCCTCAGTCAATGTCCCCACGACGCCGTCGGAAACTCCTCAGAAGCTGCCGCAGACTCCCCTTCCGGACACTGTGGCACCGCCGCCTGCTCCTTCGACGCCAACAGCTCCAGTCATGCCGCCTCAAGGCGATACACCAAAACAGGGAGGCTGATGATGAAGATATCCCACGATCTGGTACGTTTTGCAGGGAGCATCCTCGGCCTCCTGCTTGCTACAGGAACGATCAGCCCGGCCCTCTCTCAGGACGCAGCCCCTGCCATTCCTGCTCCCCCGGCGCCCCCAGCGTTTGCAAGTCCAGAACGTGTAAGCTCCGTCACGGGAGCTACGCTGGAACTGGCACCGACCTGCCTGACAGACCTTCATATTGTTGAGGGTGATACAGCGAAGGTTCTTCAGGGCAATGGCAACCTGACAGCCGCCGAGGACAAGACACTCAAACTTGCTCTGAGTGACCCGTCCTGCAGCACCGAAGCCAGCTCGACAATTCAGGTTCCAGCCGGGACGAATATCCATCTCCGCGGCAACAAGACCGACATCACTGTCACAGGGCCATCCGGCCATCTCAGCGGCTTGTCCGGAAGCGGTGACGTACGCGTCAACAGCGCAACGGGTGTGGATCTGCGGATGACCGGATCCGGCAATGTTTCCATTGCTACGGTGACAGGCGATGTACACGTTCTCAATTTCTCAAGCGGAGACCTGCTTGTCGGGCTGGTAACAGCACCTCGTGTTGAGCTGTCCGCGACATCATCAGGAAACATGCTGCTCAGGAGTGGCTCAGTAGAGAACCTCTCCATTCGGGATCTCGGTTCGTCCGATATTACAGCACATGTCAGTGCCATCTCAGCCAGCCTGTCACTTTATGGCTCTGGGAACGTTCTGGTCGATAGTGTTTCAGGAACATTATCCCGCGGTCATTATGGCTCCGGAGACCTGACGGTTCACACGACCAGCCCGGGAGTTCACGTCGGCGCAGCCGCGCCAGTGGACGGGCAGGCCATCGCAAAAGACATTCTGGCCAGCCTCGGTCAGTCCGTGAATTTCGATTCCGGCACGCAGCAAGGCTGGGAGGCTCTTGGCTCTTTCGGCAAACATAGCAACGGCCACCATCTGGGCGGCCTTCGTCTTGTTCTGATCGTGGTCTGCGTCTGGCTAGTCCTGCGTCACGCCAAGCGTTATCGCAAACGGACTGGGCAATCCTTTTTTGGTGCTCTCTGGACCGATATTGCTGAAGGCCTTTCTGCTTTCACACGAAATTGGGAAACACGAATGGCTGACCGTCGCACGGGAGGACAATCATCCTCAGGCGATGCGCCACATGTCTATTACACACGCCGTGCTGTCGATCTGTATGAAGAGGTTATTCACACAGCCCGGGATCAGAGCGCGCGTCATAAGCAACGCCAAGCCCCGGAGACGACATCTTTCAGTTCAAACCATAATCTGGTGCGCCTGAACGACCGCCTAGCCCGTATGGAACCCAGGTTGGCCCGCATGGAACAGTTCGTAACCTCCCCGGATTTTGCGCTGGAGCGCCAGTTCCGGGACCTGGAACGCTCCGCCTGAGCAAGACAGACTTTGACGTAGCCGGGCGCGCAGGGTAGGGGCTGAAGGGTGAATGCCGTTCTTGATCCCATAGCGGCCCTTGGCCGTGCCGTCCTCGGACTCGTCCGCCAGTCGGGTGCTCTCGCCATGTTTGCGCTGGAAGGGCTGTCGCATCTCGTGCGGCCACCGTTCTACTGGCGCATCTTCCTGTCCACGCTGATCGAAACGGGGTTCTTCTCCCTTCCGGTTGTGGCCCTGACAGCCCTGTTCTCCGGAGCCGTCATCGCTTTGCAGTCCTATGTCGGGTTCGGGCAGTATCACGTCCAGAGCGCCATCGCCGGGATTGTGGTTCTGGCTGTCACCCGCGAACTGGGGCCGGTTCTGGCAGGACTGATGGTTGCCGGGCGTGTCGGTGCTGCAATGTCTGCCCAGATCGGCACCATGCGCGTCACCGATCAGATCGATGCCCTGACGACACTATCGACTAACCCGATGAAATATCTGGTGACGCCACGTCTTCTGGCGGGAACCATCGCCCTGCCCTGTCTCGTCATCGTGGCGGACGTTCTGGGTGTTCTTGGCGGTTTCACCGTATCGGTCGCAAAACTAGGTTTTTCACCATCCACCTACATCACGGCCACGCTGGATTCGCTGAAGACCATGGACGTAGTGGTCGGCTTGGTTAAAGCAGCGGCTTTCGGCTTCCTCATTGCTCTTCTGGGTTGCTACCACGGTTATAACAGCCGCGGCGGTGCGGAAGGTGTGGGTTCAGCCACCACAGCGGCCGTCGTGGGCGCCTCCATTCTGCTTCTGCTGTTTGATTACCTCCTCACAGATCTGTTCTTCTCCCAATGAGCACACCCAAAATCTGCATCCGCGGCCTTTCGAAGGCGTTCGGCTCCAAGGTCGTGCTCGACGGGATCGACCTTGATGTCGAGACCGGCACCTCCATGGTCATCATTGGCGGCTCCGGCTCAGGAAAATCTGTTCTTTTGCGGTGTATCCTTGGCCTGATCGAGCCCGATGCTGGCACTATCGAAATTGACGGCGAGAACGTTCTCACTGCCCCACGCGGGCGGCAGGAAGTCCTGCGGCGACAGATTGGCATGCTGTTCCAGAACGCCGCCCTGTTCGACAGCATGGACGTTGCGGACAACATTGCATTCGGGCTTCGGGCCAAGCACTCAGACCGTGACGGCCCAGTTCCGTCCCGATCCAAGGCGCGTGAACTGGCAGGCGGAATCCTCCAGCAGGTTGGATTGGACCCCTCCGTTGGGCAGCTCAGCCCTTCTGAACTGTCGGGCGGCATGCAAAAGCGCGTCGGGCTGGCTCGCGCCATTGCCGGACAGCCCAACATCCTGTTCTTCGATGAACCGACTACAGGCCTTGATCCCATCATGGGGGCCGTCATTGACGGACTTATCGTGGATTGTGTTCAGAAGCTGGGCTCAACGGCGATCGCCATCACGCATGACATGGCTTCAGCGCAGCGGATCGGCAATCAGGCTGCCATGCTTTACCAGGGTAAACTGGTCTGGCAGGGGCTGGCCGCAGACCTGATGCACTCAGGCAATGCAATGGTGGACCAGTTCACGCATGGACGCCGGGAAGGTCCGATCACCATGGAACTTCGCAAATGAAGCCGTTCCGACGCCCTCCCATATCTCGCAGAGTTTGGCAGCGTCTTGGTCTGACATATCTCATCGCGCTGCCGATGGTGTTCATTCTGTTTATGCACCCGCCCAAAAGCCAGAATATCCTTATTCAGGCGCTCATCCTGCTTATGATCGTGACGGCTGCCCGCATCATGGCCCGCATCATCATCCGGACAGACGATTAACGCCTTCTCTGACTGGATCATAACGGGAACGCTCCCTATATCGGGAGCACCCAGAGTCCATGTGAAGAGAGATTCCCTTGGCCAAGAAACCAACCGCACGCTTTGTCTGCCAGTCCTGTGGGGCTGTCTATTCCAAATGGGTGGGCAAATGCGAAGCGTGCGGGGAATGGAACACGCTGGTTGAGGAAACGTCTGAACCTACAGCCCGCAAAACGGGCAAGCTGAGCAGCGGACGCCTGCAGACCGTTCGCCTTGATGGCGAGGCCAAGCCGCCCCCACGCATCACGACAAGCATTGCAGAGCTGGATCGCGTTCTTGGCGGCGGTCTTGTGCCTGCGTCCGTTGTTCTGGTTGGCGGTGATCCGGGTATTGGTAAATCCACCCTGATGCTCCAGACAACCTGTGCGCTGGCTCGGAGTGGTCACAAGGTTCTGTATGTCTCGGGCGAAGAATCCGTCGATCAGATCCGCATTCGCGCGCAGAGACTGGAGCTGGACCGGGACAGCAAGACACTGGATTCCTTGGATCTGGCTGCTTCCATCAATGTCGGAGACATCGTGGGATCGCTGGAAAACGATCGGTCCCATACTGTCGTGGTCATTGATTCCATTCAGACCATGTGGCTGGAAAGCGTAGAAAGCTCTCCAGGGTCCGTAGCGCAGGTCCGGGCGAGTGCTTTTGAACTCATCCGTCTGGCCAAAACGCTTGGCTTCGCCCTGATTCTGATCGGTCACGTCACGAAGGAAGGGTCTCTGGCAGGGCCACGTGTGCTGGAACACATGGTTGATGCTGTCATGTATTTTGAAGGTGATCGCGGTCATCAGTTCCGCATCCTGCGTGCAGCCAAAAACCGCTTTGGCGCAACCGATGAAATCGGCGTCTTTGCCATGACTGATACGGGGCTGACGGAGGTACCTAATCCTTCCGCCCTGTTCCTCGCCGAGAGACGCGGCAACATTGCTGGATCGGCTGTGTTTGCCGGCCTTGAAGGCACACGCCCCGTTCTTCTGGAAGTTCAGGCCCTGCTATCCCCAAAAGCTGGCGACGGGGCACCACGTCGCGCCGTTGTCGGATGGGATACCTCTCGCCTGAACATGCTGCTGGCCGTGCTGGATGCGAGATGCGGTTTGAAACTCGCCAATATGGACGTCCATCTGAACGTGGCTGGTGGGTTAAGAGTCAATGAGCCTGCCGCAGACATGGCCGTTGCCGCAGCCCTGATCTCCGCAGCGACAGGCCACCCAACATCTTCAACAGCCGCGTATTTCGGCGAGGTCGGTCTCTCAGGTGAGATCAGGCAGGTCAGTCAGGCTGATCTGAGACTCAAGGAAGTTGCAAAACTGGGATTTGGAGAAGCCATTCTCCCAAGGCGAGTATCTTCTGCCTCGGCACGGGTCAAACCGCCAGCCGGTCTCAAGCTACGGGAAATCGGGCATCTCACTGATCTGGTAGAATTATTCAGCCCTTCCGAAAGCTGAAGTAAAAAGCCTTCATCCATGAAAAAATTCATCATTTAATTGCTAAAAAGCAGTTAAATTAACGAATTATTACCGACACTCCCATTCAAAAAACCCGTATTAAATTATTACATTCCTTTCATCCCTCCAATCGAGGGGGAATCAGAAATACAAGTAAGAATTCTGCAAATACCATATCCTGAAACAGGAACGGATATTGCCATGGATTCTCTACATTTTTCGGGTGACATCGTTCATGGCAACTTCGTCCACTTATACATCCCCCCAGACAGGACAAACATACACGATTGTGTCGGGAGGCTCGACTTCCACTACCTCACAGGTCGTCACAAGCGGGACTGTCGTAGATGGCGCGAAAATCATAGCAAGTTCCACGCCCGTCTCTCCAGACTGGTCAGCGCTCCCTCACTATACGGGCGTTCCCGGCTCGCAGATTATCGAAAATTCTGCAGGTGCACTCAACACCATAATCTCCGGGACAAGTTTTCCAGGCGGCGGGGGTATGATCAGCGAGCAGCACTTCGTTTTTGAATCGTCCACCCAAACCATTCAATCTGGAGCATTCGCCAGTAATACAACGCTTGGCCCATTAGCGACGTCCATTATCGAAAACGGGGGTATCTCCTACAACGTCAATATTAGTGGCGGCTGGCTGACCTCCGGGGGCCTTATGACGATTCAGTATGCTCAGTATGCAGCAACACAGATCGTCTCCGATGGTGGAACACTTCACACAGCAACGGTAGGTATAACAAGCTCCAGTCAGCAACCAGCAAGCGGAACCCTGATCCTGTCTGGAGGAAGCGCTGACCATATCACTATAGGAAGCGGCGCAGTTCTTCAGAAATCCGGCACACTCTCGGACGTCACGGTAGGCGTTAAGGGCGTCCTATCCGTCAGCGCAGACCAAAATGCTACAAACGTTACAGGCAATGGCGGAACGATCATTCTGGATCACAACGCTAATCTAACGGGAATTTTCAAGAATAACGCTCAGACGACAATCAGCTTTACCGACCTGGGAAATACAGCATCTACAGTCAGTGGCGTTTTGGTCCATAATGGCGGAAGCGTCAGCCCCTTCAGTGGCTCTACTCTGGAAATCATGTCTGGCGGCCAGGTTCTGCACAGCATTGGGGTGGCAGACGATTTTTCCTCTCCTTATTATTTCCAGACTGCACCTTCGGGAAACGGACTGGATCTGATTGTCGGCACGCCCTGCTATTGCCCCGGAACCCTGATCGCGACACCACAGGGAGAGCGGCCTGTCGAACAGCTTTCTATTGGCGACATCGTTCTCACTGCCTCGGGAAAGCATCATCCAATCCGCTGGATCGGACGGCGGGCCTATGATCCGATTTTTGCCTATGGAAACCGGGATATCCTGCCTATTCTGTTTCGTGCGGGTTCTCTTGGCGACGGACTGCCACGTCGGGATCTAATGGTTTCCCCGCTGCACGCGATGCTCATCGACGGACGCCTCATTCCGGCTCTTCATCTGGTCAACGACCTTTCTATTCTTCAGATCGAGAAACCCTCAGAGATCCGCTACATCCATATCGAGCTTGAAAGCCATGACGTCTTGCTCGCAGAGGGAGCACCATCAGAAAGCTTTCTGGACGATAACTCACGCGGGATGTTCCACAACGCTAGCGAATACGATGATCTATACCCGCAGACTTCCAAACAGCCTCCACGCTATTGTGCCCCCAGGCTGGAAGACGGGCCGGAACTCGCACGTATTCACGATCGCCTGAAGCAATACGCACGGAATTTTTTACCCCTTAAAGCCGCCTGATACTCCGAGGATAATTCGCTACCGTGCCGCACCCTCTGGCAGGTTACATTGATGTCTGCAATCGCAATCGTATCGCCGGATGGGCTTTAGATCTGGAGGAGCCTGATCAGCCTGTCTGCCTGCGGTTTTTTCAGAATGGCCGCCTCCTCGATGAGGTGACCGCTGAAATATTCCGTACTGACCTGACCGACTTCGCCAGAGCAGGATATTGCGCGTTTGACTGGTCCTGGCCTGAATGTCCTCCTCATGAAGGAGGCATTATTGAAATTCGGGACAGCAAGCATGACTACCCCCTGAACGGTTCCCCTTTTTATATTGAGCCTCTGCCCAGTGCTCTTGTCGGCTCCATAGATATTACTGACCGCCTACGTATTGCAGGCTGGGTCCGAGATGACCTGAATCTGGATCGAACAGTCTGGCTGACCGCGGTCATTGATGGCGCTCCCACCGCACATTTTCCAGCGAACCAATTCCGGCGGGATTTACGGGACGCTGGTTTCCAGTCCGGCCGATACGGCTTCGAATACGTGTTCAGCACTGCGCTTGATCCGTTGCAAGACCATACTATCCAGCTTCTGCATGGACAGGAGCGTTTCGGAGATCCCGTTTTCTTACCACGGGCAGATCACCTGGATGATGCTTTCAAAAAGCATTTCAACGCCCTGATCCAAGGCCTGATTACACCGCAGGCAAGACGTGACGCCTTGTCTTTTCTCACAAAATCAGCAGATGCGCTTCGACACCAGAGCGCGTCAAACATTACCAGTCTCGAGGCTCGCACTCTCGCTCAAAAAGCCAGCCGCCGCCATGAGGACGCTCTCTCTTTTGCTCCCTGTGCGCTTTTCATAGATGACAGAGCTCCTGACTCCACAAGAGATGCAGGATCGGTCGCTTTGTTGTCTCACATGCGAGCGACGCAGGCATTGGGCTACCGATGCTGTTTCATAGCCTCCCGCCAGCCCCCCACAGAGCAGGATCAGGCGCATCTGGCAGTTATGAATATCGACTGCCTTATGCCCCCGGTTTTCACGGGACCTGAAGAGGCCCTCAAACGGCTCGGACCTGGGTTAGACGTAGTTTACCTACATCGCCTGAATAATGCTGAAAGCTATGCTGCCCTGTGCCGCGCCTTTGCCCCAACAGCCACACTGATCTGGAGTGTTGCGGATCTGGCGTCCCTTCGCCTGCACCGTCAGGCCACTGTGGAAAGCCGTCCGGAGCTTGTGCGCACAGCAATGCGAATTGAAGTGCGGGAAAACATGTGTGCCTGGCTGGCCGATAGCGTTCTGACGCATTCTTCGATCGAAGCCAAACAACTGGAGCGGATGGTTCCTACGGCCAATATCCATGTTGTCCCTTGGGCGGTTCCCGTCAAAACCCGTTCCCGTCGACACCAGGACAAGCCCGTCATTGCGTTTGTTGCTCACTTTGCCCATGCCCCAAACACAGACGCTGCAAAATGGCTCATTCTGGATATTTTGCCGCGCCTTAAAAAACGCATTCCCAATCTTGTCTGTCGCCTCATCGGCAGCGCCATGCCGCATGCAGTTCACATGCTTGCAGACAAAGACATAGAAGTGACGGGGCACGTGTCCAACCTTCAAGAGACCTTGTCTGACGTGTCGCTCTGTGTCGCTCCACTCCGTTATGGTGCAGGGATCAAGGGGAAAGTTTTGGATGCGTGGTCTGTTGGGCTGCCAATTGTCATGACGCCCATTGCAGCAGAGGGGTTGGTCGATGCGTCCAATCCGCTATGGGCAAAATCCATCGCTGACAGTGCGGAAGATTTTGCGGAAAAAACAGCTGCTCTTCTGGTGCCATCTGCGGCAAAGGCTCAGATAGCGGCCGCAAGGAAGCTGCTGAAAGAGCGTTTTTCCGAGAAAGCTATCCAAGCCAGTCTGGAAGATATCCTTCCGCCCGTGATGATTGAGACGCCCCCACTGCCAGAGGACAGGTCAGAACCCGTCCTGAACTGATAGTTTTCTAGAACCTGAATGTCACGTTTGACTGCGCATAGCTGCCACTTTGCGCGCCCGCTTTGCGCAAACTCTGTGACGCCATGAACCGCGCTCCATAGATCTGCCAGGTCAGATGATGGTTGATCTGAAGCGTCAGCGAGGCCTGCGGTACGACGCCCACATATCCTCCCCGATAAGCATGAGCGAATGTGTATGGGCCGGATGAACTCCAGATCGCCCCGTTTGCGTTTTCCCGCCACATAAACGGTGCCTTCAGACGCAGGGACGCAAATCCTTTCCAGGGTGTGATGCTGATAACCGGAGACAGGCTCACCAGATTGGACGGTGAAATATAGGTTGTCGTATCCAGATAGTTGGTCTGTGGATTAAACGGTGCCATGTAAGTGTGCACCGTTCCATTCTGACCATCTGACCCACCGGAATAAATATCTGCCTGCACACCCAGGAAGGGATGCAAGGGAGAAGGTGTATGTCTGTAGCCTATGATCGTGTTGACGGCCCACGCACGAACGCTGCTTTTCCGCTCTGTCCCGGCGTATTGGAATGTTCCGTTCTGGTAGAGTGCTCCCACCGAGTATTCGACGGAGGCGGATGTTCCATACCAGCGAAATCCCAGATTGCCCCGAGAGGATGTTCCTTTAAGAACACGTGCTGCTGTTGGCACCGCCGAGAGACCGCTGCTGTATCTGTACCGAATGTAGAACAGGTCCAGAAACGAATGCACGCGTTCGCCTCCAACGGAAAATGCTGGAACGATCATCGTGGTGTTTCCACCATAAAGACGCGTTCCGTAATCCTCGGTATTGTGGAACATGAGACGACTGTCTGTTTTCGTCTGAACGAAATCATATGCGTCCACACGGATCCGGGGCCAGAGAGCATAAAACCGACCACCATTCCAGGACAGAGGAACGTTTGGGGTTTCGCGATTGTACAATATGTAGGACGGAGCATCGAGGAACTGCTGGCGTCCAAACATAAAGCCTGTATGTGCTCCGGCAACCTTGCCCTTCAGCTCAACAAAGCCCTGTTGCAGGTCCAGCCTCTTGCGATATGTCGAGCCATATCCAAACCCCTTCCAGCCCCCTGCATCCGCATTGATGAGCTGCCCAAAAAGACGGACATGCTCACCCAGATGCAAGTCTGCCCCGATCAGGTTCCGAATGCCGAAGCGGCCTGACTGGGCTTTTCCACTGCGCCCCAGAAATGGCGCTTCCTCATACCAGTTTCGTAACCGCGATTCCCCCGACAAGGTCAGCCAGATCGTGCGACTATTGTTCAGGGCAATAAATTTGAGCGGATCAAAAAAGTCCGTACGCTTGCTCTTGTCTCGCAGGTAACTCCAGTCCTCCGCCCAAGCCGCCGCGCCATAGCGGCCAACCGGGCCAAACCCGGCGGCTTCACCGTTTCCGTAGTTGAAATCACCCCACGGCCCCTGATGACCATTCGGTGCACGGTTCTGCTTGGCAGTGATTCGCCGTGGCTGACCGACCACGCCGGCATGAGGATAATCCTGAATGATCGGTCGCTCGGTGGAAGGAACCTTGATCCATTCCTCCTCAATGGGAGGAGACTCAATCGGGCTGGTTTTCATAGGAGCCGTCTGGGCGCCTGCGTGATGGCCCAGATTAGCCGTCAACAGAAGCACTCCGGCAATGAGGCTTCTTTCATGACGGAAAGAGACGACAGAAAGAAGCATCGAGAACCACAATTTGACATGAAGAGGCAACGAAAACGAGTGAGCCTCATATTACACAGTATGTAAAGAGAGATTTTATTTATAACTTTTTTATTTAGTTTTTTATAGATCCGGGCGAGAGATGGCCATCTGGCCACGTGTCAGATCTCGCAGGTACTCCGTGATCATGTCTGCCTCGTCAACAGGCACAGCGACAGTCAACCACGCACCTTCTGCATCAAAGTCACACAGTGTCTTTTCTGCCCGCCACCCCGGCAGTTTGGCTTCAACCTGCGCGTAAACCGAGAAGGGACAATGAAACCGCAGGGGCAGAGTTTCGATCCGCTCGATTTTGGCTGCCTCTCGCAGACAGGCCGCAGCCGCACCGCCATATGCCCGAACAAGCCCACCGGCTCCCAGCTTTACACCACCGAACCACCGTGTGACGACAACCATCACATTGTCGAAATCCTGCCCCTCAATCGCAGAAAGGATCGGGCGCCCTGCTGTTCCGGAGGGCTCTCCATCATCGCTGGCACGGTATCTTTGACCCGTCCGGAAGGCCCAGCAATTATGAGTCGCGTCCGGGACAGCAACCTCGGCGAAGAACGCCAGTGCTGCGGCTTCATCTGCAACAGGAGCCGCGCGCGCAAGGAAAGTGCTGCCCTTGATTACACTTTCATGTTCAGCCAAGCCATCGAGAGTCCACGTCATGGCTTCCATTGTGCCCCATGATGGCGGAAATGTCAGGTTGGGGTAGGGAAATTCTGCCCGTTCTGTTAAGGGTAGGCCCCATGTTTTCGGATCTGATCGGCCGGCTAAATGCCGCCTGTGCACGTCGTGCGCCACTGGTGGTGGTTCTGTTTGCGCTCCTCTGTGCGGGATGTGTCGCACTGAGTATCATGCGCCTGAGTGTGACAACTGATACTGGCAAGATGTTTGCCAGCACCCTGCCCTGGAAACAGCGGACGGATGAGATGAACCGTCTCTTCCCGCAGGATGACAATCAGCTCGTCGCCATCATCGACAGCCGCATCCCCGAACAGGGACGCGCCACGGCCCGCGCCCTTGCTGCCGAACTCAGCAAAGACCATGCGCACTTCGAAATGGTCAGCCTGCCGGGCGATAATCCGTTTTATAACAGTCACGGCTTCCTGTTTCTGGATAAGAAGGACCTCGAACCCCTTCTGGATTCCATCGTTTCAGCCCAGCCTTTTCTTGGAACTCTGGCAGCAGATCCCTCAGCCCGCGGCCTGTTCGGTGCCCTTGGCCTGATTGGGGACGGTATCAAGGCCGGGCAAGGCATTCCTAGTGGCTTCAACGGCGCTCTGGACGGCTTTGCGGACTCTCTGACCAAGGCCGCGGCTGGTCAGCCTCAGGATCTGTCCTGGCAGAATCTTCTTGTCGGTCGTCTGGCCGAGCTTGGCAGCCGCTACGAATTCGTCGTCACAAAGCCCAAGCTGGATTATAGCTCCCTTCAACCCGGAGAGGGCGCCACAACGGCGATGCGCAAGGCGATCGACAGCCTTGAATTCGTAAAGTCCGGTCAGGCCACCGGCAGCATTACTGGCGAGGTCAAGCTCAACGACGAAGAGTTCTCGACCGTTGCCCATGGCATGGTGTTCGGTCTGGTCATTTCGCTGGTTCTGGTCGCACTCTGGCTGGTTCTGGCCGTGCATTCCATCCGCGTCATTGTTCCCATTCTGCTGACTCTGATTGCAGGCCTTCTGCTGACGACCGGCTTTGCTGCGCTTAGCGTGAAGGAACTCAATCTCATCTCGGTGGCGTTCGCGATCCTGTTCGTGGGCATTGCAGTGGATTTTGCCATCCAGTACAGCGTCCGCTTCCGGGGACAGCGCAACGAAGATGGCTCCATGCCGTCTCTGCATGACGCCCTCGTTCTCACTGGACAGGAGAGTGGCGCACAGATTCTGGTCGCGTCACTTGCAACCGCTGCGGGCTTTCTGGCCTTCACCCCGACAAGCTTCATCGGCGTTGCTCAGTTGGGCCTGATTGCAGGGTTCGGGATGCTGATTGCCTTCCTGTGCACCATGACACTGCTCCCGGCCCTGCTGACGCTCTTCCGGGCGAAGCTCGGGAAAGGTGAGCCCGGCTTCACGTTCATGGCGCCCGTCGATCACATGCTGCGTCACAAGCGCAGAAAGGTCGTGGGCGTCTTCGCACTTCTCGGGGTCGTGGGCGTTGCCCTGATGCCGTTGCTGAAGTTCGATGCAGATCCTCTCCACACGAAGAACCCGAACACGGAGGGCATGCATGCCCTTCATCTTCTGGAAGATAATCCCCTCACCACCCCATATTTTGCTCAACTTCTGGTGCCGAATGTTGAGGATGCGGCAAAGAACGCGGCGGCTTTCTCCAAGCTGTCGAGC
The DNA here is from genome assembly GCF_018812035.1 of Gluconobacter sp. P5B12. Taxonomy (NCBI): domain Bacteria; kingdom Pseudomonadati; phylum Pseudomonadota; class Alphaproteobacteria; order Acetobacterales; family Acetobacteraceae; genus Gluconobacter; species Gluconobacter sp. P5B12. Next base: position 157,651 of record NZ_JACRVV010000002.1, on the reverse strand, counting down.
GTCCATGATGTGTTGTGGCTGGGGGCGCTTGTCCCGGATGATCAGACCGACAAACTGGCTATGATCGAGGACACGGCTTCCATCCTTCTCCCGACAATTACCGTTCAGGACCCATTACCTGCGCCGGATGCCGCGGCCATTCGGGCCTCTGCCATTGCAGCGGCGGCTAAACTGGACAGCGTCAAAGATCAGCTCCCCGCACCGCTGGAAAAAATCCGCCAGGCTCTCAACACGCTCTCGACAGCCCCTGACGCAACACTGGTCAATGCCAGCCATGCCCTGACACGCTTTTTGCCGGATCAGCTCTCCATGCTCCGCACGGCGCTTCAGCCGAAGCCCATCACGATCAACAATATCCCCGACGATATTCGGAAGGATTACGCACTTCCTGATGGTCGCCAGCGCCTGACGATCCATCCCAAAGGACAGATTTCCGAGACGCCCGTGATGCATAGGTTTGTGTCCCAGTTGCGTTCGGTCAATCCGGATATCAGTGGGCCGGCCATGGAGATCACCGAAAGCGCGAACACCATCGTCCATGCCTTCACGATTGCCGCCATTTCGGCTCTGATCATGATCGGCATCATTCTTCTGGTGGTGCTGCGCCGCATTCTGGATGCAGCGCTTGTCATGGCACCGCTACTGCTCTCGGCTCTCCTGACTGTCATCCTGATTGTCACGGTTCCAGAGACACTGAATTACGCCAACATCATTGCTCTTCCCCTGCTTCTCGGGGTTGGCGTGTCTTTCAATATCTATTTCGTGATGAACTGGCGCGAAGGCATCAAGGGACCGCTGACCTCTCCGACCGCACGCGCTGTTCTATTTTCTGCCCTTACAACAGCAACGGCGTTTGGATCGCTAGCAACATCTGCTCATCCGGGCACTGCGAGCATGGGCCGTCTGCTTCTCATGTCTTTGGGCTGCACACTGATCTGCACACTCTTCTTCGTACCGGCGCTCCTCCCGAAACGTCCGATCGACGACGCCTGAACTGACATAGTTCGTCACTAATGTGAACGGCTGACCGCAACCGTTCTTTAACTCACAGGTTGAGACCTTCATAACCATGAAGGATCTCTCCGTGAGTGCAGACCATTCAGGACTTCCGCGAGGTATCGACCATGTCGGTGTGACCGTACCCGACATCAACCTTGCCATCCGCTTTCTCGAAGCCGCACTAGGCGCTGTTGCGCTATACCGCAACGTTACCCACACCCACCCCCAACAGGGTCCGCAGACAGAGAAGATACTCGGGCTGCCAACCGGCAGCGTGGTCTGGGAGATGTGTATGATGTCTCTGGGGCATGGACCTGGGCTCGAACTCTTTGAAATTCATGGCCCAGACCAGAGACCGGCCGTCCGCGCCTGTGACTTCGGCGTACAGCACTTTGCCGTCTATGTTGACGATATTCATGCGGCCTGCACCCGCTTCACCAAAGCGGGTGGCGAACTTCTGACAGAGCCACAGGGGCAGCCTTCTCTCGAAGCTGGCCCTAGTAACATGTTCTGCTACGGCCGTGCGCCGTGGGGCATGATTATCGAGCTTCTGTCCACGCCCTCACGCAGCCGCTTTGACGATATCGCCCCAAAGCCTCGCTATCAGCCCCCAGCACGACATGAGGAACAATAAGCCATGCGCCCTATCTCTCTGCTGTTCGCTTTTGCTCTTGGCGTTACCGCATTTTGTCACGCGGCTGAAGCTGCAGATCCTGCACCTCCCACAGCATATTACTGGCACAACTGGACGGACCATAATGGCGTCAGCCATATGACGCGCTGTCCGTTTCACAATTACATTCTGAAAACCATGTCCAAGCCAGCAGGCCCGCAATGGCAGGACCGCCTCAAGAGCGGACAGGCCCAGATCATTTCTACCGTGCAACCTCCACACTGGGATGGAAGCTGGCACCCTGACCCGAAAGTCCAGTGGATCATTCCTCTCAAAGGCACATGGTACGTTACCGCAATGGACGGAACACGTGTCGAGATGGGACCAGGGGATGTTTCTTTGGGTGAAGACCAAATGAGCCGTAAGGACTCACAAGGTCACATCGGACATTTTGCAGGAAATGTCGGCGATGATGCTGTGACACTCATGGTCATTCAGACTAATGAACAGCCGACCACAGATCAGCCCTGCCGGTTCAAATGAGGTGATGGTTTCAGAGTGGGTTGGAGAAAACTCTGTTTGTTATCCTAAAAAGGGGAGTTTTTTATCCGATAACATTCCGTAGTTATATTGAACTACACTTGCCAATACTTGCGATACAGAAGTATAACACACTTTGAAACAATAGTGTCGGTTATGACACACATTAGAAATTCTTGATGCTGGATGTGTTTGTTTCTATTGCGGAGCAGTGACGTTTCCTTTCAATTTTGTAACCGAAGATACAGTTAAAACGTTACGCGCAAGGAAACCGCTTTTCATGTCAGCGTCTCCACCCAAGCAAGGTCGCGCCGGGATTTTCCGGAGCATGCCAACAGGTTTTCTAAAAATTACGCTCCTGGCAGGCATTTCATATAGTGCTCTGCCAGTCGCAGGAGCTCATGCGCAGGCTCCTGCCAAACAACATTCCACTACCAAAAAGAGTGCACCGAAAGTTACTGCTCCTGTTCAGCAGTCAGTTCCTGCACTTCCACCAACAGGCTCTACTGCTACGGCATCGAGAGTTACGCGTGTGCAGAAAAAGGATCTGCAACAGATCGAGTCTGTCCGCTCCGAAAATGTCACGGTGACCGGTTCGCTGCTGCATGATCCCAACGTCAACAGCATGTCACCCATCACGCATATCAGCCGGGCAGACATGGCGCGGCGTGGATTTGCCAACGTAACAGACGCATTGCAGGCCCTGTCCTCCAACGGCGCGGGCAGTTTGACCAACGCTTTCTCCGCCAATGGCGCTTTCGCAGGTGGCGCTTCCGCTCCCTCGCTCCGTGGTCTCAGTTCCGATTCAACGCTGGTGCTGATGGATGGGCAGCGACTGTCTTATTATCCCCTTTCGGATGACGGACAGCGCAACTTCGTCGATACCAACTGGATCCCGTCCTCCATCATGGAATCCACTGATGTTCTGGAAGACGGTGCGGCTACCCGTTACGGTGCCGACGCGGTTGCTGGTGTCATCAACTATGTGACCCGCAAAGAAATCAAGGGTTTTGAAGGCAATGCCGAGGGTGGCCTGTCTCAACGCGGCGATACCGGACATCAGAAGCTTTATGCAACCTACGGCTTCGGTGATCTGCACCGGGATGGATATAACGTCTATATCAACTCCGAATACCAGCAGGACGATGCCCTTTATAACCGTCAACTTGGTTATCCCTATAAAACCGGAGATCTGACCAAACTCGGCGGCGAAAACGGAAACACAAACGTTCTTGCATCTGATGGCTCCATTGCGAATTTTGGTGCCACGCCTGCAACAGTCGTCCGCCCGAGTGATGGCGGTCGCGGAGGTATTGGAGCTTATCAACTTCTGAACCCTGCTGCTGGGTGCGGCTCTTTTGGCTCCCTGGTCAGCGGAAACGCGGCAGGAACGCCAGCAGGTTCCATCAGTCAGGCCTGCACTCAGAATGCTGTGGGCGATTATTCACAGGTCTCTCCGTCCCTGCGCCGCATCAACGCAACCATTCATACAACCGTGCAGGTCACCCCGCGCTCCCAGTTGACCGCGATGTTTACCTATTCTCAGGCTCTTTCAACCTATACAGGTACACCTGTCAGTATCCGCGCGCAGTCTCAATCCCGAGCAGCGAATACACTGAGCACGCCCCTGCCGGTGTATCTGCCTGATGGATCGCTTAACCCCAACAACCCATTTGCAGCGCAGGGTCAGGCGGCGCAGGTCATTGGTATGTTCAGCGATATTCAGCGCGTGAACACCCAGCTGAGCCAGAATTTCCGCGGCTCCGCACGTTACAATGGCTCCGCCGCATCCAACTGGGGCTCTGACTGGAATTACGACGTTAATTTCGTCGGCATGAACACAACGCTTGAACAGACCATTCTGGGCGTTCCGACAATTCGCGGAATTCAGGATGCCATCACCAATGGCACCTACAACTTCGTCGACCCCTCCAAAAATACCAATGCCGTTCGCAAAGCCATTGCGCCGCCTAACGTCATGAATGCGCGCACGCAGGAATATTCTGGAGAAATGTCGCTTAGCAAAGGCCTGTTCAAACTGCCTGGTGGAACGGTCGATCTCGCGATTGGTGGCAACGTTCGTTACGAATCTCTCAACGACCCCAGTGCCAACCCTTACGATCCGTCCGATCCGACAGCGCAGTACACAGGTGCGATCAATCCATTCAATGCGCAAGGCAGCCGTTGGGTTGAATCCGGCTTTTTCGAGCTCGGTCTTCCGTTCCACAAAATGCTGTCTGGCAACATTGCTGGCCGATACGATCATTATTCAGAAGGCTTTAGCCACTACACGCCGAAGGCTGGCCTGATCTTTACCCCCGTCAAGCAGTTCTCACTACGCGGCACATTCTCCCGTGGTTTCCGCGTTCCAAGCTTTGCAGAAACGGGCGGTTCCAACGTCGGTTACACGACCTATCAGCCCCGCAATCAGGCCTGGATTAACCAGCATCTAAACCCGAACGGGACACCGGATACCTATGCTCAATCATACAGCATCGGATCAAATGTTGCTGGCAACCCGAACCTGAAACCAGAAATTGCCACCAATTTCACTGGTGGTGCTCTAATCAAGCCAACCGACTGGCTAAACTTTAGCTTCGATTACTATTACATCAAGAAATCAAATTACATCGCACCAAACCCAGTCAGCACCACCTCCGTTGCTGAAGCCTATCTGGCCGGTGAAAGTCTTCCGGCTGGCGTCAGCGTTACTCCTGAAATCGTCGACGCACAGCATCCGGATGCGCCGCCACGCCCTGCCCTCATTAATCTTGGCTACCTGAACACCAATAAGGTCGTCACAGATGGTGTAGATTTCAAAGTTTCTGCAACATCCCGTCTGCCAGGTGTCCTGCATGATGTGCGCTGGATCAGCACTGGCAGCGCTACGTATGTTCACAGCTTTAATCTGACAACGCCTGACGGGCAGGTGCAGCATTATGCTGGAACAATTGGTCCTTATGGTGCCGTTTCAGCGTCGGGAACGCCTCGCTGGCGCGCAAACTGGTCAAACACCTTCATTTACAAAAGCCTCGCTGTTACGCCGACGGTCTATTACACCAGCGGCTACAAGACGGTGGCTGAAGATCAAACGGGCCCAGGAACCCGCAATACCTGCTCCAGCTTCAGTTCCATCCAGCAGGCTTATACGCCTAGCCAGTGCCATACCAAGGCATTCTGGGATGTTGATTTGAACGTCAACTACCGGATCAATAGTCGTTGGAGCGTCTACGCGAACGTTTATAACCTGCTTGGTTTCAGAGCCCCATACGACTTCGCGACGTATGGCTCCTATCTGTACAACTCCGCATGGAGCCAGAAGGGACTTGTGTTGCGATCGTTCCATTTCGGTGTGAATGTGTCTCTCTAAGGCGTAAATTTAAGAGGGGGGCCTATTAAATAAGCCTACCCTTCTTGAAAAAAAAATAAAAACAGGCCGGGATATTCTCCCGGCCTGTTTTTATTCCTCTATCAACCCATATGGTCAGGCGCTTTCTTTGACCTTGTGCTTGACCTTGACATCATGCCCCTTGAGCATTCCATGCCAGTACAGGCGGGGGAAAACTTCGGTTTTCAGGAGCCAAGCAAAGCGGCTGGGTTTCCGCTGATCATACGGAAAGCTCGGAGCAACCTTCCCGCCATACAGGAACTCTGCCAACACGACTTTGCCGTAAGACACTGTCAGTGGGCAGGCACCATATCCATCATACGCCCCTGTTTGAGGGCGGCCGTCGAGAGAAGCCAGCAGGTTCGCGACCACAACGGGAGCCTGCTCGCGCGCGGCAGCAGCTGTCTTGGCATTACTTGTGCCCAGAACATCTCCAGCGCCGAAAACGGTATCGTACTTCACATGACGCAGACTTGTAGGGTCTACATCCAGCCAGCCAGCGGCATTGGCAAGGGGGCTTTTCTTGACGAAGTCCGGGGCGGACTGTGGCGGAACAACGTGCAGCATGTCGAATGAACGAACAACAGTTTCGTCCGCGCCAACAATCTGGAAGGTAGCTTCACGTTTCTCCCCATCGACCTTGATGAGGTTCTCTTTCTTATGAAGATTGACCCCATAAAAATCGATCTGCTTCTGGAGGGAAGGCACGTAGTATGCCACGCCAAACAGCGCGTCTCCCGCCATGCAGAAATCGACTTCCGTGCGGTGAAGCGACCCTTCCTTGCGCCAGTGATCGCTTGCCAGATAGACAATCTTCTGCGGTGCCCCAGCACACTTGATGGGCATAGGAGGCTGTGTAAAGAGCGCCTTTCCACCATCAAGATGACGAATGCATTCCCACGTGTAGGCAGCCGTTTCACGGGAATAGTTGGATGTCACGCCATTACGGCCCAGCGTCTCGGGTAGTCCCTCGATTTTATCCCAGTCCAACTGAAGGCCGGGGCATACAACCAGCCGACGATATTCCACCACACGGCCACTTTCGAGCGTCACGGTGTTCGCGTCAGGATCGAAAGACACCACACTGTCTCGCAGCCAGGTTACGTCTTTCGGAATCAGGCCACCTTCCTGACGGAGCGTTTCCGCCAGCGTCATCACGCCGGCTCCAACCAGCGTCCAGCCCGGCTGGTAGGCATGCGTCGTAGACGGTTCGATAATGGCAATCGACAGGTTGGGTCGCTGATGTCGAAGCTGCGCTGCAATGGTGATGCCTGCAGCACCCCCACCAACGATGACGACGGAGAAGCGATCCTGCGGGTTAGAATCTGTCATGTTCGATGCTCCAGAGTCATGGGCTGACAAAAGAAGACCCTAAACCAGACGGGCCAGTCTTTCGGTAAGAAGAGTGTAGAACGCGTCGGAATCAATGTGATCAATCCATAACGCATTAGGGAGGCGATCGGTTACCTTCCAAAGATCGACAACGCTCTGTCCCAGACAAAGCGGTGCTTCAATCTCGATCTCGACGTTACAGGCCCGTCCGGAGAACAGGTCTGGCCGCAGCAGCCAGCCAATCGTCAGCGGGTCATGGAGTGCACCGCCTTCCCATCCATATTTCAGCTTCTCAAAGCGGTCTTCAGCACCCAGCATCCGGACAACCATATCGCCCACAGGTGTTCCGAGCGCAGCAATCGGTGCCAGCCGCGCAGGAGTCGCGATGGCGCGATGGGTCACATCGAGCGGGAGCAGCGTGACAGGAATGCCTGCACCCATCACGATTTTCGCAGCGTGGGGATCAACGAAGAAGTTGAATTCCGCAGTTGGTGTGATGTTTCCACCTTCGCGCTGCGCGCCACCCATTGCGACAATCCGGGAAATTTTGGGCGCAATATCCGGGGCGTGCGTCAGGGCGTGTGCCAGATTGGTCAGAGGACCCAGGCAAACCAGCGTAATGGCGCCTTTCGGCTCCTTCCGCAGCACATCGATCAGATGGGTAGCCGCGTCCATCGGCTGCTCACGGAGACGAGGGTTTGGCAGGTTAGCGCCCCCCATTCCGGTTTCACCGTGCACGTATTCCGCACTGATCGGCGCCTTATGAAGAGGCCGTGCGGCACCGGCAAAAACCGGTACATCCTCACGCCCTGCCAGTTCGAGCAGGGCGCAGGCGTTTTTCGTGGTCTGGGCGAGCGACACGTTGCCAGCAACGGTCATGATCGCTTCGACCTGCAGTTCTGGCGAGGCCAGCGCCAGCAGGATCGCCACGGCATCGTCCTGACCGGGATCCGTGTCGATAATAATCCGGCGGGGGCTGACCTGCGTCATCATGCGTCCTTTTCGTCGTCCTTGAACCAGGCCTCAACCGTCCCCGTGACCTTCAGGGTCATCGGACGGCCCTTGCGGTCCACGGCCTTGCCAACAGACAAACGGGCCCAGCCTTCGCTGATGCAGTATTCCTCAACATTGGTCTTCTCTTCGCCCTTGAGGCGAACACCAACGCCGCGGTTCAGCACGTCTTCATTGTAGTATGGGCTGTCCGGGCTGGCGCACAGGCGGTCGGGAGGGGTATCGCTCATAGTCGGTTCCTTTCTGTCTTCTGTGGCATCTTCTGTAGCGCCGGATGGCCTCGCCTCCAAGTCAGGATGGCTCCCCGGAGACAACCGGCGCTGCTATGATGCGTTTTCCTCCTCAGGAGACCATGAGTTACCATGACATTCATTCGCTTCCGCCGAACGATGGGCGCTACACTTTTCAGCCTTACCTCTCTCGGTGCCGCCCTGTCCGGTTGTGCATCGCAGGATGACGGAGACTCCTATTCCGTCAGCGTGCCGGTGGCAGCGGGTCAAGCCATGCGTTTGGATCACATGATTTCCCATGTTCCGGGCCAGGCCTGGCGCCTCACTTATCGCAGCGCAGATGCCCGTAATCCAAAGCAGCTTGTTCGGGTGTCAGCGGAAGTTCTGGTTCCCGCAGGCAAGCCGCCCGTTGGTGGGTGGCCTGTCTTGGCCTGGGCTCATGGAGAAAGTGGCCTGCATCTGACATGTGCGCCTTCTGTTATGGGCCTCGGGACTGTGCAGGAACGCTTTTATGGTCCCTGGCTGCGACAGGGCTTTGCGATCGTTGCCACAGACTATCCGGGTCTTGGGGAGCCCGGCGAGGCATTGCTTCTCAATGCCCGTTCAGAAGGGATGAGCGTCCTGGATTCCGTGCGAGCTGCTCACGAACGCCTTCCTTCGATCTCAACGACAGTGCTTCTCAGTGGTCATTCGCAAGGCGCTCAGGCTGCTCTGGCGGCCTCTGCAATGGCGGCATCCTACGCGCCTCAATTGCATATTCTGGGAACGATCGCTGTTGCCCCGCCCTATCTGGATGCGCAGGGTATTCAGGATCTTCTGCATCCTCGTAATCCGCGCAGTTTTTCCCCAGTTGTTCCGGAGCTCCTGTCTCTTGGCGCGTCTCTGGCTCAGGCCGACCCATCGTTTGACGCCAACGCTGTCTTCACAAACCGGGCTCTTGCCCTCATGCACGATGCCGCAAACACATGCAGCTCGGATTTTTTTCCGCTGGTCCATCGTTCAGGCCTGACCCCCGCGACGATGCTCAAGCCCGGCGCCGATGCTGTATTGGCGCCAGCACTGAAATGGGCTGAATATCCGTCCCTGTCGCTCTCAACGCCTGTCATGATTGCGACGGGCGCGCAGGATCTGCATTCCTCCCCAACCGAGCAGCGTCGTCTGGTGAATGCGCTGTGTGCAGCAGGCACCTCCGTCAGCCACACAACCTATGGCGGAGCCAGCCACAGCGGCACCCTGCCTGCTGTCACGACAGACGCCCACAGTTTCGCGCGGACCCTTCTTGCCGGACAGAAGCCCGCGAATAACTGCCCCGCACAATGACGATCCTTATTACAGGAGCCGGTTCTGGAATTGGTCAGGGACTGGCACGGCGCCTTTCCCGGCCTGGGCAGTTCCTGTCTCTGGGCGATATCCATCCGGAAGGTCTGGCGCTCACTAAGTCCCAGTGTGAGCCCTTGGGCTCAACGGTTCACACGCGCACTCTAGACGTTCGAGACCGACCAGAAATGGAGGACTGGATCAAAAAGTCTGCACCCTCCAGACTGGACATGGTCTTTGCCTGCGCGGGCCTGACTGGCGGCCTTCCTCCTACCGCTGGGGATATTCCTTTGGTCGCGGAACGGGAACAGCACGCCAGAGCCATTTTCGAGACGAATCTGACAGGTGCCCTCAATACCGTTTTTCCAGCGATCGAGCAGATGCGACAGCAGAAACCAGATGCAAATGGCCAGCGAGGCCGCATCTGTGTGATGTCTTCGGTCGCGAGCTTCGTCTCTTATCCCGGCACACCGTCTTATTCAGCGTCCAAAGCTGCAATTGATCGCTTTATTGTTGCCAGTGCGCCCAGTCTGGAGCGACAGGGCATTTCACTTACAAGCGTCTGTTGCGGTTTTGTGGAAACCCCGATGGTACAGGCCAATCGTTTTCCCATGCCGGGGCTGGTCTCCACAGACAAGGCCGTCCGTCGCATTTTACGCGGAACCCTGCGCGGTCAGAGGCGAATTATGTTTCCCTTCTGGCTGGGGTTAGGAGCGCGCCTGACAGACCTTTTGCCGCCGCGCCTAGCTGAACTTTATTATTGCAGGCAGCCTTCATCCCAACCAGGCGGAATGCCCGATTACTGACCACTCTCACGGTACGAAAATGACTTTTCGTGTCCTAATAGTAATGACCCAAAGACCATAATCGGGGATAAGCTGTCGGCATGAATTTCTGCCGCTTTTTCATTGACCGCCCCGTCGCAACAATCCTGATGTCTCTTGCCATCTTCATGGCCGGCGTCATCTGCTATCCTCTTCTGCCTGTTGCGACGATGCCTGATGCCACCACAACCAATATCATGGTCGTGGCATCACAGCCGGGTGCGGACCCGCAGCAGATGGCAACATCTGTCACGACCCCGCTGGAGCGGCGTCTTGGCTCCATTGCCGATGTGAAGAGCATTGAGTCTGACACGAGCCAGGGTCAGGCGCAGATTTTCATTGAGTTCTCGTCCTCCCGGAACATTGACGGTGCCCTGCGAGACGTACAGGCAGCTCTTCGGGCTGCCCGCAGCGATCTTCCCACTGGCACACTCGACGATGATCCGCAGGCCTTCAAACTGGATGGCAGTGGTTTCCCGGTTTACCTGCTCAGTGTCACGACAGACCAGCTGACACAGGCCGAGCTCTATGATGTGGCCAATATTCAGGTCAAACCTTATCTGGCGAAGGTCAAAGGGGTAGGCCGCGTGGAGGTCGTTGGTTCATCGAACCCGGCCGTTCGTGTGGAGCTTAATCCGGGACCTCTGTATAAATGGGGCATCGGGCTTGAGAATATCCGCTCGGCCCTCGCCTCTGCCAATGCCTTCACCCCAAAGGGTTTCATCGACAGTCATGGCACACGCATGCTGCTGTCGACCAATGATCAGGCCGTCAAAGCGAGCGAATACAGGGATCTGATTGTCGGCTACCGGAACGGACTGTATCCCGTCCGCCTCAAGGACGTCGCAAACGTCTACGATGGTGTGCAGGACGTTTATCAAACGAGCTACATCAATGGTCACCGGGCCATTACGCTCATCGTTTCCGGCCAGCCCCACGCCAACACAGTGGCGATCGTTGATGGGATCAACGCTAATCTGGACAAACTGCGAGAGGGTCTGCCGGGTAGCGTCAAATTAACTGTTGGCTTGGATACATCCCGCTCCGTTCGCGCTGCCCTTGATGATGCGAGAGACGCCCTCATCATTTCCGTCATTCTGGTGGTCTTGGTTATCCTGCTTTTCTTCCGCAGGGTCATGACCACTGTCATCCCGGCCGTCACTGTGCCGATTGCCCTGTCCGGCACGCTGGCCGCAATGGCCTACTTCAACTTTACTCTGGATGTTCTATCTCTGATGTCCCTGACGATCGCTGTCGGGTTCGTTGTCGATGATGCCATTGTGGTGCTCGAGAACATTGCCCGGCACATTGAAGACGGGATGGATCATTACGAAGCCAGCATTGTTGGCTCGTCAGAAATCGGCTTCACGGTCCTGTCCATCAGTGCCTCGCTTGTAGCGGTGTTTATTCCTCTGCTGTTTTTGCCGGGTACTGCAGGCTCGATCATGTTCGAGTTCTGCATGACGATGATTTCAGCCATCGTGATTTCAATGTGGCTGTCCCTCACCCTGACGCCCATGATGTGCGCCCGCATGCTTGAAATTGATCATGGGACCGCTCCCCGTAAGGGTCTTACAGGCGCCATCGTGCGCTTTACTGAAGCGGGGCTGGATGGCCTCGTACGTCTTTACGCTCGCTCCATGCACTGGTGTCTGCGGCACACGATCCTTATGGGTCTGACCCTTCCCCTGAGTTTTATCCTGCTCGTGGGTTCAGTCATCGTCATGCCCAAGGAATTTATCCCTGAGCAGGATATTTCCCTGATTGGCAGTCGCATCCAAGGCGATGCGACCATGTCCTTTGATGAAATTGACCGCAGGCTGCGTGCTGTCGGTGCAATCGTGCAGCGGGACCCGGACGTAACATCCACGACTATTTTCAGTAACGATAAAAACTCCGGTCAGCTCTACCTGCATTTGAAGGAAAAAAGCGAGCGCGCTCCGGTAGCCACAGTGCTGGCCCGTATTCGCAAGGCTGTTCCCGTTGAACCGGGAGCAGACGTGATGTTCTGGAATGTCGGCGGCAATAGCCAAGGGGGAAGCAGCCAGAAGAACACCGGTGCTTACCGCTATGTTCTGCGCAGTGAAGATATTGCCAGCCTCACGGGCTATCTTCCCAAAATGCTTGGGGCGCTGCGGGCCTCAGGAAAGCTGGTCAACCTTTCTTCTGCGACAGAAAGCCAGTCCGTCGCTGCTTACGTCACGGTCCATCGCGATACGGAAGCACGGTATGGCATCACACCGCAGCTCATCCAGAATGTTCTATATGATTCCTACGGCCAGACCATCGTCTCCACGATCCACCTTCCCCTGACGACACACCGGGTCGTCATGGTTCTGGGGCCGCAGTATCGAACTGATCCCAACATGCTGCATCAGGTCTGGATTTCAACTTCTGCTGGCACAGCGGCAGGTGGTGTGGCGTCCAACCTGATTAGAGCCAAGGCCTCCACCAGCGGAACTGAAAGCACGTTTGCATCTCTTGCAACGGCGTCCATTCAGAACTCACTGGCCAACCAGATTTCCGGCAACAGTTCCAGCGGTGCCGCTGTATCGTCTTCGACAGAAAAGATGATCCCGCTTGAAAACGTGGCTTCCATTCTCTGGAAACAGCAGCCGCTCGATGTCACCCATCGTTCGGGGTACTATTCGACCGCTATTTCCTTCGATCTGGCGCCCGGCGTGACCTACGCCCAAGGTGTTCAGCTCATTCAGGACACGCTAAAAAGCACCCATGCTCCAGAAGGTGTTCTGGGCGAATTCACCGGGACAGCGGGCGATACAACCAAAGTCATGATCAATGCACTGTTGGCGTTCGCAGCAGCCATTGCCGTCATGTATATTGTGCTTGGCATTCTGTATGAGAGCCTGATTCATCCCATCACCATTCTCTCCACGCTGCCCTCTGCCGGCATTGGCGCCATCATAGGGCTATGGTGCTTTGGAATGCCCTTCAGCGTTGTTGCTGTTATCGGCATCATCCTGCTGACAGGCATTGTGAAAAAGAACGCTATTCTGGTGATCGACTTTGCCATTCATGCAGAGCGCCATGATGGATTGTCGCCCAAGGATGCCATTTTCAAAGCATCCATCACGCGTTTCCGCCCAATTCTCATGACCTCTCTCGCTGCGGCCCTCGGTGCCGTACCGCTTATCATCGGACATGGTTACGGGAGCGAGATGCGAGCCCCGCTGGGCGTCTCTGTGCTCGGAGGCATGATCGTAAGTCAGTTGCTCACGCTTTATACTACTCCGATCGTCTATCTCTGGATGGATGCGATTGGAAAATGGGTCCGGCGAATGATGCTCCGCATTGGAAAGCTCTTCCAGCACCGCGCTATGCCCAACAGTGTGCAGAACCAGAGTTAAGCCAGACGAGCGGACTGCTGTTCATTTTGGAGCCTGAAATGTATCAGCGTTTCAGGCTTCTTTATAACGTAGGCAAGCTCATGGCTGCGGGACGGTTTCGGCTGTCAGCAGAAAGAGGGGCAATGTCCGGGATGACTTCTACTTCAGTTCGTCCGATGACGCGCCCCGTCAAAACCATGTGGCTGTTGGCATTGTAGATATGAACAGTATCGCCTTTGCCGCCTGCCTCCAGAACAGTTCCTGACACTGTCAGGCGAACTCCCGGCAAGGTGTACGACAGAACCACGGGCGATCCCCGGCGCACTAATTGAGGGTGCACAAGTTGCGAGGATGCCAGAACCTGTCCCGCAGACAGACTGCCTCTTGCTTCCAGGCCAACTGCATCATCAACGGTCTGCAACGCGTCTTCAGGCACATCGGATGACCGGACCAAAGTAACACTCACATCTTCAGGCAGCACAGGCTGCCCCGGACGAAGCCCATGACGAAGCGTCACGGCCCGGACCTCCATGGTCACAGAGCCATTCACCGAAAAGGATGTTGCTTTCCCACCCGATCTGGATGGAACTTCCATACGAGCATTGAAATGGCCACCCCCTCGTGGTGGACGCTCCAGATGCAGAAGAATGGGAACCGTCTGCTCCTGCGCAGGAACCGGCACGAGCCGAAAACCACTTAGGGTAATTTCAACATGTGCATCCTGAGGCAGATCCAGCCCCTGGCGCAAAACCGGTAGAATATCATCTTCCCCGATTAAACGTGTTGCCCGCGTCACGGTTGTGGAGACCAAAGGGGATGCGTCTGGCCAGTCCACACCAAACTGTGCAGCAATCGCTGTCAGTTGCGGGCCACCTACAACATAATTCGCGCCAAGTGCAGGAGCGTCTCCGATATCGGCATCCTGCGCTGACGTCAGGCCTGAAAACAGATCGGAAAGATGAACACGGGCATGATCGATACTGATATTAGTGCGGAGCGTGGCCGCATGGACGGAACCCGTTGCGACAACTGAAAACACCAGCAGTCCGACTTGCCACCACCCTCCTTTCACGGTTAGCGGCCGCCAAGATTGTTGAGCGTCTGCATCATGTCGTCTGCTGACGTAATGACCTTGCTGTTCATTTCATATGCACGCTGCGCCGTAATGAGATCTGTGATTTCCGTCACAACATTGACGTTCGAATTTTCAACATAGCCTTGCATGACACTGCCATAGCCCGTTGTGTTCGGGGTTCCGAGCATCGCATCGCCAGAAGCTGTGGTGGGCGTAAACAGGTTCTGACCCATCGCATCCAGGCCATTTTCATTCGTGAAGGTCGCAAGCTGGAGCTGACCGACAACCGTTGAATTGTTCTGCCCGGCGACGGTTACGCTGACCTGCCCGGACTGATCAATGCTGACACTCTGGGCGTTATTGGGGATCGTGATGGTCGGGCTTAGCTGGTAACCATCTGCTGTGACGAGCGATCCCGTATTGTCCATCGAGAATGTGCCGTCTCGCGTGTAAGCCAACTGTCCGGAGGGTAGCTGGATCTGGAAGTATCCCTTGCCCTGCACGGCTAGATCCAGAGAGTTACTGGTCTGTTCAAGACTACCCTGATCGTTGATGCGATAAATAGCGGCTGTTTTCACGCCCAGACCAACCTGTGCACCAGCAGGCACAGTCGTGCCTGTATCAGACGAACTCGTGCCGACCCGACGGATATTCTGGTAGATGAGATCCTGGAACTCAGCACGGGACCGTTTGTATCCGGTCGTACTCATGTTCGCGATGTTGTTGGAAATGGTTTCAACGTTGGTCTGTTGGGCCTGCATGCCCGTTCCAGCGATATCGAGTGCGCGCATGTGGCTTTAATCCTTGTCCCGTCAGGACGTCTGTCAGGCGGAGACCTGAACGATTTTATCGATGGCGTTCTGCTGACGTGTCGCCTCGGCGTTGACGAACTGCGCCATGAAATCGAAATTGCGCTGGATATCCATCATCTTCGTGACCTCGGACATCATCTGCACATTACTGCCTTCGACCATGCCTTGCAGGATCGAAGGCCTGTCCACGGCATCGGTTGGCTGGTCTGATCGGAGAAGATGACTGCCCTCAGCCTGGAGAGTGTTATTGTCCCGTGCAGTCACGATACCGATCTGCCCGGTTTCACCGGTTTCAGTGGTTATGACACCGTCCGAAGAAATGGTGAGTTGATGATCCGTTGCGGGCAGCACGATGGGCTGCCCTTCCCGGTCCAGAAGGGCGTTACCACTTTCGTCAACGACCGTTCCGTCCTGCTGCTTTTCAAAGCGGCCAGCGCGCGTCAGTCGCACACCGTTGGCGGTCTGCACCTGGAAATACCCTTCTCCACCCAAGGCAAGATCGAGCGGGTTTCCCGTCTGCTGCATGTCGCCCTGCTGGAAGTCACGATAGGTCGCGCGATCCTGAGTATAGGCCTGGGTCTCAGCGCCCGTGGGCTGGGTACTTCCGTGCTGCCGGGAAAGGTAGTCACTGAACAGAACGTTTTCGCGTTTGTAACCAACCGTGGAAGCATTGGACATGTTGTCTGCCACCACCGACATGGCGCGTTGCTGGGCATCCATGCGCGAAAGGGCAATATAGGTGCTGTTCTCCACGGCTGAAGCTCCGGCATTCCACTGTCATGGAGGAAGCTTAACTGTCAGACCCTTTCCCAATCGTTAACTGCACCCGTCAGGACGAGTCGTCCTGACGGTATGGAGAGCCTGCTGCCAGGGCTTCGGCTTCATCCAGAAGAGCGCTCCGCTCTTCTTCAAGAAAAGCCGCAACAGCTCTTCCTAGTCCTGGATCCAAAAAGGCGTGCGCAGAGCGCGTAAGAGCTGGCAGATAGCCACGCTGGATCTTGTGTTCCCCCTGAGCGCCAGCTTCCACACGGGTCAACCCATGGGCAATGGCGAAATCGATGGCCTGATAGTAGCACAACTCAAAATGGAGGAAGGGCCACTCACCGTCACATCCCCAGTTGCGCCCGAAGAGAGTATCTTTCCCCATCAGATTCAGGGCCCCCGCCACAGGGCGACCTTCATACTCCGCGAGCATCAGGACGACGCTATTGGCTAAGCGCTCTGAAAGCATCGGGAAAAAGCTTTCAGACAGGTAAGCACTCCCCCATTTTCGATCGACCGTAGACTGATAGAATCGATAAAAGGCTTTCCAGTCCGCAGCGGTAATGTCCGCTCCTTGCCTTGTCACGAATGTAAGGCCAGCGGTCTGGGCTGTTTTTCGTTCCTTGCGAATGGCCTTGCGCTTACGGGATGACAGGGCATTCAGGAAATCCTCGAAAGACGCATATCCCTGATTTTGCCAGTGATACTGAATGCCTAAGCGCTTGAGGTATCCAGCGCTTTCAAATGCCTCCATCGAGGCGTCATCGCAAAATGTCGCATGTACGGAGGACAGACCTAGCTGCCCGGCCGCTTGCATTAAAGCCGATGCCAGCGCTCGTGCGACGGCCTGTGGTTCCACCTGATCAGGCCGGACAAGAAGGCGCGGACCGGGGACTGGAGAAAACGGAACCGCGCACTGGAACTTGGGATAATAGTGCCCTCCAGCAGCCTCATAGGCCCGGGCCCAGGACTGATCGAAGACATATTCACCCATGGAATGGGCTTTTCCATAGAGAGGAGCGAGCGCTGCGATCGTTCCATTGGGAGCGCGTAGTGCAGCATGTCTGACAAGCCATCCGGTTCGATCCGCAACGGATCCACTGTCTTCCAGAGCCGAAAGAAACCCGAAGGACACAAACGGATTTTCGTCGCCGGCGCATGCATTCCATTCAGCCGGGCCGATTTCATGGATGGACGCATGAAGCGTCAGCGTCCACTCAGTCGTTTCTGATGGTGGGGGAGTAGAGGCGCTCATGACGGCTGATCCTGCAAACGTACATAACCCATAGGGCAAACGTGTTGATCAGGCATGGAAAAGACAACGTTTTGCTGTCTTTTCCATGAAGTTGGATGGGAAAGAAGCCCATCCAGTCCGGTGAAATCAGACGACTTCGAACAGGGCTTCCACTTCAACCGGTGCATTCACTGGCAGGCTTGGAACGCCGATTGTGGAACGGGCGTGACGACCTGCATCTCCGAAGACTTCAACCGCGAGATCGGACGCACCGTTCATGACAACAGCATGTTCCGTGAATTCAGGTGTGCAGGCAATGAAACCGCCGAGACGCACAACCCGCTTGATGCGGGACAGATCACCGCCCAGAGCGGCCTTGGCCTGGGAAATGACGTTGATGAGGCATGCGCGTGCACAGGCTACACCTGCATGATTAGAGACTTCGTCGCCCAGCTTGCCGGTAATGAGCAGCTTGCCATCCACGAGAGGAAGCTGCCCCGAAACGACCAGCAGATTGCCTGTCAGGACAGTCGTGACGTAATTCGCAACCGGTGCAGCAGCTTCCGGCAACGTGATTTCAAGGGCGGCGAGACGATCTTCAGGGGTGTTGGACATGAGTGTTCTCCTGTGAATGGACTGTCATGTTGAAGCGCATAGACGTCAATGCCAAGGGTGAACCGTCACACGGCTGATCCCTCTTCGCCGGCCAGTGTTCGGCGACTGCGCTCAAGCTCTTCGGCATAGCGACGCAGAGCGTGCTGTTCCGTCAGGATACCAACCACCTGACGGGACTGAAGATCTTCCACGACAACGAGGGCATCGGCTTCTGCACGTTCGAACAGCTCTACAGATTCCCGAACTGTCAGCAGAGGCGTCAACATGGCGTTTTCGAAATGGGCGAGGCTCTGAACAGGCGTTGAGGCCGCGGGAACGGCCTGGAGCTCTGCCACGTTAACCATCCCCACATAGCGGCTGTCCCGATCCAGCAGGACAATTCTCTGCGCGGAGCCCAACGGAAAAAGAGCCTGTGCCCGGTTCAGGGGGGTGTCAGAAGAGATGGTTCGCACCTGTCCGCGCATCATGCGCCGAACGTTCAGAGAGCGCATCCACCCGATATCCACGGCAGAGCGAATGGATTCACCGCGCAGATGAAAGCGCCATGTGGCGAAGCTGTAGCCGAACAGACGCCTCACAGTGAGGAGCGACAAAACAGCGGCCACGAATGTTGCACCACTCATGGAAATACTGCCTGTCAGTTCCAGAAGCAGGCACACCATGGTCATGGGGCTACCGATGATGGCCACGGCCATGGCGCTCATGCCAATCAGAGCACAAGCCGTCAGGGACACTGGCGCCAAGCCGATCCATTCAAGCAGCGCGCCATACACTGTCCCGGCAAGGCTACCGAGGTACAGAGATGCAAAGAACAGCCCCCCGCGAAATCCGGAGCCGATGGAAATGCAGGAGGCCAGCGCTTTCAATATCAGCAGGCCAAGGGCCAGACGGGGCGTAATCCATCCCGCAAAAACCACTCGCATGGCATCATGTCCCGCCGACAGGACTGATGGGTGAATGACTGCTAACCCACCAACCATCAGTCCGCCGACAGCAGGCTTCAGCCACACAGGGCCAGGGAGCTTGCGAAACAGAACCTCGGTCTGGGTCACACAATACATGACGCCGATGGCGGTCAGAGCAGACAGAATGCTGATGACAACAACACTGACACTCCCATCCCACGTCAGGGTCCCCGGGTCTGCAATCACAACCGCGGCAGGCATGTGACCGAACAGATGCGCCACACCCACACCGGCAAGAGCCGCCACAGCGACGGGTGACAAACTGACGAGAGAGTAAGAGCCAATCACGAGTTCAAAGGCGTAAAAAGCCCCTGCCACGGGCGCGTTGAATGCCGCACCGATAGCCGCGCCAGCAGCCGCGCCCACCAGAACACGCAGATCCTCACGACGGACCCGGAAAGACTGGCCAATGCGGGACCCAAGAGCAGAGGCAATCTGTGTAAACCCTGCTTCGAGGCCGATGGAGCCCCCTATGCCATTGGACAAGATCGTTTGAAGCGCAACGATCGTGCTGTCTCGCACAGACATGCGACCACCATGCAGAGCATTGGCTTCAATGGGATCGACCGGACGGCGTGGCATAACTTTTGCAACCACCGCACCGAATATTCCAAGGACAAGGCCGCCCAGTGTCAGGACGAGGAGAAGACGCCATGGAGGGAGCCATGTCAGGCCGGAAAGGTGACCGTCCACAGTGTTCCCGCGACCGAATAGTTCGCTGTGAAGAAACAGGGTGACGGTTGTAACAATCACAACACACAGCCCGGACAGTCCCCCGACCACGGCAGCCAGAACAGTCAGCCAGATCTCGTCAGCTCGCACCATCGCACGCAGCGTCACGGGAGCCTGAGTGGGGTGACGAAGGAGCTCGCGCAGATGGCGACTCACGCGAAAACGCAATTCGTTACGGGTGGGACTGGTGGACAAGAGGTCTCCCCGGCGGCAGGTGTAGTTCTGTTTGGCTGGAACGCTGCTTGCGATCAACCGCTGTCATGGAAGGATCATGCATGAAACTCAACGCCATCGAACGCGGGGATGGACAGGAAACGGTCGTTTTCCTGCATGGACTGTTTGGACGCGCCCGTAATCTTGGTTTTCTTCAGCGTGAGGCAGCCCAGACATTTCGGACGATCGCCCTGGACCTTCGCAATCACGGAGACAGTCCGCACGGTCCCGTTAGCTACGCCGCCATGGCGCACGATGTGCTGGAAACCCTTGATGATCTCGGGGTCGATTCCTTTTCGGTCGTCGGACATTCCATGGGTGGGAAGGTTGCAATGATGCTCGCTCTGGCAGAGCCAGACCGTGTAGTCCGCCTGATGGTCGCTGATATGGCCCCCGCGCGGACCCAGCAGGGCCATGGAGATATGATTGCCCGACTGGATGCCATCACGTTTCCGCCAGACCTGACCCGGAGTGGCGCGCTGGACTTGCTGGAACCCGTCACAGGCAGCAGAGCCGTCGCGGAACTGATGGCTCAGAATGTTCGCCTCGACGGCACGCCGGGCTGGGCCATTGGATTTGATGACATTACGCACGGGATACGTCTGATCGAAGATTGGCCTGAAATTCAGGCTATTCCTTATGAAGGGCCTGCTCTTTTCCTTCGTGGGGGCAATTCCGACTATGTCAGGCCGGAGCACCACCCCCTGATCATGGCACTGTTTCCCCATGCCCGGATACAAACGCTGGAGGGCGCAGGTCACTGGCTTCATGCGGAGCAGCCCCGCCCTTTCATTGCTGAAATGATGACGTTCCTCAACGAACCGGCCAACTCTCCAGACTAACCCGTCAACACGTTGGGAGCAGTTTTTCGCCCTTCTTCCGCCACGCGCCAGCAATACCAGGCCAGCGCGGAGCGATGTGGGGAAAAGGGAAGCGTTTCAATTTTCAGGGCTTTGGGCTTCGGCGCAATGTCCAGCCCTTTAATCCGGCGCCAGCCTTCCCGGACACCAAAGTCATCCACCGGCATCACATCGGGCCGGTTCAACGTCAGCATCAGCAGCATCTCAACGGTCCATCGTCCGACACCACGAAGGGTTATAAGCCGCTGGATCAGGTCCTCGTCTTCCAGTGCATCAGCATCTTGTCGGCTGGGCACAAGTCCATCCAAGCGAGCCTGCGCAACGCCCCGCATGGCGCTCTGCTTGCTGGCAGACAGGCCGCAGGCACGCAGAGCATCTTCGGACAAAGCAAGAAGGGCATCAGGTGCTGGAGGCGTGCCATCCTCGGACGCCTCAGGGCCAAGAAGGCATAGCCGCCCGAAGATACGGCGCGCAGCCACACCGTGGAGCTGTTGCCCGGCGATGGCACGGAGGAGGGCGTCATATGGCTCCTGATCGCCTCTTCCCTGAAGGCGACAGGGACCAATCCTGCGAACTGCGGCTGCAACATCCGGATCAACGGAAAGACACGATATGAGACTGTCTGTCATGAAGCTGTCTTTCCTGCCAGGAACATGGCGCTTTGTCTCTTTCGTGAACTGCCCATTACTGCCATGATAGTGACAGACGCGATGCCCACCCCCAGACCGGATACCAGCCTGCCGGATGACGAACCCGCCCGCCCTGGTGCATAAAGCCTGGCGATGACTTGCCGCCACCTTTCCTCTTTTGAGCAGGCCCGCAACCTATGAGCGGGAAAATGCCGTCTGCCAATGGCAAGGTGGAGCGTCGCGAGCCAAAGCTGTTCGCTGCGTCCTTACGCCCTGTGAATGCACATCTTCAGTCACCGAAGGGATTCCGGTCCCGGCTGAAGGATTATGTCCCACCTGCGAAAAGCCCGGTTCGTCCCGTCCTGACGCCCATGATGCGCCCACAGACCATTGTGGAACCGGGGCCTATTGTTCCGTTCTGCATTTCTGCTGGCCTTCATGCGGCAGTCCTCGCCCTGCTGCTTACGCAGCATCAGGGCGTGCATGGTTCACCTGCAGGAAGTGAGCAGCCGCAGGTTGAGATGGTCTTTGATCAGCCTCCCTCAAAAAGCAGCATGCAGGGACCGCGCGCCAATGATCAGGGGGGCGCTCCGCCACCACCGCCTGCCCAGAGCCAGGAAGAAACCCAGCAGGAACAGCAGCAGCCAGAGCAACAGCAATCTGCGCCAACACCTGCCGTGCCGACGCCTGAAACGCCATCGGCCCCGCCTGTGCCCGAAGAGTCGTCGTCCGAGATTCCCAAAACCACGCCGTCTCAGCAGGTTACGCCGGGCGCCGCACCCAGCCAGCGAAGCACGCAGACGACGTCGCACAGTCATCGTGCCCATCGCTCGAACCGATCGCAGAACAACAATCCACTCGCCCATCCGATGGATCTGTCCTTCGGTGAACAGCCGTCACCCTACCGGCATCGTCGTGGACGTGCGGCGGGATCGGGCGGACCGATTGACATGTCGCTGGGGCCGCTCAGCATGAATGGCGCTATTAACGCGCCTTATCAGACACGCACCAGCGTGAAGGGCGTCAGTGAAGACTACGGCAGCGAGATTGATCGCTGGATCCGGTCTCACATGTATTATCCGGAAGATGCCGCCCGCGCCGGAGAGGATGGTCCGTCTTCTGTCCATGTTGTTCTGGACAGATTCGGGCATGTGAAAACAGTCCGGCTAACGGGCCAGTCCGGCTCCTACTCACTGGATGCTGCCACGACGGGTATGTTCCAGGGGGCCAAACTGCCGCCCGTGCCGCCTGACATGAAGGGCGATCACTTCGATATCGATGTGACGATCAATTACATTCTGATCCGCCGCTGATCCGCAGTTTCGACATCGGCGAAGTGATCCCTTACACTTCGCCGGTCTCTTTATCACTGTTCCGGAGCCCTGATGCGCCGTTTTCTGCCTGTTCTGCTGCCCCTCTGTCTGGCTGGCTGCTTCAGCATGCCTCGCCCGTTCTCGGACCCGGGACAACAGGCCCGGCAGCTCGCAACGGCAAACCTGCCTCCTGCCCGACTGGCCGTTCCGACATCTTCTGAGTCCCTGTTGTCCGATGATGCTGCAAATCTGTGGGCTCATGACGTTGCGGAAGCCATGGTGGCGCAGTCGGTTCCGGCTATTGCCCAGCCGAAAAAACCTGGTGACTGGTGGCTGAAACTGAGCGCAAGCACCCGCAACGGAGCCGTAGTGCCGCACTACGTCATCATGACGCCTGAGGGGAAAGCGCGTGCTGAAGGCGATGGTGCACCAGTTGATATGGCAGGCTGGAGTGCGGGAGATCCGTTGGCCATTAAGGGCGCCGCCATGCAGGAAGCTCCGGAACTGGCCAATCTCCTGACCGGTATTCAGGCGGATATGATGCAGCAGGACCCTCACAGCCTCATGCGCCGTGCCGCTCATATCTATTTTGAAGGCGTTAAAGGAGCGCCCGGCGACGGAAATACCTCTCTAGCCCGGGCGTTCTATGCCTCGTTGCCCGACAAGACAAACTCTGTGCAGACCAACGCCAAAAACGCGGATTTTACGGTTCAGGGCGTCGTGAAGGTCACAACTGCGGGGACAGTCGATAAAACTTTGATGCAGCACATCGAGATCGTCTGGCATGTCATCACACCAGATGGCAAGGAAGCCGGGGCAGCAACACAGCTTCACGATGTTCCAGCTCATTCCCTGGATAATGCGTGGGGCGACACGGCTATCATGGCTGCTGAAGAAGCTGCAGGCGCTGTACGGACCATTATCACCAATTATTCTGGCCGGGAGCACAAGCCGCTGCCCGCGTCGACACAAACTGTGAAACCATCCGACGCAAAGCACGCTTAATTTCAGCTCACGCACTCTGTGAGCGCTGTTTTCGAGGTTTTGACCCTCAGTCCTTTCATACCCTCGGAAAGAGAGCCGAATGCTTGCCCGCGCGTCACAGACTAAAGAATCCCCTGTCATCGTCTGGTTCAGGGATGACCTTCGCCTTGCCGATCATCCCGCCCTACAGGCTGCTGTGGAAACCGGGCAACCGCTGATCTGCGTTTACGTTCTTGATGATGAGACACCTGCACTCCACCGTCTGGGAGCGGCATCCCGGTGGTGGCTGCATGGCGCACTGGCCGAGCTAAGAAAATCTCTGGCTCAACACCATGGTGCGCTCCTGACGCTTCATGGCTCCGCAGAGACGCTGATCCCTGCGCTTGCAAAAGAAACCGGCGCTAATTGCGTTTTCTGGCATCACCGGTTTCATGCCAAAGAACGGGAACAGGACGACCGTATTGCTGATGCGCTCAGCAAAAACGACGTCTCGGCGAAGGCAGAATGGGGAACAGTCCTGCTGGATCCTGAACGGGTCCGCACGAAGGAAGAAAAATTCTATCGCGTTTTCACGGCCTTCTGGAAAGCGTTTCAGCTTCAGGACGTTCCGGATCCTGTAGATGCGCCATCCCACCTGTCGTTCTTCCCTGTTAAGGACGATTTGCTTCCGGATCATCGTCTTGATGAGAAGAGTCTCCTCCCCACCCAGCCTGACTGGGCCGCCGGGTTGCGGTCTAACTGGGAGCCGGGGGAAACCGAGGGACAGGAGCACCTGGAGGACTTCGTGAAGCATGACTGTACCCGTTATGGAACCGGCCGGGACGAGCTAGGGCGTGAAGGAACTTCGCGCCTGTCCCCTTATCTGGCGTCCGGGGCGGTCTCTCCGCGGCAGGTCTGGGCCGCGATTCAGCGTAAAGGCGCTTCCGAAGAAGGCGCGAGAATTTTTCTCTCCGAAATCGGGTGGCGAGAGTTCGCGAAATACACCCTTTTTCATCAACCTCTTCTGCCCAAGACCAGCCTGAATCAGAAATTTTCATCTATGTCGTGGCGCTCGAGCCAGACAGACTTGGAAGCGTGGCAACAGGGACGTACCGGCATTCCTGTTGTGGATGCTGGCATGCGACAGCTTTGGGTGACGGGATGGATGCACAATCGGGCAAGAATGATCGTCGGGTCATTTTTGACGAAGCATCTGCTGATTGACTGGCGTGAAGGGGAAGCCTGGTTCCGTGACACTTTGGTGGACGCGGATTGGGCAAGCAATGCCATGAACTGGCAGTGGGTTGCTGGCACGGGCATTGATGCCGCGCCGTTCTTCCGGATTTTTAATCCGACCAGACAGGGTGTGAAATTTGATCCAGACGGCGATTATATCCGTCAATGGGTGCCAGAGCTGAAGAAGCTCTCAGGAAAGGCACTGCTCGAGCCTTGGAACGCGCGGGAAAATGAACTGCGCCACGCTGGCGTCATTTTGGGAAAGACTTACCCACATCCGATCGTCGAGCTTCAGGAAGGTCGGGACCGGGCTATGAAAGCGTTTCGCTCTCTGTAACGTAAGAAAGAATGCCAGCCGGAGTAATCCGGCTGGTGAGGCTGTCTCAGAGACCGCCGTTCAGGAAGTTCGTCGCATCGCTGCGGCTCTTCTTGCCCAGTGCATTCAGACGGTTCTTCTGTTCCTGCGGCGCATTGCGCAGCTTCTGAAGTTTTTCCGTCTGTGCGGTACGGGCTGTATTCAGCTTGTCACGCTCGCTGTTAATCTTGTTCTGAATGTTGGCTTTTTCGTTGGCCGGTGCATTCGCGTACTTGTCTTTGAGTGCCTGGATTTTCTGGGTGCGCTCAGCTTGGGCCGCAGCAGATTGCGTCTGGTAGTTCTTCACGCGGTTGTTGAGATTGTCTTCTTTCTGGGCAAGATTCCCAAGGAAGTCATTCTGAGTGCTCTGCGTAGCTGCAGCCGGATCGGCTGCGTAGGCCTTGGAGGCTACTGAAACCGAACCGGTCAGCAGGCTGACAGCAAGAAGCGAACGGAAGAAAATACGGTTTTTCATGAAGTCTCCTGTAATCATCTGGCAGGAAGACACCAGCACTTCGTGGCGGGAATGTGGCTTCCCGGTAAATAAACTTCTATTCGAGGCCTTCCGCAATTATAGCGATGCGGTCAGGTTGCATAATTGTAATGTGAGTAATGCCACGAATGCTTATCAGACCTTCCCGTTTAAAGGCGCTCAGAACACGGCTGACTGTTTCAATAGTCAGTCCAAGATAATCCGCGATATCGGTCCGTGGCATGGGTAGATCCAGCTCAATCGGCGCATGAGGCTCTGGTACTGGCGCTGAGAGCAGCCGGGCGCGCTCCATCAGGAAGGTTGCAAGACGCTCGCGCGCCGTCTTTCGGCCCAACAGGGTCATACGAGCCTGCATCAGGGTCAGTTCACGAGACGCTTCCTGACGCAGCCGATGCTCCAGATTGGGAAAGCGGCTTGTGAGTCGCTGCATCGACGCATGGGGAAAACGACACAGAACCGCAGTGCCGAGCGCCTCTGCACCGAATGCATAGCTCGTGGACGCTGCAAGCCCAAGGAAATCTCCACCTTCAGCAAAACCGGTAATCTGGCGGCGTCCGTCTGGAAGAAGTGTAAAAAGTTTAACGCGTCCACCAGTCACAACGAAAAAATCATGGGCTGGCTCGCCCTCTTCTATAAATGAACGCCCATCCGGAACAGTCATTTTTGAAGATTCACTGGCAAGTATAGCAAGATCACAATCGTCTATTGCACTACAGATACTATGTTCGCGACCAATGCAGTGGGCACAGCGATCGTGGACTTCGTCCGGGATACGCGTTGATGTCATGATGATTGGAACTCTCCCGGCCTGTAACATTTGCTGTGCCGCCACACCCATAGCACATAATTCCCCAGACTTGATCCAGGTCAAGGTGAGGCGTGGGGAGGAGTGCTTTGTGAAGTCAACTATTGTTGATGGAACCTCTTTAACATGAAGACTTCAGCTCTTGCGCTGGTCGCCGCCCTAGGTCTGGTGGCATCACCTGCTTTCGCTCAGACAACGGCCCCTGTCGTTGCTCCTCAGGCTACTGTTTCCGCTCCGATGACCGCGGCTCCGGTACCACAGGTCAACATCATTCCCCCGTCATCCGGCCACTGCGGTCTGTTTGAGACCTGCGCGAACACAAAGATCGGTCTGGGCAAGGGTGATTTCCTGATCCGTCTGTCTGCTCTGGGTGTTCTTCCGCAGGATACGTCTTCCCGCGTGAAGGTGATCGGTGGCCGCGTAAAAGCAACCAATCAGGTGGCTCCTGAATTCACGTTCGAATATTTCTTCACGGATCATATCTCTCTGGATCTGATCGCAGCCAGCACCCGTCATGAACTGGCCGCTGAAGACACGGCTCTGGGCAAGGTTGATCTGGGTAGCACGTGGGTTCTGCCGCCGACGCTGACGCTGGCCTGGCACTTCCGCCCGCACAAGCGCTTCAACCCATATGTGGGTGTCGGCCTGACGCTGGCGTTCTTCCACAATATCAGCCCGGCTGGTGGTGCGGTTCAAAAGCTTGATCTGCGTACGACGGTTGGTCCGGCTGCCAATGTTGGTTTTGATTATCAGCTCGTCGGCAACTGGTTCTTCAACTTTGACGCCAAGCAGATGTGGCTGTCCGTTCCGGCCTTCATCAACGAGCGCGGCGGAGCTTCTGGCCCATACATCCACGCCCGTGACAGTCTGAACCCGACCACGGTTGCAGCCGGTATTGAATACCGCTTCTGATCTGCTCCAGCAGTTCAAGACGGCCAAAGCAGCTCATCCTCTGGGAGTGAGCTGCTTTTTTTATGTAATTTTTGGGTCAAAACGATAAAATTTTTGCAATATGTTGCTGGAAGCCTTTAGAAAATCCAAGTTTTCAGCTTCTAGTGATGCTGACCGATGATTATGTCACGTAGCGCTTGCCATGAAATCGTCGGGGTTCTGAAGTAGCAGGACGGTTCATGCTTCTGCCGCATTTGCGGCATTGGTCGTCTGGCAGATACGGGGTTTTCAAAAAGTATGCGTGTTGCGCGCGCCAGCGCTCTGGCTCTCGGCCTGCTGGGTCTGGTTTTCCTTGTTCTTTTCTTGAGAACCTATTTCTTCGCTCCGCCTCATGCGGCTATCCCCGAGCAACCTATGTTTGCCCGGCAGAATGGTAGTCTCGTCTTGCGGGATGGCAGCCCTTTGCAGAAACGCCTTGTGATCGCTCCGGTTTCCCTGTCGCATGCCACGGCAGGGGTGACTCTGCCTGCGCAGGTGGTTGCCATACCCGATCATCAGGTCAATGTGCTGGCACCAGCAACGGGCCGGATCATGAGTGTGGCAGTTCAGCTCGGCCAGCATGTTTCACGTGGGCAGGTACTGGCGACGATTGCAGCCAGCGATCTGGATCAGGCCTGGGCCGACGATCGTCGGGCCCGCGCTGCACTGGATTTCTCCAAACGTGCCTATGACCGGGCGCGCGGCGTGCTCGCTGCTGGCGGAAATGCCGTGAAAGACCTCGAATCTGCACGCAATGATCTGGCTCAGGCAGAAGCAGAAGCCCAGAGAACCCATCAGCGGCTACAGGTTCTGGGCGCGCGCTCCGATTACGCTGCAAAAGGACAGGTCCCTCTCGTATCGCCCATTGATGGTGTTGTTTCCGCCGCCAACATGGCTGTGGGGCAGAACATCACGGACTCAACGGCCATTCAGATGACGCTGCTGGATCTCTCTTCCGTGTGGGTCGCTGCGGCCGTGCCGGAAAGCCGCATAGCTGACATCACGGCAGGAGCCACACTGGATGTCACGTTCCCGGCCCTCCCCGGTCAGACCTGCTCCGGCCCGGTTGCAACACTGGACCCGGAATTGAAGCCTGATACACGGCGGCTCAACGTTTACGTTGTTTGCCCCAATACGAACGGCCAGCTGCGGCCGGGTATATTCGCTTCGGCCAATCTGAGTGTTTCGGAAAACGATGTTGTCCAGGTGCCAAAATCCGCGTTGCTGATGAACAATGACCAGGTTTCGGTTTTCGTCGAAACTGCTCCTGGGACTTTTCGTCGGCGTGAGGTCACCATCAATTACGACGAAGGTGACGATGTACTTGTTCTCTCCGGCCTGTCAGCGGGTGAGCGTGTTGTGACCAGCGGCGCCATCCTGCTGAACGACGACTGACCGGAACGGGCCAGCCATCATGATCGAACGTTTTATCTCCTGGTGCTTCGTGCGCCGGAACATCGTCTTCTTTGCCGCCGTCCTGCTTGCCGTCATGGGAAGCATTGCGTGGCGTGTCCTGCCTGTTGAAGCCTATCCGGACCTTGGATCTGTCAGCGTTCTTGTAACGACCCAGCAGTCCGGTCTGGCTGCGGAGGAAATGGAGCAGCAGGTCACGATTCCTCTGGAGCGCATGCTTGCCAGCGTTCCCGGTGTTTCGGACAGTCGCTCCACCAGCACATTTGGGCTGTCTCTCATCACGCTGATTTTCCGGGATGGGACAGATGTGTTCTGGGCCCGACAGCAGGTTGAAACCATCCTTGCCAGCAACCCGCTTTCCAATGGCGCGCAGCCTTCCCTAGGGCCAATTTCCGGCCCGACGGGCGAGATCTATCGCTATACGCTGGAGTCAGACGACAAAAACCTGATGCAGTTGTCGGACGTCCAAAAATGGACGGTTATTCCTGCCCTGCTTCACGTACCAGGAGTGGTCAGCGTTGATAATTTCGGCGGGTTCACGAGGGAATATCAGCTTGTCCTCAATCCCTCCGCGCTGTTCCGCTATAATATTGGCCTGGAAGATGTTCTGACGGCCATCCGCAATAACAACATCAATGCCGGTGGTGGTCGCGTC
Organism: Gluconobacter sp. P5B12; assembly: GCF_018812035.1. Classification (NCBI taxonomy): domain Bacteria; kingdom Pseudomonadati; phylum Pseudomonadota; class Alphaproteobacteria; order Acetobacterales; family Acetobacteraceae; genus Gluconobacter; species Gluconobacter sp. P5B12. The sequence continues at coordinate 127,990 of NZ_JACRVV010000002.1, read as the reverse complement.
ACACGAGGCGAGCAATCCTACATCGTTCGTGGTGTCGGCATGATCCATTCACTTGCAGATATGGGTAACATCGCCGTAGCCCAGCGAAATGGTGTCCCCGTGCTGGTGCGGGACCTCGGAACGGTGCAATTCGGGCATCAGGTTCGCGAAGGCATTCTAGGGAAGGATCATAATCCCGATACCATTGAGGGTGTCGTCACCATGCTGAGTGGTGAAAACCCTTCCGTAGTTCTGGAAAACCTGCACCAGACGGTTGCGAAGCTTCAGACGCAGCTTGCCCCCCAGCATATCCGCGTCGTTCCCTATATCGACCGAGACAATCTGGTTCTCTCCACGACCCACAAGGTCACGGAAACCATGATTGAGGGGATTCTGCTGGTTGTCGTGATCCTGACGCTCTTTCTGGGAAGTCCGCGCAGCGCCGTTGTCACGGCCATCACCATTCCACTTGCGCTGTCCGTCGTCTTCACGCTCATGCATTTCCTTGGCATGTCCGCCAATCTGTTTTCGCTCGGTGCCGTCGACTTTGGCGTGATCGTGGATGGCGCCATCGTCATCACCGAGACCATTCTGCGTGTTCGTGAGGAAAAGCCCACCGAAGCATTGGACTCTTCTGAAGTTCTGACAGTAGCCAAGCGAGCCGGGCATGCCATCTTCTCATCCACGCTCGTGATTATTCTGGCATACAGCCCGCTCTTTGCTTTCGAAGGAAGCGAAGGGAAGCTGTTCCGGCCCATGGCTTATACGGTCAGTTTCGCACTCCTGGGGGCGCTGCTCTGCGCACTGGCCCTGATCCCGTCGCTGAGCTTTCTGGCACTTCAGAAACCCCGTCATATCTGGCGCAATCGCCCGCTCGAATGGCTGCATGGTCGTTACAGCTACTGGCTTGGGCATTTCATTGATCGCCCCCTCTTTGCTTACGGAGCCGGTCTGGGCGCTCTGGTGGCTGTGGTCTTCCTCGGGGCAACGATCGGCCGTGAGTTCCTGCCTGACCTTGATGAAGGCGCCCTGTGGCTACAGGTCCAGATGCCGACCGGGATTTCGATGGAGAAGGGCGAACAGATCGCCAATGAACTGCGGGATGCCGTGAGAGAGTTTCCGGAAACCTCTTATGCCATCACTCAGTTGGGTCGCTCTGACGACGGCACGGATCCATGGACGCCATCTCACATCGAAATGCCAGTTGGCCTGAAGCCTTATGACCAATGGCCTTCAGGAGAAACGAAGGCACAGTTCGTCCAGCGGCTACATGATCGGCTGCAGAAGATACCAAGCATCGATTTCGGTATCAGCCAGCCGATTGAAGATCAGATGAGTGATCTTGTTGGCGGGGCGCACAGCCCACTGGTCCTTCGTGTCTACGGCAATGACTTTCAGGAACTTCGCCACGTTGGACAGCAGATTGTAGATGTCCTCCATAAGGTTCCTGGTACGGCTGAGGCTTCGATCTTTCAGGAGCCCAGAATTCCCCAGATCGACGTAACGGCTGATCGGCTTGCGGCTGCCCGCTACGGAATCAATATTTCCGATATTTCGGATATCGTGTCCTACGCAATCGGGGATGCCCCGATTTCCACAGTCTATGAAGATGATCGCTTCTATGACGCGACATTGCGGATTCCCCGGAAAGACGCGCAGGATCTCCAAAGTCTTTCGCAGCTTCCACTACTGACTGCACAGGGCGCTTTTGTGCCGCTCTCCCAGGTGGCCCAGGTCGGTCTGCGCATGGGTGAGAGCAATATTGCTCACGAGATGAGCCATCGTCAGATCACCATCCGGGTCGATAATGGCCAGCGTCCCCTGTCACAGTATCTTGCTGATGCTCAGGCTCGCATTGAGCAATCGGTGCATTACGACAAACAGAAATACACCCTGGAATGGGCAGGTACATTCCAGCAGCAGGAACGCGCGCAGAAGCGTCTTGCCATTGCTCTGGCCGTCATGTTTGCCATGATGCTGGTGCTGCTATTCATCGAATTCGGCAAAATCCGCCAGGCACTGCTCATTCTAAGCGTTGTTCCGCTCGCGACGCTGGGTGGCCTGATTGCGCTGCATGTGCGTGGAGAGACCCTGAATATCGCTACAGCTGTGGGCTTTATCGCCCTTTTCGGTGTGGCGGTGCAGAACGGCATCATCATGATCTCAAGCATCAACCGGCACCGTGCCGAAGGCCGTTCTGTACGGGATGCTACGATTATGGGAGCGGGTGAGCGTTTCCGACCGGTTCTGATGACGGCAACCGTTGCAAGCGCTGGCATGCTCCCCGCAGCACTGGCAACTGGCGTTGGCACAGACGTGCAGCGTGGGCTTGCGACAGTCGTCGTAGGTGGGCTTGGGATTGCCACACTGCTGACCCTCTTTGCATTGCCCGTCTATTTCAGTGAGCTTGAAATGTGGGTGGAGCGTCGGGATGCCCGTCGTCCGCGCCCCTCTGAAGAGAATGGAGCCCCGACATGAAGCGGGTTCTTAAAAATACGATCGCCCTTCTAGGGTCGGTTCTGATATCAGCCTGCGCAGTCGGTCCGGATTTTCATCGTCCGGACCTTCCAAAGGACGTAAACTATCAAGCTCCGCCGCTTGCGGGGACGTCCGGCAATGCCCAAAGCGGGACAGGAGTGGCTCAACACTTCCAGAGCGGCATAGATATTCCTGGAAAGTGGTGGGAAGTCTTCCGCAACCCGCAGCTTAATGCGCTTGTTGAGCAGGCTCTGACCAACAACCAGTCCATGAAAGCCATGCAGACAGGACTGAAGTCTGCATGGGAGCAACGGCGTATTGAAGGGGCTGGTCTGTACCCAACCGTCTCGGCCTCTTTTAATCCTACACGCAACAAGACCTCACGCGTTTACTCTCCGGTTCCGAACAACAACACCTGGCTGTATAATGTTCATACCGCTCAGCTGACGATCGGATATGTTCCGGATCTCTGGGGTGGGACGCGGCGAGCGATTGAGGCCGCGGGCGCGCAGGCTGAAATTCAGAAATTTCAGCTTGAAGCTACCGCTCTCACTCTGATCTCCGATCTGGTGAGCGCAACAATTGACGAGGCCACGCTTCGTGCGCAGATCGAAGCGACACAGGATCTGATCGCCAGCCAGAAATCAGCCCTCAAGCTGATTACGGCCCGACAGAAGTTCGGCGATGCTTCCGAACAGGATATGGTGGCGCAGCTTGCTTCGGTCGCGCAGCTTGAAGCTACCCTTCCCTCTCTGAATCTTCAGTTGGCTCAAACCCGGGATCAGTTAGCTGTTCTGGTTGGGGTGGCACCAAATACTCCGCTGCCGACCTTCAGGCTTGAGCAGTTTACGCTTCCGCAGACCTTGCCGGTCTCCCTGCCCTCAGACCTTTTGAATCAACGACCGGATATTCGAGCGGCACAGGCGCAGATCCAGTCTGCAAGTGCGCAGATTGGTGTGGCGATCGCCAACCGTCTGCCCAACGTGCAGCTTAGTGCCCTCCCAGGGCAAGCCGTCGGGACCATGAGCGACTTCTTCAAACCCGGGTATGGAAACTGGACGATCGCTGCAACTGTCATGCAGCCAATCTTCCAGGGCGGCTCCCTGCTGCATGCCGAGCGGCAGGCCCGCGATAACCTGCTACAGGCCAACGAGACCTATAAGGCCACAGTCCTGAGTGCCATTCAGGACGTCGCGGACAGCCTTCATGCACTGGACTTTGATGCTGATGCGTTGATGGCGAATGAGAGTGCCTATACTGCTACGGGGAAGAGTCTGAAGATCGCTCAGGCTCAGCTTCGCTTGGGAGATGTCAGTGAGCTGATGGTGCTTCAAGCCCAGCAATCTCATGCTCAGGCGCGCCTGGCCTATGTTCAGGCACAGGGCGCAAGGTTCTCTGATAGTGTGGGTCTGTTCCAATCCCTTGGCGGCGGCTGGTGGAACCGTAATGACCTGGGGATGACTCCTGCAGCACAGAAAGCTCTCGGGAAATCGTTGCTACCATGGTGACGAAGCGCCACTCAGGTCGTTTTTGATATGACGATCTTCTGTGGCGTACCTCTAGGGTACGCCACAGAGGGGAAATCGTTCAGTCCTTCACAGCATCCAGCAGAGCTGTGTATTCGGCAGGGACACCACAGAACGTAATCACGTCCTGAGGCACGAGATCGTAGTGGATCTTACGCCCTTCGTTGATCAGGTGATTATAAAGCGGTGCGACATAGAGCTCCGGAGAGGAAGGCGTCAGACGCTCCTGCGCGAGAGCATTCAGAAAATCGCTAGCGCGAGCAAAGTGATAAAGCCCATCACAGCACAGATCTGAAATGGGCTGCTTTTCGGTCGTTCTGGCTGCCAGGGGTTCATTGCTGTTTTCTTCAGGTCCAACGTAAGACCAGTTGGCCCCTTCGCCTTTGAAAACTTCCAGATACCCGTCAGAGGTCTTAAACCATGGTGCATCCGGAAACCGGAAGTCCTTGCGAAATGTATCAATGTTGAAGATTGTCAGTGGCGTTTCCAAATCCAGCCCGGCTTTCCTGACGCCAAATTCAACTGTCTCAGCCTGCCCAGCCGTTTCATGATCAAGAATGATGATACGCACATCCTTGATGCCAAGCTTGGCTGTTTCTGCCCTGATGAAAGCTTCTGTATCTGCCACAGTCCGAGCGATGAAGATGAATGGCATCGTCTCGAAATAGGCTGAAAAGCTTTCGATGGAATGCGCAAACACGCTTTTCCCAGCCAGAGGCAGCATATACTTCGGCTTGGTATACCCGGCTTTTGTAAAACGGCTGGATAGACCAGCCATCGGGATGACGATCATCAGATTTTTCCTTCAAGAGTCGAATACAGACGCAAGGCATTGGCGATGAACGCCTTTTGTCGATCTGGTCTGTCGGAATGCAAAGGCAGCATGGAAATGAACAGGGACGTCGTGATTGCACGAATTTCTGCGCTGGAAACAGAAATACCAGCAATGCTCATTTCAGAGAACGCGCTTTGCAGCCACTGACGATGAGAGGACGTATCGAAATTCAGGTCGAAATTGTAAAGTCCATCCTGCTTCAGGTCATACCGACCGGCAAGAATGAAGTCATACAGTCCGTCAACTGAGTGAGAATATTTTGCGATATCGTATCGGCAATCACCGTAGATTTCGCGTTTTTCGCTGAAGACATACCCACGGGGATCAATGACAGAGATACGACTATTTCTGGAGTTGTAAAGGATATTGCTGAAGCAGAAATCGCCATGCATCATGGTAGATGAAGCTGCAGGATCAAAGGATACCATCGTTTCCAGCTGGCGGCTGATTTCTAAGAGAGACGGCATCTTCCGTCCCTTGTAAACCAGTTCATGCTCTATATCGAAGCCGGTTTCCTTAGCGAACCGCTCCAGCCGTTCGACCGTCTTGCTGCCCATAAGCTGCCGCGAGTAATCGTCTCTCGGCTTGTCCCCAGGTGTCGCGGCACAGATTTCCAGAAATTCTGCGCAGGAGGTCAGGATCTTCTTCCAGGAAACACGCCCGATTGCAGAGAAAACATAGAGTTCCGACAGATTCGGCGCGTACTGGTATTCAGTTGAATAGAATGCCCTTTGCCCCTGCTCCCCCTTGTCCAGCAATCTCGCCGCGTAGGGCTGTACCTTTGGTGGAACACTCTCAAACCATTCAGCTTCAGCTTTCATCTTGAAGGTGTCAGCCGAAAGCTTACGAACCGTATTGCGGGTAATCTGAAGGGAGTTGAACGCGCGCGCTGTCGTTACGAGCCGACGAGAGCGGAAATAAGTCTGGATATGACCAAAGTCATACCATTCCTTAATTTCCTCCATCTTCATGGGACGACGCTGCAAATAGTTGTTTATGCCGTCAATGAAACGACCGCGCACCTGGCTGATGGCGCGAACAAGCTCTGCACCATTGGAGAATGCGAAATAGCCGCAGGCAACGGGATTTTCGGTATTCTGCTCGCTTGTGGCCTCAAACGTTTGCAAACTGACGATAACATTGTCGCTATGTTTGATCGCAGCCCACGAATAGTCATCCCCCTCCGCGTGACCGGCAATCACGTCGAGCTGGGTTGGGATCTGGCTCAGAACGGTGTCACCGTGCAAAATGCGGACGCATGTATTGTAGGCGTTGATCACATTGATGGCGTAAACAATCGCTTCGCCGAGTTGCATGTCATCTGGAACGGGAAGAAGGGTAACTCCCTTTTCATTCAGACGCTGAGTATCGTAGGCCGGAACGTCAAAACTCTCGGGAACCGTCATGTACAGAGGGAATGTCTCGGTGAAGTTTTTCCGAAGACAGTCTATCTGCATGTCATACAGACGGCCTACGCCCAGCGGCAGAAATGAAGGGGGTAAAAGGCCGAACTCCGCAACCAGTTCTTGATCGACGAAGGCGCCTGATGTGATCAGACCAATGGAGGAGGGGGCACTCATTTGTGCGTCTCAATCAGCGTATTGATCTCTTCAAGCGACAAAGAGAGAAATTCGGACGGGCGCACGGCACGGTCATCAATATAGAACCCTTCCGTCCCACACCACGGCTTGCCAACATAAATCTCATCGTACGGTACGTCATGCTTTTTCAGCCATTCGATGATGATAGGCAGTGTATTGGCGTTGATCTTACCAACAGCCCCCTGATAGGTGCGCATGTTACGCGCTGTCTGGATCAGAATTTCGAAACCCTCAGACTTGTACTCCCGAAGCTTCTCGATCAGGGGAAGATTGGGCTCTTTATCACTGTAAGAGAGGTCAGGGTTGTTTTTCGTAAGAGTATCATCAAGATCAACAACTAGACGCTTCATAGTTCAGCACAGCCTCCGAGGATTTGAGTTTCACTTTTATCTTGGGTTTCTAGAGAATACCAGTAAGCCGATTGCCTGATACAGGCTTCAAGAGACAGATTTCATAATCGGCATTTTGAAAACATCCGGAGTTTTTTAGCGTAAAAGGGCCGCCCGGATCGCCATAAGCCCTTGTATTAAGGGCAGAGCCGTCAGATGTGAAAATTTCGATGACCGATGCATCCACATAAATATCTAGCTCTGCCGAGCGTGAACTGGATAACGGAACTGTATCTTCATTGCAGGACACTTCCGCTCCGGTTTTCTGCGGATTGTAGTCAAGGTGCAGAAAACGATCAGTTCGACTGAAGACCAATTCGCCCGCTGAGTTCGCATCGAATCTGACACGTATCCGAACACACGGCCCTGGAAGCGTTACAGGTTCCTTGGGAGATCCGGAGAACAGAATCTCACCGTGAAGTGCCTCAACCGAGGGATGAAGATGAGAACGGACCTTTCCATCTGGCCCGGTGACAAGCAGCCGAGGAAAAGACATGACGCCGCTCCAACCACGATCCGCGGCAGCGCCTGCCTGCCAGGGCTTTTCAGTAATCCAACCAAAGAGCGTACGCCGCCCTTGAGCATCAAGCATACTGCGAGCTGCGTAGAAATTACCGTAGCCTAGCGCATCCAGCGTTAAGGGGCGGAATTTTCCATTCACGTAATCACCCGTTACAACATGCACGACCCAGTTAATGGAAAAAATCAGAGCATGTCGGGCGCCCACCCGAAAGAAATCCGGACATTCCAGCGCATCATCACCACCCCGCAAATCCGAAGGACCGTAAAAAATTCCTTTATAAGACCAGTCTCGAAGATCACGGCCTTCATAGCGTAAGATGACGCCCCCCTGGTTCTCAATGCTGCTACCAACAAGCATGACCCAGGTATCGCCTTCACGCCAGATTTTCGGGTCTCGAAAGCCACGGATCTTTAATCCAGGCGGCCCAACTGGCAGTACGGGATGAGCTTCCTGCCGCCAGTGCGTCATGGTGAGATCAGATGTAGCGATACATTGAACCTGATCCGGCGCCCGCCCTGTCTTCAGACCGGTGTAAACAGCGATTGCCTGCTGTCCATCCAGCACGACATCTCCTGTGAAGACACCGCTTGAATCCGGACCATCAGGCTGTGGCGACAAAGCAACGACCTGATGCTCCCACCTCACCAGATCACGGCTGGTCGCATGTCCCCAATGCATATTACCCCATACGGCGGCATCAGGATTCCACTGATAGAAAAGGTGGTAGGTGTTATTTGCGAAGACGGGTCCACAGGGATCGTTCATCCAGCCATGAGGTGGCAGCAGATGGGATTGCGGCCTGAAAGGATCAGACATCAGAAGATAGGCTGGGGGGGAATGCCCCGTTTTCCCCAACGCACGAGCAGAATACCCAAACAGAGCGGCCGCCGTAGAAACCATGAGAGACCGGCGTGATAGCCGTGCAGGTAACGCATCGGTTAATAAGTACCTGGACACAGAACGTCTCCCTGTCGTGACCGCAATTGTCTATTGCGAGAGAGACTATGACATGAGACGCTGAACTGACACCAGAGAACGTCCAGCTACTCTATCAAAGGTGGGAAAACGGTATTGAAGGCAGGTAGACTCTTTGCGGCAGTCATGATTGCAGGCAGCAGTTTTGCCTGCTTTCCCACCAGCCATGCTGAAGAACTATCAATTCTTCCGCTCAAGGCAACACTGACGAAAAGTACCCCGTCATTCCAGGTCAAGAATCTTTTTTCGTTCCAGTTACCCGCCAACCTTCCCGCACCCGCAAACTTTCGCGGGCTGATTGGAACACTGTCCACAACCACGAGCCCGGACAAGACAACACATAAGCCGGTTTGGTCCGAAACGCTCTTTGGGCTGGCGTATACAACACGGTCCGTATGCCCGTTATCTGGCCAAAAGATTGGGAGCTATTCTGAAATTTTCTCCAGCTTCCCCAGTCAGGGGCTGGCGGGGCTGATTGTCAAACAGTCGGGTCCAGGGACCGTGACAATCCCTGTGGCCATCAAACTACCCGCCGGTCTTCCAATGCGCCTACCACCCGGCGGCTGCCTGTTCATGAGTTTTGACGGAACAGATTTTGCCAATCGTCCTTATACAATGACCAGCAATCTCTCGTTGCTTTACGACACGCAGCCTCCAAAATGGCCGTCTTACAGCGTCAACGGACTGGATGCAGAGTTCGTGGTTACGCCCAGCACCGCACGCGGCCCGGTTCTCAACGCCTATACCGTTCTTCCCGTTTCAGAAAAGGGCCCCTTACACCCCGGGCTCCTCCTCGATGTTTACGGAAACGTCTCAGCCACATCATCCAGTGGATTTTCCGGAGCCCCTGTAAAATCGGGTCGCTGGAGCATTCGGGAAATTGTCTCTGTTTACCGCCGGGGCAGCTGTAACCAAGCCTTTCCTCACCATTCGGAAAACAAGTTCATGTGGAATGACCATAGCGGCAATGGCACTGAACCCAATCCTTCTCATGCGCTAAAGCCCACAGCGCAGAAAATACTCGATATTGTTCTGGATGGTAACGGGATTGATTCAGTAATGAAGCAGGCTAATGGCATACAGACATTGCCTGTCTCTTTAGAGACCGGAGACTGTGTTGTTTCAGCCATTCTGCCCAATACAGTTGATAAATCGATTGATGGCAGCGTGAATGTGGAGACGCAGATCAAAACTGTCTCTACACCCTGATCTCCTCTTCCTATTTTGGCTGGACGCTTTAAGAATAGTCAAAATAGGCATAATGCTTTCAGGCGCGTGTACTGACGTTTGGTAAGGTGGAGCAAGTTTCGTGGGCAATATCACTACCGGATTCAGCATTCTTTCGAGCTCACAGACCTCTCCACAGGTAAACGAAGAATTTTCCTCTCAGCGCGAATGGTTTCCCTGGTGGCAGATCAGCCTCAAAGAGCCCGTTCGCGTCGAAGGCATAAGACTTGAAGGCTTTCTGGAAGGCACAGACCAGCCTCCTCTCATGACGGTTCTTATTTCAGACGACGGACAAAACTGGCTTCCTGTCTGGACACAACCTCTCTACGAACCCGACACCCGCGCAATAACCTCAGTCTCTTTTCAGCAGGTATTTTCTGCTCGCCACATCCGCCTTCGGTATGATGCGTTCGGCGTCCTGAGTTTTAAAAAAGCTGTTTTTGAGACTTCTGCTTTCACAGGGCATGAACAAACAGTTGAAGAGGCATTACGCGGCTATAAAAAAACTGCCGCAAACTCACAGGTCGTACTTTCAACGCTTTTCAACGAAAGCGATGAGTTCCTTGAACAATACATTGACAATTTTCTGGCCTACACCCCTGAGAATGTCTGTGTAGCGCTAAATTTTCCTTCTGAACGTGCAATTCCTCCCCACATCAAGACGATCAGCCCCCGTGTACATGTTTTCAACGGGAAAATCCGTCGTGAGAAATGGGGGCACACGCTTCTTCTGGGGCATCTGGAAGCCTTTGAAGAAGCACAAACCGCTTTTCCCAATTTTGATTATTTCGCCACCATGGCCTCCAATGGGCTCATGGTCCGAAAAATGGACGTTGCCGCCGCAATCGAGCAGCTTCCGCTGGCCTGTCGTGTTCCTGTCGCCTCCGAGCGGGCCTATGAGAGAGATCTCGATGTAGATGTGCTGGAGCCGACATACCATGGGACATGGATGTGGCATCATTTTCGCAACTCTACCGGTTTGGGAAATTATCTCCGGGAGAAACTGGCCGTAGAAAAGGTCTCTGCGACACAGATCGAAGGTCTTTTCGCGCGCAGGCAGGACTGGGACCAGCTCCATGCACGCAAAAGCCTGATTGAAGGGCTGGAAGACTTCATTTCCTTCGAAAACTATATGGCTATCGAGGAAGTGCTTCCAACGTCCATTTTCGATCGATTTGGAACGGGCCAATACACGCATATCTGTCGTGTTCTCTGGTCAGGCACCCGCCAGACAACGGTTTCAGACCTTCTGGAAATGGTCCCCACTATGCCGGATCATTTCTGTGCACTGAAGTGGTTTGACCGCTCCCGGATTGCCCAATCCACTGTTGCGGTGACAACACCTTGGGGCCGCAGCCTTCTGGAAATGGGTCAAAGCCAACACAGTGATATCGAACAGTTCCAGAAAGTTACCCTTGCCAAAACCCTGCTTGCAAAAGCGTATGAAGCAGAACATTTCGGCCCACTGACAAACCGTTGGTGGCCGACCGATGCACAAGGGAAAAAGGGCTTTAACTGGTCCGTCAGGGATCTGATATGCAACCGCCAGCATATTGAATTGGATATCCCTGAGCGGTCCCCTTCCCGGGTGGCTCCAGCATATCTGTTCATGGAAGCCACAAACCAACGTATCTCTGTGGCCTTGAATGTACGGGAAACTGCAGAGGCCGAAACCATTTTACGGCTATCCTGCAGCGCGTTGACAGAAGACGGCGCGCCCGTTTCAGGGGTGCATCTGCAAGGCTATCTCTATCTTTCCGGCCTGCAGGGAGACACCGTCTTTTGTCTCTCCATCCCTCGTGGGAAATGTTTTCCACATGATGCGCTGGCTCGAACCGTTTTCCACGATGAACACGGTTACACGGTCGATTACGCCGATCGTATTGAGCATCTTGATGATGTTGAAAAACGTTATTTTGTGCGCAAAGCGCGCGGAGCAGAGGGGCAGGTCTGGCTTGGTCTTCCTATTCACTGCAACGCCACAGTAGAAGTCGGCCTCTCAGTAGGCCCGGACTATCGCAACAACCGCAGCTTATCCGTCTGAGATCTGACACTGATATGATTGACCTCGCGCTCGGCAAACCAGCTACCCAGAGTTCCAAGCATCCAGATATTCTGCTGCCACTGACCGTTGATGCTGCCAATGCAAATCGGCCAGATCGCTCTGATGCTCATTTCCAAACGGCTGCAGAGTGGTTTCCCTGGTGGCAGGTTGATCTCGAAGAACTCTGCATCATTTCAAATGTAGTGTTGTACAATTCATCTTTCTGGCCGGGCCGGGCCCGTATGTTTTCAATTCTGGTCTCACAAGACGGCCAGACCTGGAAAGACGTCTTTTCAAAAACGGATCACAGCGTTTTCGGTGACAACGACGACACTGCTTACAAGGTCGTGTTTCCAGAGCCCGTTATCGGACGCTTCGTAAGAGTTAGACTGGATAACTGGGACCATCTCCATCTGAAAAGTGTCCGCGTTTATGGGGAGCCATGTCGAGCAACCCTGTCTACCAACACACCTGAAACGCTTTTATCTTCTCCTGAAGGGGTCGTAGTATTCGCGACCAACTACAACGAAGAAGACAGATTCCTACCGGTTTATATCGATAATTTTCTGAATTTTACTTCTGAAAATTGCCATATATTTATCAATTTTCCAAAATCACGCCAAATACCAACTGACCTTCTAACACCAAATCCACGTGTCCACGTTTTTAATGGTGTCATTGAACGCAAGAAATGGGGTGGCACCCTCTTGCTGGGCCATATGGAATCTTATGGCGAAGCACTACGCACGCTGGAAAAGATTGATTATTTCTGCACCTGCGCGTCAAACGGGTTATTCATACGTCCGTTCGATTTCGCGGCAGCTGTCCGACGCCTAGAATTAAAAGACGACGCACCCGTCGGCATGACCCGGCCATATCTGATTGATGCAGACCTCAAAACGCTACCGCGGGAAGGGGCAGATATGTGGGTCTGGAATAACTTAAGAAATTCCCACGGCCTGGATGAATATCTTGAAAAAAATTTGGGAATTACCAAATTTTCCCTCAACCAAATCGAAGGTTTATTTGCGGAAAGCTATGAATGGGACCAATTATATTTACGAATAAACGAGCTTACGAAATGCAATGAGCACTTCGGCATACCTGTATTCGAAACCCCTGCTTTAGAAGAATTCATTCCGGTAACTTTCTTTCGCCATTTTGGAAAAGGGCGATTTGCCAATATCTGCTATATGCTCTGGGACCCAATCCGGGAAATCATATTCCCAGATCTTCTTCAATGCGTGCAGAAACTTCCAGCTCATATGTGTCAGGTCAAGTGGTTCAGTCGGGATCCTGATTCCACGCCAACGGCCGCACTTTCTCACGCATGGAGCCGAGCTCTTCTGGAAACACTCTCCAATGAAGAGACCCCGGAAGCTTATCATGACCGGTTTCTGAACCGTGTTTTGACCCAGAGCTTTTCTGATGCCGTTCGTAAAAATGAAGTTTATACGCCTTTGACACGCCTTTGGCGCTCCGATGCACGGTGGGGCCGCGTTCAGTGGATTTACTCTTCTCTGCTTCCACAAGGCGAAAAAACAAAGGTATCTCCCGCGTTTCCGGGCACCCCTATGCAGGAGGATGGAATTTCATCTGCGTGGGTTCTCTCCGCAGACCCCATGCACGATGGTCTGCAATATGAAGCCGTCGTTGCAGAAGAGCCTTCCAATACGACCCTTTCTCTTCAGGTGAGCCGAGAAGGCGAAGGTTTTGGACGGCACGAGTGGGGAGATACACGGGCTATTCTGTTTCTTTCTCCCTTGGCAGGAGAAAAAGCTCAGGTGTTCCGTCTTTCGTTGCGCCGGCCTTTTGAACACGCCCATGAACAACTCATGCACAATGTCAGGCGGTCTGATGGGCGGTCCAATTTTGCATGGCCGCTGATCATGCAGGAAGATGAAGGCAATATGCGCCACTTCTATTTCCTGCGTCCGCAGAACCATAAGGGCGAAATCTGGATCGGAATTCCTGCATTCCTCAGAACATCCATTTCCATGGAACTCGCTTTTGGAATTGCTCCCGTTTGAACGACGGGGGTTCAGCATTGTGTGTGGCAGACAGGGACTATCTGCTCACACACAATGACTGGCCAATAAAAAATTGGGCACGGCAATACAGCCCAATTTTCAATATCCCCTGCAAAGGGGGTGTTAATCAGTTACCAGCTCTGAAGTTCAACACGCTTCCAGCTATTCGAAGCAACACAGACATAATGATAGTTTGCATCATCTGTGAAGTCGCCAGGCGTGCAATCCGCCGTTGAGGATGATGGTGTTGAAAGCGTTTCCCTGAAGGCCCTGGCTGTTGCCGTGGTCGCCGTAACAGTATCTCCACCAAACGTGCTGACCCCGGTTGTTACGATACCAGCAAGGCGCAAAAACCCATTGGCATCTCCTGCCTGATTGGTCAGACTGATCGTCTGAGAGTCTACCTGAGAAAAGCTGGGAGCGTTCCCTGCGCCAACTCTAAGCCCGGCCGGGGCACGCGCAGTACCATCAGATTCCGTTACAAGTCCCAGCTTGGTATTGCTGCCCTGGCCAACAGCAAGAGCGACACCGCCGGTATACCCACTAGGATCAAATACGATCTGGCCAGCCTGCACACATTGTGAGGCACTGATTCCAGAATCCAGCATATAAGCTGTTCCATCGCAAAGAGGAGCAGCGTTGTACTGGAGACTGGGGTTACTGCTTTCCAGCGCACCAAGATGCAAGGAGCCGTTTCCTGATGATCCATCCTGCGAACCATAGAACGAAAGTTCTGTGTATTTCCCATTTACAACACCATTACCCATCATAGAGATTGGCTGTGTTGCATTAACGTCTGCAGACATGTTGGCCTGATTGCGGACGTCAAAGAACCCACTATCTGACTTGATCGTTTCGCCTCCTGGAATAACGCCACCTACCCAAAGACCGATACCAAGAGTATTGGCCCCTGACAGTCTCAGCATATAGCTGTCATTAGCCAAGGGTCCTGAGGTGCCATTATAGGCAAGGGTGAGCCCCTTCATGGACACTTCGCCTGGATGATCCTGATTCGCCCAGAAGTCCCACTCATTATCGAAGGAACGGGTAACGCTATCGGTTTTTCCGACGCGATACTGAAGGTTGTAGTTGTTGAAATTCTTATTGTTCATGCCCAGAAAAAGCGTGGGCTGGCTATAATTATGATACTGGCTAGTGTGGGTTTCTTGTCCGGTCGCAGGGTGGGTATAAGTAATCTGATTGTCTATCTGGTCTCCACTATTTTGCCCTGGAGCTGCGGTAGCAGCGGCACCCCATTCACCAACAGTGCACCATCCCGGTTGGGCGGACGATGTCCCTGGGTAGTATCCGCTCTCTACAAAAAATGTGCTGTGCGCACTATCAGTGTTCGCCGCATCCCAACCAGAGAAATAGGCAAGATAGTAGTTAGGGAGATCCACATTCGTAGCATCAGGATTGTACCCCCCTTCCGTGCTATTCATTCCTTTTGCGTAATTTGTCCAAATAGCCATACGATTTTGAAACAAATTCATTTCAAGCGTATTAAGCGCTGGATACACAGACACTTCGTTCGCCCCAAGGAACCTTATGGCATGAGCAATTCCGTCAGATGCCAGATACTGGACCGTTACACCTGTGCTGGCTGCCACTGCGGAGGCCAACGTGTACCCGGATGGCAGAGTGACTGTTGTAAGGTTGGTCGAAGGGTTATAAGCCGCCTGCGTGATTTTTGCAGTTTCAGAAGACACAGTGCCGGACGCTCCTGCCAGCGAGAGGCCTGAAATCTGGCAGCCTGCCAAACTGTTTGCCGCCTGAACTCCACACCCTAGAGCACCGACCAGCGTAAAGCTTGAGGCCCCGGCAGCAGCATCTGTCCCGATGCTGTATGAGGTTCCTACAACACGATAGGATCCGTCACTTTCTGTAGCCAGAGTATTTCCTCCCAAAGCATCCAGTGGGGAAACATCGCTGGACCGGGCATCAATATTAATTCCGTCCGTAATACCCGCGCCGGAACGGTTATTGATTTCTGGCCCCCCCATATCCGTGAACTGATAGCAGGACCCGCCTTCATCTCCACCACTGGTGTTTGCACACGAGGCTTTCAGATGCACAAGAGAATTTGCCGTAGATCCACCCAACATCAGTGTATTAGGGTTTTGGTTTACTGCATCCCAGTGATTGCGGGACATGGTAATAAAAGGAGTAGTAGTCGCACTCTGATAAACAGACTGTCCTTCGTATCCAACTTCCAAAGTTCGATCCAGCTTTGCAAGTGCGTCAGCAACGCTTTGCCCATTAACCGTGACGTCTGCACCAAAAATTCCCGTCCCGGTGGAAATTCTGTTATTAAACTCCCAGGTATTTCCATATGATAAATTATCGAAATGACAATGCCCCTGGCCGTCGCTGCCAGTGGCAGTGTCACACCAGATAAAGACATCATTATTTGCGATATAGGGATTACCCGGATGGAAGTGAATTGCCTCCGTCTGTCCGCTATTATTTTGCTGCTGTGCAAAAAGAATATTCCCAACGGCATCGCGCCCGACCACCCCGTTAGGAACGTCTTTCTGATTGCTCGCCTGAAAGGCATCCATTGTTGTGGAAAGCGTATTCAGAAGACCTGAAAGCTGTGCGCCGCCAACAGTACCCTTGTCGATAGAACCACTGACCGGTGCCGTGATGTACCCTGAACTGTCCAGTACCACGGCATTGGATTCTACGCCCGTAGGAGCCTGACACGGAACAGGATGACCTGCATCATCCAACCCGCATGTCATCATGACAACTGTTGTGGCATGCCATTGATTATCCGTTCCTTTATATGCCGGAACGACAGGTTTCTCGTTGTTTCCAACGGCTGACACCACTTTAAGCGGCTGGTAGCTGCCATCAGTTCCTTTGTAAGCCGCAGGCGACGCAGCAAAAGAATGCAGAGGAATTAATAATGATGAAATTATTAGAAGATTTTTTTTCGTCATCGAATTCTCTGTTAATTAGATTTTCTGTAACGACGAGACACAAAAAAAGCCCTTTCCCCAGAAGAGGAAAAGGCCATCACCGTGAATTTATTGCTATTTTTACTTGAAACAGCCGTTACATATGTCGGCTATCTTCTTTTCTTCTACCATATTGCGCGTTCTGAATCAATTAAACTTTCCAACGCATTTAAAACACATAACCTAACAAACTGGCAGCCCCGCTAGAGGAATACGGGGCTGTTCAACAGTTTGCATTACAGTGGTGCGTAAATTGCTCCCAGATAATCGGGGGTGCCACTCACGCGATCCAGACGCGGGTAACGCAGGCCATCATGATATGGGATAGAAATCGTGCTGATGTGCTCGCCAGATTTCACGACAAGTCTGATTGGCTGTTTCGGGTCTTGTTGTGCGTCCGCGATGGCATGACGCAAACGATCCCCTGTGTAGGCCATGTCATTAACAGCCAGGATTGTCTCTCCTGACGCCAGGCCCGCCTTGTATGCAGGGCTCATCCAGTGAACACGTGCTGTTTTGCCATCACGTGTGACACTCATACCGAGCGAGAACGTCAAATCCACACTGTGACGAACAGCTTCCGATGCTTTGATGAATGATGTTGGCTTGTCTGTGTAAACAAGCTTGTACCCACCGTTTGTCAGGCCATCCAACGGAGCGTGCGGTCGGATAGTGTCCAGACGATCATGCAGGAATTTGTCCCAGTCATAGGGCTGGATACTGTTCAGGGTCGAAGCCACTTCATCGAACTGATAGAGGCTGACGATAAAGCTTCCATTATTCGTGCCGAAAAAGGCCTTCGCGAAATCGTTCAGAGATTTCTGCCCGTTGGAAAGCTTGCGGATCAGCGTATCTGCGTCGAGCCAGACAAGCTGACCTTCCACATAATAGTCCTCCGAACGCTGCCAGTCGCGCCATGACAGAGGGGCACGCTGAGCAATAACGGGATCATTGGTGGTATCTTCCAGCGGGCGCCACAGACGACCTGTTTGGTTCTCATAGGTTGCTGCCATATAGGCCAGTGCTTCGAAGCCCTGATCCTTCGTCACAAGCCCTGAACGGGCTGCAAGAACATTTCCCCAATACTGGGTCTGACCTTCATACACCCAGAGTAGAGACCCGCGTTGTGGAACATTAAAGTTTGGAGCCCACATATCAGCCGGGCGACGATACTTTCCGTTCCAGGAGTGCGTGTACTCATGCGCGAGGAGATCACGCTCGGGGAAGGTCTTATCCCATTCCGTGAAATATCCCGGAGCAGCAGCATTCTCGCTGGACTGATGATGTTCCAGCCCAATCATGCCCAGCTCTTCCGTCAGGGCGAGCAGGAAGTCGTAATGATCATAATGGTGGGAGCCGAAAAGAGCCGTAGCCTGTTTGACGAGGTTCTTATGAGCTTCGATCTGCTGCGGCGTCGCATTCAAGGACTCTGCATCGTCTGCAACAACATTGAGCGCGACAGGGACATTGTCTGGCCCGGTCAGATCAAATTTACGGAAATACCGACCCGCGTAAATCGGGGAATCGACCAGGGTATTGTACGTCGTCGCATTGAAGTGGGTTTCATCGCCATAGGCAGAGGCGCGCAGAGCGGAGCCAATCTGCCATCCATGCGGCACCAGAACGCTTGGTTTGACCGTAATATCCCGCGTGAAATACCCAGCCGGGTATAGAGAAACCTGATCCCACTGAACATTGACAATGGATGGCGTCATGACGACACGGCCCTGACCCGGCGTAACCGGAGACAGAAGCTGGAAATGAACGTCGAGTGTAGGGGTCGTGGCGGAAACGGGAATATGAAACGCAGCGATATTGACCGTGTCGCGCTTCCAGGGAATCGTCTTGCCACCTGATTGGATTTTCAGGCTGGCAAGCTGCTCAATGACGCCTGTTGGGGAATGATCGCCCGGAATCCACATGGGATACAGAAGGATCAGTTCGCCTTTCTCTACAGCCTCTTTCGGAACGGGAACCGTTTCATGGATGGACATGACGTGATGGGCCGTGTCTGTCGCATCAACAGCAACCGTCAGAGCGCCGGGAAAGGGCTTGTCCTGCGGGTCTGGGATGGCGGCAGGCAGAGGGAGCGGCTCTGGCTGAGGCTGGGCAAAGGCTGGGGCAACCAGGCTGCTGAACGCAGTCAATGCCACCAGAAAGCGCATACGCATCATAAGGAAGGTTCCGATTTGTAAATCAAAGTCCTTCCTGCCCTAATTGCCCTCGCAGGCATGCACAAGGGGTAATAGTGTCGAACGGGTTTTCAGGCTCGTGGCGTGTAACCCATCTTAGATCCTACAAGAATATAGTGATCCAGAAGCGTATCGTAACGCCCCATTGCGACATCCATGGCAGCAGCGGGGTAAGCGGTAGCATAGTATTTGTTGTCCAGGTGAACGGGATGTTTCCCTTCCCAGAACCCAGCGCTACAGAAATGATTGATTGACCCTACAGCTCCATAAGTTCCAAACAGCCCTATATCTCCGTACATTCCAAGATAATCTGCCACACTGAAAACACTGAGCGCGTCATTCAGTGTGGGGCGGTTGCTCTGGCGTTTCTGTAATATGGATGCTGCTGGAACATATTGCCATGTTCTTCGTACGGGATCGAGATAGTCCCGATAGTTCGCGATGTCTCGCGAGTGATAAATAGGAAAGACATAAAATTCGTATCGGGGGTCATCCAAAGGCAGCAGCATTGATGAAGGATGCTGCTGGGGTGACATCACGCCTGCGACCGGAAAAAAGATTTTTCTGGCATCTGAAAGCCACGCAGCGAGCCAAGAGAACGTACTCAATGCTGGAACGATGTAGTGTGATCGACGAATATAATCAAAATCAAGCGCCTCCCCGCGGGAGGAAATAAAACGTGCATCTGGAAAGCGCTGTTTCAGTTCGTCCAGATAAGGTGATGGCGTCAGTTGACCATAGAAAATTGGTTTCTTGCCGGTTTTCTGGATGAGGTGTTCATAGAATTCCGGAGGGAGCATTGTATAATCCGGATGCAGACCCGAAAGAACCTCTCCGCCACGGATATTAATGACAAGATCATCAGGCCCCCCATACTGCTCATTATCGGAGCAGTATGGGAAAATTTTATCATAGTCCGTAATTCTGCGATCAGGAAAATTGTCGATATGCTGGCTATACCCTTCCAGACTGATAAACGCCGCATTGGAGCGGGGGACAATATGGCAGTAACCATCTGTTGAGACACGTCCATGAACCCGAGAGTTGATAACCTCTGTGTCATGCAAGCCAAATTGATTTCTGGTGTCGATGTCTGGAATTGAAATATCGAAAAGCGGAATTCTTACATTGCAGATGGTCCCATAACCAAGATCCGACTGAAGCTTCAGAGCCGAAAGATACATCATCATGATGTTCCCGGTATTTCCGTACAGAGATACTCTGATTGTAAAGTTCTTCATGGCCTGTAGCACAGTTATGGTTCAGCTAGACCATAACATTTGTTGAAACAGGGGTCCATTCCATGAAGAACCCAAGCGGTAGAGGAAGATTACGCGTCTTCTGGAATGTAAGGGAGAATGGACCATCCCGCCTCTGAGGGTGACAGATAAAGCGGGGTTGCATTTGGCAAACGAACATTGACGGGTAGACTCATTCCCGCCCGCAGGCTTCTGAACAAGGCGCCATGTGCGACAAAGAGGGGTGTTCCGTCAGTTTGCAGGGAGCGGTTAACCGCTCCAACAGCACGTGCCTGAAGGGTTGCAAAGCTTTCAGCACCTTCGGGCGTATAGCCACCTTCAATCCATGGGTCATACCATTCTCCCATGGGTTGCCCCTCCTGCACCCCGAAGCAGACTTCCTTGAGTTCGGGATCAATGATCAGAGGAAGATCAGGCCCCCCGCTGTCACGAATGGCATCACGAGTGTGTTCTGCGGTGACAAGGGCGCGGCAGAGGGGGGAGGCAATAATCCGGTCGAAAGGTGTTTCTCCCTTCCGGAACAGGTCCGCAAAAATCTGACCTGCACGGATCGCCTGTGTCAGCCCCGTGGCATTCAAAGGAATGTCCGTCCGCCCTTGGGAGAGACCTCTGAGGTTCCAGTCTGTTTCACCGTGCCGGAGATACCAGTAAGGCTTGGTCAGGATCTTCGGCATGGATGAAACCTCCAGAGATGGGAAAGCTTAGTCGAAGAGTGAGGAAACCGAGCTTTCGTCTGCAACGGCGCTCATGGCGCGAGCCAGAAGATTAGCAGTCGTAATCTGGCGAATGTTTGGCGTATCGAGCAGCGCCTGGGTGGCTGGGATGCTGTCCGTCAGGGTCAGCATGTTCAATGGACTGTTTTTCACGCGCTCGCAGGCATTACCAGTCAGAACGCCGTGAGTGACATAAGCCTCCACGCCTTCCGCGCCCCGGCTCATGAGAGCATTGGCCGCGTTACAGAGTGATCCACCACTGTCCACAATGTCGTCTACCAGCACGCAATAACGTCCTGAGACATCGCCAATCACGTTCATGACTTCCGACACGCCGGCGCGTTCACGGCGCTTGTCGATGATGGCCAGATCAACGTTCAGACGCTGTGCAAGCTGACGGGCACGAACAACACCACCAACATCAGGAGACACGATCATGAGTTCCCGGTCTGGAAGGCGCGTTTTAAGATCACGCACGAAAAGCGGAGCCGCGTACAGGTTGTCCGTCGGAATATCGAAGAATCCCTGAATCTGCATGGCGTGCAGATCCATTGTCAGGATACGGTTGGCACCTGCTTCTGTCAGCAGATTGGCAACCAGCTTTGCACTAATGGGCGTACGGGGGCCGGACTTGCGATCCTGTCGGGCATATCCAAAATACGGCATGACAGCCGTTACCCGGCGGGCAGACCCACGACGCAGCGCGTCGAGCATCACCAGCAGTTCCATGAGGTGATCGTTTGTCGGCATGCAGGTGCTCTGCACCACGAAAACGTCCTCACCGCGGACGTTCTCCTGAATTTCGACAAAGACTTCGCCATCCGCGAAGCGTTTGACCACGGTTTTGCACACGGGCAGCCGTAGTTCACTCGCCACCGCACGAGCCAGCGGCAGATTACTGTTGCAGGCAACGATCTTCATGAAACGGCCTCGTCTGGTATCCGTCAGGGGGAGAATTGCGCGCTTTCTAACAGCGCACCCCCCTGCTGTCATCAGTTCTGAGCCATTCTTTGCACGGAAGTTGGGCTTGATGTGCTGACCGATGCAAGCGAAACACATTCAAGAACTGTCTGCGCGGCCTGCTGGAGGCTGCTTCAAGCTTCAGGAAAGGTCGGGATATGGCCCTGAAAGACTGTACGGGTTTCGTTGGTCGGAGACTTCTGATTCAGGACCTCCCAAACCAGCGGGACGTCAGAAATGCTGTCTTTATCCCGCCTGGAACTGCCCCGCAGTGGGGACTTTTCGAACCCTCGGGCCGAAGTGTTCCTGAGGGAATGCTCTATACCGGCGCAGGTGCGCTTCACACACCACTCTGTTCCAGAGATTGTGCGGATATTCCGGCGTGCCCGGTTCTGAGTGATGAGTTTGATTATTTTTTCCTTGGAAACCTGAATCCGTCATATCCTTATTTCTTCGCCAACGTCTTCTCTCGCCTGTGGGGTCTTCCTCCTTACGCACGATCACGCCTGAAGCTGGTGTTTAGCAGTCCGCAATCTGTGGCTCAGTTGATGGCGCAGAGCTACTTTAGGACGATCACGACGGCCCTTGATCTGACGGCAGATCATTTCCTGCAGGTTTTATCCCCAGTCCGCTTTCCAAGGATCACAGTTGCAGCGGCGGCATTTGAAGAGCTTTCCTTCATTTATGATGTCTTTGCAGATCTGGCGCACAGCATTGGGCGAAAAATTTTGCCCGAAGGCGAACAGAATCACCCGGGGCGCGTGCTCTTTCTCTCGCAAGAGAAGCTGCCCGAGGGCAATGTCAGGGTGGAAAATGAAAGCCTTTTGACGTCCGCGTTGAGAGCGAAGGGAATTGGAACCGTTTATCCAAGTGAAATGACTTTCCGGGATCAGCTCAAGCTCTGGGCGTCAAATCCCCTCGTGATCGGGTATAATGACGCCTATCTGCATACGAGCCTCTTCTTCCCTCAACGAAGGGTTGTCACACTGGCACATGGTCCGGATATGTGGGTCAACCAGTGCCTGGTCGATAAGGCGAACAACAATCACGCCCGCTATCTGTACGACAGTGCCGGCCTGGAGCCAGTTGGCGCAGGAAGTGGCTTTCATATGAACTACCGGATTCCTGACCCCGAGAAACTTGCAGATGAACTGGCGGACTTTA
The DNA here is from genome assembly GCF_018812035.1 of Gluconobacter sp. P5B12. Taxonomy (NCBI): domain Bacteria; kingdom Pseudomonadati; phylum Pseudomonadota; class Alphaproteobacteria; order Acetobacterales; family Acetobacteraceae; genus Gluconobacter; species Gluconobacter sp. P5B12. Next base: position 105,132 of record NZ_JACRVV010000002.1, on the reverse strand, counting down.
CCTTGGGTTAACCGGATCAACCCCTCGAAGGCATGTTCGATTTCTGTTTCATTTTGAAACAATCGGGCCACACAAACGTCTTGTCGCGGATGAACTTTCCTCCGCGAATAGCGTTTCGATAACGAACGCTTCTTCAAGGAGTTATACCCAATGTCCATCAAGTCCGTCGCCCGTGTTGCACTTTCCCTGACGCTACTGTCTGGTGCCGCCGTCTCTCTCTCGGCCTGCAACACTGTTCGGGGTGCTGGTCAGGACGTCAGTTCCGTGGGCCACAATGTGTCTCGCGGTGCGAACGCAACGCAGGATGCCATTCAGCGTCACACGGATGCCTCCACGCACTGATTGCTGTCTCTCTTCAGGGAGAACAGTCAGAAAAAGCCGCCAGAGTCTTCTCTGGCGGCTTTTTCTATGGTGCTTAAGGAAACCTACAAGATTACGAAATATGACACATAAGCGGTTTTCACGTCTCTTTGTGTGCGATTCCACTTGTAATCTGTGATTTCCCGGTCTCATATTCCTGACTGAACAGACGTTCTCGGGGCGGGGTGAAACTCCCCACCGGCGGTATTGAAGGGATTTCGGTCCCTCCTAAGCCCGCGAGCGCCTTCTTATCCACGGATAGGAAGGGTCAAGCAGATCCGGTGAGACTCCGGAGCCGACGGTCATAGTCCGGATGAGAGAGAACGCAGCACTTGCCCGATTGCTCGGGTGGGAGGACCGTGCATTTTCGCACTCTCCCACTGCGAACATCGGTTAAGGGTGGCGTGCGCCCTGCGAACGTCCCGAATAATGGGACCGTGACCGCAGCCTTGTTGAAACAAACCGCCTTTTCCAGTGCCGTCAGTGCCAGCCAGATCCGAGCAGGATTTCGGATGGCTATTGACCGTGCGGCCGACACATTGGGAGCAACATCTCCCAATCCGTCTGTCGGATGCGCACTGCTCGATGCAGAAGGTCGTGTTCTCACCATCGGCGTTCATCCGAGGGTCGGGCAGCCTCATGCAGAAGCAATGGCTCTTGCACAGGCTCGCGATGCCGGCGTTCTGGGCGATGTGCGCACCGCGATTGTGACGCTTGAGCCCTGCAATCACACGGGGCGTACACCTCCCTGCAGTGAAGCGCTCCGCAATAGTCCCGTCGAGCATGTCTGGATCGGCGTTGCTGATCCTAATCCGCAGGCTGCGGGCGGCGCAGAGCGGCTGCGGGAGATGCCAAACGGGCGCAGCGTGACATTCCTTTCGGATGTCCCGGAAATGGCTGATCTTGAGCGCGATTGCCGTGCCCTTCTGGCGCCTTTCCTGAGCCGCGTCGTTCGTCATCGTCCGTGGATCAGCGTCAAGCAGGCTCTGGATTCAAATGGTACGATGATTCCGCCGATGGGACAGACGACGTTCACGTCCGAAGCCTCACTGACGCTGGCTCATCGTCTTCGCCGCGCTACCGATGCCATCATCACGGGCATTGGTACGGTTCTGGCTGACAAGCCGCGCTTTACAGTGCGTCGGGTAGCGGATCACGCGGATCGAGGCCCACGCCTTCTTGTGGTGTGTGACCGGAAAGGGCGCCTGCCCGCAGACTGGAAAAACGGGATGGAACAGGCCGGGTTCACGGTTCTGGTCACTCCTGACCTTCTCTCCGTCCCTGCCATGCTGGCCGAGCGCGGCGTGAACTGGGCCATGGTGGAAGCCGGTCCATCCCTTCTGAAAACAGTGTCCGACGCTGGTCTATGGGACGACTGGCTGACCATCCGCAAAGACGGCGACACTGATCACATCGAACTTCAATCGCGGGACGAGAGCCCGCTACGACTGCTGAGGGAAAGCGCATGTTCTCTGGAATCATAGAGCGTCTGGGTACTGTCAAAGCCGTCTCCCTCCGTGACAAGGCCATGGACCTGACTGTCGAGACAGGCTTTCCTGATCTTGAGCTAGGCGAAAGCGTCGCAGTGAATGGCGTCTGTCTGACGGTTGAAACGTTCGATGCGGCTGGGGTGGCAACATTTCATCTGAGCGGCGAAACTCTCTCCCGGACGCCTCTCGAGCAGCTCAAAGCCGGTTCCCGCGTTAATCTGGAACGTGCGGTCGCAGCCAATACCCGATTGTCCGGGCATATCGTGCAGGGACATGTCGATAATGTTGCGACGTTTGCCAGTGTCGAAAAATCCGGAGATTCTTACGCCCTCCGCATTTTCGTCCCACAGGCCCTGCGCCAGTATGTCGTGGAAAAAGGCTCCATCACGTTCGATGGGATCAGCCTGACGGTTAACGAACTGCATGATGATGTTGTTCGGGGAAACCAGTCCGGATTTGAGGTTGGTCTGACAATCATCCCACATACCTGGGACCATACCAACCTCTCGTCCCTCACAGTCGGAACACGCATGAACGTGGAGGTCGATGTACTCTCCAAGTACGTCGAAAACCTGCTGCGCTTCTCGCCTACACTTGGAAAGGTTGCGTCATGAAGCCATCCCTGAAAGCTGCCATCGAAGCCATTCGCGCAGGTGGCATGGTCGTCATGGTTGATGACGAGAACCGTGAAAATGAAGGCGATCTGGTCATGGCGGCACAGTTCGCTACTCCGGAAGCCATCAATTTCATGGTGCGTGAAGCGCGGGGTCTGGTCTGCCTTCCTTTGGAAGCTGAGCAGGTGGACCGTCTTGGTCTACCCCCCATGGTTAGCCGCAACCGTGACCCGCGCGGCACGGCCTTCACGGTCTCCATTGAGGCGGCCACAGGCGTAACCACTGGCATTTCGGCCGCAGACCGTGCCCGGACAATCGTTGTTGCTGCCAGCCCTGACGCAACAGCAGCCGATGTCATTTCGCCGGGCCACATCTTTCCTCTGCGCGCGCACCCAGAGGGTGTAATCGCCCGTAACGGCCACACCGAAGGGTCGATCGATATTGCGCGCCTCGCTGGCCTCGAGCCTGCTGGTGTGATCTGCGAAATCATGGCGGACGACGGGAGCATGATGCGCCTGCCCGAATTACGCCGCTTCGCCGCAAAGCATGGAATGCCAGTCGTCAGTATTGCGGACTTGCAGGAGTGGTGCCGCGAGCACGGGCGTGGCTCCGTGGATGATGCTCAACTGATCAGCACACCAGTCCCTGCTGCCGGTGAAATGGTGGCTGTGTCTGCTCTTCCCAGCATTTTCGGTGGCCATGATCTGAAGATTCATGCCTTCCGGGCCGTAGACGGTGTCGAACACGTGGCCCTCGTGAAGGGAGATCCGTCTCAGGGAACCCCGCTGGTTCGACTGCACTCAGAATGTGTCACGGGTGACGTATTGGGGTCTTTGCGGTGCGATTGCGGCGCTCAGCTTCGGGAGGCTCTTGAGCGGATCTCGGCGTCTGAATGTGGCGTGCTGATTTATATGCGCGGTCATGAGGGCCGGGGCATTGGCCTTGCCAACAAGATCCGGGCCTATGAGCTTCAGGATGGTGGCATGGACACAGTGGAGGCAAACGAGGCTCTGGGCCTGCCCGCGGATGCCCGTGAATGGGATGCAGCCGCTGACCTGCTCCGGCATCTGGGCGTCACGTCCCTTCGCCTTCTGACGAACAATCCGGACAAGGAATCCAATCTTGTTCGCTTCGGTTTTGATGTGCAGTCCCGCGAGCGACTGGAAATTGAAGCCAACCCTTTTAACCGGGCCTATCTCGCCACCAAGCGGACGCGGATGGGCCATTTCCTTCAGGAACAGCCCGCATGAGCAAGCATATCCCCGTCGCCCCTGACCTGCGCCTTTCTCCAGCCCCCAAAATGGCGATCATCGTCAGCCGTTTTAACACTGGCATTACAGGTGGCCTGAAGAATGGGGCGCTCGAATGGATGGAAGAGCGCGGCATCACGGATGTGGACGTCTATGATGCTCCGGGGGCGTTTGAGCTGCCGCTTCTTGCTCAGCGACTGGCTAAATCGGGCAAATATGAAGGCGTGATCTGCCTCGGCTGCGTCATCAAGGGAGACACCGCGCACTTTGAGTTTATCTCCTTGGGTGCAACCATCGGTATCATGCAGGCTCAGCTCGCAACGGAAGTACCAGTCGCGTTCGGTATCCTGACAACTTACACCGAAGCACAGGCTGTTGCCCGTTCACGCGAAGACGCTGAGAACAAAGGCCGTGAAGCTGCCGCGGCCTGCGTGGAAAGCGTAGCTTTCCTTCGGAACGTGCCGGTAGCCTAACTCGAATAAGCCAAGACGGTCTCAGTCGTCTTGGCTTAAAGCCCTCTCGTTGGCCTGCTGCCGAAACCAAGGCGTCATGCGACGCACAGCCTCTTCAATCCGATCAGTGGAAACGGCAAAACTGAACCGCATGAAGCGATTACCATTGACTGGGTCGAAGTCTACACCAGGCGCCGTCGTGACCCCCGTTTCCAGAAGAAGCTTACGACAGAACGACAGACTATCCTCTGTGAGATGTCCAATATCCGCGTAAATATAGAATGCACCATCCGGTGGTGCGATATGCGTCAGGCCAAGCGAGGGCAGAGCTTCAAGAAGCAGATCGCGGTTTCGACGATAGGTCTCAATATGGCCATCGAGCTCTTGCCGACAGTCAAAAGCGACCAGTCCTGCATGTTGACTCAGCGCCGATGGTGTGAGGAAAAGATTTCCCATGCGCGCCCGGGCAGCATCTATCTTGTCCGATGGCACAATCAGCCATCCCAGCCGCCACGGAGCCATACTGAAGTATTTTGAAAAGCTGTTGATCACAAGCGCGTCTGAGTCATGTTCCAGAACACTATGGGCGGGCTCCCCGTAGCTCAGACCATGATAAATCTCGTCTGATACAATCCGGATTCCACGGGCCTTGCAGACATCAATGATAGACTGCAATTCACTGTCTGGCAGAATTGTCCCCGTTGGATTGGCAGGGCTGGCAATAATAAGACCGTCTGGTGCAGGTTCCAGCTCGGCCACGGCTTTTGCCGTCAACTGGAAGCGTTCCGCTTCTCCGCAAGGCATTTCCACCGGCATCATATGAAGTGTGCGGAGCGTATTGCGGTAAGCAACATAACCCGGTCGCGCGAGCGCAATACGCTGCCCAGGCACAAAACAACTCGTCAGAGCCAGGACAAGCGCCGGAGAGGCGCCGCAGGTCAGGATTACCTGCTCTGGCTGAACGGCGACGCCGTAGGTCTCCTGGTAATGCCGGGCAATACGCTCCTTGAGTGGCTGGCTTTCCCAGTATCCCATGGGATCTGTCGCCAGAATATGCTGTGCCCGTTCAATGGCTTCCTTCGGCGCACCAGTGGAGGGCTGACCAAATTCCATATGGATGATGCTGCGCCCCTCCGCCGCAAGCTTGTGAGCAAGCGCACTAATGGAGATAGCGTGAAACTGGTCAATGTCCGGAACGGGCATGGGAAACTCGGTACAAAACTTCAGAAGCGACGGTAAACCAGTTCAGGCGTTTCTGCCTGCTCCACCGCCTTCTCGACGATGTCATGAAATGGTGAGCGGCTGCAAACCGGGTCCATGTTGGCGGCATTCCCTGTCAGAGCCAGCGCCTGACAACGACAGCCTCCCCAGTCGATCTCCTTGCGGTCACAGGCCCTGCAGGCTTCCGGCATCCACTCCGTTCCACGAAACATGTTGAACAGGTGGGAATTGTTCCAGATCTCGGCCAGCGATTCATCCCGTACGTTCGGGAAGGTTACATTCGGAATGATTTCCGCAGCATGGCAGGGAAGAACGCGACCAGACGGGGAGATGTTCACGAACCGCTGCCCCCAGCCGCCCATGCAGGGCTTGGGACGGTCTGCATGATAATCTGGCGTGACATAGTCAATGGCCAGACCTCCCTTCTCACGCTCGGCTTCTACAGCACGCGTAGACTCTTCGAGCTGTTCTCTGCTGGGAAGCAGCGCATCGCGGTTTTTGAGGCCCCAGCCATAATACTGGGTATGAGCAATTTCGACGCGGCCAGCCCCAAGCTGACGTGCCAGCTCAAACATTTGTGGAATGCGCGCGACATTTTCCCGGTGAACAACAAAGTTCAACGTCATGGGCATCCCGGACGCCTGAATCAGCCGGGCGGCTTTAAGCTTGCGAGGCTGCGCGCCTTTCAGGCCGCCAATGCGTTCGGCGCCCTCTTCCGTCACATCCTGGAAAGAAAGCTGGATATGATCCAGCCCGGCCTTATCCAGTGCATCAAGTTTGGCTTCATCCAGCAGGACGCCGGACGTAATGAGATTTGTATAAAGATTCAGCTTTCGTGCCAGCGTCACCAGTTCGACCAGATCCGGCCGGGCCATAGGCTCACCGCCCGAGAAGTGAACCTGCAGGACGCCCATCTCCGCCGCCTGTTCAAGCACCCGCCTCCATCCAGCCGTATCCAGCTCTGCCGCCTTGCGTTCCAGATCCAACGGATTGGAGCAGTATGGGCAGGCAAGCGGACAACGATGGGTCAGTTCAGCCAGAAGGCTCATCGGTGGCTGGGGCAAGGTCATGCGCGCAGAACGCCCTTTTCCGTCAGATCAGAAAGAAGCGCGAGAACATCTGTGGAGATGACTTCGCGCGGGGCGGAGAACTGTTCCGTCAGCTTCTCTATAATAGAGCCAACAGGCAGCTCCCCGTCCACAAGACCCAGGATATGTGGGGCGGCGCCTTCGATAATGAAAGCCTTTTCGGGAGCCTGAACAAGCCAGACATCCCGAACACGGTCATGTTGCAACCGATGACCACGCGCAAAGGACAGGACGGTCTCTTCCGTCACGCTCATGGGACGAAAGCGCCCGGCGGGATGTGCCCTTCCACATACGCGTAATCCAGCGCATCCAGCATGGACCACAGAACGGAGCACTTGAACTCCAGAGCACCCAAAACTTCGCGCTGCTGTTCTGGCGTTCGAGCATTCTCCCGCACGTAGGCCAGCGCGAAATCGGAATCCCGAGGAGCCTGCGTAAGGCGTGGGGTGAAATAGGCCAGCGTTTCTTCAGAAATGAAGTCGTAGTGCCGCAGCATCCCCGAGACACGTTCGCTGATGATCGTGGGGGAGAACAGCTCGGTCAGGGAGGATGCGATAGCGGCCAGAATGGACTGATCACGCACGAAATTCACATACGCATCCACAGCAAAGCGCGTCGCGGACAACAGGCCGTCCGTGCTCTCCACATAGTCCCGATCAAGACCCAGACCATCCGTGAGTACGAGCCACCGGGCGACACCACCTGTTCCCGGCTCTGTACCGTCATGATCCTCGATGCGGCGACGCCATTCGCGGCGCAGCTCGGCGGTCGGGAGGCGAGCAAGGAGCGTGGCGTCCTTGGCCGGGATCTTCGCCTGATAATAGTAGCGGTTCAGGGCCCAGGCCTGCACCTGCTGCTTCGTCAGAAGCCCGTCATGCAGCTTGCGGTGGAACGGATGACGGTTGTGATAGCGCTCAGCACCAATCTGGCGGAGACGAGCTTCGAGCTGATCAGGGGTCAGGAGTGTCATGGTGTTTCCAGTCTGAAAGTCATGCCGTCTTCGGACACGGTCCACCCCGCGTTCTCGACGTCTTTGCGTTCCGGACTGTCTTCCATCAGAACCGGGTTCGAGTTGTTGATGTGAATCAAGACTTTACGCGGTTTTGAGCAGGACGCGAAGCACTTCACCGGGCCACCACTATCCCGGACAGAAACGTGCCCCATACGCTGACCTGTCTTGGGACTCAGCCCTGCGCGGATCATTTCATCATCGCGCCATAGGGTGCCGTCAAAAAACAGCAGATCCGCTTGAGCGGCACGTTCGATGATTTCTGGTGTGATGTGAGCGCAGCCGGGGATGAACAGAACCGTTTGCTTTCCATCCGTGATGGACACACCCAGTGTCTCATCAGGTCGGGAACCTTCGGCTTCTGCATAAAGCGGAGCTTTCCCCGGCACAGCAAAGGCTGTGAGCGTCAGACCTGACAGGCTGCCATCCTTCAGCTTTAAAGCGGTAGGCGCATCAAGCGTCAGAGGAACGCGCGGGACAATTGCAGGATCGAGCGCACCGAAGATCGGATTGGCCGCCAGTTGCTCCAGTGTGGAGTCACTCCCCATGAGCGTGAAAGGCTCACGTTCCCGCAGGGTCAGCAGACCCGTAATGGCGTCAATTTCACCACAGGTGAGAATGACGCTCTGGATCGGGGTCCCGCGCAGACTGCCCTGATGGTGAAGGGCCGGAGTCTCGATAATCTGCTGCCGGAGATCAGGGGAGGCGTTGAGAACAAACCAGTGCTCTCCATCAGCACTCACGGCAATGGAGGCCTGAGTGCGAGGGCGTGCGCCCTGTCGCGTGCGGGCGGCTACACAACCCGGCGCTGCGGAGTTCCATTGGGGGAAACCACCGCCGGCCGCGGAGCCGAGCACGATGACATCAATCATTTTTCAGAAAACCGTCTGGGAAGCATGAACAGAAAACGGCCGCCCCTGTGGGAGGCGGCCGCCATTTTCCCCGAAAGGGAAAAGATAATTACTTCTTCTCGCCGCAGACGTACGAGTTGATTTCTGCGCCTAGCGGAATTTCGGTAACTTTCGGCGTGTTCCAAGCCATGGCTGTTCTCCTAGCTCCAGGTTCGCCAGCAGGGCAGACCCCCACCAGCTCTGATCATTATTTAGTTACCTCTTCCCACTGGAGTTCAAGAGGGTTTTTGGGCAGAACACGCAACTGTGTCCTCTGTCAGGGCTTTTACCCTGACGTCACCCTTCTCCGCTTCAGGCATCAAACATGTCCGGCCGTCCGACAGAGCCTTCCGCAGTTTCCAGCCAGAAAGGCTCTCTTCCGCCGGAAGAGGATGCATCCGGCCCAAGTTGGCCCCCTCCGCGGGATAACGATGAGCTGCCAGATCCGACGCTCGACCGTAACATATTACGTCAGCACCTGAACGTCCGGGACATCTGCGTTCTGATTCTGACGATTCTGGCCGTATTCTACTCTCTATACTTCACAGCCCCCATTCTTCTGCCGTTCGTGTTCGCACTAGTCGTCAATCTGATGATGATCGCCCCTATGCGCTTCCTTCGGCAGAGGCTTCATCTTCCCAAACATCTGGCTGCCCTTCTGTTGATCGTTGCCATGTTTGGCGTGGTTGGAGGGATTGCGACCACGATTTCCGTCCCCGCGGCGGGATGGATTTCCCGCGCACCACAGACCCTCCCTGCTCTTCAGAGCAAACTGGCCGTCATGCGAGGGCCGATTGAAGTCATGCAGCGGGATTACATGCGGCTTTCCGGGATGTTCGGCGGCTACAGACCCTCTGGTTCTCATGCCGTAGCGGCTCCGATTGGTGGAGAGAATGCCCTCAGCCGCCTTGGAACGTCGGTTCTCGCGGGCACCAGGGAAATTGCAGGCGGCTTCTTTTCCATGCTGCTGATGCTCTTCTTCCTCATGACGGAAGGGGACACACTGCTACGCCGGATTGTGGAAATCATGCCCACATTCCGGAAGAAGCGTCGGCTCGTTCAGATTACGACCCAGATCGAACGGAATGTCTCGCTTTACCTTGCAACCATCACGATGATGAACCTGTTGGTGGGGCTTGCGAACATGATCCAGTGCTGGGCAACGGGCATGCCCAATCCCCTGCTCTGGGGGGTTCTGGCTTTTTTGCTCAACTACATCCCGATCATCGGCCCCCTGACCGGAATGGTGGTTTATTTCGTTGTAGGGCTCTTTACCTTCCCGTCCCTGCTTTATGCACTGGTTCCCCCTTCCATCTACCTGCTGATTCATGTGCTGGAAGGAGAAACCATCACCCCTATGCTTCTGGCCCGGCGTTTCACGCTGAACCCGGTTTTCGTCATGGGGTCTCTTCTGTTCTGGGACTGGATGTGGGGCATTTCCGGCGCCTTCCTGTCCGTCCCGATGCTCGCCGTTTTCAAGATCATCTGTGACCATATCGAGGTTCTGGCCCCCCTCGGCCACATCCTTGGCGGATCCCGCAGACGGTCTCTCAGCAGCGCAATAACAGCCCAGCTTCAGTCCGAAACCTGAGGAACATCTGGTCAGACAAGGGGTTTTCAGGCTAGAGGCAGCGACATTGTCCTGCCTCAGGAAACATCAAGGAGACCCTCATGATCCAACAGCCCCGACGCGGTGTCTGCCTGGTGATTTCAGCCCCCTCCGGTGCGGGTAAATCCACGATTGCAAACGCCCTTCGTGCGTCAGAGCCATCATTGAAGCACTCTGTTTCCGTGACGACCCGTGGGCCGCGCCCCGGGGAAGTCGAAGGGGTTCATTACCACTTCCGGGATATCGAAGCCTTTCGCACAATGGCAGACGCCGGAGAGCTTCTGGAATGGGCAGAAGTTTTCGGCCGTGGCTATGGCACGCCACGCGCGCCCGTTGAGGAGGCATTAGAGGCCGGTCATGACATGGTCTTTGACATTGACTGGCAAGGCCATCGCCAGCTGAGAGCCGCCCTCCCCGCAGACGTAGTGAGCCTGTTTGTTCTGCCACCGTCGCTTGAAGAACTGGAACGCAGGCTTCACAAACGGGCCTCTGACGACCCGGCAGAAATTGCAAAGCGCATGAAAGCCGCGCTGGATGAAATTTCTCACTGGGCAGAGTTTGACCACACGATCATTAATTCTGACCTCGATACAGCTATCTCTCAAGCCAGATCTGTTCTGACTGCTGCACGGCTTGCGACACGAAGGCAGAGAAACCTCTCCAATATTGTAGCGGCCTTCAACAAGACCGCCTGACATCTTCAAAATCTGAATGTTCCAGAAGGCCGCAATTTACTGATTACGGCCTTTGTTTCTTTTTCAGAATGACAAAACATTTCGGTATCAGAATTTGCATAGCCAGACGTAACGAGTTCGTTATGAATAATGACAGCAGCGTTGGTGCTGCAGAAGACCGTAGCTTATTGGGAGTCGACGGTATGTCATCAAGGCGTCTCTTTTTCTTCGCAACAACGTCTCTCCTGGCGTCCACCGTCGGAACCCATGCTTTTGCCGCAACACGTACGGCAACGGCGAATACTCATCCCAAAACCATCCATCGTCATGCCACGCCTCAGGCAGCAACAACGCCCACGGCAGTGAAGCGACAGGCTGTGCAGCATCACGCTGCTGAAGGCGGCAATGAGAGCATGATCGTTACGGGGACACATGCCAGTAACAAAAGGGCTCGAGACAGCTCGAGCCCGGTAACAGTCGTGTCCGCCGCAACGCTGCGACGGTCCGGCCAGATGAATCTGGCTGATGCCCTGACCCGCACCTATGCTTCGATCAACGTCTCTGCGAAGGGAAGTGATACCGCCGCTCTCACGTCCTCAATCCGGATGCGTGGCCTTAACCCAAACCAGGTGCTGATCCTGATTGATGGCAAGCGCCGCCACGTCACAGCCAACATCGTACAGAACGCCGGGCCCCAATTTGGCTCCACGCCAGTCGATCTGAATATGATCCCGGCAAACATGATCGACCACATCGAAGTTCTGGAAGATGGCGCAGCAGCCATGTACGGCTCCGATGCGATTGCAGGCGTGGTGAACATCATCACCAAGAAGCAGAATCACGGCCTGAACATGTCCGCTCAAACTGGCGCGAACGCCTATAACGGAGACGGATGGCAGTATCAGCTCAATGCTGATGGTGGCTTCAAACTTGGCCATGATGGTTTCATGCACATCAGCGGGCAGGTTTATCACACGGATCACTTTGTTGCTGGCGCGAATGACCATCGCCTTCTGGGAAGCTGGCCGGCAGGCGCCAACACCAATGGCTACTATACAGGCGTTGTGGCCAATGCCGTGAACGTGCCGAAAAATTCTAACAAAATCATGAGCACCCCCGAAGAAACCCGTGAAAATCTGGGGATTGATTTCGGGAAGCCGATTACTGAAAAAATCGATCTGTATGGACAGGTGACCTACGCCCATCGGCATGCCGAAGCCATTCAGAATTACCGTGTCCCCAGCATTGCTCCAACGCTGTATCCTTCCGGCTTTTCTCCGCTCGAAGTCATTGATGAAGACGACTACGCCGGTGAACTCGGCCTCAAAGGGCATGATTTCTATGGCTTCGACTGGGATCTGAGCACGGTTTACGGTGCAGATCAGGATAAGATCAGCAACAAGAACACGGCCAACACCGGTATGCTGGGCTCTACCTGCAACAACGGCAACGTCGCCAATTATTCCTCCACCGGGTGTGGCTGGTCTCCCACGACTGTGCGCGCGCTGAACTACCGTAATGCCCAGTGGACCAACAATCTGGATTTCCGCCGGAAGATCAACATCTTCAACACCGTCCCGATGGTTCTTGCCTTTGGGGGTGAACATCGCCTCGAGATGTATGACATCGTCGCTGGTGAACCCGCTTCTTACGAAGTTGGTGGTACGCAGGGTTATGCTGGTCTGCGACCACAGAATGCGGGCTCCTGGAGCCGAAACATCTGGGCCGCATATATCGACGGCGATTTCCACCCTCTGAAGCACTGGGATCTGGATTTCGCAGGCCGCTTCGAGCATTACACAGACGTTGGCAATGCCCAGAACGGCAAGGTCTCCACACGCTACGACGCAACGCCCTGGCTGGCCTTCCGCGGAACGATCAGCACAGGCTTCCGTGCCCCGACCCTCGCCGAGCAGCACTACAGCACGATGAGTGTGAGCCCGACCAGCGCCAGTGGCCTTCTGCCTGTCAGCTCCGCAGCAGCACAGATCTTGGGTGCCAGCCCGCTCAAGCCCGAATATTCCGTAAGCTCCAGTGGCGGCGTCGTCGTGGAACCGGTCAAGGGCTTCCATGTGGAGGCAGACGTCTATCAGATCAATCTGCGCAACCGCATTTCGCAAGGTGGAACCACGAAGGGTCAGGCGGCTGTCGACGCCATTCAGGCCATGGGTTACGCGCTGCCCGTCAACTCTTTTGATATCAGCAACGTCTCGGCCTATTACTTTGCCAACGTTGCCAGCACGCGGACACAGGGCCTGGACATCAAGGCTGACTACACGTTCCACCTGCATCGTTACGGTAATCTCGCCCTCAGCATGGCGCTGGATCTGAACCGTACCCGCATGCATCATGTTGCCAGCGATACAAACGGCAACCCGCTGCTCAATGCGCAGACAATTGGTTATCTCACGACGGGCTACCCGCGTAGCAAGATCATCCTCAACGCCTACTACACAGTCGGCAAGTGGGACATCAACGTGCGTCAGACGCGTTACGGCGAAACCACCAGCATGATGACCTATCAGGACTGGACGCCAGCTTCTGCCACCTGTGCTGCTGCGGGAGGAGCTGCCCTTCGTTACTCCAACACCTGCTTTGGTCAGTTCAAGAACACACCGCGCTGGCTGACCGATCTTGAAGTCGGCTATCGCTTCAACGAGCACTGGCATGTGGCTGTTGGCGGCAACAACGTCTTCAACATTCGTCCCCGCAGACTGCCAGAAGAGCTGAGCTCCTACGGTGCCGCTGTCTATGACTCCAACTCTGCACAGGTGCCGATCAACGGCGGCTACTATTACGGCCGTATCAACGCGACATTCTGAGCCTGCAAAGGGCTGCCAGGGAGAAAACCCCTGGCAGCCCTTTTTTCTTACTTGGTCGTGTATCCACCATTCACAAGAATGGTCTGACCCGTCATCCACCAGCCATCAGACACAAGCGTCCGGACAAAGGGGACAACATCCTCAATATCGGTCAGGCCGGTCTTGCTCAGAGCTGACAGGGCAGCAGCCGTCTTATGATATGCGACGGCATCCGCACCTTCCTGCCCGTAGAAGAAGGGCGTATCCATTGGCCCGGGACCGATCGCATTCACGGAAATGCCTCGTGCACCGTACTCTTTGGAAGCAGCCCGGGTGAAATGCTCAACAGCCGCTTTGCTTCCCGCATAGGTGGAGTAGAACGGTGTGTAAGCTCCCAGAAGTGACGTAACGAGCGTTAGAATCTTGCCGTTATCGTTAAGATGTTCTCCAGCTTCCTTGATGAAGAAAAAAGCCGACTTCGTGTTCACGTCGAACATCTCGTCGAACTCCTGCTCAGACGTCTCTGCCATCGGCTTCTTGAGCACCTTGCCAACCGTATTGATCGCAATATCCGGCCGACCAATCGCAGCCACAGTGTCAGCAAACAGCTTGGTGTTCCCACCCGCGGCTCTCAGGTCCTGCTGAAAGGCGACGGCCTCCACACCCTGGGCTTTGAGAGCCGCGACCGTTTCGTCCGCATCGGGTTTTGTGGCTGCACCGTTGTAGTGAATGGCGATGGCCCGAGCCCCATGAGCCGCAAGATCCCGAGCGATCAGGCCGCCAAGGTTCTTGGCGCCCCCAGCAATAAGAACCGTTTTTCCTTTGATACTGTGATCTGTCATGATCCGGTCTCCGCGTTTTTGAAATGGAACGCGCAGGCTACCGTCTGACGGAACACAACAAAGGCTGTATTCCTGACGACACCTGTCAGGAATCACGAACAAACTCAGGGCCCTGCTCTGCGGAGATTTTTTTGGACCGGATCGACCTCTTCCGCATTTTCACCAGAGTCGTTGAAACCTCCAGTTTCACACGCACGGCTGACATGCTGAACATGCCACGTTCGACCATCTCCACAGCCATTCGTGATCTGGAAACGCGAGCAGGAACACGCTTGCTCGCCAGAACCACGCGCGCGGTCTCTCCCACTCAGGACGGACTGGCTTTTTACAAGCGGTGCCTGCGCGTCATCGGAGAGGTGGAGGACATTGAAACGCTGTTCCGGAAAGACCGTGACGGCCTCAGTGGTGTCGTAAGGGTCAATATGCCGGGCAGGATCGGGCGCCTCATTGTTGCTCCGGCTTTACCCGATTTTTTATCCCGTCACCCTGGTTTGTCCGTCGATCTTGGCGTCACGGACAGAGCCATCAATCTGGTGGAAGACAGAGCAGATTGCGTTCTGCGCGTAGGGCCGTTGCAAGACTCCGGTCTCATCAGCCGCAGGATCGGAGAACTCAATCTGATCAACGTCGCGAGTGCGGCCTACCTTGACCAGTTTGGCTGCCCTGCCCACCCAGATGCCCTGAACGATCATTATGTGGTGCGATATGCATCCCCCGTTACTGGCCGACCGGAAGAATGGGAATGGCAGGAGGGCGGAGAGACCAGAACCGCTTCGCCACCCAGTCGTGTGACGGTTGATAATGCTGAAGCCCTCATTGCCTGCTGCCTGGCCGGGCTGGGTCTGATCCAGATTCCGGCCTATGACGTGCAGCAGCATATTCAGGCTGGAGAGCTCGTCAGCGTGATGCCTGAATGGTGCGCAGAGGCTCTGCCCATGACCATTCTATATCCACACAGGCACTCCGCTGGTGATCGTGTGACAACATTCGTGGACTGGCTGGAGCCTCTCATCAAAAGCCATGTTCTGACGTGATTCAGGCTGATGGTGCTTCAGAATCCGTTTGCGTTGCAGCCTGCACGGCCGCGGCAAAGGCGGTCGCACTGCCCATCGCGTCGGCCATGGTGGTCGGCATCAGGATGGTCGTTCCACGGTTTTTGTTCATCTCAAAAACGCGGTTGATCTGAAGAATCTGCAGGGCAATCGGGGAAGCTTCATATGTTTTGGCTGCAGCCGCCAGTTCCACAGCAACAGCACGTTCGGCACTGGCGAGCGTAACACGCGCTGCACGTTCACGCTCTGCCTGCGCCTGACGGCTCATCGCATCCTGCAAATTATCTGGCAGCTGAACATCACGGATCTCAACGGCCTGCACCGTGACTCCCCATTCGCGCGTCTTGACCTCAATCAGGTCCCGAAGCTGGTCATCAATTCTGCGACGATCCTCCAGTAACACGGCAAGATCAGAGCTGCTGACCACCTCACGCAGGGTCGTCAGTGCCACCATGGACACGGACCCCTCGTAGTCATCCAGCTCCGTGATGGCGCGGAGTGGATCATGAACCATCCAGAAAACAACAGCATCCACATCCACCGGCGTCGTATCACGCGTCAGGGTTTGCCGCGTATGCACCGGAACCGTCCTGATCCGCTGATCAACCACTTCGGTGACCTGATCTACAAAAGGGATGATGAGAAACAGCCCAGGTCCCCGCAAACCCTGAATTTTACCAGCGCGCAAGACCAGAGCACGCTGCCAGGAATTACACATCTTCAGAGACAGAAGGACGAGAACGCCCAGCACCACGCCGATGATCGAGAAGGCGAGGTTAAAGGTCAGAGCCTGTAAGCCCCCGCCGGCCAGAATACACCCGAGAGCCAGTGCAATAGACACCGAATTGACAGGAAGGCCATTGCTGCGCCGCGACATGGACGATGGAAGTGTTGGATACGAAATCATGACTATGCCTTTCCGGCGCTGGTATCTGGCGCGATTGTGGGCGAAGACGCTTCAAGAAGGTGCTGCATGACCCGGAGGAGCGCGTCTGGATCGAGCCCCAAGGCATGGCTCCGGGCGATTGTTGCCGCAGCGAGATCCATGAGCTCTCCCTTCTTTCGATCAATATCGGCCGATGGAGGATGCTGGCTCACAAAGCTGCCTCGCGCCCGATACGTCTCGATGGCACCCTGCCGTTCCAGTTCCGCGTAAGCACGCTGCACAGTGTTGAGATCAACCCGAAGATGAACTGACAACGCCCGCATCGTGGGAAGCTGGTCTCCCGGAGAGAGCAGACCAGACCCTATCGCTGTCAGGATACGCTCCCGCATCTGTGCGCGCAGGGGCAGGCCACTCGCAGCAGAAAGAGGGGTTGGAAACAGCAATGTCTCTATGTTTGCAGACATGCATACAAGATGCATCGATGTGCACCCTCCCTGTCAAGAAATTTTGGAAGACCGCCGCTTCGTGATATGCGCTGCTGTTCTCTTTTCATTGGCTGCGGACAGCAAGGACAGACGCCCCATGACAGCGCCTCAGACCGGAACGGACACTTCTGACCGAAGCGGTTCTCCGCTGATCCTTGCCCTTCCAAAAGGGCGGATTCTCAAGGCGTTAGCCCCCGTTCTGACACGAACAGGCATCGAACCCGATGCGGACTGCCTTCAGGAAAGCAGCCGTCGGCTGCGATTTGGCACCTCCTATCCAAATCTGGATGTTGTGCGCGTCCGTTCTTTCGACGTCGCAACTTTCGTAGCGTATGGTGGAGCGCATATCGGTGTCTGTGGCGCAGATGTCCTGATGGAATTCGACTATCCGGACATTTACGCACCGCTTGATCTCGGGATTGGTGGCTGCCGAATTTCCGTAGCACGCCCCAAATCCGTCACTGAAGATCCGGCAGCCTCTCAGTCACGCCTGCGTGTCGCCACGAAGTATCCGACCATTGCACGCCGTCACTTTGCGTCCCGCGCCGTGAATGCAGAAATAGTACACCTGAATGGTGCCATGGAGCTTGCGCCTACGCTTGATTTGGCGAGTGTGATTGTAGATTTGGTTGATACGGGCTCCACTCTCCGCGCCAACGGCCTCATGGAAACCGAAACCATTGCGCACGTCACAAGCCGCCTGATCGTCAATCGCGTTGCGCTCAAGACGCGCCCTGAAGAGATTGGCGCATTGATCGAGCGATTCCGGGCAGCCCTCAACACTGAGGGAGCGTCAAAATGAAACGTCTCGACACCCTGAGCGCCAGTTTTGAACAGGATCTTGCGAGCCTTCTGGCAGATCGCAGCAGCGACGAGCGCAGCGTTGCGGAGCCGGTCCGAGCCATCTTAGCTGACGTTCGTCAGCGCGGAGACGAGGCGCTCTGTGACTATACGGCCCGCTTTGACCGCCTGACTCTGCCTGCTGAAAAACTACGCATCAGCGCGGAAGAAATTGCCACGCAGGCAGATCTTGTCCCTTCAGACCTGATGGATGCTCTCAAAACCGCTGCCCGGCGCATTGAAGCGTTCCATGCTGCACAGATGCCGAAGGATCTGGATTTCACGGACGACGAAGGAATCCGCCTTGGCATGCGCTGGACGGCTCTGGATGCCGTGGGTCTTTATGTGCCCGGCGGAAAAGCCGCTTATCCTTCCTCGGTGCTGATGAATGCCCTTCCCGCGCGCGTCGCTGGGGTGCAACGCGTGGCCATGTGTGTTCCGTCTCCTGATGGTGTGCTGAACCCACTTGTTCTGGCCGCGGCCCGCCTTTGTGGCGTGGAAGAAATTTATCGGATCGGCGGTGCACAGGCTGTGGGCGCCATGGCGTACGGAACAGAACTGATTGCTCCGGTGGACCGGATCGTCGGTCCAGGCAATGCGTTCGTGGCGGAGGCCAAGCGACAGGTCTTTGGCCATGTTGGCATCGACAGCATCGCCGGGCCTTCGGAAGTTGTCGTTGTGGCAGATGGGAATAATGATCCCCGTCTGGCAGCAGTCGATCTTCTGGCGCAGGCTGAACATGATGAACAGGCACAGGCCATTCTCATCACCACGGATGCCGCGTTTGCAGACGCCGTAACGGTGGCTGTCCAGACAGAACTGGAAACCCTTCCCCGTACCGCTATCGCGGCCAAAAGCTGGGAAGACCATGGTGCAGTCATTATCGTTCGGGATCTGGATGAAGCCGCCCGGATTGTGAACCAGCTTGCTCCTGAACATCTTGAAGTACTGCTCGACGAACCGCGTGCTTTCAGTGCAAAAATCCGCCATGCAGGGGCCATTTTCATGGGCCGCTACTGCCCGGAAGCCGTAGGCGATTACGTTGGTGGCCCCAACCACGTTCTGCCCACAAGCCGCACGGCCCGTTTCGCATCAGGGCTTTCTGTGTTCGACTTCATCAAACGCACAACGACCATTGAGGCGGATGAAGCCGGACTTGAAAAGATCGGGCCCGCTGGTGTTGCTCTCGCACAGGCGGAAGGGCTGGATGCTCACGCTCTGAGTCTTTCCCTTCGTCTGGGCCAGCTCAAACACTAAGTCTTTGCCCACCTCTCATTGAGGTGGGCAAATGTTCCTCTTCGCAAATAGCTCTCTATACCCTTGAAAAGAGAAAACCTCTGTAGCTGAAGCTACGATATCTCTCCCTTGCGACGAAGATGGTCATGAACCGGCTCACATGATCCACCTTCCAAGGTGCCGTCCCTCCACTGTCTTTTTCATACCGGGTGCATGGACAATCCGCATGTCTTGTGGGAAGCCCACGATCATTTCAGCCAAAAACATCAGAAAAACTGCGTTAAGCTTGACCTTTTGCCGGACAGTCCGCACATAGCGGAACTGGATTTTCAGGCTCCGATCGGGGCCACTGCCATCCGCAGACCTTTACCCTGTCCCTGAAGCAAGGATTCCCATGTCCAAAGAAGACCTTATCGAGTTCACCGGCACCGTCATGGAACTGCTGCCCAACGCCATGTTCCGTGTCACGCTCGACAACGAGCACACCATTCTCGCCCACACGAGCGGCAAGATGCGCAAGAACCGTATCCGCGTTCTCGCTGGTGACCGCGTGAACGTTGAAATGACCCCATACGACCTGTCCAAGGGCCGGATCACGTTCCGCTTCAAGTAAGAGACTGCGGCGTATGCCCTTTTCCCAGTCTCCTGTGCCTGAAAACGGCATGACAGATCGCCCGGCGCTTGTTCTGGCGTCTGCCTCTCCCCGACGTCTGGCTCTTCTGAAGCAGATTGGAATCGTGCCTGATGACGTCATCGGCACAGATGTGGATGAGGAACCGCGCCCCGGTGAACTTCCCCGCGCGCTGGTCCAGCGTCTTGCCCGAGCGAAAGCTGACCATGCAGCAGCACAGCGTCAGGATGCAGCTCTGGTGATCGGTGCGGATACTGTCGTTGCGGTTGGACGACGCATTCTCCCCAAGGCGGAGGATGAACAGACTGCACGCGCGTGTCTGCGGCTGCTTTCAGGCCGAAACCACAAAGTGCTGACCGCAGTGGCTCTGCGTCCCACCTCTGCTTGGCCAGACGGTGTGGCTAATGAGCGCCTTGTGGAAACGGCCGTGACGTTCCACCGACTGACTGACAGCCAGATCGACGCACTGATCGCCAACGGAGACTGGCAGGGCAAGGCTGGCGGCTACGCCATCCAAGGAGCTGCCGCAGCTCATATCCGACAGATTGGCGGCAGCTACTCTGCTGTCGTAGGTCTTCCGTTGTTCGAAACTGCACAGCTTCTGCGCGGGCAGCCCCGTCGTCAGGGTGGGTGGATCGCGTGATCGAGATCCGCGCCGCCTGCTCTCCGGGCGATGTGCGGATTGCGGTTACGGACCATGAGACTCTTCTGGATGCTGCCATTTGGCGTCCCGGCCTTCCGGATGGGTTTGATGACTGGCATATTGCGCGCATCCGAACGGTAGCTCCTGCACTGGGTGGGGCCTTTGTCACACTCCACAACGGAGATAATGGCTTTCTGTCCTGCCGGGATGCGCTGGTTCAAGGAGAACTGATCTCCGTCCGCGTCAGCCGCTCCGCACAGAATGGAAAGGGCCTGCGCCTGCGTAAGGCAGAGCCTGTGCCGGATATGCCTGTTGCCCCGACGCTTCTGGCATGCGGTCCTTCACCACTGGAAGAGCTGGCAGACCGCTATCCTGACGCCCCTCTGTACGTTGATGCGCCAGGTATTGCCGCCCGCCTTCCGGCCCGACTGCGCCCCCGGTTTCAGCGATGCCGGCAGGCTTTTGACGACACGCTGGAAAGCGACTTTGACGAACTTGGCTCCGAATTTGCAGATCTTGGCCAACTGACGGCCAGTATCTTTCCCACCCCAGCCCTGGTCGCCATAGACCTGGACAGCGCCAGCGCTCCTGACTTCAAGGGAAACGTTGCAAGCTTTCCAGCCCTGGCGCGACAGATCCGCCTCCGCAATCTGTCAGGCACTCTACTGGTTGATCCCGCAGGCGTTAAAACCCGCAAGAGACCTGCCCTCGTCAGCTTCCTGCGCAATGCCCTGTTGGATGATCCTTTGAAGTCGCAAGTGCTCGGAGCCACGCCTTCCGGCCTTCTGGAAATCACTCGCCCGCGGCGCAGACCTCCCTTGCATGAGCTTTTGTCCTCCCCACATGGGAGGGCGCTGTCAGTGCTCCGCACCATTTTGCGAGAAGACCGCAAGGGTCGCACTCTGACAGCATCCATTTCTCTCGTCAGGGCTCTGGAGAACGATCCGGAAGCCATGAGCGACTTCATTTCCCGCCGGGCCGCTCCCTTGGAGCTGGTCATGGATCCAAACGCATCCCCTGCAAGCTGGAGCCTGTCATGAGTGCCACCTGCCCTATCTGCAATCGTCCAACGGAACCGGCTTTTCGGCCCTTCTGCTCACAGCACTGTGCAAACATTGATCTGGGGCGCTGGTTCAACGGTAACTACCGCGTTCCGTCCTTCAGGCAGGATAATGAAGAAGACTCTGAAGAATATCCTCATACTGAGGGTTGATCCCGAGCGAATCATCAGCTAAACCCCGTTTCCGCAGCGGGTGTCTCACCTTAAGCCCGGTGCCCAAGTAGCTCAGTTGGTAGAGCATGCGACTGAAAATCGCAGTGTCACTGGTTCGATCCCGGTCTTGGGCACCACTTCATAACTTCCCCCTTCAAAATCAATAGCTTGTCGGTCTTTTCCGTCCCACCTGCGATTTTCGTGCTGTGAGTGGGACTTTTCGTTACTGACCAGACGTTCGAAAGCACGCTTTGCAAGCCGCTTT
Organism: Gluconobacter sp. P5B12; assembly: GCF_018812035.1. Classification (NCBI taxonomy): domain Bacteria; kingdom Pseudomonadati; phylum Pseudomonadota; class Alphaproteobacteria; order Acetobacterales; family Acetobacteraceae; genus Gluconobacter; species Gluconobacter sp. P5B12. Next base: position 83,581 of record NZ_JACRVV010000002.1, on the reverse strand, counting down.
TGGTCTGCTGCATTTGTGTATCTCTGAACTTCTTTGAGAGAGCGGTGACCTGTGACCGCTGCAATTTCGTGAGCCGAGCATCCAAGCTCTGCCAGCCGCGCAGCCGCAGCCTTTCGCAAGCCATGTGACGAGCATTGAGGCAGCCCCGCAGCATTGCACCAATCCCGAAATCGGTTGCCAAAGCTTTCCGGCGTGTAAGGACGCCCATTCATTCCTTGAATGAACGTTTCGCCTTCTAATGCTCCAGGCGTGGCCTCAATGATGCGCCATAAATCCGGCACGACTGGTAAAGTCAGGGTAACCGGCTTCCGCTTTCCGTTTTTCACTTGTGTAAAAGTGAGAGAACCATCCCGAATATCTTTGATACCGAGTCGGACTGCATCGCTCCTACGCTGCCCTGTGTAAAGCAAGACTGCGAACGCCAGGCGAGCTGGTGATCCTATCGGATAGAAAGCCTCGAACGTCTCAATCTCGGCAGGCGTCCAGCTATGAAACCCGCTGCCACTGGCAGGGATATATCCCACCTCTTTCGCGGGGTTTTTCTCGATCATCCCAACCTGAACGCCAAAAGCGAGCAGCGCACGCAATGCCTTCAAGATGCCGTTTCCAGCTTCCGGCTTACCTGCCTTCGAATCCCGTAAAGCCATTACATGCTTCGGCAGTAAGGTGCTGACAGGATTGGAACCGCATTTCTCACACAGATTGTCCAAGACACCCCGCCGCACATATCGTGTGCGACTATCGAGACGACCGAAAACAGCCGATCGATAATACGTCACGCAGAGATCCCGAAAGCTGCCCGGTATCAAAACCTCACTCTTTGACTGAGCAGGCGCAATTTCTCCAGCCAATGCACGGCGATATTCATCGTCGAATTCTGGCGTTCCAGGCGCTTCTCTGAGACGGATTTTTCTATGTCCAGGACGACGCAGATAGACACGGGTTTTCCCGTGCCTGTCAGTGTCCTCCACCACATATTTGTAGTGCTTACGGACCACAATCATTTCAATACCGAATCCCACTCATTAGCTCTTTCCAATCCTGAAAAAAGCGCTGTTTCATCCGGTTTAGCCCCGCTCATCCGAGCCGCAGCCGACACCAACGAAGGTCGATGCCAGAGAACGATTTTCCCGAAACGGATCGGGCGTGGCGCATGGCCTTCCTCGACCATCCGATCAAAGGTTGATTCACTCACGCCCCAGAACGCCGCCGCCGCGGATCGCCGAAGAAAGATAGGCACCAAACCGGGCGGGAGATGATCGTATTTCACGCGCTTGCCCCTTCATTTTGATGCGTGCCAGGAGCCGGAAAGCCGTCACCAGTATGACCGGGTTTCGGCGCAAGAGAAGGCATGCCAGGCGCATCCGCAGGCCAGCTCGGCGCGCTACCGTTTCGCAACGCATCGCCATCAGCATGCGAAGACAATCCAACCGCATTGCGCGCCTCGTTAGCTGTCATGATGCCGCTCTGCACCTGAGCGCAGTTAGCAGCAGCAACCGCGCTATAATTGCCCCGCAGTAAGCCGCCCATATCAATCAGAAGATGATACCCGGCAGGCAACACCGCCTGGTCAAACTCGGCTTCAATCGCAGACACAATCGGCGCCAAGGTGAGTTGAGCGAAAGCCGTCAGATACGGTGACAAATCAGCCGGCAGCCGGTCGCCTAATTGAATCAGCGGTTCAGGCACACGAAACAGACGACAGATTTCAGCAACACCGAATTGCCGACTTGCGAGAAACTCTGCATCTGCGCTGTTCAAGCTTGCTGGCTTGAAAGACCATCCACCTTCAAGGAGTGGAACTTTGCCTGCGTTCAGCGCCCCGGAGTAATCTTGGAGGGATGCCTTAGCCTGGGCGCGTTGCTCTTGGGTAAGATACGAAGGCGATGATAGGTAGCCAGAAGGCCGCATACCGTTTCGCCAGGTCTTTTCCGCCACCTTGGACATTTCGAGGCTTTCGCGAACGACGCCAGCCGCCCGCGCAAGCACGCTTCGACCGATCAGGCCATTATCTGATCGTGCCTTAATGTGAAGGACTTCGGTGTCTAGGAGACGCGGCGGCAAACCCAGAAGCTGAGTTTCAGGCGTTGAGGTCACAACGTCGAACACGAGCCGAGAGTGTGTGCCAACGCCAACAACTTGCGGACTAAGCCACGTCCAAGGAATAGGCGTGAGGCTGACCACAGCCCCGCGTGCATCTTTCTTGATCCACGAAACTGAATTGCCCTGCATCTGCAAATCAGCAACGACTTGCATGCAGAATGACGGCCAGCTTTGCCGCATGTTCGGGCGTGAGATCAGTTTGACGGCTGGCAAAGTGTCCTGGGCGGCCTGTCGCCCATCTTCAGCATCAGCGACGATAGAAGCCGGAAGGCTTGCAATAGAAGCAGTTGTAATTTCCAGGCAAGCTGTAACAGCGGACAGACTTTCGGCCAGCCATACAGGCACGGGCCCATGCGCCGTCTGCGTACCACCCAATCCGGAACCAACAGCCCCCCAGCCGTTAGAATATCGACTTGAAACCCGGCTTTCCATCGACAGGATAGGTTCTTTCCGCACACGACTGCGAGGCGTTGAATTCGTGAAAAAGCCCATTACAGCCTCAACATCGTCAGAACGCGGTCCCGGTATCGCTCTACCAGGTAAATCTCACCAAGCGGACGACTACGCGGTTCCACGAAAGTTTCGGCATAAGCAGGATGCGATGAAATGATCGAAATCTCATGCAGCCGCGCCCCATGAATGATGCGGGTTTCTCGCCCGTGCCATTCGTCAACAGCATCAGAAAAGCCAATACTTACGCCGCCAAGATCGCCACGTTTGGCCATGGCATACACATCCCGGCCACGTTCGGTATCTGGCAGATCAAGCGCAAAATGCAGCCCATCAGACCGGTCTTCGAGTTGCAAGGTGCCAGAGCGCGTGCGGCCTAGCAGTTTGGCAGCATCGTGATCCTGCAACGCCAGAATATCCTGACCATCGCAGGCCGACCGGAGCGCATGGGCTGTAAATCGTTCGGAGAAATTGCCGATCTGCGCGGGCTTCTCATAAGGCACCGCCAGACCCCGGAGAGTAAGGCCATTTCCGGCAGGCGTCACACCTGCCGAAAAGCGCATTTCCATTGTCCCGCGCATCATGGATCAGCCCCCGGTCGCAGCTTTAGGGGTAAGAACCGAGAATGCCTGCGGACGGCGAACCGCCACATCTGCGCTCTGGATCACTCGGATCTGCACGTTACCGCGCTGGAAGGCTTCAGACGCATATGGATTGACCAGGATTTCTACGACACCCCACATGCCGATCAGCAGGTTCGTCCAGTCACCCAGAACAAGAGAACCAGCCGGAACGTTGGTGCTCCATTGTGCGGGCAGGCCCGCCAGCGTTCCATCATCCATGATGAACCCGGCACCCACCGAGGCAGCCTTCGGAGTTGCCATTAGGGATGCGCGAACACCTGCACCAATCGCCCACCCATTCGGCACCGCATTGGCCGTTTCTAGATCCGTCAGGCGAGCAAGAATTTCCGGCCAGGACAAACTTCCTGCCGTGTAATCGGCAGTATGTGCAGCCTGCGGAATGACACCTTTAGGAGTGAAGTTGGTTTCATCACCAGCCAGAGCAGCAGCGTCCAGAGCCTGCGCCATGACTGCTAGAAGATCGGATTGTACCAATTCCTGAGCAGCAGGGCTGGAAAGCATCAGCGTATTTCGGCTGATTTCAGCGATTGATCCGCATGTCTTCGGGCTCATGACAATGCCGTCATAGGCCGGATTTCCCGCAGGAAGAGTCTGGTTTTCCCCAACCCATGCCGCCTGCGCCGCAGCCGTCTGGCGAGGAATACCGATATTACCGGAAAGGCCATCCAGCACGACCGCGCCAAGCTGTTGCGTAATCAGGCGCGCCCGCAGAAGGCTGACGAACTGATCCGGACGCTGTTGTGTCGGGATCAGGCTAGCAGCTTCACCAGCGGTCCCCTGAGCGCCAGTCGTCAGCGTTGCGCGGGTTTCCAGATTAGGCGTGAGGTCCACCAGAATGCCACCCGCCTGCGGTTTCTGGCCTGTACGACGCTCGATCTCGGCAGACATTTCACGCGCCCGCCCGGTCCGATCATCATCCGTGATCCCGCGCACCTGGGCACGAACTGCATCGACCAGGGTGAAACTGTTGCGTGCCCGCTGGTAATGAGCATCACCTGAAAGCGAAACGCCCGGAGCCGAACGCGCTAAATCGTCCAGGGCGCGTTGGCGGGTTTCACGAGCCTTGAGCGAATTGGCTTCCGTTTCCAGTTCAGACCAACGCTTGTCGACCTCCGGGCCGCCCTGCCCCTTGATCGCTTCCATATCCGCCAGAACGGCGGAAAGAGTACGGGTTGCAGAGCTATTCATGCCACACCGCCAACATCATGAGAATGAGGGCCAACATTGGCTTCCAGCGCCTCATCCATACGCTGCACAACGGCATTCACGTTGATGACATGGAAGGCGTTGAGAGCCGATACGCCTTGTTCACCGGCAGCGGCGGCTAATTCCAGGTCAGAGAGACCAGCCAGCACCGATGCTGTTTCAGCCCCCTCGAAATGGACCAGATACGTGCGACGACCGCCCTTAAGTAGTTCTCCGGGCACGAAGCCGGGAAGCGGACCGATTTCGGAGCGCCCGACATAGGCAAAGCCCGCAGCAACCTTTGCAGCGAGAGCCACCGGCAAGCCAAGACGCTGCCCTTCGGCCACAAGGCCCGTCTGGATAGCCTGACGCCGTGAGAAGATGATCGCGCCGCCACGGCCAGAAGTCTCCTTCTGGTCCAGATCAGCAAAGATGATGTTGTCTTCTCGCTTAATCCAACCGAGCAGAGTGCCGCGAGAAATCTTAGCGCCTGCGCACAGGTGAGGCAGGCGGTAGAGGTGTTCGTCATTATCGACAGACATTGGGCGTCCTTTCAGGAGAGGATTATTCATCAAATAACCTTTTCGGTTTATCGTGAACCCAAACCTAAAAACAAGAACTCTGGTGGGACTATCGTCAGACGGCCAGAAGATCGCGTAAAATCGAGTTATAGGCTCGCACGTTCCAGAACTCGTCGGGATCATCAGCAAGCCCTTCGCGTTCCCAGGACGCCATGGCTTTCGTCTTGGCACGCACACCGGCAATGCTCACGGCGGGCGTTTTGATGATCTGCTGGAACAACGTGTTTTCGCGCTTGTAGAGCGCCGTGAAGATCGGCTCTGCCCGCTGCTCTTCCTCGTACGTATCGACGGAAGCATGAGCAGCGTCGATCTTGTCTTGCACTTCAATGAACTGCTCGCACAGCGCAATCAGATGCGCGTCCGATTTGTGGCCTTCCGGCTTCGCGGGTGCGGCGGACAGACTTTCAGGCTTTGCGAGGGATGCGGTGGCGATGCCGCCAAGCAGGACGGTCCCGAGGGCCGGGAAAATGTCACGACGATTTACCGAGCGCATGATATGCAGCTCCTACAGCATTGATTGCCGGAAGCGCATACTGTTCAAGGCATACACTCCGGGGGTTGAACACCTGGCTGTAGTCAGGCCGAAAAGGCTTTAGAGGTTGCCCTCTTGGACATCCCTAATCGCCCCCGGAGCGAATTTCTATTAACGGATTCTGCTATCGAGCAGCGACCGCCACAGCCTAAAATGGAGTGTTCAAGCTCCGAGCGATATGGTGAGGTCATCAATCTTACTTGTCAAGGGTTTGCAAAATGCGCAAAATACAAATAGCCAGACATCAATTAGGAACATCTTTAGCACTTTTTATTGAAAATATGGACCCAATATCAGTACATTGCCTAGCTTGCTCTGCGGGAGAAGTAATAGAAAGCATATCAAACCATGAAAATATTGATGTTTTTACAAATAAACTTATAAGACAAAACCCAGGGTTAGACATAAAGGAATTTAGAAAAATTAGATCAAAGTATTGGAACGCATTTAAACATGCTACATCAAAAAACAAAAATCTATTGAGAAATGACGAGTCACTATTAAAAGGATTTTCTGACAAAATAAATGACTCTATACTACTATTAGCGTGGACTGATTATTCGTCATACACAAAGAAACTTCCGATTGAAGCTCAAGTGTTTCAAACATGGTTTTATGCGTTAAACGAAGAAAAATTAGACCCGAAAGTAGATAAAGCACCATATAGAAATATATTCCCGGAAATAAAAAACAAAACTCGGATAGAGCAAAAAATCATCCTAAAAAAAGCATGTATAGCCTTCAAAGATGCGGGGATTAATAAAGAAGATGAAGATGATATTGAAATAAAAACCGAGCCTGACCCTCTAATATATCCTTGCGATCTTTGATTTTTTTGATTGTTTTCAAACATCCGTAAAAAATCTGCGCGTGAGCCTGACGCGGTTCCGGTGCCCGCCCCTCGGCCATTGCTCACCCTCCCCCCGTTTTCAGTGCCCGGCCCGAGTTCTGCGCGCTAGGCGACGGACTGCATCCGCTTTCGCCAGGTGAAAGGCTTCCGGGTCTCGATGGTCAGGCAGAAGCCGACAAACGGCCTCTGCAATCGCGTCTAATTCATCGCCTTGTGTCACATGTGTCAGATGTGTCGGATTTTCCCTATAACCCTTATATGCGCGCACGCGTGTAGGGCGATAATAGGTTTTATCTGACACATCTGACACACGTGACACAGGAATAAGTGAAAAATGGCTGTTTTCTGCCGTTTTCCAATTTCGTTTTTGTGTCGCATCGACTTTCACAAGCACCCGCCGTGTCATGGTTATTGATCCGCCCATGACATCGGCTTGACTTCCAAACCACGGAAACCACGCTGCCCACGTGAACCTTTTGGATTGCGACAAAAAACGAAACCACGTTTCTGCAAGGCAGAACTGAACCGCTTTGCGGACCCGATCTCTTCCCCCGAACGCTTGGCAAATTCAGACCAGCTTGCAAACAGTGCTTGCGTCGTGTCCTCACGCTCTGGCGATACATTGCAGGCCGTATCGAGCCACTGACCGAGCACGTCCTGCTCTGAGAAATATTCTGCCGTAGCCTCCACGACAGCACGCGGACGGACCAGACCATTCATCTGCCAGTCATACGCGCCCTCAATCATCCAGCGCAGAATTGCAGGCCACTCATCGCGCAGCTTTGCTTCCAGGCGGGGATCAGGCGTGTCTGGCTTGCGTTCAAACCCGAGAATATTGAACCGCCGCCGCATGGCTTCATCGACCGTATGCAGGATCGGCTTATGATTCCCGACGATCATCAGCTTGAAGGTAGGCCGATACTGAAAGAAGTCCTGACGCATGAAGCGTGCCGTGATCGTATCGCCGCCCGTTAGTTGTTTGATCCGTGCTTCTGCCCATGGTCGCCCTTCTTCGGTTTCAGATGCCGTCACGAGACGCGCACCACGCAACATCGCCAGATCCGTAGGGTGACGATCCACGCCAGAAGCAACGAACGTCTCCATCGCAGCATTGCTCGCATAATCACCGAGGATGCCCGCAACGGTATTGATGAACACCGACTTGCCGTTTCCGCCCGGACCGTAAATAAACAACAATGCGTGTTCCCGAGTATCGCCCGTCAGGCAGTAACCGCACCAGGCACGCAGAAAGCGGATCATTTCATGATCGCCGCCTGTCGCATCAAACAGAAAGCGGTCCCAGATCGGGCAATTTGGCTGTTCTGCTGGTCGCACAGCAACATGCCGTGTGATATAATCTTCCTGACGTGCTGCTCTTGATTGTGTAGTGCGGAGGTCAACGGTTCCGTCAGGCGTGCCAAGCAAGAGCGGATCGGTGTCCCATATCGCGGAAGTAACCGCAAAGGCGCGTGCAGTCTGAGCAAAAGCCTCGACACCTCTTGCCGCACTTGCACGCGCCATGATCGCCGCAGTCTTCCCATCCGAATTTGACGACACCAGCTCACGGGCAATCGTTCGGCACCAGTGATAGGCCAGCCGGGTTTCTTCACGCTTCCAGTGAGAGCCAGCCCACTCAAACCATGCCCCGACATTGTGATCGTAGCGCAGTTGGTCCGCAAACCGGGCTTCGAAAGCCAATGCAATGCCGTCTTCTGTCGGTGGAAATGCTGAAATATCCACCTGATCAACAGGAGCCTTTTGCTCGACCTTATCCGCCAGTCTCTGCAATTCCTGAGCCGTGCCGCCTTTCCGCAGCCAGTCCACAACATCGCCTTTGCTCGGCAGGTCAGGCAGCGTGAGCATGCGCAGACGCCCAACCAGCCCTGACAGAGCCTTACAAACCTCTTCTGCATGCTTCCGGCCGGGATCATCATTATCCGGCATGACGACCACGTTCGCCCCCTTCAAGGCCATGCCGTAATCATCATTCCACTTTCCAGCGCCGCCAGGCGAACAGGTTGCCGTCAGGCCGATAGCTTCCAGAACATGCACGCTCTTTTCGCCTTCAACGATCCAGACAGTTTCTCCCGCTTCCATGGCCTGCAAGACACGCGGAAGACGATAGAGAACGCGCTTTGCACCCTTAGCGCCCCATTTCCAGCCGCCTCGACCGTCAGGGGTCTGCTGTCGGAAGTCCTTTGGCTCAAGCCGGACGACACGAAACAGGACTTCTCCATCCGCCGACAGATAGTCGTAATTTTCGACCACACGAGGCTTCGAGCAAGGCTGCTGGTCCCGTTCAGGCAAAAACCCACCGTCTCGCAGCCACTTTGCCGCTGCTGACTTGTCCAGGGACTTTTGCCGCATGACCAGTTCGATCATGCCGCCGCCGGTCCCGCTTTCATGATCCTGCCAGACGCCTTTTTCTACATCGACGGCAAGGCTACCACGGGAGCCGAAGCGCAGTTCATGCGGCTTCGACATTTTGCGGTTCGGGCCACCAAGGAGCGCCAAGGCAACCTCTTTGGCATTTTTCTGAAATGCCGCGATATTCGTGCCACTCATCATGCACACTCCCGGCTTTTGAGTGGGACATGAACCCAAATAAATCTAACAAAAGCATATCGGAATTTTTGACCCACGCCCTTGTAACTATTTGCTTGAACTGCCTTTCTCGACGCCGGTCTTGGGCACCATTTTTTCCAGAAAACAAAAAATATGTTTGTGCTAAGCCTTAAAGCCTAGCTCGTCTTAGCTGCGCCGAGACTCATGAACAGAGCCGTCATTCCTGATCCACTGCATCAATCTGTGGCGGCAGGCGGCGATCGATCCATTTCACCAGAACTCTCAACACCGTATTGGCACCAAGAATAAAGACGGTCAGCAGAGCTGCTTCCGCAATCATGTCGCACCCTGTGCACGCACCGATGGCGGCTGAGCACCAGAGTGTTGCCGCAGTGTTCAGGCCCCGCACATTGGGGCCATCTTTCATGATGACGCCGGCGCCAAGAAATCCAACGCCTGATACCACGTAGGCAATCACGCGAATGGCCGAGACATCTCCGCCAATACGCTCTGCGAGATCTACGAAAGCAGACGCACCAATCGCGACCAGCGCATTGGTGCGTAACCCGGCGGTCCGTTGGCGGAACTGACGTTCCGCCCCGATCAGCGTCCCAAATACAAAAGCAGCCAGATAGCTTCCGAACGTATCCAGAAAGGAGTGCGCATCAAAGGTCTGGGTAAAATGCATTGTTACTCTTTCGCTGCCTGCCGTGTATCGCGGTTCAGAAGCCTTGGCTGTTTGCGATCATACGGCGGTCGGACGATCCATGGTTTTCCGAAGAGGATACAGACTGAGATTTTCGATGGTTGCACCAGCGTTTGTTGCCTGAAGACTGAGTGTATCCAAGGGACTTGCAGGAAACACCAGAGCTGTCCCAACCGACAAGCCATCATTGATGAAGATTTCGAGCGCGCACGCATCCAGAACCAGTTTCAACGAGAAACGTCGGCTGTTTGCTGTCAGTGGCGTGGAAAACCTCTCCGTGAAAAATGGCTGCGAAAAGCCATGCAGATCTCCGCGATCCAGCCAGAGCTGCGCTGAAAATGCGTCAAACCCGATAGACAGAGACTCTCCCTGACCGTTGGAGAAGACAATCAGGAAACGACCCGCTCGCCCCTTGTTGCCATCAGGTTGCGGGTTTCTACGCTCATCCACAGTTACCGTCAGAGAGAGTTCAATAGCCTGCCCTGTGGGGATGGAGACCTGAACGCCGCTCTGAGCAGCAATACGCTCAACCCGAAAGGGAATCTGCTCGCCTCTCAGCGTTTCCAGTCCTCGAGGACGCTGCACCAACCGTAGCCAGTTCATATCGTCCCGCCTGAGCGACAAGGTTCGCGGAAGGGTCATAAGACCGCGCCAGCTTCTGTTCGGAACCTCTTCGCAATACTGCCAGTTCCCAAACCAAGCGAAATAGACGGCCTCGTTGCCCGGCATGTTTTCATAAACCTGCATAGCATAGCTGTCTTTGGCGAAGTCCGTCAGACCTATGACCGTGTTCTCGGGGATAAAGCGCTCACCGTCGAAGTCCCCTACAAAATACTGCGTGACACTTCCGCCCTGAGGTCCACCGGGATTGACTGAAACGAACAGAACCCACCGGGATGCCTTCCCCTCATCCTCAACCTGCAATTCAATAAGATTGGGGCATTCATAATCCACGCCGAACAGACCTGCTGGCCCGAAATCACTGAGATGCATCCAGTGTTTCAAATCAATTGATCCGTAGAAGGCCACCCTGTGAGCCCGCGCCTTCACGACGACCATGACCCACTTTCCACTAGGTTCGTGCCAGAACACTTTCGGATCTCGGAAAGAGTTCAGCCCGATATCCAGAACAGGGTTGTGCTCGTAATCGATAAAGCGCTTACCGCCATCCGGACTCCATGCCAGATACTGCGTCTGCTTCTGGGGTGTAGCGCGCGTGTAAAGAGCAACCAGACCACCCGGCATGGATGGTAACGGCGGAACCGAAGGAGCCGCTGGCGGAAGTTCAGCGGTTGTTGGTGGATCAAAAACATGCCCGAAAGGAGCACTAGTCCCCGGACCAAGAACATCCATGTTTTCCGGCGAAAATGGCACATCCGACGTGGCCTTGGTCAAGCCGGGAGCCAAGGCCTCAACTGCCGCCTGCGTTGCCGTCTTGGGAGCAGGTGGAGTGTCCCCTTGCGTAGGGGAGCTTGCCTTCGGGGGGAAAAGACCAGAAGCATTATTCCGGTCCAGAACCACACACCCTGAATACGCTTCGCCAGCGGCTGTCTGATCAATCGCGACAGGTTGATCTTGCCACGTGTATAAGTCCGTACTGGTTGCATGACCCCAGTGAACCTGACCCGCATAGGGTGCGAAAGGGTCGTACTGGTAATAGAGATGATACGTCTGGCCATCGAAAATCAGTCCGTTGGGATCATTCATGAACCCGGTCTGCGGCGAGAAATGAACCGTTGGGCGATAGAGATAGTCACTCTGCGTTCTGACAACGGGCTGGCTTGCTATCCCCGGATGATTGCCTGGCTCCTGATGGGAATTGCTGGGTTCATCGTGATGAGGGGTCATTGCAGACATCGGCGTTTCCTCGGCGGCTCTGGCAATCCGGCTACTGCCGACAGCAGCTCCTGCGGCTAAAATGCTGGCCAGAGCCGTGCGGCGCCCGAGTTCGGGCCTGTCGTTTCGATCTGTCATACCTCCACCATACAGAAGGATGCTTAACCCGGAAGCCTTTCAGGAAAGTACCCGTCTTCAAAAAGAGGAAGGACATTGCATGTCCGTTGCGAATACGCACATAAGAGCGTCATGAAGCGCTTTGACCCTTTCCTGATGGCCCTGATCTGCGCGATCATCCTGGCCTCCGTCCTGCCCTGCCGCGGGGAAATGCAACATATCCTGCAGCAGGTCGTCACGGTTCTCATTACCCTGATGTTCTTCTTCCAGGGAGCCAAACTTGAGCGCCACGCCATTATCGAAAGCGTGCGCGACTGGCGCCTTCAGGGAACGGTTCTGCTCTGCACATTTGCTCTCTTCCCGCTTCTGGGCATTGGGCTGCATCTGCTCTTCCGCAATTTGTTCCCGAATGCGCTGTTCGGGGAAGATCTGTGGGCTGGCATTCTTTTCCTGTGCTGCCTGCCTTCAACCGTTCAGTCCTCGATTGCCCTGACTTCGATTGCACGCGGCAATGTTCCTGCGGCCATCTGCGCAGCCACTGTGTCGAATATTGCAGGCATTGCATTGACCCCTCTTCTGACAGGCATTGTCCTTGGTCACGTTGGTGCAGGTCATTCACCCCTTGAGAGCGTTCTGGACGTTGCCAAGGAACTGCTTCTTCCGTTCCTTCTTGGGCAGATCCTTCAGAAATGGATTGGCCCGATTGTCAAACGCCACAAATTCCTGATTTCGTTCACAGATCGTGGCTCCATCGTCGTGGTCGTCTACACCGCGTTCAGTTCAGCCGTTGTCGAAGGCATCTGGCACCGCGTTTCACCGCTTCATTTGCTTGAGGTGGCATTGCTGGACAGCCTCATGCTGGCGCTGGTGCTGGTGGCCTCGCACTTCATGGGCAAGGGCATGAATCAATCCACGGAAAACAGCATCGCGCTTCAGTTCTGTGGCTCAAAAAAATCGCTGGCCTCTGGTGTTCCGATGGCGAGCGTTATCTTTCCCTCTGCCTCGGTAGGCATCATTGTTCTGCCTCTCATGATCTATCACCAGATCCAGCTTTTCACCTGCACGCTTCTGGCTCGCCATTACGGAAAACGCATCGGTTTGGAAGCACCTTCAAAGCCCCACTCCTGAGCTTCATGTCAGAGTTGTTAAAGAGGTTTCCTTTTGTCACGAGGTGGTCTTTGACCCCCTCAGGTTCGTAGACCAGTGTGGCCCCAGTTTGAAAACCGGAGCTACAGACTATGCCGTCATACTCGACCTTGGTTCAGGAAAAAATTCCTGAATCGTCGGTACTCAGGCCTGTACCAGACGGCGTTCCACAATCCCTTCTCTGCCGACTTTTCCGCGTTCAGCAATTCAATGATATTCACGAACGGGCTGCAGAACTGCATCTTCGCCTGCCCTTGGGCAAAAAGCGCCTGAAACGCTTGGAATGTATTCGAAGTGCTGGCGCACTGTTTATTCATGTTCCCAAGAACGGGGGCACATCCATCTGCAACCAGCTTTACGGCTGTTCCATGATGCATCAGACGTTCCGGTACTATCGTCATGTTACGCCGGAACTCTCCAGAGAACTACCGAGCTTTGCCATCTGGCGCGACCCGGTAGAACGATTTGTTTCCGCGTGGGCCTTTGCAAGAAAAGGCGGCACTTCAACGGTCAGGATTCACCCTTCTGTCAATGCACTTTACCGCTCTTTCGATACGCTGGATGATGCCATCACACATGTAGAAAGCCAGTCATCCCCATATGATGTGGATCATGTTTTCCGCCCGCAGGCTTGGTACATTTGCGGAAAAGACGGAAAGCTGGAAGTAGATCGCCTGTTTCCTATGAAACAAATTGCGCAGCTTCCGGAGCTTGTTCCAGCCATGAAGGGACACATCATCCCTCACTTAAACCAGAACCCGCACGCAATCGAAGTCACGGCACTTCAGGAACGCAGAATCCGCAGGCTGTACCAACAGGACGAAGCGTTACGGCCGTAAGGCCAAGAATAGAGGAAAAGAGAAATATTCTCCTTTTCTCTAAACTGTCACAAAGCATACAGCTATCGCTCTATAAATAGCTTCCGAACGACTGCATTGTTGCGAAATTACCATACACACTAAATGTCATAGTGTGACTGACATCATCTGATTGAAGATCATTTCAAACCATGGTCTTTCTCAGCCATACCAACCCCACCTGGCCGAGAAAGACCCCACAGACGATGCGCCTTACACGCCTCCTCTCGACCTCTGCGCTGATCGCATTTGGCACACTGCCAGCACTTGCAGCGCCTGTTTCAGATACGAAACATCAGTCTCAAAAATCCCATCCGAAAACGGAAGTAGCTGCTCCATCCATGATGGGTAGTACGGCTCCTACCGATGTGCATGAAGAGCATGTCTCCGTCAGCGGCCGTCATTCTTTCGATGGCGTAACGCGTCGTGCCGTGGGTGGTGGTTTGATGGAGAAGCAGGATAGCGCCAAATCTGTCTCGGCCGTCTCTCGCGACTTCATCGAGAAGCAGGTTCCTGGCGCTGACCCAATGCAGCTGATCTCTCTGCTTCCAGGTGCAAACGTTTCGTCTGGTGACCCTGCAGGCCTGACGGGCAGTTCCATGAGCATGCGCGGACTGGATCAGTCCCAAATCGGCTTTACACTCGAAGGTTTTCCGATCAACGACATCGGTAACTTCGCGGTTTACTCTCAGGAAATCGTAGACTCCGAAAACCTTCGTACCGTTCGCGTAGCCCAGGGCTCCGCTGACCTCGACAGCCCACATATCAGCTCTACCGGCGGTGTGGTCGATATGTACATGATTGATCCCACCATGAAGAGTGGTGGTCGTCTTGGAGTCAGCTACGGGTCCTATGATTACACCCGCGGCTTTCTGCGCCTGGATACGGGCAAAATCGGTAACACCAATCTCCGCGCATACTTCTCAGGCTCCTATGCCACGGAAGGCGTGAACAACAGCGATGCGACAAACCGCAAGCTGCACGCAGAAACCAAGATCGTGAACGACTGGGGCGATGGAAACCGCGTCTCTCTCGCGATCGTGGGGAACCGACTATACAACTACTTGACCCCGAACGTGAACAAGGCCTCTTGGGATGCCTATGGCCGCGGGGTTAAGGATCGCTACGTTGCTCCGGGACGAAACGCAGCGGGTCAATCGATTTCCAATACTGTCTGGAACTCCTCCTACGATCCCTCCGCGTCTGACAATGGCGCTTCTTATTACAAGCTCCATCAGAACCCGTTCACCAATATTTATGCCAGCGCACCGTCAACCTTTAAGCTGACAGACCATCTTGTTCTGACTGAAACGCCTTATTTCTGGTATGGTGATGGCAGCGGCGGAAGTGGTCGCTACACGAACCTGGACTCCCTGAATTATGGTGAGCAGTCTGTAACAGGCTCCCTGAACGGCGCGGGAGGTCGGCGGATGCTTTACAACCCGTCCCTGACCAAGACGTATCGCCCAGGTGCTGTCACGAAGCTCACCCTGACAACAGGCAACAACCGCCTGATGGTCGGTTACTGGTTCGAATATTCCAAGCAGGCGCAGCAGGCACCTTATACGGGCGTTGGTGCTGATGGTAACCCTTGGAATGTCTGGGGGAGCGATGCAAATGCCATCCTGTCCAATGGCCAGACTTACCAATTCCGCGATAGCCTGACACAGACACGCGTGCATACGATGTTCATTGGTGACACACTGTCGCTGCTGAACAACAAGCTGACCATTGATGCTGGCTTCAAATACGCAATCGTTCTGAGAAGTGGGACGAATATGCTGCCGGATACCTCTACAGGGCGAAATAGCAGCCATACGTATCAGGAACCGCTACCAACAGTAGCCATCCGTTACCAGATCAACCCTGAAAACCAGATCTTTGTTTCTGGTGCCACTAATTTCCGGATGCCAACCAATTACGCCCTGTATGATGCTGGCGTTTACAGTGCCAGAAGCCATGCCTACGCAACTCAGGCAAACCTAAACCAGAACCCGGAAATCTCGATTTCAGAAGAAGTTGGATACCGTTACACTGGCAAAACCATTATGGGGTCCATCACGTACTTCCATTATGATTTCACGAACCGTCTGATGTCATCCAGCCAGTGTTTGGATAGCCTCTGCCAGAACTTTGTCTCCACCAACGTCAATGCAGGCGGTCAGACAACAAACGGCGTAGATGCTGAAATTGGTACGCGGCCAATCTTCCGTTACTTCCGCCCATATGTGTCCTTCGAGTATGTTGATGCCCGCCTGGGCAGCAACCTTCAGGCTGGTAGCGGCTCTGGCATCGATTATCTCCATACCAAGGGCAAATTCGCTCCGGAAACACCGAAGTTCCAGGTTGGCTTCAACCTTGATTATGACGATGGCCATCTGTTCGGTGGTTACAACCTGAAGTATGTGTCCCGCCAGTACTCCACGTTCATGAACGACCAGTCCATTCCGGGCTATGTCCTGATGAACGCGAACATCGGCTATCGCTTCGGCAACCTTGGCTTTTTGCAGGCTCCGAACGTTCGCATTAACTTCTCCAATCTGTCGGACAAGGCCTACCTGGGCTTCGTCAAGGGCATTCAGACCAACGCAAAACAGCAGACTGGTATCTTCGGCAAGACTATCAGCGGTTCTGCTCCAACATATGCGATTGCAGCTCCATTCGCCGCTATTGCGAGTGTAAGCGCCGGTTTCTGATATTCAGAACCAGACGCCGCGTTATTCAGTCCTCGTGCCAGCCTTTGGCATGAGGACTTTTTTTTATGCCGCTCTCCAATTTTGATCATGACGTTGACAGTTCACTCGCCATGAACAGATATAGGCTCAGATCCCGTCATCGTGACGCTAGAGGAAACCAATGGCTGGCAGAACCAAGTCCACAGAAACAACAGCACTGGATATTTATCTGGAGCGGTTGCAGGACCATCTGGCGATCGAGACCAAAGCCATCGAAACCGTTCTTTCAGAACTGCCATTCTGTGAGCGCTATGGAAGTGTCAGTGCCCAGATGAAGCAGGATCTCATCCTGCGCCGACAGCATGTCAGCGACATTACGGCGATTCTTAGCCGGCATGGCAGGCACACACCCGCGACCCATGAGACGGTTTCTTCCATTCTCAGCACTGTCTCCAGTCTGCTGGTCACCGGCGAGGAAAGTAATCTTCTCAAGAACGTTCTTACAGACGTGAGTTACCGCGCTCATCAAATCGCATCTTTGAATATACTTATGATCCTGGCAGATCGACTGGGTTTTAGCAGCGATCTTTCTCTTTTAGAGCGCCTCCGTAGTGAAGAAGTAGCCTCGACTGAAACGCTGCAAGAGAACCTTCCAGATATCGTTACACAATATCTCCTCAACCATTGAGACTATATTTTTTGGGCTTCAGTCAACGTTCCCATAAACCTGGACCTGGCTGAAATGCAGGTATGTCTTTTCGCCAAGAACTGTAATCCTTACAAACCTTGCCTTAACCCCTTCCGGGGTTGTCCAGATATAGGGTGTGCCGTCGGCACCACCGAAAATCTGTCCATCTTCTTTGCGATGCACTTCAGTCCAGGATTCTCCATCAGTTGAGACGGAAATCGTCAGATTAGCTGCGCGTTCCAATGCGGAATCAAGTCGGTTAAACAGCCTTACTTCATGAACACAGGCTTTTTCCTGAAGATCGACCTGCCACCAGGGATTCTTCTCTTCAGCAGTATGGTGAGCTGGAAAATTTCCAATTTGTCCCGAGAGAGGACCTTCCGCGTCATCCTCTGAAGAAATTTCCGAAAACGTTGAAGATTGTGTTGCGGAACAACCTTCTGACAGCAGCGGCCAAGTAGAAATTGGGAAAACGCAGGTTAGCCGAGCATCGGACAATTTCTTCCAGTAATCAGCTAGATAGGTGTCCTGAACGGCATTCGTCATGGAGAAAAAAACTGCCCGTTCTGCCTGCGTCATACTCTGCCAGGTTTTTTGAGCAATGAAATTTCCGACAACGCTCCGCTTCGCCCGGATCTCAAAATCCTGTTCAGACTTGATATTGTAATGAGCGATAAAGGCCACATCCACGATGGCGCGGTTACGCTGGTTCTCCTTCAGATATGCCCAGGCTTTTTCAGGAAAATTGTCATAGTACCCATTCATGGAATCTCCCAGAACATTAATTGTCCTGAGATCTGGCGCTACAGTAAGAAGGTTATGATGAATAGCTTCATGCGGGTTCTCAAATATAGCCTCGTACGGAACCATCGCTGAACGTACAAGAATTTTTGTAAAAGGCGTTGCTCCATCTTCGCGACGTATATAATTGGTTAGCACAGCACCTTTAGGTCTGGTTTTATACCCACTATGACCAAAAAATGACCAATTAAAGTAAAGAGCATCAAGCGGAGGAAATTTTTCAAGAAATTTCCCGATATCATCGCAATCTTTTAGGCAAAGAAATTCATCGACATCCAAAAACATATGCCACTCGGTTTCAGTCGAGTAGTGGCGTAAATAATGAAAGAACATCTGAAACTGGGCACCGACAATCCCATAGTGAACGAATGTCACTTTAGGATTTTGTCCAACAGTTAAAGGAAGAATTTCATTGTAAAGTTCGGCCGGATCATCATCATTGCAATATATATAGACATGATCAAACCCTATCGAAAAATGATAGGTAAGCCATTCCAAAATATACGGTGTTTCCCAACGGACTGTAGTTACCAAGGAAAATTTATGCTTTGGAGAAAGTCGTTGTCCTCCTCCAGCAATCACTTCACGAGGGGCAGTACCGTAGGCCGTCCAACTATCCATAAATCCGGCATAGGGTGGGTCGTCTCGCCTCGTCAAGGCCTCCTTCTGAAACACTCTTCGTTCGACTCTGCTCTCAGGTTAGAGTGTTGGCATGCCCAACTTCTCCTTCCTGCACGCTGCCGACATTCACCTTGATAGCCCCCTTAAAGGACTAAGCCGCTATGAGGGCCTTCCACTGGAAGAAATTCGAAATGCAACGCGACGGGCTCTTGATCGTCTTATCGATACCGCACTTGAAGAGAAGGTAAATTTCCTGATCCTCGCAGGTGATCTGTATGACGGGAGCTGGCAGGACGTCAGCACCGGCCTCTACATGATGAAGTCGCTCAGCCGTCTCGTGAATGCTGGAATTCGAGTTATCACTCTCTCAGGCAATCACGATGCCCAGTCTGTCATCGCACGTGAACTTCCCCGTCCCCCGGGCATTGATCACTTCAGTTACGATGCTCCTGAAACTGTGCGGCTGGAAGACATCCAGGTAGCCCTACATGGTCAAAGCTTTCGGGACAGACATGTTCGGAAAGACATGACGCCAGCATATCCTGCACCTGTCCCAGGTTGGTTCAATATTGGCGTCCTGCATACGTCTCTTTCAGGCTACGGCGAACACGAAACCTATGCTCCTTGCTCCATAGAGACACTTACATCCAAACACTACGACTATTGGGCTCTGGGGCATGTTCATGCCCAACAAATTGTCTGTCGCCATCCCTGGATCGTTTTCCCAGGCGTACTGCAAGGCCGGCATATCCGCGAAACAGGCTCGTGTGGTGCGGTACTTGTGACTGTCGAAAATAACATCGTTCAGTCTGTTACGCCGCTCGCATGTGACGTCGTACGCTGGACCCATATCGTCATAGATATAGCCGACATGCATGACATGGAGGACATTAATCATGCTGCAAGACGGTACATGGAGAAGGCACTTACTCAGGCAGAGGGACGTACTGTTATTGCACGGGTCACGTTAACGGGTGCATCCTCCCTTCATGACAGTCTCTGTGCATCTACATGCTGGCAAGACGACTTACGAAGCATAGCTGTCTCTCTGGACACAGGTCAGAACCAGATTGCGCTGGAAAAACTCCGGAACAAGACGACGTCTCTACCATCGGCAAAGACACTGCACGATGTAGATGCCGCTTTGGCAGAGTTAATCAGCGATCCTGAGTTTTTGGCCATGCTCCCCGAAGAGTTTGAAATGTTTTTTTCTGCATTACCCAGCTGCGTAGAGAAAAGCGCATTAATGGCTGACGATAGCAACTGGCCCTTGGAAGAGGCCAGATCTGCCTTACGAGCACGACTTATGGGAAGTACCACCTGATGCGGTTTGATCGTCTTGACCTCTTCCGATATGGCGGCTTTCAAAATCGCAGCATTGCCTTCCCTGAATCGGAAGCGGATTTCCATGTCATTCATGGGCATAATGAAGCCGGAAAATCCACAATGCTTGCAGCTATAAGGGATTTTCTTTTCCAGTTTCCGCATCACATCAGCGCAGACTGGATGAGTGCTGCCCCCCTTCTGCGAGTGGGTGGAAAAGTAAGCCATGAAGGAGAAGTTCTGGAGGGCGTGCGCCGAAGGGCACGCACACAGACTTTCTATGAGCCAGACGATTTCACCCCACAAAGTGATGACCTTCTAAAGCGCTGGATGGGAGACCTGGACGCAAAAAGCTTCGAAGCTGGATGGGCTCTTAACCACACCCGGCTCCGTGAGGGCGGGGAAGAAATGAGACGCCTCAAAGACGACGCCGGCCTCCAAATTCTATCAGCAGGTCTGGGAATAGGCGGTCTGGGGGGTCTAATGACCTCTCTTGATAAAGAAACGAGTACCCAATGGAGAAAAGGGAGCAGCAAGTCAGAAATTCTCAAGACGAAGCGCGACCTTTCGGAACTCAATAAAGCCTTGAGAAGCAATGCCGTCCTTCCTCATGACCTGATTGTTGCCCGTGAAGCGCAAGCGAAAGAAGAGCAGGCTCTTTCAGAATGCAACGCGGAACAACAGCGTCTCTTGATGCGGCAGCGAGAGAATAGCCGCGCCAGAAACATCAGCATCCCCTACCTTCAATTGTTAGATCTGCAATCGCAACTCTCCGGATCCAAACTCCCAGAATTTTCCAGCCCTGAATGCGACAACTTCGAAGCCATCCTCTCTGAAATCAAAACTCAAACTTCTATTGATAACGAAACAAAGTTAAGATTAGAAACGGTTTCGGAATATATCAAATCACTCCCGGACAAATCCGCCATTCTGAATGATGGCGAGAAAATCATTTCATTAGAAAACAGAAACGATCTTATTTATAAGATCGAAAACGATACGAACTTAAAAACAAGTCGAATTCGAAATGACAAAATCTGGTTGGAGCAATTCTGGGCGCGTCATCATGCTTCCCCTTGCCGCCTTCCCAGCGCAGCCGCATTGGAGGCTTTAAACAAAAAGCTTCAGAAGCGGGAAAATTTCATTACTCTTGAGCAGGAAATAAAACTTCGCATCTCGAGATTGAGACAAGAGCAAGATGCCATAAAGTCCCTGTCCGACGGACCCAAGAGTGTTTCTACGATCGATCTTCAACGCTTAAAAGCCAGCCTGAACCACGCGCGCAACCTTGGAGCCATTGATGATGATCTTCAAGAACTGCAAAAGGCGCTAAAAGCTGCCATTCATGCCACTAATGCCGCTTTTGATCGTCTCCTTCCCTGGACTCCCGCCGATCCATCTACGCGCTGGAGAGCGCTTGACGGTCTGCCTATTCTACAAAAAACAATCATTGACGCTGAGTGCCTTGTCTGGCGTGAGCTTGAGGATAGACACTTCAAAGAACGTGATCTTCTTTTAACGCTCCAAAAAGACTTCTCGAAGAAAAGTTTTGATTACGATGCCTTGGAAAGAAATGGAGAAGCCGTTTCTCCTGAATCGCTCTTAAACGCGCGGCAGATGCGTAATGCGGCTTGGGAATCAATTCAAAGCCTCCTGCAAACTAAGCAGCATCCCGAATCATCCGTTCTAAACGCTTTCTCGGTTTTACTTGAAAATGCAGATACACTTGCGGATCGGCGGCACGCATATGCTGAGAAGTCTGCTCGATTAAACGATCTTAGCCAGCAAATTACCACAATAAAAATAGAAATTGAGCAGGCTGAAAGAACCGTTTCTCTTATTAAATCAGACCAGATATCTCGGCAGCAATCTTGGTATGCGAAATTAAAATATCTCGGCTTGCCCGAACTTGCGCCTGCAGAATTTCTCGGTTGGTGTGATGCCAGAATCGATGCTCTTTCAAAATCAGAGGATCAGAATCGAGTTTACGAAATTCTGCAGCAAAAGCAGCAACAAAAGCATTCGGCACTCAAAGAGTTAGTACCTTATATATCTGATACTCAGAATGATAATTTTGCGCTCTGTCTTCAACATGCACAAAATATCCAGGATGAGTATGAAAATCGTTTAAGAGCCGCTAGGGATAAAAAACAGGCCCAGGAAAGACTAGAAACATCTCTTGCTGCTGAAGAAAATCAACTTGAAGCGCTGCGGGATAAGTTGGCCCTATGGCAAGTCGAGTGGGATACAGCCTGTGCCTCCTGTCACTATCCTGCTGGTCCCCGCCAAGTTGACCTTGGGGATGTACAGGAAGCTCGAGCCATTCAAATTCGCTTGGAAAATGAAGAAAGCGAACAGCTTAAAAATAATACGGATATCCTAGAGTTCAAAAATTCACTCAATTTTGTTCTCGAAAAAAATAATACGACCTCATTGGATGAATTGTGCGCTTCACTCAAACAGGCTCAGGAAACAGAACGAAAACGCGAAGAATTTATGGCGCAGCGGGCAACACTTCTGGAAACACTTGACGCGACCAATGCACGACTTACTTCACTAAAGCAGACCCTTTCTCCAATTTTATCGCGGCTTGAAATTCCATTCGGAGAAGGCCTGTATAGTGTCGCTACCGAACTCAGACATCGTGCCAACCTTCTTCAAAGACGTGAAGAACTGAAAGCGATTATTCTCTCCGCAGGTAACGGGCGCTCTCTGGAGACTCTTCTATCAGAAGCGAAACAGGCTGATCCCGAAACTCTTGAAAAAGAGTCGGATGAATTGGAGCAGCAGAATCTTTCTCTGAAACAAAGGCATTCTGAAATTGAAAAAAAATTATGGGATGCCCGTCAGAATTTAAAAACCCTAGAGGATAAAAGTGGATCGCATGAAACGGCTGAGCAAATACAGGAAGTCGAAGCCGACCTGAACGATCGCGCAGCACGATATGTCTCTCTTCGCCTTCAAAGCCTGATGTTACGTCGTCTCGTAGAAAAACAGCGTCAGGAGACTCATGGCCCCTTGTTGAAAAGAGCGGGGGCCATGTTTTCACATCTGACACAACATCGCTATGCAGGGATTGCCCTGGAAGACACGGGAACAGACAACCTGACTCTATCTGGTCTCCTTGCCGATGAATCCTCCCTCGTCTCGGTGCATGCCATGAGCGAAGGTACAAGAGATCAACTTTATCTGGCACTCCGCCTTGCGTCCGTAGAACAGTCTCTAGATCGTGGCATTCAGCTTCCCTTTATCGCTGACGATCTCTTTATAACATTCGATGAGAAAAGGTCTCTTTCAGGACTTGAACTTCTTTCCTCCATAGCAAAAAGAACTCAAATATTATTCTTTACACACCATGAACATATTGCAGATATCGCAAAAAATTTCGGCCATCTCACGAATCTCTAATTTATCCTATCCGAGGAATACTTTATAAATATCTTTCAGATGTTATCTGCCGACATGAAACGAAATTCCATATTTTCATTCCACTACATGAGTAATTTCGTTATAGCAGGCTACTCCTGTGTTCCTCTGGAGGCTCCTTAGAGTTTCTGCCATGACCCAAAAAGGGCATTCCCCAGAGCTGCCCGCTCGCATCATTCCTCTTGCGACGCTTGCCATTCCATCCTCTGGCTTGCAACCGGTTGTCCAAAGACAACAACGCTCCCTCCAAGAAATGCCCGAGAGCCTTTTTCCATACTTCAAAAATGGACAAGCTCTCTTCGTAATCTCGCGAGAAAACGGTGGAAACCTGTATATAGATCGCGAACACCTCAGAAGATCTTATAGTTCTGAGGTGTTCCGTCCTGAGCATGAAAATTTAATTACGGGCAGCATTCTTATATCTGTGACACAAAGCGTTCTGCTTAATCACCTGCCCGTGTTGTCCGGCCTGCCTGTTGTTCATTTTGAGGTCCACTCGGGACCTGGTCGTTTTCTCTTCACGTGTTGTGAATTAATTCTTGAAGGCGCCTTAGAAGCCTCTCCTTCTCAGACTCAAACGCGTCTGTTCAAACATCTGACAGATCTTCTGATCACAACCCTTCTGGATTCTCTAGATCTGGAACTCAGCGTTGCAGGCCGACGTAGACATCGCCAGAAACACATTCGATCCTACATCGAAAGCCGTTTGCAAGAACCCGATCTGACGCCAAAAAGCATTGCAGATGCCTATGGCATTTCTTCCCGAGCACTTTACCAACTCTTTGATGGAGAACCAGATGCTGTTTCGGGGTGGATTTTGAGCCAGAGATTGGAAAGGATTTACAAAGACCTTCAGTCTTCCACTTACGTTTCCATGACCATCGCCGAGATTGCTGCCAAACATGGCTTCAGAAATGCAGCTCATTTCTCAAGGCGCTTCCGTCAAAAGTTTGGACTTTCGCCTAGGGAATTTCGTCAGAAGAAACTGACAGGATAAAGTATTACTCGTTACCCAATTACCTAGAAAAGGCGGAAGAGTAATCTTCCGCCTTTTTTCTGTCCAGACCGCTACTAGCACTCAATTAAGTAGCAGAAGTGCCAGCAAGCAGCTTTGCAAGCAGGCGGGCAAAACCGGTCGGGTCTGGCAAAGGCTCACCTTCCTGAACACGAGCCAAATCCAACAGCACGCGTGCAAGATCCTGAATGTTTTCTTTATTCTCGACACGCTGAGCCAAAGCTTTGATCAGCGGGTGACGAGGATTAATTTCCAAAATGGGCAGTGTTTCTGGAAGAGCCTGGCCTGACCGGCGCATTAACCTCTGCATGGCCAGATCTGGTCCGCCCTCAGAAGTCATGACGACCGCGCTATCCGTAAGACGAACCGTACTACGAACATCTTTCACTGCATCACCCAAAGCCTCCTTCAACGCAGGAACAAGGGTGTCTACATTGGCTGCCTCGACTGTTTCCTCACTGTCCGTAGGGAACTTCTCAAGATCTCCATGAGAATACACGACTGACCGCAAGATTTTGTCGTTGTATGAATGTAATCGCTCTGGCCAGAATGCATCTACCGGATCTGCGAGGAGAAGAACCTCCAGTCCACGGGCTCGGAAGCCCTCCAACTGTGCGGATGCTTTCAAAGCCTCAAGGTTATCGCCCGTGAGGAAGTAAATAACGTCCTGTCCATCCTTCATGCGCGAGATATAGCCATCAAGCGTCGTTAGATCGTCATCATGAGTGGTATGGAACCGTGCGAAACCGGCAATTTCCTGACGGTGCTCACTATCTTCCCACAAGCCTTCCTTGAGAACCGCTCCAAAGTTTTCCCAGAATGCATTAAATCCAGCATCTGCGTCCTTAGCCCGGGTTTTAATCTCCGTCAGAACCCGTTTCGTGACAGCCTTGCGGATACGAGCAAGAACTGGGGTTGCCTGCAGCATTTCACGAGAGACATTGAGCGGAAGGTCTTCCGTATCGACTACGCCCTGGACAAAGCGCATCCAGTTGGGAAGCAGATCTGCGTCGTCCGTGATGAACATGCGGCGAACATGCAGGTGAATCTTGCTTTCCCTAGACTGTTCCATGAAATCAAATGGTCGAGCGCTGGGGAGAAACAGAAGGGCTGTGAACTCTGTCGTCCCTTCTGCATGCCAGTGCATGGTTGCATAAGGCTCATCAAAGGCACGCGCGATGTGCCTGTAGAATTCCGTATATTGCTCAGGCGTAATTTCAGCCTTCGGCTTGCGCCACAAGGCTGTTCCTTCGTTGGCAGCTTTTTCTTCGACTGTTCCGTCTTCACTAACCTCACGCAAGGTGATCGGCCAGGAAATATGGTCGGCCCATTTGCGGATAATCGACCGAAGACGCCAGCTATCCAGAAACTCTTCCGCATCACTTTTCATATGCAGAACAATGTCAGTGCCAGGCGTAGAGCGGGTGGAAGGCGTCAGGGTAAAAGCGCCCTTCCCGTCTGAAGACCAAGTCCAGGCCTCGTCTGCCCCAGCCTTGCGGGACGTCACATCCACCCTGTCGGCAACCATGAACGCCGCGTAGAACCCAACACCAAACTGACCAATCAGACTTGGGCGATCTTCAGCTTTGGCTGCGTTTAGTTTTTCACCGAAAGCGCGTGTGCCTGAACGGGCAATCGTACCTAGATTTTGAGCCAGTTCATCATGTGTCATTCCCACGCCATCGTCAGAAATGACCAACTCTTTCTTGTCTTTTTCCGGAGCAATACGAATTGACGCATTTTCTGGAAGAGCGAGAGCAGAATTCGTCAGCCCTTCAAACCGACGTTTGTCCGTCGCATCTGCTGCGTTCGCAACAAGTTCACGCAGAAAAATCTCTCGATCCGAATAAAGCGCGTGCACGACAAGATCGAGCAGGCGCCCCACCTCTGCACTGAATTCATGCTGTTCCGGCTGGCCTTGCGTTGCACTCATCGTCACCAATCTCCTCTTAGGAAAGTAACGAAGATATGCGACGTCAGGGTCAATTTTTCAACAGAGTTCAGAGATAACTTGCAAGCGTCATACCCTTCATATTTGCGATAATGGAATATGATGCCTGGAGTTGATTGCTGGTATCATTCAATTGGACGGAAACCTGCGCCAGATCTGCATCTTTTGCGGTTCCAAGCTGGGTGGTCAGAGCGGCTTTCATCTGTGCCAGCATCGTACTCTGACTGGTCAAGCTGTTCTGCTGTATTCCAAGGCCCCCACTGATATCGGATAGCCCTTCGATGACACCGGCATTCGTCGTCTGTAATCCTTGAACCAGCTGTGTATGATCTGCGGTCCCTGCATCATCAGAACCAAGAGCAGCAACCACCATCAGGTTTCGTATGAGATCCCGGATTGGTGAGCCTGTTGATGTTTTCGAAGAAGTGCTTCCTTGTGTCGCAACGATACCTGCGGAGACCGTTTGATTACTCCCAACAGTAATTTTCAGGTTTTGCTGGGATGCTGTGACCGGATTAGTCGAAAGCGCTGCGGAAAACGGTTGATTTTGGCTAGTTTGTCCCGCCAGAGAAAGCGTCTCAGACAGAACATCTGAGGCACCACCATTTCCCATGCTTTGTACAGCTTCCTGTATAGAAGACGAGAGATTAGAGTTAGTTAGAATGGTGCTTACGGGGGCAGTAGAAGACTGTAACCCTGCAAAAATATAACTTCCGCCTTCCTGCATGTTCAGCAGGTTGCCCAAGGATAATAAATCTGATTTAGCCTGCTCGGACGCTGAGCTTATGGACGTTGAGGAAACATTCCCAACAAGGGTTGAAAGTGTCTCATTCAAATTATCTGCGATCGTCGAAATTTGGCTGACTGCACTCTGCGTGACCGTTAATCTGTTTTGTGCCATGGTCACGTTGGAGTTCCAGGACGAAACCTGAGTGATTGCAGGCTGAAGCGCCAGCGCCTGCGCACGTGTGTCTCCAAGCTGGGCGTAGTTGCTGGATTTCACGCCCGTAGAAGCTTGTTCCTGAAGATTATCTTTTATCTGGGATAACGAAGCCAGGTTTAGCGTCTGTTGATTCGATAATCCGCTATAACCAAAAGATGCCGTAATTCCAGTCATAATCAGCTTCCAACAGCGTTTAAAAGGGCGGTGAACATGGACTGTACGGAAGAAATAACTTTCGCATTGGCTGAATAGGCGTTCTGTAGTGTAACGATATTTGCCATTTCAGTATCGACAGAGACAGTTGATGTTCCTGCCAGGCTTGAAGAGAGATTGGTCTGCGTTGTTTGTGCAAAAGAAAGACTGCTACTTGCGTTATTAGCTGTCGCGGCCTGGTTGGCTGTCAAAGACGTCGCAAGAGCCACAAGACTTTGACTTCCACTATATCCGGTAGACAATTTCCCCGTCACACCTAAATTATTGGTAGGGGCGGCTACTTGTCCTGTGCCATCTGATTGATTGGTTCCAAACGCATAAGACAGAATGTTCTGGACAACACTGCTACTTGCGGTCTCACCAGATACAAGAAGCGATGGATCGTCCTGATAGGACTGGGAAACCTGAATATTCTGAGCAAAACCAGCGCTTCCCCGCGGCACAATGGACGTCTGGGACGCATCGGGAATATTGCCACTTGATGTTGTAAATAAAGACATGCCCTGCGCATCGAAGCGGCTGGCTACGGTATAGGCTAGAGAGTCAAATTGCGCTTGCATCGTTGGGAGCGTGATATCTCGCAGCGTTATATCAGCTCCGAGGCTTCCACCCGTCAGATGACCAGTAATATCTTTTCCGTTCAGCGTAATTGCTGGAATCGCATTAGCGTCGGAGTTACCCGGGTAGCTCATACTGGTTGAAATTTGCGCTGAGGCTGTCGTCAAAGGCCACGTGCTCGAAATGGCATCTGCTGAACCCGAAGACGTATTGTGTGTAGGGAGCGTGACACCGTCTTCCGTGGTAATGGACATGTCTCCATTGGAGGAAACCTTCCAATTCACACCCAATTCACTGGAGAGCGATGACAAGGCCGTAAAGCGCTGATTTTCAATATCCGCAGTATCGAGCCCTTGCCCTTTAAGAGCCATGATCTTGGTAGACAAAGAGCCAATAGTCGTCAGGTTGGTATTGATATCCGAAACTGACGAGACAACACTATCCTGTGCGTTCTGACGTTGCTCCTGCACAGTGTCTGCAAGAGTGTTCAACGACTGGGTAAAACTATTGGCCGCAGAAATAACTGTGCTCTGGGTGGTCGAACTGGACGCGGAGCTGGTCAAAGAAATAAGAGCTGACTGAAGATTTCCCAACTGATCAGAAAGTGTCCCGCTGCTACCAGAA
The DNA here is from genome assembly GCF_018812035.1 of Gluconobacter sp. P5B12. NCBI lineage: Bacteria > Pseudomonadati > Pseudomonadota > Alphaproteobacteria > Acetobacterales > Acetobacteraceae > Gluconobacter > Gluconobacter sp. P5B12. The sequence goes on along the minus strand of NZ_JACRVV010000002.1, from coordinate 55,171 downwards.
TCTGCAGAGGTTGAACCTTGTAGAGCCGTGACGACAGAGAGCGCGTTGCTTGTTGTCGTATATTGGGAAACATCTGAATTCTGGGAATATAAAGCAGTCTGGATATGTGCGTTTGTAGCCAGACTGGTTGCTGCGCGTCGTACGCCGCCGCCCGTCCCGTCATTTACGACAGACTGAACGTTTGCGACTTCTTTGATGTAACCTGCAGTAGACGCATTGGCCACGTTCTGGGAAGCCGTAGACATTCCATACTGGACGGCCTGCAAGCCAGAGACGGCGATTGAAAGTGAATCAGTCAGCCCCATGATATAGAGTTCCCCTCACCCGGTCTTACTGAATCATCGCCAAAGTGGTCTGCAGAAGCTGATTTGCAGTGGTCACGATTTTTGTATTCGCTCCATAAGCCTGCTGCGCGACGATAAGTTTGGTAAGATCGCTGGTCAGGTCTGTCGTCGAGCTTTCAGTGGAACTGGTGCTGAGCGTCCCTGCCCCATTCGTATTCACTGCATTGACTGTCGGTGCACCAGATGACGCCGTTGCTGTATAAGCCTGCCCGTTCTGGGCAGAGAGTCCATTAGGATCTGCGAACGTCGAGAGCGGTATTTTTGCAAGAAGCTGGGAAAGCCCATTATCAAATGTCGCCATCACAGACCCGTCGCTTTGCATAGACAGACCCGTGAAGGTACCGCTTGTGACGCTGTCCGTCGTCATTGTGGGATTGGTGCTATAATTACTGCTGTCTGTTGCCAGGCTCACACCGGACGTGCTCCCGATGGTTCCCAGGTTGACAGTCATATCCTGCGGCAGCCCCGTATATGAAAAGGTTGCCGCTGAACCCGTAGACTGGGACGCTCCATTTACAGACGCCAGAGAACCATCACTGTTAAACTTCACTGTGGCTGAATTGCTCGAATCTGCTGAATTACTGACAGTCCAAACCAAGGGATCCGTGGAGGATTGGTTCCAGTTCAGGCTCACCTCCTGAGCATTTCCCTTACTGTCATAGGCTGTTGCCGTAGATGTATTGGTTCCTTCTGCCCCAGAGGTGCTGCCAATCGCAGCAGACAGAGAAACAGTTGTGCTCTTGGTCGGCTGAAATGCAACGGAATCAGAGATTTTTATAGGTGACAGAGTGCTACTCAAAGCGCCCTCTGAACCCACCTGATACCCTTCCAGATAATAACCCGAGGTGTTGACCAGATATCCCTGGTTATTTTGTGAGAAGTCACCATTTCGCGTATAAAACTGCTGGCTGCTGAACGTCGGCGCTGTGCTGGATGTCGTGCTTCCTGTGGGTTGGACAACGTTGAAGAATCCGTTGCCTGAAATTGCGAGCGCCAGCGTATTTGTGGAAGAAACAACCATACCCTGATTGTCAGTATGCTGCCTGGTTGTCGCAGCCACACTGTCGCTCAGTGACTCCCCGTCGCTTGCCAGATCATTGCTCGTCACATAATCGGCAAAGCTTGTTGTTGCAGCTTTATATCCTGTCGTTTGACTATTCGCGATATTGTTGGAGAGATCGCTGAAAGCATGTGACTGGGAATTGAGGCCACTGACAGCCGTGTTGAGAGAATTGATGATCGACATGGCGGACTCCGGCAGAAACTGGGCTTCGGGCCTCACGCCCGGGTGTTATCTGACCTGACAGTTCCACACCATGCGTTAACGAAACCCTTACACTCGCGGAAAACCTCCTTCTTCTTCCCACGCTCCCTTTCCTTTCTGGCAGACAGAAAACCTTCCCAACAAAGCACTTCAGGCACTGGTTCTTTGTCACGGGACGAGGCAGTATATGCCGACATGCCAGTACCATCAGATGACCCATCCAAGCCCAGAATTCCTGACGATTCTCCCATAAAGCCGGCGAGATTCGTACATGGCAGCATCATGCGTCATGTCATCACCATGGCGGGAACCGGGGCCATTGGCCTCATGGCGGTTTTTKCTGTCGATCTTCTGAACTACTTCTACATCTCCCACCTGCATGATTCTGCCCTGACGGCTGCCATCGCTTTTGCGACGTCTCTAAGCTTTCTTCAGATTTCAGTATCCATTGGAATGACCATTGGACTTGGCGCCTGCATTGGTCGTCTGATCGGCGCTCGCCAGCATGCGGAGGCCCGAAGTCTCGCATCTGCTTTCATTGCTGTCATGGTTGGCATCGCGGCCGTTCTCGGCACGCTCACGGCGGTTTTTGCCACGCCACTTCTCAGGCTGCTTGGAGCTCAGGGAGCAGCTTTGGAAAACGCTGCGACCTTCCTGCACATAGTGTCGCCAGCTCTTCCATTAGTGTGTCTGGGAATGGCTCTGTCAGCTCTGTTGCGCGCAGTTGGTGATGCCAAACGGTCCATGCGCATTACCCTGACAGGTGCGCTTGTTTCAGCTCTGCTGGACCCCTTGATGATCTTTGTGCTGCATCTCGGTCTGGAAGGTGCAGCCATCAGCACCATTCTGGCGCGATGTGCCATTACAGCGAGCGGCTTCCTGAACCTTCGGGGGCACGCCATGCTGGAATGGCCAAAGAAAGAAGCCTTTGAGCCTGCCATGCGAAAAATTGGCGGCATTGCCGTCCCGGCGATTGCAACCAATCTCGCCACACCAACAGGCGCACTGTTCGTAACTCATGCCATGGCACAGTTTGGGCTGGATGCTGTTTCAGGGCAGGCAACTATCGACCGCATTGTGCCTGTTGCGTTTTCATTGGTTTTTGCTTTGACAGGTTCTGTCGGACCCATCATGGCGCAGAACCTTGGTGCCCAACAATTTGATCGGGTGCGTGAAGCCCTGATGGCCGCACTGAAGCTGACAGCGCTCTGTGTTGGAACCACCTGGTTTGTTCTTGCTGCCGGGCACAATGTCATTCTCCAGCTTTTCAACGTTCAGGGTATTGGGGCGGAAATCGTACGCCTGTTCTGTTGCTGGCTGGTCCTGAGCTATATGTTCGTCGGGCTGCTTTTTGTCGCCAATACGGCGTTCAACAACCTTGGGCACCCTTTCTATTCAACCGGCTTCAACTGGGGACGCGCCACACTGGGAACCATCCCGTTTGTGTGGTTCGGCTCAGCTTATGGCCCTATTGGTATTCTCGTTGGGCAGTCTCTTGGTGTCGTTATTTTTGGCACGTTTGCAGTTCTGACGGCTTTCCGCGTCATTGGACGGCTCGGGCCGCACACAGCCCCCTGACAGATGCAGGCATGATCTCATGCCCGCATCGTTGAAATTCAGGGAGCGGGGTTTGAATGCACCTGGTGAATGGCGTTGATCTTGGCTTCCAGTTCAGGCGTGATCTGTAGACGGGTTGAGTCCAGAATTGTTTGAAGCTGATCCGTGCTGGTGGCCCCAATGATATTGGATGTCACGAACGGACGCGACGTCACAAAAGCCACAGCCAACTGAACCGGATCCAGTCCTTCCTCACGGGCCAATGCGTGATAGGCCTCAATGGCAGCATCCACACCGGGCTTCTCGTAACGCTGACCACGATTAAAGAGCGTGGTGCGCGCGCCAGCAGGGCGTGCTCCGTTCAGGTATTTCCCCGTCAGATATCCCTGAGCCAGCGGAGAGTAGGCCAGAAGCCCGACATCTTCCCGCAGGCACATCTCTGCCAGACCAATTTCGAACGTCCGGTTAATGAGATTGTAGGCGTTCTGAATGGATGCCAGCCGCGGAAGACCACCATTCTGCGAAGCCGCAAGGAATTGTGAGACACCCCACGCTGTTTCATTGGAAACACCGACATGACGGATCTTACCTTGTGCGACCAGATCACCCAATGCGCCAAGAGTTTCAGCAATCGGAACTTCATTAGCTGCCGCCACGTCCCGAAACGTCGTCCCACCTTCACCAAACAATCCGATTTTACGGTCTGGCCAGTGAAGCTGATAAATATCAAGATAGTCCGTCTGCAGACGTCGCAAAGAGCCTTCAACAGCATAGTGAATTTGCTTTGGCGTCAAACGGGCTTCCTCACCGCCGGGCCGAAACCACGGTGAAGAACTGCGTCCAACAACTTTGCTCGCAATAACAAGTTTGTCACGGCCGCCGCGAGCTTTTAGCCAACTTCCAACAATGGTCTCAGTCGCGCCATAGGTCTCAGCACGTGGGGGAATGGAATAAAGTTCAGCAGTATCAATAAAATTGATCCCCTGATCGAGCGCCATATCGAGCTGCGCATGCCCTTCGGCTTCCGTATTCTGCTGACCGAAAGTCATTGTGCCCAGGCAGATTTCACTGACCTGAAGACCGGTGCGTCCAAGTTTGCGATGTTTCATAGAAGGTCCGATGAGATGATTTCTTGGATGTCAGGTTGCGCATCCAACAGATAAATGCGCAACCGGTTAAGCTGAGTCTCTCCTGTGCCGGGATCAAACGCAAGGGCAGGGCATGCATGATGTTTGCGCCGCCCGCGGCAAAGCAATTTCATTCTTTCCAATTGAATATTTCTTATTCAGAACATTTAGACACACCATTCCGGAATAAAATCGAATTTTTATAAAGTCTTCTATTTTGATTTCTTTATTCATAAGGCCGGATCAGCGGATGTGGCAAAAACAGTTCGGTAAAATCTCAGCTCTCTCTCAAGAGCATCTTCGACAACTTCACGGGCTCTAAAACCGTGACCTTCGTCCGGATAAACATGGAGATCAGACTGTGCCAGTTTTGTTCTCATGGCTTCAGCCTGTGCGAGAGGCACTACCTTGTCAGCACCACCATGCAGGAACAGGACAGGAACGGAAATTTTCTCTGCATGTGTGAGAGGAGAACGTTCCAGATACACAGCTTCCTTTTCGGGATAAGGCCCAATCAGACCATCCAGATAGCGTGCTTCGAATTTATGCGTCTCTGCTGCCAAGGCCCTTAGATCGGTAACGCCATAAAGAGAGGCGCCTGCCGCAAAAAGATCAGACTGTGCCAGTGCTGACAGAACCGTCAGGCCTCCCGCACTGCTTCCGCGAATAACGCAGCGTGTTGGATCAACCAGACCTTGTTCAATCAGAGACTGAACACCGGCCAGGCAATCCTCGACATCTGCAACACCCCATTGTTCGTCTAGAGCTTCCCGGTATTTGCGACCAAACCCTGTTGAACCGCGGTAATTGACATCAAGAACAGCGAAACCGCGGGAGGTCCACCATTGCACTTTGAAAGCAAAGCCTGAATTGGCACGCCCTGTTGGACCACCATGAGCCATAACAACCAAAGGCGGTTTTTCGCCTTCTTTTAGATGCGACGTGCTGCTCGCTGGTTCATAGAAGAGCGCGTATGCCTTCGATCCATCGGCTGTTGGAAAAGAGAACAGAGAAGGCTTGGCAATGTCGTCAGACGTAATCGTATCAGGCAGCACAACACTTGAGCGAAAACGCTCGAAATTCCCATCCATGTCACCAATAGCCAAAGCAGGTGGAGCGTTTTCGGGGGCATCAATCCAGGCAAACTGTCCATTCGACAGACGTTCTGGAACGTTGACGGGCGCTCCCATCTGAACAGTTTTCCAATGTCCATCTGCAAAGAGCAGAACGCCAGTGAGGCCTTCCCGAATTCCTAATGCGAGAAGCTGACCGTCAGGCAGTGGTGTGAGTGTTCTTTGTCCGAAGACCCAATGCGGCAGACCAATCTCAGCTCCAGCCTCTGGGAAAAACTGCTCTTTCCATCCCGTTTGATCATGCACGAATTTAACAGGCGTCCAGCAGCCCTGAGCATCTGATGTCGCATAGAGGTAACCATCTGCTCCCCAACGCGGTTCAATGATGCTGCAGGGTGTCTGACCACTCAGATCTATGGCTCGTCCAAGCTTGAGGCCAGGTCGATCAATAGGTGCCACAGACAGTCGGGTGACTGTCCATGGCATTTCCGGATTCTGCCAGGAGAACCAAGCCAGAGAGGCACCATCCAACGAGGGGCGAGGGGCTGCATAGAAATCAGCCCCGTCTACCAGAACCGTTTCCTGGCCCGACTGTGATACATGGACAAGCGCCGCTGTTGGCAGACCTTCGTCATGCGTTTCACGAACACAGAAAACACCGTCTCCGGCTGTATCCCATGTCAGATCAGCATAACGCATTTCCGGTGCACGATCGCCAGATAACGCCTGAAACATGCCCTCTCTGTTACTGAACCACAGACCGCCAACCTTTCGATCACTGAAAACAACTTCTGGATATCCGTTTTTCAGGCGGACATCCCACGCTCCTCCACCATATTCGTGAACACGGGTTCCGACAGTTCTCTCTGGCGGTATCAGGTCTACGAGTGTTCCATCGTGACGTCGTCCGACGATCACCGTGCGGCCTTGCTCTTCTGGTCGGGTCTCCTGCCAGAATACCCAGTCTTCAACCGTTCTGAGTTCAGAGAAAGAAAGAGTGCGGCCAGCCACGAGTTCAGGGCCAACCCAGGAGGGCCAGTTTCCGGCTACGTGAGGGGGGCAAAGCTCAGTCATTTTTCATCCCGTGTCTGATGTCCTAATATCGTAGCTGGCGGTTTTGCCTTCCGCCATATTCGCACAGGATCACGACACTGTTTCATCTCACGCAATTTCTCGATCACCTGCTCCAGGAATATGGCTACGGCGTTATCGGCGTGACAGTCATGCTGGAAAGCATGGGCCTGCCACTGCCAGCGGAAAGCATCATCATCGCTGCGTCCCTCTATGCAGGCAGTACGCACCATCTAGAGATTCGATGGATTGCCCTTGCCGCTGTGACAGGCGCCATCATGGGCGATAATTTCGGGTATCTGCTCGGCCACCATTTTGGCTACAGCATCCTGAAGAAACACGGCAAGAAAGTCGGCTTGACTGATGAGCGCCTGATGCTCGGCCGCTATCTTTTTCGCAAACACGGCGGGATTGTTGTCTTCCTCGGACGCTTTGTCGCTGTTCTGCGTGTGTTCGTTGCTCTTCTGGCTGGAGCAAACCGAATGCCCTGGCATTCGTTTCTTTTTTTCAACGCGCTGGGCGGTCTCTTCTGGGCTGGGGGCTATGCCTTCATCACTTATGAACTCGGTAAGCAGATCGAAAAGATCACCGGGCCGGTTGGAATTGCTCTGGCCGTCGTAGGAGCCTGCTGTCTGGGAGGAGCGTTTCTCTTTCTCAAAAAGAACGAGAAACGACTGACTGAAGAAGCCATCAAACAGGCTGAAGAAGATGAAAAGCGTTCAGCCGCCGGAGCCCACGAAAAAGGACAACACTAATGACCCGTCTTTCCCAGACCAGCTGGTCTCTTGATAATCTGAACCGTCTGGATAGTCAGACTGCGCTCATTACGGGCTCTACAGGCGGTCTGGGTTTCGAAATTGCCTGTGGACTGGCTGCACGTGGCGCTTCCATCATTCTAAGTGGGCGTAACCTGGAGAAGGGCAGGGCGGCTCTTAACCGCCTGTATGAACGTGTTCCAAGTGTGCAGGGCCGCTTTGAAGTGCTGGATCTTGCCTCACTGGCATCTATTGCAGCTTTTGCCACCGCTTTGCGCGAGCAGGGACGCCCCATTCAGCTTCTTGCCAATAATGCTGGCATCATGGGCCCTGCATCCCGGCTCACCACGAAAGACGGGTTTGAACTTCAGTTTGGTACCAACCACCTTGGTCACTTTGCTCTGACCGGACGGCTGCTCCCTCTATTAGCCGCGGGCAATGCGACAATCATGACTGTCGCGTCTCTTGCTGCCCTGAAGGGTGAAATTCCGTTTGGTGATCTGAATGCCCGGCACCGCTACAATCCGATGGCACGTTACCGGCAGAGTAAACTTTCAAATCTGCTCTTTGCTCTGGAACTAGACCGTCGGGCCAAGAAAGCTCCTTGGCCCATTCATTCACGGGCTGCTCATCCCGGCTGGGCAGCAAGCGATATTGTCTCCAATAACGGCTCGCTTGATCGGAATGGTACACCGATTGGTCGCTGGGGTCGTAAAATTGCCCGAAGCTGCGCCGGCCCTGTGTTTCATATGATGGGACAGACAGTGGAGGAGGGGGCTTGGCCGCTTCTCTATGCTCTGGCATCTCCTGAAGCGCAGGACGGAGGTTATTATGGGCCTCTGGGCAAGGGAGAAAGAACCGGTCTCCCGGGTGACGCCGGGCTGCCAGAGGCTGCGTCAGACCATACGCTTGCAAAACGCCTCTGGGCAATTTCTGAAGAAATGACTGGCGTCAAATACGGCCTTCTCTAAGGCCGTATCTGTACAGGCGACGTGTCTCAGGGCCGAACCATGATCATGATGACAATGATCACCATGAGAATGGTCGGTACCTCATTTGCGATCCGGTAATATTTCTCGGAATACGGATTACGGTCTTCTGCGAACAGACGACGCCATTTGCTGCATGCCCCATGAAACCCCATGAGGCCGAGAACGCAGATCACTTTTGTCCACCACCAGCCGCTGTTCCAGTCCACCAGACCCGGCACCGACGACATCATGCCCCCCACGAGCACGGTAACAATCATCGCAGGCGTCATGATCTGACGGAGAAGCTTGCGCTCCATGATTTTGAAACGTTCGCTCTCCGCAGTACCAGGCGTTGTCTGGGTATGGTACACGTAAAGGCGTGGCAGATAGAATGTCCCCGCCATCCAGGCTGTGAAGGCCATGATATGGAGGGACAGGAACCAGCTCAGGTGATCAACAACAAAGTCCATCAGTTCTCTTTCTGGCTTTGAAGTGTCTTGCGAAGCAGCGGTACCAGTTCGGAGAGATGACCGATCCTGACGAAGCCTGGCGTTGGCCAAAATGCCGGCAGAGGGAGGTCTTCTGAACGAAGAAGCACACAACTCATACCAGCACGCCGGGCGGCTTCAGCACCCGTGTCACTATCCTCAATCACAACACAGCTTTCTGGCAGAACACCTTCTGCTTTTGCAGCGTACAGATAAACCTCAGGAGACGGCTTCGGCTCATCCATGTCATTTGCTGAATGGACCCGGTTTTTCGCGAAAAACGTGGTCATCTGCGTCCGTTCAAACTTGGCGTCCATCTCTACGACAGATGAGTTCGAACCAACACGAAACGGCAGTTGTAAACCACGTATTCCCTGCAGCATTTCTGGCGCACCCTCTACAGGTTCTGCCATTTTTTGCATCAGGCGTACAAGATTTTCCCTCATTTTGAGTGCCGTATTTTTAGGAAGAGCATGTCCCGTTTCATGCTCTAATTCTTTCACGACCTGAGAGAGTGCCTTACCTGAAAACCTGTCATGAGCCTCATCGTCTGAAATCTTGAGACCAAGCGACCGAGCGAATTCTGCTGTGGCCCGACAGGACGCACGCTCACTGTCCACGAGTACGCCGTCACAGTCGAAGATGACCAGTTTCAGCTGGCCTGCTGCATCCAGAGCCGTGGTCATATTGCGCGCACCGCTTCAACCAGAGCACCGATATTTTCAGGGGGCGTGTGCTGCATGACGCCGTGTCCCAGATTAAAAACATGAGAACGTCCGCGAAGCGCATCCCGGATACCCTGAGCCTCACGCACCATGGCCTCACCGCCAGAAAACAGGACCATCGGGTCCATGTTTCCTTGCAGCGTCACGTTTGGTACCAGCTCCGCAATCTGCGCCGGATCAGCCACTGTATCGAGCGCCAGCGTATTGATCCCGGTCTTTTCTGCGTATTCGCGTATCATGATCCCTCCAAGGCGCGGAAAACCGATAATCGGCGTTCCCGGATGCTTCTCCCGGATATGACGCACGATCTGCCGGGTGGGTTCGATCACATACCGACGGAACGCATTGGGAGGAAGAATTCCAGCCCAGGAATCGAAGAGCATGACAGCTTCGGCCCCTGCTTCAATCTGGCCGCAAAGCATCTCTGCCGTGCTGATCGTCAGAGTTTCAATCAGACGGTCAAACAGCGCTGGATCAGTTTGCATCATTTTGCGGGTATTGGCGAAATCCCGCGATCCGCCGCCCTCAACCATGTAACAGGCGACCGTAAAGGGGCTACCAGCAAAGCCGAGCAATGTCGTGACATCTGGGAGCGATTTACTCAGTCGCGACAGTGTCTCCCGCACAGGCGCCGTGGCTTCCTGTACACGCTTGGGATCAAGTTTTTCCAGATCTGCCTGAGAACGGATGGCGCCAAGAACCGGGCCCCGACCATCAATGAATTCAAGAGACTGACCCATTGCCCAGGGCAGAATGAGAATGTCCGAGAACAGAATTGCTCCGTCCATTCCATACCTGCGGATCGGCTGCAGGGTCAGTTCTTCAGCCATGTCCGGAGTCATGCAGCGCGTCAGGAAGTCGGCCTTGTCACGCATGGCACGAAATTCGGGAAGGTAACGCCCTGCTTGCCGCATGAGCCAGACCGGCGGGGGCCAGACAGCTTCACCCTTGAGAGCTCTCAGGAGCGGTTTCGAGGATGGGGAGAGGGGTGCGTTTTCCGAATTCATGCCGCTCACTAACCATGAAAGAAATAAGAAAGAAATCCTGGAGGATAGGATGATCCCTGTGGATACCGGGGTACCCGGCTCTCTAAAAATGTACCCCGTCTTACTCACACTGTGTACAACTGCAAAACCCGCAGTGGACAAGGGGGTGCAGGATTCTATCCCGATTTGCTCACAGACCCCCTGTGTACAACCCCCAAAATTTGGGGGCGTACCCAACAATCCACGGTACTCGGTACTTTCCCGCAAACTTCAAGTACTGTCCCCATGTACCCCAGTACTGACACAATCTTTTCACCGGGTCATACGCAGTACTGGTACTCGTGCTCGCCGTCGATAGTTTGGAGTCGCATCTTATGACCTTGCTCAATAATTCCATAATCCTCGCAAGTGGCTCGAGTGCCCGGCGAGTACTTCTGGAAGAGAGTGGTCTGATCATTCAGGTTCGACCGGTAGATCTGGATGAAGAGGCTTTGCGCCAGCAGTGTGAAAGTGAAGGAAAATCTCTGGGAGACACGGCTTTGGCTCTCGCGGATGCCAAAGCGAGGCTTGCGGCCGATGTATCGTCTGACACCAGTCTGATTATCGCTGCTGACCAGATCCTCGATCTGGACGGAACAGCCTTTGCGAAACCGGAGGATCTCAATGAGGCAAAGACGCATCTTAAATGCCTTCGAAACCGCACGCATATTCTTCAGACGGCTGTTGTTTTGTATCGGGGGACACAGAAAATCTGGGAGACACTCGCTACTCCTCAAATGACGATGCGCGCCTTTTCCGATGAATTTCTGGAGCTCTATCTAAAGGAAGAGGGAGACAGGATACTGTCCTGCGTAGGGGCTTATCGGCTGGAAGGCTTGGGTATTCAGCTCTTTTCCAAAATTTCGGGCGATCAGGATGCTATCCTTGGGCTTCCACGGCTTTCGCTTCTTGAGAAGCTGCGTCAGGAGAACGTGATTCTAGCCTGAAAAAGTGTTTTTATGGCTTGTCACGATGAAAACATCCTTATATACCGCGCTCATCCGGCTCCACCCCAAAGGGGCTGTAGATGAAACACGTGGGGCCATAGCTCAGTTGGGAGAGCGCCTGAATGGCATTCAGGAGGTCGTCGGTTCGATCCCGATTGGCTCCACCAGTTTCTCCCAAAAAATCTGAAATTATGCTCTGCGATTTTTGTGTTTCTACACACGAAGTGCGTATTGCCGGATCAGACCTTACCCTTTCAATATGAAGGATCAGGTCTGTGTCCAAATTCAGGGCAGTGGGCGAACGAGGTCTGCAATCAGACCGTTCGTCGCTATGAGAGCATCCTGAGGTCCAAGTTCCAGAAGAAGGCCCCGGTCTCCGCCATTGATGACGATGGGCGGTCCATCCATTGCACTTTGATCAAAAGCTGTTGGTACAATACTGCGCTGGCCGAACGGACTGACACCACCAATTTTGTACCCTGTCCGCTGTTCTGCCTCTGGGCGGGACAGCATTTTAGCCTTTCGTCCTCCGAATGCCGCCGCAACACGTGTAAAATCCAGCTCTCTATCAGCGGGCAGGACAACACAGGCAGGGCGACCATCAATCTGAACCATCAGGGTTTTGAGAACATGATCCGGGGAAAGACCAAGGGCTTTGGCGGCGGCAATACCCAGTTTCCCCGCGGATGGATCATAGTCATAAATGCGACGCTGATAGGGTATGGACAGAGCATCCAAGGTCAGGGTTGCGGAAGTGTCCTGTGTATTCATTCCTGTTGCTCTTATTCTCTCGGCTTGTCATGTCAGGATGGCAGGTAGGGTCAGAGGATGCTAGACTATGAGCTTCTTTAATAAAGATGACAGGGTTTCATGGCCGCTGGTTTCCTAGCCTGTATGTTTGCTTCGGCTTTGCATTATCGCATTCCTCCCCGTGTTCTTCCCGCAATCCAGCGGGTTGAGGGTGGAGTGATGGGCAAGGTTAGCCAGAATAAGGATGGATCAGTGGATATTGGTCTCATGCAGATCAATTCGCGGTGGATCCTTCCTATTTCATCCATGCTGCACCAGAGCCCTGCCCAGATTGCAACGCGACTGGCCCTTGAGCCTTGTTTCAATGTTGCTGCCGCTGCGATGATCCTTCGCACCGCTCTGGATAATGAACACGGGAATCTCATGCGCGCCATTGGAGATTACCATTCGCGGACCGTGCCATTGAATATGGCGTATCAGCGTAAGGTTCTTGCCGCAGCAACCGAACTTTACGTAAGGCCGCCGTCCAGAGGATAGCCAAAGGAAGAATGTTATCTTATAACGTTTTTCCTTTCCATCCGTCCGGGGAAACTCATGCGCTGTGTCCGAACCCTGTTTCTGGCTGGTTCGCTTCTGACTGCGCCTTTTGCATATGCTGCTCCGCTGCCTGTGGTCTGCGTTGAGGCAGCTTGGTGTAATATTGCAGCGCAGATTGGTGGACCAGCCGTCCAGACACAGTCATTAATTTCAACTCCGGGCATCGATCCACATGAATTGACGCCAACGCCGTCCATGGCGCGGAACATGGCTCATGCCAGCGTCATCGTTCTGAATGGCGCGACCTACGATGACTGGGCAGTCCATTTTTCTCCTTCATCAGCAACACGAATTATTGCGGCCGAAGAAGCGGGATGGCGCGCAGGGGATAATCCGCATCTGTTCCTCGATCTGAGCGCCGTGCGTAAGGTGGCGTCAGCCGTGGCGGACGCGTTTATAGCGCGAGGCCTGGATCAGACGGATATTCGCAGTCGCCTCACAAGCTTTCTGACACAGGTTGATGCTTTGTCTGGCCAGACAGCGGCCATCAGGCAGAAACACGACGGGACTATCATCGGTGTCATGGAACCGGTGGGAGCTGATCTGATCCAGACGATGGGACTCAGGATCATTGACCCCGGGTTTGCCCTGTCGATCATGCATCATAGCGAACCGTCTCCGCGCGATGTGGCTCAACTGGAAACTGCAATCGATAGCAGACAGATCAGATTTCTGATCGTCAATCCTGCCGTCAGGTCTCCACAGATTGACCGTATGATAGAGCGGGCTAGGGGCAGCGGTCTGCCGCTGGTTATGATAGGAGAGACGCTCCCTGTCAGCCAGCAATGGCAAGACTGGGTCTCGTCGATCCTTCAGTCCGTTCAGCAGGCACTTGATGGCCAGTCCCGATAACCTTGTTCTTGAGAATGTTACCCTCTGTGCAGGCCAGACACGTGTTTTAAATCAGGTTTCCCTGACCGTACCTCTTGAAGGCATTACGCTTCTGTCAGGCCGAAATGGTGCAGGAAAATCGACTGTTCTGCGGGCCTGTCTGGATCTTGTAAGGCCCGAAAAAGGACAGATCCTGATTGATGGCCTCCCACCCGGAATGACCTGTGAACGCATTGGATACATGCCGCAGGGCTTGAGCGATGCGGCTCTCATGATCCCGGCGATCAGTCATGTGATGGCTGCCATGGATGGTGCGCGCTGGGGTGTGCCTATTCGTTTTGGTCAAAGAAAAAGGGAGGCCGAGAGGCTTCTTGCCCTGACTGGAGCACTTTCTTTCTCAAAACGGCCTCTGGGACATCTGTCAGGGGGAGAGCGACAGCGTGTCTGTCTGGCGCAGGCACTTGCTGGTCAACCGGGTCTGCTTCTTCTGGACGAACCCCTTGCCGCCCTGGATCACGACGCGCAGCAGCAGATTGTTTCCCTGCTGGTATCACTCACCCAGACCCTTGGCGTTTCAATCCTTATGACATCTCATGAAACTGCCGCGCTGGAAGGAAAGGTAACGCGCGTTCTGGCTCTGGAAAATGGCGAGTTGCATGTTCGAATTTGAATTCATGCGGCATGCATTTCTGGGATGCACGCTCGTCTCTGTTCTCGCAGGAACTGTGGGATGGTTTCTGAGCCTGCGGCGACAGGCTTTTGCCGCCCATGCTCTGTCCCATATTGGCTTCAGTGGAGCCGCAGGGGCAGTCTGGCTTGGCGTTTCGCCTCTCTTCGGGATGATTGCTTTCAGCCTTCTGGCAGGCCTTGCCATAGGAAGCGAAGGTGAGGGACGCGGTAAAATTCCCCCTCAGAGAGACAGCACGATTGGCCTTGTGCTTGCTGCCAGCCTTGGCGTGGGCACCTGGTTCCTGCATGAGGCCAACGGAGCCTCCAGCATGGCGACGACACTGCTATTTGGGGATGTGCTCGGAATTGACACTCTAACGCTGTTTATTCTGGCTGGAGTGACGGCTCTTTGTCTGGCAGGGCTGGTTTTTCTTGGGCGGCCGCTTCTGTTTTCGAGCCTAACGCCAGAAGTAGCGCGTGCGCGTGGTGTTCCTGTGCGTCTGACGTCCCTGGGGTTTATGGCTATAGCAGCTTTGGCCTGTTCAGCCTGTGCTGAGGTCTCCGGCGCATTGCTGGCCTTCAGTCTCATGATTGGCCCGGCGGCTACGGCATTGAGGCTAGGGCTATGCCCGGCGATGGGACTACTGGTTTCGGTATTGCTCGCTCTTGTCCTGTCCTGGGGCGGTCTGATGCTGTCCTGGATAACGGATATTCCTATTCCATTCTGGATTGGGTTGGGAGCAGGAGTTTTTTACGGATTGGCGAACGTTTGGACGCGTTTCAAGGCTAGTTGAGTGTTCCTGCACACGAGGACACAAGCACGATAAAAGCCACAAGACCAATATGCATGATGATCAGGGCTCTGCCAGAGATGTATGGGACATCACGGGTGGTATCAGGTGTAGGCGTTAGCATCGAGGGCCTCCGGAGCAATCCTGGAATTCATATAGAGTTCTGATTTTCATGGCTAGAATAAGTGGAAAGTCACTTAATTTTCAAAAAAATAGAAAAATGCAGAAAAACTGAATAGATTGCGATATGTTAATGTCATTATGCCAAATGATACAAAAACATCTCGACCTGCTCGTGAACAGATAGACCTCTCACAGGTTGAGGTCTCACCAAACGCGAAATTGATCCTGATGCTTGCAGCTATGGTTGCTGCAATCTGTGGTGGTCTCTACGGTTACGACACGGGCATCATCTCAGGCACATTGCCTTTGATTGGTGATGATTTTCATCTGAACTCCACAATGAAGGAAAGTGTAGCTTCGGCTATTCTCCTTGGCGCAGTATTCGGAGCCTTTATAGCCGGATCTTTGTCAGAGAAATTCGGGCGCCGCACCACAACATGTCTGGTTAGTGGTGTCTTTGTCCTTGGCGCGACAGCATGTGCTTTCTCTCCGGATGTATGGAGCCTCATTGCCGCACGGTTTGTGCTTGGACTTGCCGTTGGTGGTTCCACACAGGTTGTGCCGATGTATATTTCGGAACTGGCTCCCCAAGAACGGCGGGGAAGCCTGGTGACGATGTTCAATGTGGCCATCGGTCTCGGTATTCTGATTGCTAACATTATCGGTCTTACCCAGCGCACAAACTGGGGTTGGCGCCCTATGGTGGGGATTGCCGCCATACCGGCTGCCCTCGTCTTCGTATCCATGTTCTTCATGCCGAAAAGCCCGCGCTGGTCTGCTGAGAATGAAGGCATGAAGAATGCCATTCTTCATCTTAGCCGTATCCGCACCACAAAAAGGGCTGTTCGCAAGGAAGTCGAAGCCATTCGTGAGAATGCAGAGGGTATCA
Source organism: Gluconobacter sp. P5B12 (assembly GCF_018812035.1). Lineage (NCBI taxonomy): Bacteria > Pseudomonadati > Pseudomonadota > Alphaproteobacteria > Acetobacterales > Acetobacteraceae > Gluconobacter > Gluconobacter sp. P5B12. The sequence goes on along the minus strand of NZ_JACRVV010000002.1, from coordinate 39,174 downwards.
AGCAGGAGAACCGAGGGTGGTGTGGTCTTTTTCAGCCATGGGTTCGTCCGGCTCTGGTCGCAGCACTGGGCGTGGCGTTTTTCACCCAGTGTGGTGGCCTGGAGATGATGATCTACTATGCCCCAACATTTTTGAATGATGCTGGTTTCGGCGCATCGTCGGCGCTTTGGGCCTCGCTTGGTGTCGCGATCGTTTATTGCATCATGACCATTCTGGGCTGTCTTTTCGTAGACCGGATCGGTCGGCGTCGCCTGATGCTGATCATGGGCCCGGGGGCTGCACTCTCGCTGGTTGGTCTGGGTATCATGTTCATGCTTCACCCGGCCGCAGGCAGCGCGGGGTCTTATCTGATCGTGGCGTTCCTGCTGTTGTTCATGATGTTCAACTCTGGTGGCATTCAGGTCTGTGGCTGGCTGTTGGGCGCTGAAATGTTCCCGCTGTCCATGCGTGGTCAGGCAACCTCGCTACATGCAGCTACTCTGTGGGGGGCTGATCTGCTTGTCACCAGCACAGCGCTTACGATGGCAGAGGGAATTGGTCTGACATGGACGATGTGGTTTTACGCCTTCGTCAATCTGGCTTCTGTCATTTTTGTCTTCTTCTTTGTGCCAGAGACATCAGGTGCCTCTCTCGAAGATATTGAAGACGCTCTGGTGGAAAACCGTTTCCGGCCTACTCGCGATAACAAGCGCATTGTGCCGGAAGACGATGAAGAGGACGCACGCTCCGCTGCATGATAGCTTTCCCTTTTTGAAGGGAAACATACATGTTGGATGTTATTGCAAAACGGGTTGTTGCCGCGCGAAGTGGCAGCAACCCGTTTGTCATTGGGCGTATGAAATCTGGTTGGCTGGTGATCGGTGAGACGCAGCCGCTTGCAGGATACTGCCAACTCTTGGCTGATCCTGTCGTGTCTTCCCTAAATGACCTGAAAGGTGAGGAGCGGATTCAATATCTTCTGGATGTTGCTGCCGTCGGTGATGCTCTTCTGGCTCTTACCGCTTCAAGCCGCATCAATTACGAAACATGGTGCAATCTGGCACCGTCTCTTCATACGCATATTGTTCCGCGGTATGCCTCAGAACCTGAAGACCTGCGCATCAAGGCAGCCAGTATCGCTTATGATTATGCGTCTGCGCGCCCGTTCAGTCCTGAGCATGACGGGGCCTTCATGGACGCCATGCGGCGCGAGCTACATATTCAGCCTTGAGTCGGCTGTCGGCCCGCGAGAAGAAACCAGAGACGGAAAATAGCGGTCTCACAACGTGTCTGGCGCTGAAGTTCTCTTCGCCTCCAGAGGATTTTAATTCTGGCTCTTAACGTCCGGGCTCCGGCCAGTTCTGACAGAAGGGTCTGTGCGTCTTCTGTCAGGATATCTGGCTCATGGAGCAGATGCTGAACATTGGACTCAAAGATCGTCATGAAGACGCCGGGTCCGCGTCTGAGAGCACTTAAGCCTCGGCTGAGAAGCGAGCGTTTGGCTCCTACGGTGTTGCGCGCGTGCTGGCGGTAATAGCTGACACACCGCTCATCAAAAAAGACTTTGCCGCCAGAGGCCATCGTAACGAGATAAGCCCACCAGTCATGCAGGATGAAGGGCGGAGGTAGTCGCTCATATAAAAGCTCATATGTCGCTGCGTTGATAACAACTGTGTGCCCGGTTGCGATGTTTTGCGTCAGAGCGGATGCAAAGTCAGGGGTTCTGCTGAGGGACGCCGACTTACTGAACACGTTGAGCGAAGAATCTGTCAGATACTGACGGGCACAATATAAAGCGGGCACATCGAGCGGCTGTCTCTGGAGCCATTCCAGCGCCCATTCCAGCTTTTTGGGCTGCCAGACGTCATCCTGGTCCGCGAACGCTACGAATGGCGTTGGAGGAATGGAATCCAGAAGATGCAGATAAGACCCCGTTACGCCCATATTGCCCATGACGGATGTAATTTCGATGCAACGCCCGTGACCGCGATGCTCTTCAAATGAGAGCATGATCACACGGGAGGCATCAGTTGATCCGTCATCACGCCAGTAAAGGACCCAATCCGTGTGGGTCTGGGCGAGAATGCTGTCGAGCTGAGCGTTGAGATAGGTTTCGCCGTTATGCAAGGACAGTAGAATGGCGACACGGTCTGTCCTGTCGGCGGTCTGGCTTGCTCCTCCCCGTATCATCTGTGGATTCCAGCGGCGAATGCCGGAGTGGGGAGAAGACATAATATCCTTGGTTGAAACGGGTCAGGAAACTAGGGTCATCCTGCAAGGTTGCTGGGATGACCCCTTATTCTCAGGTTGCTGCGAAAAGCCGGTGGACTGTCCGCGCCACGCTCTCACGCCATTCTGGCAGACGAACACCGAAAATACGATGCAGTTTCGAGCAGTCCAGTCGGGAATCCTGCGGGCGCTTGGCAGGGGTCGGCCAGTCTTCCGTCCGGATTGCACTGACTGTTGGCATGGTCTGACCATGCTTTTCTGCTTCTTCGAGCGCGGCAACAGCCAGACCGTGCCATGTCGTTTCGCCTGTGCCGCTGGCGTGATAGATGCCACCAAATTCCGGCTTCCAGCCATCTTTTTTGATGAGGGCCAGAATAGCGAGAATAGCATCAGCCAGATCGTCAGAACTGGTGGGGTTGCCGCTTTGATCGCCAACAACCTTGAGCGCCGGATTTTTAGCGCCGGCATTGATCATGGTCTTGACGAAATTCTTGCCGTGAGCGGAGTAAACCCAGGAGGTCCGAAGAATGATGCTCTTCGGGTTTGCCGCCAGAACAGCCTGTTCGCCGTCAGCTTTGGTGCTGCCATAGACTGTTTCAGGGCTTGTAGGATCCTCTTCCGTGTAAGGAGATCCCTTGTCACCAGAAAAAACATAGTCCGTTGAAACATGGATGAACGGAATGCCGGCCTTTGCGCAGGCTTCCGCGAGCGCCTTGGGGCCTGAGCAGTTGGCGCGCTCGGCTCCAGCTGTTTCCGTTTCTGCCAGATCAACGGCCGTCCAGGCAGCTGCATTTACGACAGCTTCAGGGCGGTATTTTTCAATCGCTGCGGAAATGGTTTCCGGTTTGTCGAAGTCGAACTCCGGGCGCCCAACACGGATGATCTGATCACCCCCGATGTTCGCAAGAGACGTCGCAAGCTGGCCATTGCCGCCCGTGACAAGGATAGGACCTGTGCTGGACATAATGCGACTCACTTTTCGTAAGAGAACCAGCCCTTGGCTGCGGAGAAGTGTGGAGCGACCTTATCCTTGTCGGAAAGGACGGCTTCTTCTTCGGAAATGGGCCAATCAATGTTCAGGTCGAGACAGTTCCAGATGACGGCCCGCTCGGAAACCTTGCTGTAAAGCGATGTGCACTTATACTGAACTTCCGTGTTCTCTTCGAGAGTCACGAAGCCATGCAGAAAGCCCGGCGGCACCCAGAGCTGAGACCAGTTTTCAGCAGAAAGCTCAGCGGCCACCCATTGACCGTATGTTGGTGAGCCTGTGCGAGCATCCACAGCGACGTCCCAGATCGCGCCACGTGTTACACGAACCAGCTTTCCCTGCTCATAGGGGGCAAGCTGGCAGTGAAGTCCACGAACAACGCCTTTTTCGCAGGACAGGCTTTGATTGTCCTGAACGAACGGAAGGTTGATACCCGCTTCTGTCATACGATCGAGATTGTAGGTCTCCGAAAAGAAACCCCGATTGTCACTAAAACGTGGCGGCGTGACGAGAATGACGTCTGGAATGGCGAGACGTTCAACCTTCATGACGAATTCCTTTTTATAAACGATGTCCGGGAGCGGAGACAAAACAGAAAGGGGACAGAAAAAACGCTGTCTGGGAAATTCAGACAGCGTTTTGGACATCCAGTTCAGGAAGCGTGGTCTGCCAGTTCAAGCAGAAGGCGGCCGAGTTCTGTTTTGCCCATTTTTTTTGCATGGGCACGAAGCTGGTCAGCGTTGATGAACTTGTTGCGGAACGCGACTTCAGCAGGTGAGCCAACCAGCATGCCCTGACGGGACTGAATGGTCTGAACGAAGGTTCCAGCCTGCATCAGGCTATCTGGCATACCAGCATCAAGCCAGGCACAGCCACGACCAAGGCGGTCAACCTGCAGAGTACCTTCTTCAAGATACATACGGTTGAGATCGGTAATTTCCAGTTCGCCGCGGGGACTGGGTTTCACCTTCTTGGCGAAATCCACAACGCGATGATCATAGAAATACAGACCTGTGACGGCCCAATGGGATTCCGGTTGAGCTGGTTTTTCTTCGACTTTTAGAGCTCGGCCGCTTTCATCAAACGAGACCACGCCATAGCGCTCAGGATCACGGACCTGATAGGCGAAGACGGTTGCGCCTTCCGGCCGGTTCGATGCTGCGCGCAGCAGCACACCCAGATGTTCGGAGAAGATCAGATTGTCGCCGAGAGCGAGTGCGCAAGGAGCGCCCTGGATCCAATCTTCGGCAATCAGAAACGCCTGTGCCAGACCGTCTGGGGACGGCTGAACCCGGTATTCAAACTTCACGCCAAACTGTGATCCATCGCCCAGAAGACGCTGGAACTGCGGCATGTCATGCGGGGTCGTGATGATCATGATATCCCGGATTCCCGCCAGCATCAGCGTGGAAAGGGGATAATAGATCATCGGTTTGTCGTAGACCGGCAGGAGCTGCTTTGAGGAAGCAAGCGTCATGGGATACAGGCGTGTGCCCGAACCGCCAGCCAGGATAATGCCCTTCATGGGCTTCGTCTCGATCGTGCTCATGCGCGTGTTCCCAGTCGCTGTCCCGTATAACGCTTGGAGCGGATTCCTTCCCACCAGTCACGGTTGTCGAGATACCACTGAACCGTTTTGCGGATGCCAGTTTCGAAATCGTTCTTGGCTTTCCAGTCCAGCTCCTTTTCGGCATGGGACGGGTCGATTTCATAGCGGAAATCATGGCCGGGACGGTCTGTCACATAACGGATCAGACGCTCACGCGGGCCTTCCGGGTCTGGCAGGAGTTCATCCAGAACGGCGCAGATCTTCTTGACGACTTCGAGGTTCGTGCGCGGCTGACGGGCACCGATGGCATAGGTCTCACCGGGCTTGCCAATTTCGACAGCGCGAACGAGAGCTTCAGCATGGTCCTCAACGAACAGCCAGTCGCGAATGTTCTCACCCTTGCCATACACCGGCAATTCACGACCTTCGATGGCATTGATGGTCACGAGCGGAATGAGCTTTTCCGGGAAGTGCCAGACGCCGTAGTTGTTGGTCGTATTGGTGACGAAAGTTGGCAGACCGTAGGTATGATACCAGGCACGAACCAGATGATCGGAAGAGGCTTTTGATGCGGAGTAGGGGCTGCGTGGATCGTAAGGGGTCGTCTCGGTGAAAGGCGGATCATTTGGCTCTAGATGGCCAAACACTTCATCCGTTGAAATGTGATGGAAGCGGAAAGCCGCTTTCTCATCATTTCCAAGATTGCTCCAGTATTTCCGGGCAGCTTCCAGGAGAGAGTAAGTGCCGACAATATTTGTCTGGATGAAAACGCCAGGACCATCAATCGAGCGGTCTACATGGCTTTCAGCAGCCAGATGCATGACGGCATCCGGGCGATATTCCTCAAAAAGGCGTTGCATTTCAACGCCATTTACGATGTTCGCCCGTGCGTGGGAATAACGCGGATCAGAAGCGACTTCGGCTACGGTGTCTTCGGACGCTGCATATGTCATGCAGTCCACATTCAGAACGCTGTGTTCAGTGTTCCTGATAATATGACGCACCACGGCCGAACCTATGAAGCCGCAACCGCCTGTCAACAATATCCGCATTTCAACCTCTTAACATCACGGTAGGAGCTTCAGCCCCGTCACGAAGAAGTATCTTACAGTGTTGTACAAGAGGCGCAAATTTTGCTTGTGGTAATATTTAGTGAAACCAATTGCCGTAACCATTAAGGCCTCGCCCCGAGTTCCGTAATGAGCTACCCAGACATTCCTGTTAGGCAGGAGATTAGAGGTATGCTGGCTGATATACTGACCCGATCGCTTGTAGACGTTTTGGAACGTCCGGATCTGCGGGTCGTGGCTGCAGGGCTTATGCCCGAGCTTGATATTTCGCTGGAGCAGTCTTTTCAGTTGGGTGAGAATCTCCTGTCTGAACCAAGTTCAGTAACGGGGCGAGCATGTCTGAAACTAGGTGAACCATGTTTGCGGACGCCCGGTTTAGCGCCGACATTTCTTCGCCAGGCTGTTGAACTCTTTCGACTTCTGCATAATGGGGCAGATGTCCGTCTTGCGAGCTTTGCTGCTGCCCGTGTCGCAGCGCTGTTTCATGCGCTCGATACGAATGCGGTCAATCCGCTTCCACGGGAATTGGCTCTTTGTGCGGGAGACGTTCCGGACAGCACAACGCTTCTGGCACTCTGGACTAGCCTGAAGCACCACCTGTCAAATCCTCCGGAATTCACCGAAGATGACGCAAAGCGCCTCAGACCCGTTCTTGTGCGGCTGTGGCACGTTATGGCCCCGGCAGAAACACTGATGAGTAGTGGCGGGGATTCTCGCCTGGCCGTTGACCCCGAAACTGGCCTGAACAAGTATTCTTGTTCTCATCGCCCACGCCCATGGGCCGTGACGTTTGGTTCTTCCACGGCATCCTCTTTGTCAGAACGAGGTTTTGGGGGGGCTGAATTTGCGCGCTGCATGATGATGAATGCGCTCCTGTCAAAGCAGGACCCGGATCTCGTGCAGGAAAGCATTGTCAGAAGTGCGCGTGCAGGTATCGGGCGGCATTATGGTTTGCCGGAAGATGCCGTTCTTCTGTCCGCATCCGGCACGGATTGTGAACTTGCTGTGCTTGCTCTTGTGGCGGCCGGAACAGATCGACCAGTCAGTTCCATTCTTCTGGCTCCTGATGAGACAGGGAGTGGGGTGCCCTTGGCCGCTCGTGGGCGTCACTTCGCGGGTGATAGCGCATGCTCTACGACAGTCGGAAAGGGGGAACTGATTGAGGGATTCCCCGAAGACACACAACTGTTTGGCGTTCCCATTCGGAATGAGGATGGAACCTCGCGTCTGCTTGAAGACATTAATGCGGAATGTAGGGAGTTGGCCCGACGAGAAGTGAAGGCTGGCCGACACGTCCTGCTGCATCGTTTGGATCAGTCAAAAACGGGTCTTGCTGCACCTGATATGGAAACGGTTGCAGAGTTGCAGACTGAATTGGGAGAGCATCTCAGTGTTGTTGTAGATGCCTGCCAGGCACGCCTTAGCCCATCGCGTGTTTCAGAATGGGTTAAAGATGGTCTGCTGGTTATGATCACGGGGTCAAAATTCTTTACTGGACCACCGTTCTGTGGGGCACTTCTGGTGCCAGATGTGATCCTGGAGAAGATGTCATCGCTTTCGCTCCCCAAAGGCTTGAAGTCTTATGGAAATCGGGACGAGTGGCCTGAGCAGGCTGACAGGCACGCGTTGAATAATGGTCACAATATTGGTCTGGCCCTACGCTGGCATGCGGCTCTCGCTGAAATGGATGCGCTCTTCTCGCTTCCTGATTCCCTGATCCGCCAGAGACTCAATGATTTCATGACCGAGGCTGTTAAGCTGGTAGAGGCCAGTCCTACCTGCACGTTACTGCCAGTCGGGAAACCTACTGATGATGGTCGGTGGGACGCTGTGCCGACCATTCTGTCATTTCTGGTGGAAGATCCCAAAAATCCGGATGCGCCTCTCGGACTGGAAGATGCGCGTAAGTTGCATCGGTGGCTCAATGCAGATCTTTCACCATGGGTAGGGGAGGGCGAGCCAGCACTTCTCTGTGTTCTTGGCCAGCCTGTTCCGGTTCCACATCCCTTGGTGACTGGTCATGCCGGAGCTTTGAGATTGTGTGGCGGCGCGCGTCTGGTCTCAGGCGAGCCATCGCACGAAGGTCTGGATGAAAAGCAGCGCTTGCAGCGGGAGTGTGCAGACGCGAAACGGGTGCTTGCCAAACTTGAGCTCATTTTGGAAAACTGGGACGTTCTTCTGGACGCCAACCCTGTTCCCCGTTACGCGCCTCTCTCATGACACAGACAGACCAAGCCGTCCCTCATGGACACTTTCTTGATACGCCTGAACTGCCACGCGGTATTACCCGCTTCTGGCTGATCAGACATGCCGTTGTAGAGGCGAGTGCGCGCAAGACCATGTATGGCGCGATGGACGTTCCGCTTTGCATGGATGCGATGGCGAGCCAGCAGGGTGGATACGCTGCTTTGGCCAGACGTCTGCCGTCTGATGCTGTCTGGTATACCTCACCGCTTCAAAGGGCACGTGACACTGCCGCACAGATACGCTGCGCAGGAGCGTTTACCCACGCTGACGTCACGGTTGATCCAAGATTTATTGAGCAATCTATCGGAGAGTGGCACGGAACGCCGCACGATCAGTTTCTCTCTCTGCTGACGCTGCCGCCCAATCCATTCTGGTCTTTGTCAGCCAGTGAGCTTCCGCCGGGCGGAGAAAGCATGCTGGATGTTTGTGCGCGCGTCTCCCATGGCCTGGAAGATCTTGCCAACGCAAATGCTGGTCAGGATATGGTTGTTGTGAGCCACGGTGGCGCGATCCGGGCGGCACTTTCACACGCTCTTGCCATCCACCCTGATATTGCTCTGCGCTTCACTATTCAAAATCTGTCGATTTCGATTATCGAGCGTATCAATGGGTTGTGGCGTGTTGTGGCTGTTAACGAACTGCCAGATTTTCGGGGATAAACCGGGGATGCCTCTGAGGAGGTCTTGGTCAGGTATTCTTTTTCTTTAAGCGAGCGCGTCACATCCATGATCCATTGCATCAGGCAGCCGCCGAGTGCAGCCAAAATATAGGATGCGTAATGGTATTCTTGCAGAAGCTTGTATGTCAGAACTGCGAATAAGGCAGAGCAGAAATTCTTTAAAGCGTTTTCCTATCGTCTTTTTGTCGTCAAAAAAGACGATAGGAATATTTCATTATCACCAAAGAAAGCTCTTCTAAGGGGCTATTATTTTAATTTTTGTGAAAACGTTCGAGCGAATGCTTTCTAAAAGCGAGAGTAACCAGATTTGAAAATCCAGATAAAATACTTTGAGATGCATATTTTCAAAGGTAAGACCGGAAACGGAGCTTGGTGGGCACACAAGGGCTCGAACCTTGGACCCGCTGATTAAGAGTCAGCTGCTCTACCAACTGAGCTATGTGCCCGTCGCTCCGTTTCCGGTGAGGCGCCTTATAAAGGGGAAGCGGGAATGCTTGCAAGGGGTTTTTTCAGATTATAATGAATAAAATCCAAAAAAATGATGGCTCCCTTTGATAACCGCCTCTTATTCCCGGTTGAGAAGACGCATGAGGCTCTCAAACTGTTCAAGAGATCGGTAATCGATCTTTAGCGAGCCGCCCTTTTTTCCGTCGTAAGCGATGTGGACTTTAAGTCCCAGCCGGAGAGCCAGATCTTCTTCAATCTGGACAATCTCTGCGTCCCGGCGCTTTTTCTGAACGGCTTTCTTCTCTGATTTCTCAGCGACAAGAGCTTCTGTCTGGCGGACATTCAGTCCTTTTTCCAAAACAGTTTTGGCCGCAGCTATCGGGTCTGGATGGCTCAGAAGGGCACGGGCATGTCCGGCTGAGAGTTCACCGCGGCGAACATGGGTCCGGATCTCTGGCGGCAGGTTCAGCAAGCGCATGGTATTGGTGATGTGAGGTCGGGATTTTCCGACGGCGCCGGCCAGTTCTTCCTGCGTCAGGGTATAATCTGTGATGAGCCGCTGAAGGCCTTCAGCTTCTTCGATCGGGTTCAAATCGGCGCGCTGAAGGTTTTCCACAAGCGCGGCTGCCATGGCATCCGTGTCATCCAGCTGGCGCACATGCACGGGGACACTATGCAGTCCGGCAAGCTGAGAGGCGCGCCACCGCCGCTCGCCAGCGATGATCTGGTATCGCTCAGGGTTGGCCGGGTCTGGTCGGACGAGGAGGGGCTGCAGAACGCCGCGGGACCGAATGGAATTGGCCAGTTCTTCCAGTCGCTCAGGGTTCATGTCCTGACGGGGCTGAAAGGGGCTGGGCTCCAGCACATCAACAGGCAGGGACGTATGCTGCTGAACAGGCGCATTGGCGCGCGTAGCACGGGCCAGCTGGGGAGCCTGATCGCCCAGAAGGGCGGCAAGACCACGACCGAGGCGCGGAGAAGTATCCTTTTTGGCCATCACAGCTTACGCCTTTGTCCTGTTCTCGGTTCGCTTCAGAAGTTCGTCCGCCAGTGCCACATAGGCGACTGCGCCTGTGGAGCGTGCATCATAGTTCAGCACCGGGCTGCCATGACTCTGGGCTTCGGAAATACGAATATTTCTCGGGATTAGCGTTTCGAGAACCTGCTCACCAAAGAAACCTCGTGCATCCTGTGCCACGAGTTCTGAAAGGTTGTTCCGCCGATCGTACATGGTCAGCACAATGCCTTCGAGATGCAGATCTGCATTGAAGGCACGACGCACACGGTCAATGGTGCGCACAAGCTGACTGATCCCTTCCAGCGCAAAGAACTCACACTGTAGCGGCACGAGAACGCTGTCTGCAGCGACGAGGGCATTGAGCGTGAGAAGGCCAAGGCTGGGCGGGCAATCGATCAGGATGGTATCGTAGTCGCCTTCAAGGGAGCGCAGAGCATCCCTTAGACGATATTCACGACGCTCATCTGCGATCATCTCAAGTTCAGCACCAGCCAGCTCATTATTGGCGGTGATAATCGAAAGATTTTCGAACTCTGTCGGCTGTGCGAGAGCGTGTGGCTCTGCTTCCTGCATCAGGGCGGCATACGTGCCAATATTCCGCTGATCATACTCAATGCCCAACCCGGTCGAGGCATTGCCTTGAGGGTCCAGATCAACGAGCAGGACGCGCTGTTTCCGTGCCAGCGCAGCAGCTAGATTGATTGTGGTCGTGGTTTTGCCAACACCACCCTTCTGGTTGGTGACGGCAATGATGCGAGTGGTGGGGGATACGGAATTAGACGACACGCTTGAAATCACTGACCTTGATAATGGCTCCGCCGGGGTCGGTGCGGCTGGGAAGAATGGTAGATGTCATGTGCCAGTCACGGCTTGCCTCGGTCAACTCATCCTGCGCCTTTATGCCTTTGAGAAACAGACAAAATCCGTTTTCTTTCAGCAAAGGACGCGCCCATCCGAGCAGTTTGACCAGCGGGGCCAGCGCACGGGCTGTAATGATGTCGGCTTCTGGCGGGGTTGCTGCTTCAATGCGCTTCGGAATGACCGTGACTTTGGCTCCGCAGATGCGACCAGCTTCCCGGAGGAAGGCACATTTCCGCTGATCGGACTCAATTAACGTCACAGGATTATCTGTTGCGATTGCCAGAATAAGGCCAGGAAAGCCTCCGCCTGAGCCCAGATCAGTAATGGTTGCACCGGCAGGAATCATGTCTGCGAGTTGCAGGCTGTCCTGAATATGGCGTGGCCACAATTGGCCCAGATCTTTTGGGCTGACCAGATTGATCTTCGCATTCCATTGCACGAGCAGGTCTGCGAAGCGTTCCAGTCTCTCCTGCGTTTCACGTGAAACGGTGGTCATGACAGGGTCCTTACATGGGCCAGCAGGGCAACCAGCGCAGCGGGGGTTACACCTCGCACACGTTGCGCAGCTGCAAAGCTGGTTGGTCGTGCCTGAGTAAAACGCTCACGCATCTCACTGCTCAGGCCGCCGATAGCGTTGTAATCCAGATTGTCCGGAAGAGCGATGGCGCTTTCAGATGCAAGCTGCTTGATCTCGCGATCCTGCCGCTGGAGATAGCCGCCGTAGCGAGCTTCCGTTTCCACATGGCGGCGGATACGGAGAGGCAGGGCACCAAACCATGGCGCTAGATCCAATACCTTCGAATGATCGCCGTTGCTGGCCAGAACATCCAGAACGCTGCGTCGTCGCCCATCCAGAGAGACCTCAAACCCGACGTCCTTGAGGGCTTGGGGCAGGAAGGTCGTCGATGCTGCCAGTGCCATGGCTGCGTCAATCTGGGTTTTCATGTCGGTAAAGGCTTCAGCGCGTTCAGATAGAATGCAGCCAGCGTCCATGCCTTTTGGCGTAAGTCTTAGGTCTGCATTGTCAGCCCGGAGGCTTAAGCGATACTCGGCCCGTGACGTGAACATGCGGTAGGGCTCGCTGATGCCGTGCAATGTCAGGTCGTCGATCATGACACCCAGATAAGCATCGCTCCGATCCAGAATGAGCGGATCGTTTCCGGCGGTCGCGCGAGCGGCATTCAGGCCAGCAAGAAGGCCCTGAGCGCCCGCTTCCTCATAGCCTGTCGTACCGTTGATCTGCCCCGCCAGGTAGAGGCCAGGCAGGCTGCGCAACTGAAGTGAGGGCATCAGTTCTCGCGGGTCGACGTAATCATACTCCACAGCGTATCCGGCTGTGACGATCCGCGCTTTTTCCAGCCCTGGCATCGAAGCGATCATGAGGGCCTGAACATCAGCGGGAAGGCTGGTGCTGATACCGTTCGGGTAAACAAGATCACCCCCGGGATTTCCAGAGAGCGCTTCGGGCTCAAGAAAAACCTGATGGGAAGACCGCTCTGCGAAACGGACAACCTTGTCCTCAATAGACGGGCAATAGCGTGGCCCACGGCCTGCAATCGCACCACCATACATGGCTGAACGGTGCAGGTTCTCGTTAATGATCCGGTGCGTTTCCGGTGTGGTCTGGCTGATCCGGCATGAGACCTGGGCGTTGGTGATGCTGCTCGTCAGAGGGCTGAACGGTTCTGGAACTTCATCCCCCCGATCTTCAGGCAGGTTCTCCCAGTCAATGCTGTCTCGGGCAATGCGTGGTGGTGTGCCAGTCTTGAGGCGGCCCATACGAAGCTTCAGAGCTTCTAGCCGTTCTCCCAGCTTGGTAGCGGGCGCTTCACCGATGCGTCCCGCAAGCTGTTGTTCGTGGCCGACATGGATGACACCGCGCAGGAACGTGCCCGTCGTGAGCACCACGGCGCCACAGCGGAAAGACCGACCATCTTCGCAGATCACACCACGAATATGTCCGTTTTCTTCAATCAGATCACCAACCGCACCTGCCATGATGGTCAGGTTGGGTGTTTCTGCCAGAAGGGTTTGAATGGCCGTTTTGTAAAGGGAGCGATCTGCCTGCGCGCGAGGACCATGCACAGCCGGCCCTTTGGAGCGATTGAGCAGCTTGAAATGGATGCCAGCGCGATCAGCGGCTTTGCCCATCAGCCCATCCAGTGCATCAATCTCACGCACGAGATGCCCTTTGCCAATCCCGCCGATGGCTGGGTTGCAAGACATAGCCCCGATGGTTTCGAGCTTGTGCGTCAGCAGGAGCGTCTTGGCCCCAAAGCGTGCTGACGCTGCCGCTGCTTCACAACCAGCATGGCCGCCGCCGATCACGATGACATCGAAATCGCTCAAAACTTACTTCCCGATACAGAACTGCCCGAAAATTGCATCGAGCAGGGATTCAACATCAACACGTCCTGTCAGACGTCCCAGAGCCTGCATGGACAGGCGTAACTCTTCTCCGCGCAACTCGGGCCACGTGGCACCTCGGGCGAGATCCAGGTGCGCAACAGCTTCCTGAATGCCTGCACGGTGGCGCGCACGGGTCAAAGGCGGCGCTCCGGCATTGGCCGTCATCGCTGAGACCCGTTGGGTCAGGAAGGCTCGCAGTTCTGACAGACCTTCACCCGTCTGGGTGCTGATGCCTAGCATGTCCTGGGGGGCTGGTGCGATGTCGATTTTTGTTCGGACTGCAATTTCATCGGAAGACAAAGCATCGGCTGCTTTATCTGGCCCGATGAGGTGCAGAATAACGTCCGCCTGTTTCACGTGAAACAGTGCCCGGCGAATACCTTCCGCCTCAATCTCATCTTCCGTTTCTCGCAGCCCAGCTGTGTCGATCAGACGAAGACGCACGCCATCCAGAACCCAGTCCACTGCAATGGCATCCCGGGTTGTCCCCGCACGATGGGTCACAATAGCAGCATCATATCCGGATAACGCATTGAGAAGGCTTGATTTTCCTACGTTTGGCGAGCCTGCGATCACGACCGTCAGCCCCTGCCGCATCAGTTCTCCACGGTTGTCCTGAAGATGAGCGGCCATCTCGCTCTGTAGAGCGGACATCTCGGCCAGAAGAGTGTGTTCCACCTCGGGGGGAAGGTCTTCATCAGGAAAGTCGATCAGAGCTTCCTGATGGGCCAGCACCAGCCGAAGCCGTTGAGCCCATCCGTCATATAGGCGGCTAAGAGCGCCGTCTGCCTGCAGGAGAGCCTGCTTCCGCTGACTTTCAGTTTCGGAATCGACGAGGTCTGCAATGGCTTCTGCCTGCAGGAGATCCAGTCGGCCCTTCTGCACGGCGCGTTTCGTAAACTCCCCTGGCTCCGCAGGACGTGCGCCCAGATCGGTCAGTGCGTCCGCGACACGAGCGATAACGGCTGGGCCTGCATGCAGGTGCAGCTCGAACCCATCTTCTCCGGTGTAGGATTTTGGCCCTGGCAGCCAGAGCACCACAGCATGATCCATCACCTCGCCCTGATGGCGAAGGCTCCGGAGGCTGGCACGCCGAGGCTCGGGCAAGGACCCGCATAGGCTTTGGAGAACAGAGGCGCTCCCCGGTCCGCTGGCGCGCATGATGGCGATTGCCGCGCGGCCTGCGCCTGTGGCCAGAGCAAAAATGACCTGGGGGTCCGAGGAGGAAAAGGGGTTCATGCCCCTTTATGTAATGCAGGACGTCGTCATGTGAAATCGGCCTGCACAAAAGAAAACGGGCGGCCCGTTTCCGGACCGCCCGTTTCTTTCAGACCGATAGGGTCAGAAGAGGCTTATTGAGCCTCGTCCACGCCCGTATGAGTCTGCGGGGAGAAGGTCCAGCCTTCGCCGTAAGGTTGTGGCATGTAAGCCATCCAGCCTTTGGAAGAGACATTCCAGCCTGCGGTGGAAACCGCAGCGCCCGTCGTGCGGAGCTTGCGGATATCCGAAGCAGACAGCGTGCCCGGAGCCTGGTTACCCCAGCTCTTGCGCATGAAGTTGACGGCGTCTGCGATCTGCTGGTCAGACAGATGATCGCGGAAGCCTGGCATGGCAACAGCAGAGGGTGCTGTGTTCGTCGGAGGCAGAATGCCACCGAAGGTCACGATGTTGGCCATCGAGGTTGCATCGTCCGTGATGACAACCGGGTTACCAGCCAGAGGCGGGAACATGCGGTTGACGCCTGTACCGTCGTTCATGTGGCAGATGGAGCAGTTGTGGAGGTAAACTTCTGCACCTGCATCACCCTTGCCACCGGCTTCCAGCAGGGCTGTTGCCTTGCCATCGTCCTGACCAAGGTTCTTGCCTTCAGGCACGGCAGGCATGCTCTTCAGGTACTTGGCTGTGGCGTGCAGGTCGTCGTCGGTCCAATGCTGGGTGCTGTAGGCAACCACGTCAGCCATACCACCGAAGACGGCAGAATGATCGATACGGCCGCTCTTCAGGAACTGGGCAATGTCGTCTTCAGACCAGCGACCCAGACCTGTGTCGCTGTTGCTGCGCAGGCTTGGAGCAATCCAGTTGTCGATTGGTGCACCACCAGACAGATAAGCGTTGCCGTCCTTGGCCGTGTAACCCTTGACCTGCATGGCCATGCCACGAGGCGTATGGCACTCGCCGCAATGGCCCGGGCCATTCACCAGATATTCGCCGCGAGCCACTTCCGGATCGGAAATGCTCTTATCGAGACCCGGCGTGACGGTTGGAACGAACATTGCGCGCCAGATGGCAAGCGGCCAGCGCATGTTCATCGGCCAGGAGATACCTGGCTGCTTGTTCTGAAGGGCAACCGGCTTCACGCCATGCATGAAGAAGGCATACATGGCCTTGATGTCGTCATCGGACAGGCGGGCGAACTCAGGATACGGCATGGCCGGATAGACCGTTGCGCCGTCCTTACGGATGCCTTTGCGGATCGCCTTCGTGAAGTCTTCCAGCGTGTAGCTGCCGATACCGTATTTTGGGTCCGGCGTAATGTTGGTGGAGTAGATCGTGCCAATCGGGCTCTTGATCTCCAGACCACCAGCATAAGGCTGGCCGTGTAGTGCGGTATGACAGGCGACGCAGTCAGACAGGCGGGCCACGTAGGCACCGCGCTGAATCAGGGCGTCATCAGCGTCCTGGGCTTGGGCAGCGCCAAAAGACACTGCCATAAGGCCGACTGCGGCCGCGAATTTCCATCCCTGTTTCATCTCAGATACCAGTCTGTCCCGAGTTAATGCCTTGAGCATGTCACGTCATTCCTTTCAGCGTGACGGTTTCCCGTCACGGATGGTCCGGCGTTGCAGGCGCAACCGAACCCTGAGGGACGTTGAGGAATTCGTCGTTCGGGACGCCTGCCTCATTCTCTCGGGCCTTGACTTCGTCTGCGTAGGACTCGTTGGCGCGCTTTACGATGAAGTTGCGGATGTCTTCGATTTCAGCCGGAGACATGGACGTGTCGAAACGATCCATACCGTAGGCCGTCAGAGCACCCTTGCCGACAAGCTTGTAGAACTTCTCAGGCCCGCGGATCGCACCGGACCAACGCAGGTCAGGCAGAACGCCGCCAGAGATGCTGTTGTCGCCGTGGCAGGCTGCACAATAGGTCTGGAACTGGAAGTAACCGTCCTTGGTCTTGGCTTCGTCCCACTTCTCAGGCGGCTTCACCGGAACAAATCCAAGCTCGTTCTTGGCAGGCAGCTTATCGTTGCCATCAAGAGCAAAGGCGATGATGCGTGAGTGGTTGACGGTCCAGCCGGAGGTCCGGGCTACGCCACCGAGGAAGAACGGATAGATACCGCCCCAACCCACTTCAACCGCAACATACTGCTTGCCGTGAGCCGTATAGGTCACCGGAGGAGCAATGATGGCGCTCTGGGCTGGGAACTTGAACAGATCCTTGCCTGTCGTAGCGTCGTAGGCATGGAATTCACCGGTCGCGAGACCCTGGAACAGAACGCCGCCAGCCGTGGCGAGAAGGCCACCATTCCACGGACCCTTGTGGTCAACCGTGAACGCTGCCTGCTGCTTCTGCGGATCCCAAGCCACGATCCAGCCCTTCAGATCTTTCAGGAACTGGGCTTTGTCAGCCTTATGCTGCGGATCGTTGTCGTCCAGCAGGCCGATCTTGTTCATGTCCAGACCAAGATTCCAGCTGTCGTGGTGAGCCTTGAAGCCACCCTTCTGCGGGTCATAGACGAACGGAACCTGCTGGGCCGGGATGTAAACCAGCTTCGTCTGCGGGCTGTAAGCCATGGCAGCGAAGTTATGACCACCCAGATCGCCCGGAATACCATACCAAGGCTTGCCGTTCAGCGTCCACAGAGCGTCGGGGTTATAGTTCGGACGGCCCGTTACAGGGTCCAGACCATTGGCCCAGTTCTCGTAGGTGTAAGGCTTGCCGGAAATGAACTTACCGGTCTTGGCATCGAGGATATAGAAAAAGCCGTTCTTTGGCGCATGAACAAGCACATGGCGCATTTCGCCATTGATCGGCATGTCGAGCGCCATGATCTGCTGAACCGAGGTATAATCCCACTGGTCCATCGGCGTTTCCTGGAAATGCCAGACGTATTTGCCGGTATCAGGATTGATGGCCACGATGCTGCCAAGGAAGAGGTTGTTCCCTTTTCCTTCAGAACGGAACTTGTAGTTCCATGGCGAGCCGTTACCGACGCCCAGATAGACAAGATCTGTGACCGGGTCATAGATCAGCGAGTCCCAGACGGTACCGCCGCCGCCCTGCTGCTTCCATGCGCCGCCCTTGCCCCATGTCGGGTAAGCCTTGGACATCAGCACATCGTCAGAAGCGGCGCCGTCCGGCTTGTTGTCGGGGTTCGGAACGGTAAAGAAGCGCCAGTTCAGCTTGCCCGTTTCAGCGTCATACGCCGTCACGAAGCCACGGGCGCCGAACTCTGCACCACCGTTGCCGACGATGACCTTGCCCTTGGCAATACGCGGGGCGCCATCAAGCGTGTAAGAGCGCTGGTGACCGAGCTGTGCTTCCTTTGGAACCGTGTAAACGCTCCAGACCAGCTTGCCGGTCTTGGCGTCCAGAGCGATCAGACGACCGTCGAACGTGCCAAAATAGACCTTGCCGTTCCAGTAAGCCGCACCACGGTTGACCGTATCGCAGCAGCCGCGGTCAGCGATATTGCCGGGAACTTTTGGATCGTAGGACCAGAGCAGTTTGCCTGTTGCTGCATCCAGAGCCTTCATTTTGCTCCAGTTGGTCGTGGCATACATGACGCCATCGACGATCAGCGGCGTACCTTCCTGCCCACGATTGGTATCCAGATCATAATGCCATGCAAGCTTCAGGTTGCCGGCATTGTCCTTTGTGATCTGGTCCAGCGGGCTGTAGCGCTGCTCGGAATAGGTCCGGCCATAGCTCATCCAGTCTCCTGGATGCTGGTCGGCGTTGGTGATGGCGGTACCGGTGTCCTCAGCGAGGGCAAGAGGGGAAGCTGCGCAGAATGCCAGTGCGGCTGCGCAGCCTAGAAGGCGCTTCTTCGTAACGTTGATCGGCGTCAGTAGACCAGAGACCATGATCCGACTGTCCTTTTTGCAAAGACTGTTCTTATTGCTGACATTCCGGACCGCTCAAGTCCTGATAGATGCCTTACAGGTAAGGAATCATCAGTTTTTCAAGTTGCCTGGAAAACCAGCATCACGAGAACTTACTACTCCTTATCTTATTGTTTATAGAAAACTGGGCTTCTGACGTTTCCGTGATCGTTATGCTGGCAAAAATCTGAAAACAAGTAGATGAGAACTGTTCTCAAAAACTAATGACCTGCATATGGGGCATCCTGTCGCGTTTTTGACACACGAATGGCTATTTCCCAACAGATTGCAGAGTATTTCAGGAAAGGATACGAAAATAGTACCATATGTTTTTTGAGAATATCGGCCTCCCGGAATATGCAGGGCATGCATACGTTTTTTTTACCGGGACTCTTTTAGGGAAGCATGATTGACGCTTTCCGAGGCATCGGGCAGCCTAACTGTATGCCACAGCTATCCTGTTATTCCCCCTTGGGTGCCCTGACCATCAGTGAAGACGAAGGGCGTATTGTCGCCCTCGACTGGGGATGGGGACGCGATCAGGAGCAGACTCCGCTCCTCGTAAAAGTTCGGGATCTGCTCGAACAGTATTTCGATGGCGAAAAGGTAGATTTTTCCAGTCTGCCATTCTCTCCATATGGCACGCCGTATCGCCAGAAGGTCTGGCAGGCAATCCTTGAAATCCCCTACGGAGAGACCCGAACATACGCCCAGATTGCGGCTCAGGCTGGTGGATCAGCCCGGTCCATAGGCGGAGCAATGGGCGCGAATCCGATCCCTGTTCTGATCCCGTGTCATCGTGTTGTGGGAACAAACGGGCTTGGAGGCTATTCGGGCCTGAATGGTGTTGTAGACAAGAGAATTCTCCTCAATCTCGAAAAGGGTGAGTGAGAAAGCCCAATAAAAAAGGGGAGCCATGGCTCCCCTTTTTTTGTGATGCAAACAACAGGATCAGTTGTTCATCGCGTCGAAGAAGTCCTGATTGGACTTGCTGTACTTGAGCTTGTCCAGCAGGAAGTCCATGGCATCCATCGTGCCCATCGGGGCAAGGATGCGACGCAGGACCCACATCTTGGAAAGCTCACCGCGCTCAACAAGAAGCTCTTCCTTACGTGTGCCAGACTTGGTGATGTCGATGGCCGGGAAGGTACGCTTGTCTGCAAGCTTGCGATCCAGGATGAGTTCGGCGTTACCGGTGCCCTTGAACTCTTCAAAGATCACTTCGTCCATGCGCGAGCCCGTATCGATCAGGGCCGTTGCGATGATGGTGAGTGAGCCACCTTCTTCAATGTTACGGGCCGCACCGAAGAAGCGCTTGGGGCGCTGTAGGGCGTTTGCGTCCACACCACCTGTCAGCACCTTACCCGATGAAGGAACGACGGTGTTGTAGGCGCGGGCAAGACGCGTAATGGAGTCCAGCAGGATGACCACGTCGCGCTTGTGCTCGACGAGGCGCTTGGCCTTTTCGAGAACCATTTCCGTCACCTGAACGTGGCGTGTTGCCGGTTCGTCGAAGGTGGAGGACACGACTTCACCACGCACCGAGCGCGCCATGTCCGTCACTTCTTCCGGACGCTCATCAATCAGAAGAACGATCAGGAAGACTTCAGGATGGTTGGCTGAAATGGACGCAGCGATGCTCTGGAGCATCACGGTCTTACCCGTGCGGGGCGGAGCAACGATCAGGGCACGCTGGCCCATGCCGATTGGCGTTACCAGATCGATTACACGCGGGGTGTAGTCGCGCTGGTCCTTTTTGCCCTTGCTACGCGGAGAAGACTCGCTGGCGGCTGGCTCGGACTGCTCAACTTCCATCTTCAGGCGGCGCTCAGGGTAGAGCGGCGTCAGATTGTCAAAGTTGATACGCGTCCGGACAACGTCCGGGTCTTCGAAGTTGATGGTGTTGACCTTGAGCAGAGCGAAGTAACGCTCGCCGTCACGCGGTGCACGGATCTGACCTTCGACGGTATCGCCGGGGCGGAGGCCGAAGCGACGAACCTGGGTCGGGGAAATGTAGATGTCGTCAGGGCCGGGAAGGTAATTTGCTTCCGGGCTGCGCAGGAATCCAAAACCGTCTGGCAGGATTTCCAGCGTCCCTTCGCCGTAGATCGCCTGATCGCGCTCGGCAAGGGTCTTGAGGATGGCAAACATGATGTCCTGCTTGCGCATGGACGAGACGTTCTCGATCTCCAGTTCCTCTGCATAAGCCAGCAGATCGGCCGGAGATTTTTTCTTGAGTTCGGCGAGATGCATGAAAGGCGCGCCTTATGTGCCCGTTGGGCAGACCTTAATGGGGGAGGATGTGCCTGCTTGATGCAAGAACTGGATCGGAAGCAGTGGTTCGGGATGTCTGACACCCATAAAGGGCCGGGCATCGCAAACGGGCATCATCCGGTTAGGAAAGGAGACCGGGCAGCTGATAGCCACCAAGAAGTCACGCTCGAATTACCGGAGCGCATAAAGGGGTGTCAAGCCTCGTGCGCTTCGGGGTGTCACTTTGATATAAATCAGTTTTTCAACATGGCATCTGCGGTGCGCAAAGACAGGGCCATAATGGTCAGGGCCGGATTGGCGGCCGTCGCACTGGGAAAGGTTGAATGATCGCTGATCCAGAGGTTGTCGATATCAAAACTCTGGCCGTATGGGGTAACGACGGCTGAACCAGACTCCGTCCCCATCCGTGCCGTTCCCATCATATGGGCTGCCCGATCAAGAAGACGTAGATCCTTGGCTCCGATGGCTTGCCACATGCGCGTTAACAGACGCGATGCATGAGCGTGCATTGCCAGTTCGTTTGGGCCGTAGCTGTGGGTAATGAGTGGCTTTGGCAGACCCAGGGCATCCTTTTCGTCTGACAGAACAACCCGGTTTTCAGGGCTGGGCATGCAGTCACCATGAATCCCCATGCCGATACTGCGGTTGTACCCGGCCAATGTTCTTACGAGATCTGCTCCACGACGGTTTGACCCACGTGCAATATTGGAGGCCCAGGTGATGGGCATCATTCCGAGAGACTGAATAAGATAGCCCCCCGCAAAATCGGCATCTTTAGGGCGCATCATGTCTTCTGTGATTGTGAGGGACGGATAACCCCGGTTCGGGCGTACCTCCTCATCAATTTCTCCCCAGATCTGCGTCGAGATATGGGTCATGTAGTTTTCACCGACCTGTCCGGAGCTGTTTGCCAGTTCGTTGTGAAGCAGCAGTCTTGCCGTTTCGACAGCACCAGCAGACAGAACAAGGCGCTCACAGCGTTGACGGACGTTTTCACCGTTTCGAGTGTAGACGACACCGGTGACGCGCCCAGCCTGATTGGTCTCGATTGTATGGACGTGGCATCCAGAGCGAATTTCAGCACCATGCGCGACAGCAAGTGGAAGCCACGTATTGTCTGCGCCTGACTTGGCCCCGTTGCGGCAGCCCTGATGACATGCGCCGCAATTTGCACACGCTTTACGAGTTCCAAAATGAGGCTGATTGAAATCGCGCGTAATGAGAGCCGTTGGCCCATCAGCATGACGAATGCCAACGGCATCGCAGGCGTCCCGCATCTTCATCGCAGCCGGATTGGCTGGTGGGGGGGCATAAGCATAACGCCGGGCAGGATCCCACGGATAGTTGGATGGCCCCGAGACACCAATGAAAGCTTCAACCTCTTCGATGTAAGGGAGGAGCTCTTCATAAGAAAAGGGCCAATCCACACTGCGGCCGGTTTCAGTATGAAGCCGAAAATCGCCAGCATGAGGGCGGGGTAGAAAAGCGCCGTAATGTAGCAGGGAGCCGCCCACGCCAGTGCCACTGTTATTTCCACCGAAAGGTTGAGGATTGCGGCCACCAGACAGACGTTCATGCAGCCAGTAGATTTCGCGCGCCTCGATCTCGTCTGATGTATAACGGGAGGGTGAAAAGCTCGGGCCAGCTTCAAGGACCAGGACACTCTTTCCGGCCTGGGCCAGACGAGCGGCAAGAGGAGCGCCACCTGCGCCACTCCCAATGACAATGACGTCCAGAATCTCTGTTTCGGCATAGGTCTTCATGGAAGGGTCTTGTCTCACGGTTTGGCTGAAGGAATTTTGGGTGAGGGTTCAAAGGATTCCCGCTCATTGGCCTCAACAGTCTGGAACCCTTGGAACACATTATCCCCACCGTTGAGGTTGGCGGAAATTCCCAGTGCATCCTGAACACGAGCATCGGCAAGGAAGCATTCAATCGCGTCTGCCCGGAGATCGAATGACCATTTTTGCATCTGCTCAGGAGTCAGGCGGTTCGCCGCGTTTATGCCGTGGCGTCCTTCCGCGAGTTCGTCGAGCGTCTGACCAATCGCTGAAGCATTAAGCGCCGGAAACGGCATGCTGTGCTGAGCTTGGGCAAGATCATCCAGAGTCAGTAATGCCTGCTCCCACGCTGTGACGTCTGGAGGAAGTTCGGCAAACCGCCAGCCGTCGCGTGGTCCGGCAAGAGCGGTATCTATGCGGACGGCCAGATTAAGGGGACTGTTTCCCAGAATATCTTCCTGAGGAAGCAGAACCGGCAGGATGGCCTCAAGAACCGCAAAGGCTTTTGGGGAAAGGACGCGTGGCGCCTGTAACAGGTCGTCCTCAAGGCGCGTGACGAGAATGTCGCGCGTTCTTCCAGAAAGATGATCGGATGCAATAAATTCGGGATAATCCGAGGGAAGGGGCATGACGGTGTCCTTTGCTCTTCTTTTCAAAGTCCCGGCATAGGGATAGTTCCTGGCTCCCGTTTGGCCGCAAGATGCACTATCCTGTTTTTGTGATCCTGTCGTATGTCCGACGGAACGGGAATTTTATAGAGATCCATCCCTTGATCGGGATGTTTGTGCAAGTAAGGAGTGACGATGGCGGTCGAAATCCGGGTACCGGCGCTAGGGGAAAGCCTGACGACCGCAATCGTCGCGCGGTGGCTGAAGCAGTCTGGCGACTATGTTCAGCACGATGAAACCATTCTCGAACTTGAGACAGATAAGGTCAGCGTTGAGGTGACGGCCCCGTCTGCCGGGCGTCTGGAGAATTGCATCGCGGTTGGCACAGAGGTGGAAATAGGGGGTCTTCTGGGAGAAGTGGACGAAACGGCTGAAGCGCCGGCTGTCGCTCCCGTTGCGCCTGTTGAAGTGGCAAAGCCTGAGCCGGTTTCAACGCCGCCTGTCCCCGAACCTTTGCCTGCTGCTGCTCCGAAGCCGGAACCCGTTGCTGCACCGGCCAAAGCACCAATTCCCTCAGCGCCAAGGGCAGATGATGGTCGCGAGCGTCGTGTTCCCATGTCGCGCCTTCGTCAGACTATCGCACGGAATCTGAAAGCGGCTCAGAATACGGCTGCCATTCTCACGACGTTCAATGAAATTGATATGTCAGCGGCAAAAGCGCTGCGGGCAGAATATCGTGAAGAGTTTGAAAAAAAGCATGACGGTGCCCGGTTGGGCTTTATGTCATTTTTCGCCCGGGCTGTTGTTGGAGCGTTGAAGGATTATCCGGCACTTAATGCCCAGATCGAGGGCGATGAAATTGTCTATCGCGATTTCGTCAATCTGGGCATTGCCGTTGGAACGGAACGGGGGCTTGTTGTCCCGGTTCTGCATGAAGCCGATCAGATGAGCTTCGCCGAATTGGAGCGTCGGATCGCCGACTATGGAAAGCGTGCGAGAGTTGGGTCTCTCAAGCTTGATGAGCTTTCTTCTGGAACGTTTTCCATAACGAACGGAGGCATTTTCGGCTCACTTCTGTCCACGCCGATTCTGAATACTCCGCAATCGGGTATTCTGGGGATGCATGCCATTCAGGATCGACCCGTTGTGCGGGATGGTCAGATTGTTGTCAGGCCGATGATGTATGTCGCACTTTCCTACGATCATCGAATTGTCGATGGTCGGGAAGCAGTCAGTTTTCTTGTTAGAGTGAAGCAGCTTGTTGAAGATCCAAGACGCCTCTTGCTCGACCTGTGACTTTTTGGGGAGATGGCGCGTTAAGGCGTGGCGTCTCCCGCTGAACGCTGGACGGTTCTGCCGATCCCCCGCGTTCATTGAACCATTATGAACCGAGGGTAATCCTGTCCATGCGGCCTGTTTCCACATTGTATCGCTCTGCCAGACTTTTTGTCGTGACAACCGCATTATGCGGTGGCGGTCCTTTGTTGTCGGCCTGCGCACATGCCGACCCAACCCCCGCTACGCCGACGGAAAACGGAGATGTATCTGTTCCTCTGCCAGCTGATAATCCAGTGACAGATGCGACGCCGGTGGTTCCTTCAGTTCAGATTCCGCCTCTTCCTATTGTCAGCAATACGGAAGCTCATAAGGAAGCCGCACGCCTTGTAAAAATGATGGCGAAGACGGTGAAGGGATTCACCACGTATAAGCAGGACCGTCGGGACGCTTTTGTTTCTCTTGCTCAGGCTGAAGTTGCAAAGGCCAATCAGCCTGTATCACGTCCTCAACTGATTATGGTTGTGGATCGGAATGAGCGTATTCAGCATCTTGATTTTGTTCTGGCATTACCAGACGAACCTTGGGTTTCCCTAGGAGGCACTCCTGTTTCAACAGGAACAACAGGCCGGAAATACTATTACATTACTCCGACAGGCGTTTTCCAAAATTCAGCCGACCGCTTGGGCTATCGCGCTGAAGGCACAAAAAACAAATATGGTATCCGCGGGATTGGTGCCAAAGGATCTCGTGTTTGGGATATGGGCTGGCAGACGGCAATGAAGGGCTGGCTCCCAAAACATGAAACCGGGCAGATCCGGCTGGAAATTCACGCTACGGACCCACAGTTTCTCGAGTGGAGACTTGGTCACTCTGCGTCTGAAGGGTGTATCCGAATTCCAGCGACGATGAACCGCTTCATGGATCATTATGGTCTGATAGATGCGCTTTACGAACAGGCGGCCAGCTATGATCCACGCTTTGCGGCACTCCTGCCCAAGGACCGGGAGGCGACCCCGATCGCGGGAGATCTGGTTGTTGTAGTGGATTCCGGCCCATTGACGGAGCCGAAGATTGACCCCATCGCGGACAAGCGACCGCTACCCTGATACATTCCAACACCAAAATGTTTCATCATGTTTATGACAGATTTTGGTACTTCGTATGAAGTTTATATTACAGGTTGGTAATTACTGTTCTCAGCGCTGGGTAGTAACAGTAATGAGCGTTCTCTATTCCACGGGAGCGCACAATTCCAATGATCAGTACCAGAAAAAAATTCGTCCTGCAGGCAGGCGTTATGGCTGCGGCGATATTTTTTTGGTTCAACGACCAACGCGGCAGAGCTCAAGCAGGCTGACACCGAAAAGAATGCTTCCAAAGAAAAGCCGAAGGTCGAAAAGCTCACAGTTCTTGGGTATGCTGAATGTATCGCTCCCGCAACGGTTTCACTGGACATTACGCAGCCGACATCAAAAATTCGGTCGGGTTTTTTAGCAAATAATATTATTCCGCTCGCAAGCGTTGATGATATTATTCAATTCCAGCCAAGCGTATTTTCTCAGAACCCGAATGGGCCGGGAATGGGAAAAGCTGAAACCATGAGTCTGCGTGGTTTTCAGGACGGCCAATATAATATGACATTCGACGGCATTCCTTTCGGAAACGCTTCCGATATGGGCCATACGACGTCCTCACTGTTTATCTCTCACTTTTTGGGGGAGGCGCAGATTGATCGTGGGCCTGGCACAGCGTCAACGATTGGAAATGCGACGTTCGGCGGAACCATGGGATTTACGTCCAAAAATCCAGCGGCGCGGATGGGGACAACGCTTTACGGGACATACGGTAGTTTCAATACTCGCGCAGGTGGTATTGAGTTCGATACAGGCAAAACCAGAATGGGCCGTGCTTTTATCGATATGCAGCACGAGGAAACCAATGGTTATCTGACCAATTCTTCTGAGCGTCGCAGCAACCTGATGTTCAAGGATGTTATCGATCTGGCGCCAGAAACAACGCTTACGATTGAAACGACGTATAACAAGGAATGGCAGTACACGACCTAGGGCGCCACGCTGGACGATTATAAAAAATATGGAAAGAACTACGGGTTATGCAATGACCCATCGAAGCAGTGTTATTACGGGTATCAGCCAAGCGTTTATACATCTGATTTTGATTATATCTCCCTTGAAACAAAGCTTCTGTCCTGGCTCACATTAGAAAATCAGATTTACACCAGTGGCTTTGAGCATGATTATTCTGAAAGCACAGACGCAAGTCAGGGTGATACCGCAGCAAACGGTGTGACATTTTATAGTGCCGCCGGAAAAAAGGTGGCGACCTATAAAAACGATATTCCTGGAAAATACGCAGATGCGGCGTATCGGACATATGGCGATACCCTTCGTCTGAAAGGGCATACGTCTTACGGCGATATTCTTCTGGGAGTTTGGGCTGACGTTCAAAAAGATCGTCGCTACACGTATGCCATTGAGCTGAGCCAGAATTCCGTTCCGGTTCTTGGTAAAAATGGTTCAGCATATAGCTATGATATTTCAGACCTGAACACGACAATTCAACCTTATCTGGAGCTGAATTTTCATCCGTGGGCAGGAGCGACAATTAAGCCGGGTGTAAAATATTCCATTTTCAAAAGAGATTATGATGCAGGCCTTAATAAGGGGACAAAGCTCCCACTGAAAGACACGCAAAGCTATGGATCATGGCAACCATCCATTGCAATTAATCAACGTATTATGAAAAACTGGAGTGCTTATGCTCAGGTTGCACGGGGCTTTCTCGCGCCACCACTGTCTGTTTTTCAGGTTAGTTCCGTTGGAAATGTAAAGCCTGAAACCACCATGAATTATCAGGTGGGATCGGTATATCATGGCCGCAACTGGATGCTTTCTCTGGATGGATATTACATCAATTTCTCGAATTATATTGCCTCGGCGCAGATTCAGGTTCCCAATATCGGTACGACATCGACATATGTGAATAGCGGTGGTGCAGTTTACCAAGGAATTGAGCTCGAAGGGCAATATGTCATTGGTTACGGTTTTTCCCTTTATGGAAATTACAGCGTCAATGACGCAAAATATAAGCACAGCAATGTTCGCGTTGCTAAAAGTCCAAACGCTTTGGCGTCTTTCGGGCTGCTCTATGAGAGTGAGCACGGGCCCTATTTCTCAATCATGGGGAAATATGCCGGAACGCATTGGGGCTTGGACAGCACGACTGATGAGGCAGACAATACGGTCTTCAAAAATCAGTATAAAATTGGAAGCACTGTGACGGCGGATCTCGCCATGGGCTGGCGTATTCATCATATTGGCTCGTTTTTCAGTAACGTGACCCCAAGCATCAAAATTGCCAACCTGTTCAACAACCGTGCCATTAGCGACTTTGCGGGTAATCAGTCTTATGGCGATGCCCCACTGTTCTGGCGTATTGCTGGCCGGAGCGTGTTCTTCAACATGACGGCAACGATGCCATGATGCGGCGACTGTCTTCGCTTGCTCTTCTGTTCGCCTTGGGGGGCTGTGCCTCTCAGGCGCAGCCAGACGTTCTCGAAAAAACCGTTTTTCTCGGCCGACACGGGATCCGCAGTCCGACACTTTCACCGCAGGAAATGCAGCATCGGACGGGTCATACTTGGCAGGTATGGTCTGTAGCGCCTGGAGAAATGACACAGCACGGTGCCGCAGCGTTGGCAGCGATGGTGCAGGCTGTTCAGAGAAACTATAGCGCAAGCGCTCTGTTTCAGGGCGCCGAGACGTGTCAGATCCTGGAGCAGGAGACTGTTGTCTGGGCTGATACGGCTGATCATCGGACGCGACAGACGGGGGACGTCTGGGCCAAAGAAATAGCCCCAGGATGCGCCATAAAGGCCCATTGGGCGACGACAGGTGTCGATCCGGTTTTTAATGCGCTTGGCACTCAGGCAGGCAAGATTGATCGTGGAGTTTTGGAGCAAGAATTTGCAGCCGCCACGAAGACATTGCCCGAACCGGCCTCTCATAACGCTCTGAAAGCCGTTCAGTCGCTCATGGCGCCGGAAGCATGCTCGGAGAGTAATTCGTCGCCGCAATGCTTTTTAGGTGCAACGAAGAATGAGTGGAAAAAAGGAGCACCAAATCTTCAGGGTGGCTTCGTAACGGCAGGCATGGCCGCAGAAAGTCTGTTGCTGACTTATGCAGAAGGTTTGTCTCTGGCTGACTTCGAGGTGGCTGACAAAGATGCGCCGCACGTTCTGGAAGCTGTTATGCCCGCGCATGAGGCAGAAAATCATCTTCTGAGGCGTCTGCCCGAATATGCCCGCGCCAGAAACGGGGTGATGGCGGAAAGTATTCGTGCGTTTTTGTCTGATCGCCCGGTTCGGTCTATCCCCGGGATATCGCCTTCCACGAAGGTGCTTGTTCTGGCCGGCCACGATACCAATCTGGCTGCCATGATGGCCCTGTTCGGGCTGGACTGGTCTTTTCCCGATCAACCGGATTCTACGGCCCCGAATACCGTTCTGGCGTTCGAACGCTGGCGTCACGCAGATGGCTCACGGGATGTCAGGATCAGGGTTTTCCACCAGTCTCTGGCAGAGCTGCGTCAGGGGAGGGCGCCTGATATCGAGACGTCTGCCTTAACACTGTCCCCTTCGCGGCCCATTTTTTTTCTACGCAGTGAAAAATAAAAAAAGCCCGGATGAGAACATCCGGGCTTTTTCGTAACTGATCCTGTTGGAAAGGCTTAGTGAGCCCAGCCTTCAGGAACCTTACCACCGTTCTTGGCCAGCTCGGCATAGACCTGCTTGATGAGCCAGACGTTCATCGTTGCTGAGTCATCCGTGCTGCCCGTGTAGTGCAGTTCGCCTGCAAGCTGCTTGCGTGATTCCAGGGAACTGTCGAGGCCGAGCAGCTTCAGAAGATCCACAATCGAGGTCTTGTAGTTCAGCGGCTGGCCAGCCTTGGATGCCAGATCCGAAAGAACGGCATCCACATCTACTGGTGCAGCTGGAGTTGCAGGTGTCGCTGGGGCTGCGGCAGCCGGAGCGCCAGCGGAAGCCTGTGCATCAGCCGTGCCGGAAGTTGTCGGCGTGGCTGCTTCTGCATGTCCGAAAATCTTGGACATGATCGAGCTGAAAAGACCCATAGGAAATTCTCCTGACGGTTTGAAAAACAGTGTCGGGGTAGACAACGCCTACCCCGTGTCACCTGTTCCGCTCAGTAACGATATTCTTCGTGCTTGAACGGACCGGCAACCGGAACGCCAATGTAGTCAGCCTGCTTCGTGGACATCTTGGAGAGCTCGGCGCCGACCTTTGCGAGGTGCAGGGCAGCAACCTTTTCGTCCAGAGCCTTTGGCAGAGTGTAAACCTTCACCTCGTACTGGCCCGGCTTGGCGGTCCAGAGTTCGATCTGGGCCAGCGTCTGGTTGGTGAAGGAAGCGGACATCACGAAGGACGGGTGACCTGTGGCGTTGCCAAGGTTCACGAGACGGCCTTCGGAGAGCAGGATGATGCGGCGGCCTTCGGCCAGCTCGACTTCGTCAACCTGCGGCTTGATGTTGTTCCAGCGATAGTTGCGCAGGGCTTCAACCTGGATTTCGCTATCGAAGTGACCGATGTTGCAGACGATCGCACGGTCCTTCATTTCGCGCATGTGGTCGATCGTAATGATGTCCACATTGCCCGTGCAGGTGACGAAAATGTCGCCGCGCGGAGCTGCGTTTTCCATGGTGACGACTTCATAGCCTTCCATGGCGGCCTGCAGGGCGCAGATCGGGTCGACTTCGGTCACGAGAACGCGGCAGCCTGCGTTGCGCAGGGAAGCAGCGGAACCCTTGCCCACGTCGCCATAACCGGCAACTACGGCAACCTTGCCAGCCATCATGACGTCTGTGCCGCGACGGATCGCGTCCACGAGGCTCTCACGGCAGCCATACAGGTTGTCGAACTTGGACTTGGTGACGCTGTCGTTCACGTTGATGGCCGGAACCTTCAGCGTGCCAGCCTTGGCCATCTGCCAGAGGCGATGCACGCCCGTCGTCGTTTCTTCAGAAAGACCGCGAACGTCCTTCAGGAGTTCCGGGAACTTGTCGTGCATCATGACCGTGAGGTCGCCGCCGTCATCGAGGATCATGTTCGGCGTCCAGCCGTCCGGACCCGTGATGGTCTGTTCAATGCACCAGTTGAATTCTTCTTCCGTCAGGCCCTTCCAGGCGAAAACCGGAATACCAGCGGCGGCGATGGCCGCTGCGGCGTGATCCTGCGTGGAGAAGATGTTGCAGGACGACCAGCGGACCGTGGCACCAAGGGCCGTCAGCGTCTCAATCAGAACGGCGGTCTGGATGGTCATGTGCAGGCAGCCAGCGATGCGGGCGCCCTTAAGCGGCTGGGAGTCCTTGTATTCTTCGCGAAGTGCCATCAGGCCGGGCATTTCGCCTTCAGCGATGGAAATTTCCTTACGGCCCCAGTCTGCCAGGGAGATGTCGTGTACCTTGTAGTCCTGCGTGGTCATGATTGGCCCTTACTGCCCGTCTTTGATGGCAGCAGGTATAGAGATTTGGCGGAGCCACGCAAAGTGTGGCTCCGTCGCACCTGACCTGTGTCAGTTCGGCTGTGTGGTGTCAGGCTTGGTTTTTACCGTCAGGTGCGGCTGATGTGTCCGCTTCAGGTGGTGCTTGTATTCCGTCTTGCCCTGCTTGGTGGTGTCCGACATGGCATGGGGAGCCTTGGGCGCGGGCTGATCCGGTTGCTCTTCAATCGTGTTGGGATTGGTTGGCAGATGATTGGACGGCTGATCGATGGTAGAGTTCTGGGCCTTCTGCGCTGCGGTGTTGGCCGTTTGCGTCTGGTCGTTACTTGGGCTGCTGATGGCCTGTGCGAATGCTGTTGAGGACACGGCAGGAGCGGCCATCAGAACAGCAGTGGCAAGCAGGGAAGCTTTGAGGCGAAAAGTCATGATGATATTTCCTTTGATGGTGAAGAGCTGGCTCTTCCAGGAATAATCTGTTAACTCCCGGCCAGCGTAACAGTTGCCATAAAGAGCATATTGCGTCTGCTGTGCGGCCATGTCAGAGAACGGCAGATCACCTTCTGTCGTGTTGCTCAGTGCCGACGAAGGTCCAGAATACCCCCTGAAGAACAGGAGGATGCCGTGTCAGAGAACTCCACCTACAATTTTCCTTTCACGGTGATCGATCCTGCATATCAGGAGACGGGGAAGCCTGCGTTTGCGAATGGGCTGGTATGGGCTGTCCATGCTGTGCCTGGACAAGACCTGCGACCTCTGGGGCAGGAAGAAGTTGAAGATCTTCTGACGCCCGGCCATGAGCTGACGTCTCAGGGCTGGTTCTGGCTTCACTTTGATACGGTCCACAGCTCAGCACGGTCGTTCGTCGCACATCTGCCAGATCTGCCTGAAGACGTGTGCGGGATGCTGGCAGAAACGGAATATGGGATTGCGCTTGAAGCAGCGGATGACCTGATCTGGGGCGCACTGCCAGCTTTTGATGATGCCTTGTCGGAAGATGACAGGGAGATTTGTGCATGGCGCTTTGCGATGCGGCCGGATCTCCTGATTACAACCCGGCGTAATCCGATCCCGGTTCTTGGCGCTGCTTACCGGTCTTTGAAAGCCGACCATATTCCGCCGACGCCTGCAGGAATCATTGACCGTGCTCTGCGCGAGTTCACGGGAACAGTCAGGCGCCAGCTTGGCCAGCTTGATGATGATCTGGATCGTGCGGAAGATGCTCTTCTACTGATCGAGCATCGTTCTGATCTTGGTCATCTGGGCGGTATTGTTGGTAAGGTGCGGCGTCGGGCGACGGAGCTGCGTCGTGTTGTGACGCCAATTGATCGCGTTCTGAAAGACGAAGATCTGGATCTCCCAGACTGGGCGGAAGATGAACTGCGGGATCGTGCGGAACGTCAGGTTCACGCTGCTCTGGACGATCTTATCGCGCTTCAGGATCGTGCCCGGTCATTGCAGGACGAACTGGGCTCTAATCAGGCGGAAGAAACCAACCGACGGCTCTATATCGTTTCCGTGGGAACGACATTGATGCTTCCCGCTACGTTCGTGACGGGTTTTTTCGGAATGAATACCGGGGGAATGTTTCTGGCTCAGGGAGCGTGGGGAACTGTTGAGGCCGGTTTTGTCTGCTTCGTTTTTATGAGTGTGACGTTTTTGTTCATGAAATTCGCACGTCTTCTCTGAAGGCTTCGCAGCGTTAAAATTCTTGGAAATTTCGCGGGATAAGGTCTTGGCCTTGTCGCTTAAGCGGTTAGTCTGTGTATCTGTTACGAAAAGATACAGTTATTTTGGCTGTGCTTGATGATGGGGACTGGACAGTGATAGCGCGTTTTCAAAAGACCATTGCTCTTGGCGTCTTGGGTGTCAGTCTGGCTGCGTGTTCACCGGATGTGTACACACCCAAAACGGCTATTGCGGCGGCAGCGGCAGACCCGACGGGTGTTGTTGGCACATTTGAGATGACTGTCCAGCGCGTCGGCCGACAAGACAATATGGTCTATCTAGATTCTGCCGATAATTATCGGGATCCAACGACGCTCATCATCGCCATTCACGAAAGCACGGCAAACGACTTGCTACAGGGGACGTCCCAGACGGCAGAGCAGTATTTCATGCACCGTCGGGTTCGGGCCTCAGGTCTGGCCAAAAAAGTCCCTGTCGGACGGCTCAAGGCAGATGGCACCGTTGGTAGCATTTATTATCAGACGCAGGTTTTTATCGGCGGGGTCGAAGATATAAAGATTCTACCCTCGGACTAAATCTGTAGCGGTCTGTTGGTGGTGATTTCGGGATGGGAAGGCGGATCAGCTTTCCCGTGATGGGGTGAATTTGTGGAAGCAGCGCGCCTGTCTCAGCTAATTAACAATGCAGAGTAGGCCGGACGGTTCTGATGGCTTCTGCAGGTTTGGGCAGGGTCCGCGTGTAGCTCTGGTTATATAAGCCGTCGCGTGAATTTCGGTTTTGATGACGTAGAGCGTTGCGAGAGCAATAATGATGCGCGCTATACCCAGAGGACTTCCGGTACGGATCGACTATGAGGACGTGGTGGCCATTAGACGTTGGGGCTGCCACGGCATTTCGTCCTCGGCTTGCGTTCCTCTTGGAAAAGATCTGCGACGTATGTTGCTCTGACGTGTTGTTTCATCGTTGGTCATCGGGGTCGTTAAAGGAAAAAACCAGGGTTGATAGTCCTCCTTTGAAGAGGCCGGCCTGCCCTGAGAGCGATGGGCAATTTCCCTTACGAAGTCCTTAAGGCAGAAGCCGTTGAAAGTGCGATTATTGACCGTGACACGATCTGGGTTGATCTCCAGAACGTTCTCGCCGTGAATAAGGTTCTGCCAGCCTACGGAGGAATAATCATTCCAGACTGGGGCGAGCGTGATGATTCCATCCGCCTCATGAATGATCTTTTCTGTCCTTGGATTGCTGACTTCGTCCCAGTAAATGCTCTGGAAAGCCGGATGCTCTTCGGGGAAGAGGCTTTTGGCAGCACTCACAACCGTAATGCTGCACCCAAGGCCGTCAGCGAGTTCTGTTGTGTTTTCAAGTGCCTCAGCTGCCGGAAGCTTGCTGCCGACAAGAATAACGATTCTATTCCGTTTTTCGAGGAAGCAGAGACTTTCATCTACAGCTTCATTCAGGCTTTCCAAATCTGGCGCCGGATGGGAGCAGAGTGAGGAAACCGGACTGGGTCTTACGCACGGCTGGTCTGCGATATGACAGGCAATTTCCAGATATGCGGGTTTTTTCTCATGCAGTGCCGTTCGAATAACGTGATCGATCTGTGCCGGCGCCGTTTCAGCCGAAGTGATGATTTCTGCGGCTACGGTAATGTGGCGGACCATCCCGATCTGGCGGAGGGGGGCAAGATCTGACCTCGGGTCACGCGTGTTGGGTGTTCCTGAAATCAGAATGACCGGCAGATTTTCGGCATAGGCTTCGCGAATGCCATTCAGGGCAGAAATGGCGTCAGCGCCAAAGGTGATGATTGCGGCTGCTGCACCGTTGACGCGGGCATAGCCCTCCGCTGAGAGGCTGCAAGTCAGCTCATTGCAGCTATAAATCTGCTTCATGCCACCGTGCGCGAGAAGCTGATCCAGCAGGACGAGATTGCAGTCTCCCGTTACGGCGAAATGATGCTTCAGGCCAATCTGGGTGAGACGTTCCGCAAGGTAATGTCCGACGGTGAAAATCATGTCTTCCGCGCTTCAGGAGCCATGATCAGTGAGTGGCCGCCTTGAGGGGCGTCTGTTCTGCAGCCGTTGAGGCAGTTTTGCCCAGTGTGGGAACGCCATGAGGCTGCTGGGCTGCATATTTCTCGAAGGCTTCCTGCGTGCCGATATAAGCGCAGTCACAGATGTCCCGGTCTGCGTAGATGTAACGCAGGCCTTCCGGTGTAGTCCGGGTCAGAAAGACATGCTGTGGCATGAGCTGAAGCTCGGCCCGGCGTGATGGGGAATTGGCTGGGTGTCTAACAAACCCCGCAGAAGCGAGTTGCTGTTCCGGCGGACTCATCGGTTCAGAGACACAGCCAGCAAGGCCAAATGCTGCAAGGCACAGGGCTGTCGGGACGGAAAGGGCAGAAGAAAGTTTGAACATAGCAGATATCCTAACTGCCTGAGCGGCGAGGGGTTCCATCTCATGCCAGGGGTGAGCGTGGTTGGGAGTGAGTTTACAACGCGTTTTTAGGCAGATGGATCATCTGACCGGTTCTGGCGGAATGGTAGAGCGCTTCCATCAGTTTCTGGTCCCGCAGGCCTTCTTCACCGGGCGTCCGGGGTGTCTGGTTCTTGAGAATGCATTCGGAAAAATGGTCGATTTCCAGAGCAAACTGGTTTCCGGCCGGGATGTGCCATTCGCTGACGGCTTTATGGTCGCCCTGGCGTCGTCCGATCCGCAGGCGGTGGCCTGTATAGGCGAAGGCGTTTTCCAGAGTGATCCACCCTTTCTCCAGTTGGATACGAAGGTCTTTGCTTTCGTGTGCGCCATAGCTGGTCGCGCAGTTGGCAATGACGCCTGACGGGAAGCGGAGCATGAAAGAGAATGTTTCATCCAGGTTTCTGTAGCGTGGATCATCGGGAGGGCTGACCATTTGTGCGAACAGACTCTCAGGTTCTTCTCCGAGCACCGCGCGCGTGCCGTTGAGGCAATAGAGGCCGATATCCGGAAGGGCTCCTCCGCCAGCCAGTTCAGGTTTGAGGCGCCACTGATCGGCGTCTCCCTGCATCTGTGTGTTGATGGCTTCGACGAGTTTGGGCCGGCCGAGCTCCCCGCTTTGAACCAGTTTTCTGACAAGCTGGTTGAAGGGTTCATAATGGCAGCGATAGGCAATCATGAGTTTCACACCTGCGGCATGGCAGGCTTCAATCATGCGTCTGGCGTCCTCGCTTGAGTTGGCCATGGGCTTCTCGCACAGGACATGTTTGCCTGCTGTTGCGAGGGCTTCGACCTGGCCAGCGTGGAGTGCGTTGGGGGTGACGACATAAACGGCCTGAATATCGGGCCTGTCTGCCAGCTTGTGGATTTCATCATAGGTGAAAAGTGACTCTTCCCTGATGCCATAATCATGTCCCGCGGATCTGGCCTTTTCCTTGCGACCGGAAATAAGCGCTACAGGTTTGGCGAGGCGGCATTGAAGGAAGGATGGAAGAATTTCTCCAAGAGTCAGCCGTCCCAGTCCCATAACGGCGAACCCAACCCGCTCGGACGGGGGGAGTGCATGAGGGGGCTGTGCTTCAGGGACGTCGGCGTCTCCGCGCCAGTTACCGAAGGTGATCTGGCCCTTTTCGACTGTTCCCGTATCCAGTTCGGAAGGGAGGAGATGTTTGAGGTCAGAGGACGGAGTCTGAGGCATTGTCGCTGCTTTCCCTGAAGGGTGTTCAGGAAAAGCAACGCAGGTTCAGCCCTGAAAGGTCTGCAAAATCCTAAAACCTCACGACAATCGTGAAATCCGTGTCTTGATGTGTCAGCCAGGTCGTCTGACGTGAACCCGGAGAGGAGGCTGATCATCGTTTCGAATAAACGAGATTTCGGCTTCATGCCGTGCTGGCAGCCTCCCGATCTGTTCAATATTCTGGATGTTGGCTGTGAGGGGAATAGACGTGTCTCCCAGCATCCAAAGGAAGCCTTCGCCGGGCCTGATGGTGGAAAGAACCTTGCCTGTTTCCACGTCGATCAGGCTTGCGGCTTGAGAAACCAAGAGAGTGGACAGGCCACGCATGGTGTCTTCCGTCATGGGCAGGAAACGTTCCCATTCCCCAGGGTTCGTAGAGTCTGTGCCAATTCTGCCTTTGCCGGGAACAGGGGCACTTATCAGGAAAGTTTTAAGTTCTTTCTCCTGAAAAATAATCAGACCGTTTCCCGCGTCCAGAGCTTCAAGTACGGGCAACGGCCGCGGCATTGAAACGCGCTTTTCAAAAGTGATGTCGCAAGGAAGATTTAGGGGAGGGGCAATCTTTGCGGATATGCCGGGATAGACGCCAGGCTGGAAGGGCGTCGGAGAAAAATAGTCGCTGATCGGGTCATGATCCAGAACGCGGCTGTGCCAGTCCATGAACCACACCTGGGTTTTGGGAAAAGTCTGGCTCATTTTTTCTCCATATCAGTAACTGCAAGGGCGAGGCATTTCTTCATAACGCCTGGCAATGCTGCGCGTGTTGTTGACCGAAACGCGCCAAAGGATGGGTCGATCCCTGCATTATGTCCCGCAGGGAGGGTCTTTGCGTAAACCATGAGCTTAAGTGTGAAATGGGTAAAGACATGAGTGACCTCTCCCCGTAGAGCCCACGGCCCGAGTGTTGGGGCATGGTTCATGGCATCAGCTTCAGTCCAGGGGGTCTCGCGCCACTCCGTCCCCGGAAATTCGTCCATGCCGCCGAGAAGACCTTTTTCAGGGCGCGTTCTCATCAAAACCTGCCCACTTGTATCCAGAAGGACAAAGTGCACGCCGTAACGCGTGGGACGTGCCTGTTTGGGCGCTTTGCGGGGAAGGGTGGACGCTATTCCTTTGGTATGGCCAAGGCAGGATGGACGCCAGGGGCATGTCAGACAAGATGGGTTGCGGGGTGTGCAGATTGTGGCCCCAAGATCGAACAGGGCTTGGGCAAAGTCTGATGGACGATCCTGTGCTTCTGCTGACTGGTTGAGGAGCGCTGCCTGTTTGGCCAGAAGCGGGCGCGAGGCGGGGAGAGGGTTTTCTATGCCGAAAAGGCGTGATGTCACGCGCTCGACATTTCCATCGACCGGTACGACGGGGCGGCCGAAGGCAATTGCGGCGATGGCGCGTGCGGTATAGGCCCCGATGCCTGGAAGCTTCAGGAGGTCTTCGACTGTGTCCGGGAATTGCCCGAGTTCTGCAACGCGTTTGGCGCAGGCGTGGAGATTACGGGCACGGGCGTAGTAGCCGAGCCCGGCCCAAAGATAGAGAACGTCTTCCTGTGGGGCTGCGGCCAGTTCCTGCAC
Organism: Gluconobacter sp. P5B12; assembly: GCF_018812035.1. Lineage (NCBI taxonomy): Bacteria > Pseudomonadati > Pseudomonadota > Alphaproteobacteria > Acetobacterales > Acetobacteraceae > Gluconobacter > Gluconobacter sp. P5B12. The sequence goes on along the minus strand of NZ_JACRVV010000002.1, from coordinate 1,152 downwards.
GGTCGGGTAATGCGTGAGAAAGCGTTCGTAATAGGCTATGACAGCCTTTACGGTCGTCTGCTGAAGCATGATTTCGCTCAGCCATACGGCATAGGGGTTAGGCCGCTGCCCCGGGAGGCTGCGCCAGGGAAGGGTGCGGCGGTGAGTGTCGTACCAGCGGAGCAGGTCGGAAGCATCAGGAGTCACGGAGAGGGATATGACGAAGGATCACGGTCCGGACAAGAACCTTCGTGGTCGGGCAGCGGGCATGGACCAAAAGCCCGCATGGATTCCCAAGCGTGGAGGAGCGCGGCAGATCGGCGCTCTGGTGCCGGGAATTACCAAACCGGCGTTCAAGAAGAAGTCTCCGCTTCTGGTTCGGCTTTCCATGGACTGGGAAGATTTTATCGGTCCACGTCTGTCTCGTGTGACTGAGCCGCGCCGACTGTCGGCAGGGTCTCTGACGCTGGCATGTTCGGGGCCGATCGCCATGGAACTGCAGCATCTCGCACCTCAGATCATTGAACGGATCAATACAGCCTGTGGTCTGCGGGGAGAGCATCTCATTCTTCGGTTGAAGATTGTTCAGGACATGACAGCATTTGAGAGGCCGAAGCCGCCAAGGCCCAAGCCCGTTCAGGTTGATGTTCCTGAGATTGAAGATGACGAGTTGCGGGATGCCCTGCAACGCCTTGGTGGCCATATCGGAGCGCGGGGTGGCCGCAGGCGTCGGTGACAGAAGTGTTTCACGTGAAACGACTTGTTTCATGCCCTGAAAGAGCCCTTTTCAGGGACCAGAGTTCTGACGATATGGAAAGCTGAAAGCGGCTATTTCCAAGGAGACAAGCCATGAACATCACGAAAAAATCTGCTGGAGCCTTGGTTCTTGCTGCGTTGATCGGCGCTGCACCGTTTTCGGCAATGGCGCAGCGTGGGGGTGGTCCGGGCGGTGGTGGCTTCCATGGTGGAGGTGGCGGGATGGGCGGATTTCGTGGTGGTGGCGGTTACGGTGGTGGCCCGGGAGGTGGCTTCCGTGGCGGCCCTGGGATAGGTGGCTTCCGGGGTGGTCCGGGTGGTGGCTACGGCTATCGTGGAGGCCCCGGTTGGGGCTTTCGTCCTGGATATGGTGGCTGGGGCGGTGGATGGGGTGGCCCGCGCTTCGTCGGTTGGGGC
>NZ_JACRVV010000018.1:0-4148 GCF_018812035.1 Gluconobacter sp. P5B12 | reverse complement strand
CCCCCGGATGGGCAGCCCCGCCCGCAAGATACAACCCTGGAACATCTGCCGACCTGTTGGCGGGTTTGAACGCCCCGTTCAGACGCCCATGGCTCGCCAGACCGTAAATTGCCCCACGCAGAGTCGAATAACGCTCCTGAATATCGAGCGGCGTCAGATGATGTTCTACCCTGATCCGCTCTTCCAGATCAGGCATCCCTGCACAGCGCTTCAGCTTGTCCAGAATGACCTGTCGGTATCCCGGAAACATCTCCTGCCAATCCTGACCGCGATGGATGTAAGGCGTATGCACCAGAACATACAGCGCCTCGCCCCCTTCTGGCGCCACGTCCGGATCGGTCCGGGACGGTGCCGCGAGATAGCAGGTCGGGTCCGGCGCAGGCACGCCCCGACGATAAATGGCGTCGAACTCCTCTTCCGGATCGGCGGAAAAGACAAAGTCATGATGCGCCAGATGATCGTAGGCACGATCCAGCCCCAGATACAGCACGACCCCGGAACAGGCCGGTTTGCGTCGTTTCCACTGACGCTCGAACCGTGCGGTCGGAACATGCGCCAGCAGTTCCCGCATCGTGCGTACGCTGTCCATGTTGGAGACGATCACATCTGCCTCCAGAACATCACCTTGCGCAGTCAGAACGCCACAGGCGCGCCCGGCCCGCGTCAGGATCCGCTGCACCCGAATTCCTGTCCTGAATTCGACACCGAGTTCCTCGCCAAGCCGGACCAGCGCTTCCGGAACGGCACGGGTGCCGCCCATCGGATACCAGACCCCGTCATGACTCTGCATATCGGCAATACCAAGCAGTACTGCTGGTGCCTGAAATGGATCAGAGCCCACATACTGCGTCAGATGATCCAGCATCTGCGCCGCCTGAGGATTATGGATGCGCTTGCGGATTTCCCGCGCGAATGTGGAATCCATCCTCAGACGCAGTACATCCCGCAAAGTCGCAAGCGTGAACGACGTGCGCAGATCCATCGTATCCGAGATGCCGCCAACACTTTTCCAGAAGAAAAACCGTTCGGACGTCTCATGCAGCTTCTGGCTTGCCTCCATCAGGTCGCGGTAGCCGTCGCCATCCCCCGAGCACAGGCTCTCCAGAACCTGCGCCATCCGCTCCGCATTCTCCTCCAGATCAAGCGTCTGCCCATCCTCGAAAAAACAGCGCCACTGCGGATCAAGCCGACGCAGATCAAGCCGCTCATGCATATCAACCCCTGCTTCGGAGAAAACACGCTCCAGCACACGCGGGACGGTCAGGATCGTTGGTCCCATATCGAACCGATATCCCCCCTCTCGCCATTCTGCAGCCTTGCCTCCCAGCCAGTCATTGGCCTCAAGCACAGTCACTTTATGGCCACGCGCCGCCATCGTACAGGCCGCCGCAAGCCCGCCCAACCCGGCACCGATGACAATGACGGACGATTGCTGTTCAGGATCCGACATGGGTGGCCCCTTTCCGGGAACGCCGATTGAAAAACGTGGAGCGCCTGCGTGGTGCAAGATCCCGGATCACCAGATCGCTGCTGATCCGCGCACCCTCAAAAATAACAGGAAGCCCACTCCCCGGATGGGTTCCTCCGCCCGCAAGATAGACCCCCCGAATATCCTCGAAACGGTTATGTGGCCGCCGGTGCAGCATCTGGCCCAGATTGTGCGCCAGATTGAAAACCGCCCCCTTGTGAACGTCATAACGCTCCTCCCAGTCAGTCGGCGTCAGGATTTTCTCAAAACGGATCCGCTCTTCGATATTCGCAAAGCCGGCCTTCTCCAGACGCGCCATCACGAGCCTGCGGGCCTGCGCCCGTGTCTCATCCGTCCAATCCACGCCCCCATCACGCAAATGCCCGACCGGCATCAGGACGTAGAGCGTAGAATGCCCCGCCGGAGCCTGCTCCGGATCGGTAATGCAGGCATTCTGAATATAGAGGGATGCCTCATCAGACAGCATTTCGCCTGCCTCGATTTCAGCAAAGTTCCGGTCATAGGATTCCGAAAGGAAAATCGTGTGGTGGCCCTTGTCAGGGACACTCCCTTCGATCCCGAGATACATCATAAACGTCGAGCAGGAATATTTCTTGCGCTCGATGGACTTGTTCTTCCACCGGCGCCGTTTGCGGTCCGGAACCAGCTTCGTCATCGCCCGCCCGAAATCGGCATTGATGACGACGGCATCCGCCCGTTCAGGCCCCTGATCTGTCAGCACACCTGTCGCGCGCCCCTTGCGGGTCAGGATTTCATGCACTGGCGCATTCAGGCGGATCGTAACCCCGAGCTGTTTCGCCGCCTGCCCCATCGCTTCCATGACGGCCATCGTCCCCCCGACCGGATGATAGATGCCGTATTCATGCTCCATGAAACTCAGGATCGTGAAAAGGCTCGGACACCTGTAAGGAGACATACCGAGATATTTGCTCTGGAACGAAAAGGCGAGCCGCGTCCTCGGATCGCGAAAATACCGGCTCAGGTCCCGATCAACCGAAGACAGCGGCCGCAGCTTCGGGAACGCCCGCAACATGTCCGGTCGCAACAGATCCAGCACGGTGTTGAAAGGCCGCTGCAAGACAGGGATGAAGTTGCGGAATTTGGAGCGGTTATCAGCAATGAATTCCCGGATTTTTCCGGCATCCTGCGCATCGATCCGCGCGATTTCGCGCTCCAGCACGTCAATATCAGACGTAAGCCTCAGGGACGGACCATTTTCAAAAACCAGATCATAGTTTTCGTTGAGCTTCTTCAGGGTGATCGTATCTTCCATCCGCAGCCCGCAGCGCGTGAAGATATTCCGAAGGATCTGGGGATAGAGAAAGAATGTCGGGCCTGTATCGAACCGGAACGCTCCTGCTTCCGTGTTCCCCTCGACCGCAGAGGAGCGTCCCCCGAGCTGACCATGCCGCTCATATAGCGTGACGTCTGCGCCCTCATGAGCCAGCAGCATCGCCGAAGCCAGACCGCCCGGCCCTCCACCAACAATCGCAATCCGTCGGTTCTGAAGAGAGCCGGACGGTGTAAGCATTTTTACTGTCTCAGCATTTTGCAATTTCTGGTCTTTTTCATTTGAGGCAGAACATTTTCTAAAAACAGAGACGCTATGAAACGCCGCATTTTGACTACGCAAGAACTCATCAGGCGACCGTTCGTTGCATCTCGGTTCTGTTTTGAGACGAGTGTTATCGCGGACCGAGTGTTACAACGAGCTTCCGGGCCGAGACGCCTTTGCGTTGTCGTTCAAGCGCCTCTGGAATCAGCTCCAGACCGTGTCCGACACTCTCTGGTTCGGGTGAGGGTTTATACTGCATGCCTGCGTAAAGCATTTGCTTGCTGCCGAAGTGCCGTTAAAGACGGGCCTCGGAGCCACCCGCCACCTTCAATCTTTTTCGTGGCCGCACCCACACGACCGAGGCGTTCAAAAACAGGAGCTGCCGCTGAAAGGATGGGTTTCCTGCGGTCAGCCGCAGAAAAGCTGGATGAATGTAAGGGCATGGTTTCTCCTTATGGAGAAGTAGGAAATGAGTCCTCACTTATGTGCAAGCGCCTCATGACACATCGCCGTATATGACCAGGATCAGATCCGGGCGCCCATCGACAGCAAAGGTTGAAACCTCAAAGGTCTGGGGACCATGAACAGGATGATGGAACGTCTTGGCGCCATGCCCGAACGTATGAACCGTCCTGTCCTGCAATAGCGCCCGGAATTCAGAACTGGCAGCGCAAAGTTCCGCCACCAAAGGCTCGACCGCCTCCGTTGCACGCGCCCGGGCCGTATCTATCTTGAAGCTGCTGACGATGAAACGGGCAGCATTTTCCCAATCCGGATGAAGCGTCCTGCTGCGCGGGTCGAGAAAAATCAGCCGCAGAATATTGTGTTTGGTCCCATGGTTTGACGGTGTTGTATTTTCACGCGAGTGGAAGGAAGCCTTATGGGACAGATACGTCATGGCAGCGCCACGACCCCGCACGCCGTGCGAGCAGCAATACAGCGATCGCAGGCTTCGCTCGCGACGCTGAGCGAGGAGTTCGGGATCAACCCGAAAACAGTTGCAAAATGGCGAAAGCGTGAGACTGTCGAAGATCAGAAAACTGGCCCTAAAGAGCCTTGCCCAACGGTCCTGTCCGAGACGGACGAAGCGATGATAGTGGCATT
>NZ_JACRVV010000017.1:0-4537 GCF_018812035.1 Gluconobacter sp. P5B12 | reverse complement strand
TGAAGCATCTTAAAAAGATACATCAGCGTCTAAACGTTCGACACTCAGGTCTCAGGAAAATAATCCCAAAACCAGCAGCACCAAAACGCCGCCAACATATCCCTTCCAATTCCATATTCAATTTTCAAAGATCATCATCTCAAACCGCCCCGGCCAAGCCCTCGAAGAAGGCCCCGCCGCGTCGGTGAACGGGCTTATACGGCCACCACCCAACACTGTCAAACAATCATCATACGATACTTATCCACAAGAAAAATGACTGTAAATTAGGGAAAATGCGAGAAATCCACACTTTCCACCTTTTTAGCCTCCACAAAAAACTTTCATTTTTTGCATTTTTCTTCTGAAATCTTCGTCCCGCGTTAGAAATCCGGCCAGTTCGACGCCAGATGCCCTCCCATCCTTAAAGGAGCGACGCGGACAGCCAGACCTGTGGCATCATTTGTCTCGACCATCAGACCGCAGACTGTCGCCTCGCCTTCTGCTGGCTGAGGGCGCTCCCCTGGGATTTTACGGATCAGCCGATGAAGGGACGCTTCCTTCCCCATGCCAATGACACTGTCATAGTCACCGCACATACCGGCGTCCGTCTGATAGGCCGTGCCTTTGGGAAGAATACGATGGTCTGCCGTCGGCACATGCGTATGTGTTCCAACAACAAGCGACACCCGCCCGTCGAAGAACTGACCAAAGCCCATCTTCTCACTGGTCGCTTCCGCGTGAATATCTACGACAATTGCATTCACGGTCACGCCAAGCCGATGACGGGACAGCAGTTCACCAACGACCCGAAAGGGATCATCCAGCGGGTCCATGAAAATTCGACCCATGACATTAACCACCAGAGCGCGGCGACCACGCTCCAGATCTATAATGTAGCTCCCCTGCCCCGGCGTCCCTGCGGGATAGTTAATAGGTCGCACGATATTAGGCATCTGACTGATGTGGCTCACCATATCACGTCTGTCCCAGGCATGGTTGCCCAACGTGATGACATCTACACCGGCAGAGAACAGGCTTCTCGCGATATCAGGGGAAAGGCCATAACCATGTGAAGCGTTCTCCGCATTCACGACAACCAGATCCAAAGAGAGCTTTTTACGCCACTCCGGCAAGTTGTCGGTTATTGCTTCACGTCCACTCCGACCTACAACGTCGCCCAGAAACAGCAGTCTCAACAGTCAGCCTTCCAAATTATAAGGCCCCGTCTGAATCGTCTCTTTTTCAGTGACGACAACAGAAAGGGGAATATCGTACGGCCCAACGGGAATGCTTTTCATTTCCTGAAAGGCAAAACCGAAGCCAATTGCGGGCACATTCAGCTGCGCCAGAGTGCGGTCATAATAACCGCCCCCATAGCCCAAGCGAAAACCTTTCCGGTCAAACGCCAGGAAAGGAACAAGAACAAGATCAGGAACAAGGATGGGACCATCAGGATGAAACGTCCCAAAGCGACCTGCCAGCATGGGCGTCTCTTCGCTCCACCCCCGAAAAACGAGAGGCGTTCCTTTGGGCGTCGTCTCAGGCAGCGCAACGCGTCGCCCATCACCAGCCAGCCTGGAACACAAAGGTCGAAGATCGATTTCTCCCGGCAGGGGCCAAACTGCCGCTACGCTCGGAGCATCATAAGTCTGAACGGTTTTGAAAATCCGTTCCAGAAGGTCCGCTTCTGCATGCGCTTGCGCATTCCTGCGCTTCTCAGCCATGAGGTCGCGGAGTTCTTTTTTTTGCTGATCGATGGAAGAAATCTGTGGAGCCGCCAAAGCCGTTGGTCTTTTCAGCCCTCCTAGACCTGCAAGTGCAGGTGGGCACCAGTTAACGTGACCAGGGTCACGACAGAGCCAGTTCCCGTAGGAATGCTTATCGGCCCGGGGGTTGATTTGCCTGACGCACCAGGCAGCTCCGAACTACATATTAGACACTGCGGAGAGATATTCAACGGGAACCCGTCGATTACCCGTCCTTTTCGAGTGTCTCAGCCAAACCCTCAACCTGCTGCGTCAAATGTGTGAGCCTCGCCTGGCGGGATTCCGCGATACGCAAGGCCGCTTTGGCTTCTTCAACAGTCGCCAGCATATCATCCGGAATCGGGCGGCGCTTCAGCTCGAAAATTTCGTCCGCCATCAAGAGCGCAGCCATCATAAGTGTCTTGGACTCGCTGGCGGCACCACCAAGGGTCCTCGCCCGCTGAAGCCAGCTCTCAACCTGCCGCGCCATGGAATAAAGATGGTGTTCTTCTCCATCCTGGCAGCCAACACTGTAAACATACCCGTTCAGACGAATGGAAACCTGCCCCATGGCTCATTCTCCCTTTCGTTCAAGAATTCCGCGGATACGCACACATAAAGCATCAATGTTTGCGGCAATCTCTGGCAGGTCGGGAGCTGAACGCGCCTCGCGCTCACGCTCTTCCCGCATTCGGGCCTGCTGCTCCATCGCGGTGGCAATTCGCCCCACCGCTTCCTCAAGACGATCAATAGTCCTATCGTCCTGCAGAGATCCTGTCTGCTCGCTCAAAACGCGCTCTTTCCGTTCATGCCATCACTATGCCGAATACTATGACCGACACATCTCATCCTAGACTACCTAATCAGGAAAGACCCGAACCCTTCATCAGGTCAAGCGCTGCAGCTTCTCTGATGCTGCCAGTTTTCAGTATTTCTTCTTACCCTGAAATGACCAGACTCAGAGCGCAGCACCCTCAGCCCTTTCTGGCGCTCTCCCCTGACGGCGCAGGTAACAGCTTCGGAATTCCCTGGTGGCTGGATGTGGTGCAGGAGCAAAAAGCTTTTTCCATTCTGGATTGTGGCGCCTCCGCAGCTTTGGCGCGCATGGCACTCCTGGCCGGGATTGGATGGGTTGTTTGCCAAGCGTCTCCGCAGCAAATGAGAGCCTTGAAGTCAGACAAACTCCATGAAACGAGGGTCCTGACGGCCCGCCCTTCCCCTACCTCATGGCGACGCTAGCCCACCGCGCGTGAATCTGCGAAACTCTGCTCATGATACCTTGCGATCTTTATCCCGTTCTGCCCGCCACATTCGAAACAGCCGCAATGCTTGATGCATTGCCGGGGCTACTCGCACGCCCCGAGGTCACTGCGCTGCGTTTTCCAGCCACCCACAGCCTCGACAAAAAGCAGCTTTCCAAATTCGTGAGTCTGCTTCACGAGAATGACGTCGCCCTGATGCTGGATGTGGCGGATGTAACGGTTTCTATCTCGCCAGATCTTTTAAAGGTGGCTGATGGTATCCACGCGCCGTCACCAGACAGCCTGCCTGCCCTGCGCAAAATAGCAGGAGAGAACATCCAGATTGGATGCTTCTGCCAAAGCCGGGACGAAGCGATGCAGGCTGGAGAAAGCGGCGCGGACTACATCGCCTTCCCTTCAGAACATGCAGACATGATTAAGTGGTGGACGTCCGTAATGGAACTTCCTGCTGTGGCCGAAAACATTGTATCGGCCGAAGCTGCACGGACCGCCAGGGACTCTGCTACTGACTTCCTTGCCATCCCCCTGAAGCTGGATGGCAGCGATCAGGACTCAGTCACCAAGCTTTTAGGCGCGCTCAGCACCTGAGGAGGTAGCGCGCCCTTCTTTGATTCAGTGAGAAACAGGAAGCAGCGCGTCCCGCATGAAATACAGAACACCATTGGACTGCGGCAGCGAATGGCTCCACAGATGAGACACCTGCCCGGCGGGATTATTCAGGAAAATTTCGCCAGTCCGCGCATCGATATGGACGCTGATGATATCTCCATACAGCGTCTTAAGACCGATACCCCGACCATGGTTTCTGGCGATGGCCTTGCGGATAGCTTTTTCGTCCCATTTTCCTGATGCGATTGTATAGCCCAGGATATGGGTTAACTGGCCCTTCATCGCAGGCGCCATCAGTCCACCCGGCCAGCGAGCCGAGAGTTTTTCCATGGCTTCATTAGGAATGGCAAAAACCGTGTAAGGGCCGGGACCCGTGATCCAAGGCACCAGACCTACGTGCCGGATCGCAGCCGTATAATCGGCCAACTCTATTGACGCGGCGATATTTTCGTCCAGCGGGCGATCATCATACGACGGGGATGCAGGCCGGTGATAAGCGACCGGCGTGCTCGGCTCATTATTCTTGGGCGTTTCAAATGCATTGGCAACCGTGTCAGGCATATAAGACATGGATGTCTTTGCCTGGGTCTCGAAACTATCCTGATAATTATGCGACCAGTCCGTCCCATGACATCCTGCCAGAGCTAAACCCAGCAGGGCCACTGCGCCCGAACGAAGACCCGAGAACCGGGTCAAAGCGCCGGGGGCAGAGGAAAAACCGAATCGCACATGCATGTCTGGTCACACCGTCTTAATAAAGAGGACGCAGAACCATAGACGAGGAAACCGGGTTCAGCACCCGTCCCCGCGCATGGTCCATCCCACGACGTGACCGCTTACCAGTTCAAACGTCGTCTGACAGCTTGTGTTGTAATAGGTCGCAGGGAAACCGCCACCCCAGCCGCCGCCGTAGCCACCATAGCCGGGTCCACCCCAGCC
>NZ_JACRVV010000016.1:0-14768 GCF_018812035.1 Gluconobacter sp. P5B12 | reverse complement strand
GCGAGATGGAAAACAGATCAGCCAGGTCACTGATGGAATAGTCGCCAGTATCGTACATGCGGCGAAGTTCCTTCTGCTGCCGATCGGACAGCTTGGGCTTTTTCCCGCGTAGCTTGCCCTTGGCGCGCGCGACCGCCATCCCTTCACGGGTTCGAAGTTTAATGAGGTCCGCTTCAAATTCGGCGAAGGTGGCAAGAATGTTGAAAAACAGCTTTCCCATCGGATCGGACGGATCGTGGACACTGGCACCGAGTTGGAGCTTCACGCCACGAGCGGCCAGGCTGTCTCCGATCGCACGTGCATCGGGCACAGACCGGGCGAGCCGGTCGAGCTTTGGTACGACCAGCGTGTCGCCGTTACGCACCGCCGCCAGCGCCAGGTCGAGACCGGGCCGGTCCCGGTTCGTCCCGGTGAATCCCTTGTCAGTGTAGATCCGATCAGCCGCGACGCCGAGTTTGAGCAGAGCGTCCTGCTGGGCGGCGAGATCCTGCTTGTCCGTCGAGCAGCGGGCGTAGCCAATCAGTGTGTGCGTCATGAATCGGACTGTAACGTATAAGGCCCCATGACTGCAATTTATATGGTACCATTCATATGAGACTCGGTGGGTGGCTGTTTTCCGTGAGTTGCGCCACTTCTCAACATGAGTCCGTTTAACGACCGTTTATCGGACACTCAGGCGTCAGCCTGTTACGTTCGTAATGGCAGCATGACCTGCGGAAAACGTAACCGTCCAGCGCAGCGCACGCTTGCTCCCATACGAGCCAGGCATGCTGCTGCTCTTACATGCCAATTAGCGCTGCAACTCAGTACCATTTATCGCTGATATCTATAATTTTATTAAGGATTAGCACAAACTGCGTAAGCACGCAGTGTCAAATTAGTTTCGGATATGCCGCCGAGCCAAGTCGAGTTTAGTTTGTTTTTATCCTTAACGCAGAGGGGAAAAAGTTTCGGGAAAACAAAGACAGGACTGCGCATGGATGATCTGTTCAGGCGCTCCTCGTGGAGGCCAGAGCCCGGCCGCGTAATGCTGCTGGCGCAGTAGATTACGCTGTTCAAAATTCTCGAAAGCCCAGATATGGCAGATGCGCAATGCACCATCCAGGGCATACATGTTGGTAATCAGATGACAGGTATAGGCTTGTGCAGGTTTCAGAGCAGCCTGCCATGCTTTCAGGGTCTGATTCAGTCCGCCTGCCTTCAATTTATATGTCCGGATTTCATAAAGGCCACCGTGTTTGCCTCCCTCAGCAGGCTTAAGAAACGGGAAAGCTTCGAACGCTTCCATTTCCATGGAAACATCATTCCTCTCGATACCAAAAGGCGTCTTGGTTTCCAATTCTTTACGCCGCGCCTCAAGCAAGACATCCTGAGAGGAAAAGGAACGTAGCAGAAGAAGGGTTCCAAGTTCCCCTATTTCCGTCCGCCAGACCCCTGTCAGGCTTCCCATCACTGAGGGTGAGTTCTCCGAAAATTGCGCCTTCAGGTGATCGGAAAGGGCCGAAACTCCAAGAACATCGGTTTGAAAGCGGATCAGTTCATAGATCATGATGGGTCATCGCGAGGAAAAAGGGATTGTAGTTCAGCAGGTGGCTTGCCACTCGAAAAATCGGATAGGCAGCCGAATAGCGGATCCCATTCTTCAATCCGAAGATTGCAGATCAGGCCTTCAGGGGAAAAGGGATCCTTTGCGACCATGTCTTGAATCTCCTGCAGATTGGCCCCTTTCATAATGAGAAATCCTGATCGGAGAGGCGTTCCTTTGAGAGGGCCGGAAGCCAAAAGTTTGCCATCCTGTATGAGCTGTTTGAGATACAGAACGTGCGGCAGCACATGTTGCCCCCAGCCATCACCATCAGGATGGTCCATGCGCACGATAAAAATGGGCATCAGGAAGGTCCTTTTCGAAAAGGACGACAAATGGATGTTGTGGTCGCCCGATTATCTCAAACATATTCATCACAAACAGGAGATAAATCCTCGATAGAACATGACAGTCACAACTAGGAACGATGAATGCTAGACCGTCTGACCAGCATGAAAGTCTTTATCAAGGTGGTGGAAACCAGCTCTTTTGCAGCTGCAGCTCAACATCTTGCTCTTTCTCCTCAGATGGTGGCAAAGCATGTGGAGGCTCTGGAACGTCATATCGGGTCGCGCCTTTTGCATCGTACGACCCGTCGTCAGAGCCTTACGGAAATTGGACGTCTTTACTGCGAGCAATGTCATCTCGTCCTGAAGGCTGTGGAACGTGCTGACAGTCTTGCTGCAGAAACGCTCGGCGAACCGCGTGGAACGCTCGCTGTCAGCGTCCCGGTCACCTTTGGACGGATAGTATTTCCGTCTTTCCTGCATGATTTTCGGAATAAGTTTCCCGAGGTGAGACTACGGGTATCCCTTACGGATCATCTGGTCCATCCGACGATGGACAGCTATGAAGCCGTTATTCGTATCGGTGAGCCGGGTCCTGATCTGATGGTCGTCAGTCGTCCCCTGACAGTGTATTCCCTCACGATCTGCGCGGCTCCCGCATATCTTGAAAAATTTAGAGCTCCGGATAGCCCTGAAGAACTCGTCCGACATCAGTGTCTTGTCTATGAAAATCCTACCCGTTCCGTGCCGACAGCGTGGCAATTTGTACGAAAGAGCTGCGTACGGTCCGTTGTTGTTCCCCAGGCAGTAACGTCCAACGACTGGAGCTTTCTATTGGCTCTCGCTTTGTCAGGACAGGGCATACTATTAGGTTTTGAAGACGCCTTGATGCCAGAAATTGCTTCTGGTCGTCTTGCCCGTATCCTGCCCCAATGGGCAATTCCTGCCCGTCCTATGCATCTGCTGTACAATGCTGGTCCTGTCATGACACCAAAGTTGCGGGCTTTTGTTACTGAGATTCAGCACGCATTTCCGCCATGACAAAAAAGAAAACACGATTTTGTAATCAACGAGACAACTGTTGAGTTACATGGAAAGTTACCCATTTGGGAGAAGGGGTGTAGCAAAAAAACGCCTTTTTTGATCAGCGACTGATCTTTCCTTTCTCGTAAAACCGCACGAATACTGACTGTTCTTATCTTTTTATCGCTCATCTGGATTAATAGTAATCACACAAGGCTTTGGCTGCCCAGCTTGCGTCGCCGCGATCCGACAGTCCCTGATCTTCGGCTGATTGTCCTGCACCAGCCGATCCTCCCACATAAAGCTGTTCCATTGAACTGGCCGTGCATCCCGCATCATGGCCATTCCGGACTCCCATCGATCCTGCCCCCCGACAATGAACGACGCCAATGCCTGCCGTTCTTTTCGGACATCTCCAATCGCCTGCTGGAAAACCCCCTCCAGTCTCCGGCTGGAAGCCAGCCCTTCCTCCCGGATCCCCTGCCCATACGCCTGCAGTGCCAGTGTCCACGATCCGTCCGATCCGATGGGAAAGCTGTTTTTCAACATTCTTGCCACCTTCGCCGAATTTGAAGCGGACCTCATTAAACTTCGAACCCGTGAAGGGATGGCGGTCGCGCGCGCCAAGGGCAAGCTACGCGGGAAAAAGCCCAAGCTGTCCGATCGGCAGCAGAAGGAACTTCGCCGCATGTACGATACTGGCGACTATTCCATCAGTGACCTGGCTGATCTGTTTTCCATCTCGCGAACTTCGCCGCATGTACGATACTGGCGACTATTCCATCAGTGACCTGGCTGATCTGTTTTCCATCTCGCGACCAACCGTTTATCGGACACTCAGGCGTCAGCCTGTTACGTTCGTAATGGCAGCATGACCTGCGGAAAACGTAACCGTCCAGCGCAGCGCACGCTTGCTCCCATACGAGCCAGGCATGCTGCTGCTCTTACATGCCAATTAGCGCTGCAACTCAGTGCCATTTATCGCTGATATCTACAGTGTATCAAGGGCTGCATGGTGGTTTTTTCGGGAGGATTCAAATGGGACAGCGCGCGGTCATCTATTGCCGGGTTTCCACGGCCGATCAGTCCTGTCTGCGCCAGAAGGACGAACTGACGCGGTTTGCTGAACGTGCGGGCTATGAAGTACTGGGCGTTTTCATGGAGACTGGCTCTGGCGTCCGGGTGGATCGGGCCGAGCGTCGAAAGGTCATGGCACTGGCCCAGGCTCGTGAAATTGACGCCATTCTGGTGACGGAGCTGTCCCGCTGGGGGCGCTCGACCATTGATCTCATCTCCACGCTTCAGGAACTGGAGAGTTATCGTGTTTCCTTGATCGCCATGACGGGGATGATGTTCGACCTGGCGACGGTTCTGGCCGGGATCGCTGAGTTCGAACGGGATCTGATCAGCGAGCGGGTGAAGTCTGGTCTGGCTGCTGCCAGGGCACGCGGGAAGGCTTTCGGCCGACAGAAAGGAGTGCGGCCAAAGTCTGACCGTCTGGCTCCGAAGGTTCTGGCGCTGGTGGCGGAAAAGCGGAGTTATCGGTGGATCGCCCGTGATCTGGGGATCAGCAAGAACACTGTTGCTGCCATTGTGAAGAGAGAAAGATAGCGTGTCATCATGTTTTTATGTTAACACAAAAACATGATGACATTTTATAGGTGCTATCAGCACCGGTCTGAGGCATACAAAATGTTTGGTTCGATTAAATAGTCGGTTTTTTGAGGAAGACATTGAGTTATCAAAATAACATGGTAATGGGTTAATGTGTTAACACGGAAACATGGTGGCATGAAAACAATCGCGATCATTAGTCAGAAGGGAGGCGCTGGGAAGACGACGCTTGCCCTACACTTGGCTACTAGTGCCAGTGCCGCTGGATACGTTTCTCTGATCCTCGATACCGATCCGCAGGCGACTGCAAGTTCATGGAAAGCGTGGCGGGGGGATGTCGAGCCTGATGTGGTGGATTGTGCGGCTCATGCCCTGTTATCAAAAAAGCTGGAGCAAGCGTCCGAACTGGGTGCAGAACTATCGATAATAGATACCCCTCCACATGCCGATATTATGGCGCGTGAGGCGTGTCGTGTCGCTGATTTCTTGTTAATTCCATGCAGACCACGTGCTTTCGATATGGACGCTGTCAGAACAACGGCAGAACTTGTGCGAGCCAGTGGTAAGCCTGCCTTCGTAATCTTTACTGCGGGCCCTCCTCGTGCGCCCCAAGTTTATAAGGAGGCGGCTGAGGTCGTGGCGCAGTTTGGTATCCCTGTTGCTCCTGTTGTTTTGCCAGAGCGTGCAGTTTTTCATCATAGCGTTGGTTCCGGTCTTACCGCGCAGGAAACGGAGCCTGAAAGCAAGGCTGCTGCTGATATAGCACTGTTGTGGAATTGGGTGTGTGATCAAGTTAACATGCCATCACACAAACAAGATGACACAAAACGCGTTAGCACTTTTCTAAGTTAAGGATATACGGCATGAGTCGGTTTGCTGGTCTCAAAAAGACAGTCGCGCCATCGGTTGTGGAACCGGCTGCGCAAACGGTGGTAGAGAAAGGCCGCGCACGTAATCCGAGAGAAGGTAAGCGGGCTGTGGTGGGGTATTTTTCTCCAGCAGTTAGCAAGGGGCTACACCAACTTGCGCTTGATACCGATACAACTATTCAGGGTTTGATCGGGGAGGCCATTGATGACTTGATGCGTAAGCACGGTCGTCATCCTTTTGGAGAGCGCTGACTATCTATGTAGATAGATTATGCCTGCGTATTTGTACAATCAGGGTTGACCACGCTTAGCAAACCACGTCTCGCAGAATTTGATGAAATGCCGCTCAGGGTTCTTCGGAGCGATCTCGTTATCACCCAGCCACATGCGCCATTCTCTTTCGAGATGATGCACATCCCACCCTGGCGCGATGTTTCGAGCGTCCCCGTAAATATCAGGATCAAGCGCACCCATCCAAGCCTCGGTTGCTGGCTCGGCAGCTTTCATTGTGCCGCGATTGATGAATGTTACCATGTCTTTCTGAGGATCGAATTCGACACGGTAATCCGGTAGATGATCGCTTGCAGCGAGGTTTTTTATCATCTGTCGGAACAATTTTTCTGGGCTTTGAGAGCCTGATTTTTTCAGTAGGATCTCAAGAGAGGCTTTCCATGCCACTTGTTGACCGCAATGTTTGCGGGCTAGTTCGTAAACGCGTCGTTCCAGCGGTTTGCGTAGCCGGAAATAATCACGATGCAGTGTCAGAACATCATTACTCTTAATTGCATTAAAGACCCAATCCGACAGCTTGATCTCGCAATGCAACAGGCGACCGTCGAAGCCAAGTTTGCGGCGGATGGATGAAGCGTCGATCAGGCCAAAACCGTCTACCTGTTCTTCGTCGCCTGTGATAATGTTAGTGCGGATACGTGTGCCTTCAAGGCGGTCGAGGGCTTCGATAAGGGCTTTGTAGTCCTTACCTGCCGTACCGCGATTGGTGAAAATGAGTAAGTCACGGCTGCTGATCCGTACCCGTTGCGATACTTTTTCCCCGGCCTTTAGTTTCGCCATAATCTGCGAAATACAGTAGATCAGAATATCTTTATCGTAGATTGTAGCAAGGCCCTTCACGCTTGGCGTGATTTCCAGCCATTGCCCGTTATGTTCATAGCGACGAACGGAAGTCTCGGGTTTTTTCGATAAGGAATAGAACGGATGCTCCATTTGCGGCATCACGTCCTTAAGCACGGCATCTGCCACGTCGCAGATGAATAAGTCATGCTGCGGATGACGCTCCGGCAGGAGGGCCTCATGGACAACAGGCAGATTCGGGGTTTCAGATACCATATCTCAAGTTCGGGGTTTTACATACTTGCGTCAAGTGATTCGGGGTTTTAAATACCAAATACCGAGATTCGGGGTTTTAAATACCGAGATTCGGGGTTTTAAATACCGAGATTCGGGGTTTTAAATACCAAACCGGGAAAAAACTGAGAAATTACCATTTTATATCAATGTGTTAAATGGATACTAAAATCGCTTAACACAGAATCTAACACCTATTTAACACCTTCTTTGCCCATCTTATCTGTGGATAACTTTTTATTCCCTAAAATTTGCAGCCAAATTGAACCCAAGCACCGCCTCTTGGGGGCTTCGCCCCCGCCGGCTCGCGGCCTACGGCCGCCCCGATCGCGCCATGCGCGATCTCCCACTGCGCGCCCTTTCAGGGCTACGCTAAACGGACACGCCTACGGCACGAAATCGTAATCTGACGATGCATTCCGCATCGTCTCTCCATCAGCACCTTCCTCTCCCGCGTCGGCGCCTTCGACGCCCTACGGAGCTCTCTCTCCGCGCTCGCCCGACGCCTGCAACACCAGAAGAACTGGGCAAGACCGCAATTTGCTCAAAACGCATCAGAGTTTTGGCGATCACTCAGCGGCTCACGTGTCGCAGCATGCCCTCCAGACGCCACAGGATGACCTTACAGGCGTTATCATGCGTGGTGGTTGGTGGTTGGTATCCTGTAACGGAAATTGCGCCTTGTGCGCCCCTACCAGAAGGACTGCCGCCATCATAGATGTACTCCAGCGCGAAATTCAAAGGGGACACTGTGGGAACGGAACGAGGACCGTTGGGTTCTAATTGTATTGCATTTGTGTAGACAAATGCCTATCTTCTCTACATGAAGATTGCGGGTTTCGACTGGGATGACGGCAACTGGCCGAAATGTGGCAAGCATGGTGTCTCCCGTGCGGAAATCGAGCAGGTTCTGATGGGAGAACCTGCCGTCATGGCTGATCCTTATCCCGGTGAACCCCGGATGCGGGCTATCGGCAGGACTGAGGCTGGACGTTACGTTTTTTTGGTCTTCATGTTCAGGGCAATCAGCAGCCAGACCCGGTTACGTCCCATCAGTGCCCGTTACATGCATCAAAAGGAGATCGACCACTATGAGCAGCAAAAATAGGTCCATGCCCTCGCTGCACAGTGACAAAGCAGCCGAGGATTTCATCGCGACGGCCGATCTAGCTCGCTATGACCTGTCCGGTTTCAAACCCATGCGCTTTGAGATCGAACCCAAAGCAGCTGCCCTCAACATGCGCCTGCCAGCGGCTCTGCTAGATGCTGTGAAAGCCAAAGCGAAGGCAAAGGGCATTCCTTACACACGCTATGTCCGGATGCTGCTGGAAACCGACGTTGCACAGATGCGGTAATGCGTATTCCGGCCAGAACAAAAGGAGAGCGGGCGATGTAGGTACGCCCAGAAATCATTTACCCCATGCGCCAGTCGGTGCACTCAAGCCATACTAGTAGGCTTCAGGAACTCAACGGGCGTCGTCTCAAGCGCCTGTGCTAGTTCGTATAGCGTCACGACTGTCGGGTTGCGGTGACCGCGCTCCAGACCGCTCAGATACTGCTGGCTGAACCCGGAGCGTTCTTCCACCTGCTCTTGGGTTAATCCCTTCTCCTGCCGCAGGCGAGCAAAATTCTTTCCGACAAGCCGTTTCATGTCCATGATGGGAGCGTGACGGCTTACACACTATAAGTTTATCAACTATAGTATGTAATCATTCATGCCTTTGCATTTTCTCTCTCTTGCCAGGAAGAAATCCATGCCGCAGCCGCGCCAGAAAGCCGTCAATCTCAATGTGAAAGTCACTGAGACAACCATGCGGGCATTAAGCCGGACAGCCGCTCTTCGGGATACAACCCAGAAAGAGGTGCTGATGCGCGCCCTGCTGAAAGCCGGGATTGAAATTGATCCGTACGATCTCGGAGAAAAGCGCGCGGTTCCCTGGCACGAACGCCCCTGACGGAGAGCTTTTCCTCTCTCATGCTGTTCTGACAGGTTGTTGGGCAGCGTCTGCTGAAAGCCAGATGAGTGGCTCAGGACATTGGGGGAATGTCCTGAGCCTTGGGGTAAGCGGTTAGGTCCGCTCTGAAGTCACCCGCTGAGTAAGCTGTAGGCCTGAACAGAGAGTGTCTTGTTCGCGAGGCGTCTCTCCATCCGTTTTCCAGTATGAAAATTTCTCTGGCCCAGGGTCAAGTCAGATGTGTGGGCGGCACATTCTTCCTCATTTGCGCGTGAGGAACTTCTTATTATAAAGTTGCGAAGCTCATTTTTTTATCGAAGTTTTTTAATTTATATGATGTTGCGATAACGTGAGTTATCATGCCTTATCGTACATATTCGAGCGTTTCCATGAGTTTCCAAGATGCCGCTGAAAACTGCGGTTTCCGGGATTGAGTGAAGGTGAGAGATGCAGATCCCGGTGCACAAGACATCCGTCATGCAGGCCATGCAGAGTGCTGTGGCCCGTGGATATATCTGGCATGTCTCCGGGGTTGTCTCAGCAGAGAAACTTCTGGCGCTCGAAGAGAAATTTGCCGAGCGCTATGACATAGGACTGTCCCGCTGGCAGCGGTGCCGTCAGCGGCAGAAGGGTGCAGCTGGTGTGCGTTTCTTCGCCTACCCTGAACAGGGAACGACCCGCTTCCTGTGGTGGCTGCTCTTTACGGATGGAGAGAACGCAGCCTTTCAGCGGGAACATGGACGCCGACAGGTTTCAGACAAATACGGTCGCTTGTCCTGGGGAACGGAGTTCGAACTGGCTCAGTTGCCGAGCCTGAAAGCAAAGCCCACCTGGTCCTGGCGGATGACCCGGGAGCGTGTGCAGGAATGGCAGGGTGAGATCCAGGCTGCGATCCGGACCACACGCAGTGATGATGCCATCAAGGCTGTTATGGCGCGTTTGGTGCGGTTGCCAGGGTTCAAGGGGGTGAGGCAGCAGGTCTTTGAACTGCACGGCTTTGCCAAAAAAGACTGGGGGCGGATCAGACGGAAGGCAAACTCCTGGAAGCCACCGGCACGGCCGGGCTATGTGCGCTTTCGGTCTGATGAGGCTGTTCCTGCGGCTCGGGTCGTACAGCGGTTGCTGATGGGACAAGAACCTTTCGGGACAGATCCCGTCATTTCAAAACAGGAGAGGCCTGAGGAAGAAAGAATGGCCGTTGTGAATGAAGATCGTAAGACAGGGTTACCCATTCCTCGGGGGCGGGATGCCTGTCGGGTGCTTCTGATCCGGGAAGCTGAACAGATCCAGACATTCATGGCAGAACGCTGGTCGTATGAATCAATCCGTCTCTGGCTTTTCGATCGTTATGGGGAGGCGTTCGATATTCCGCTGCCAGCCTTTCGGGAGCGGGTCCGGCGGGCTCTTCAGGTGAAAGCCGTGCCTGTTTTGAAAGAGGTCTCCAGAACCACCATCCAGCCTGATCCGGTCGTTGAGCAGGCTGAAGAGAAGAAGAATGAACAGCCAGAGAAGACGCGGCGTCTGACCTGGGAAGAAAAGCGGGCAGGGCGGTTTCCTGGAAGTGGAACAACCGTTGTTCATAACAGCAAGCCCAACCGTGACGAGCTCTATTGAGATCAGAAAAAGCTCTGTGCCCTAGCGCAGCAGCAGGACAGTGCATGTAAGCTTCGTGCTCGATGTCTTGGAGCAGGTAATCTACGAACGCTGCCCGTCAGGCTGGTGTAGGTTTTTTAGGACTCTGTAGGTAATAAGGTACTAATTTTTTCAACCATGTCTGCACTAGCTCTATCTAAGTCACCACTTATATCCAATAAGTAGTGATAGAATTTAGCTCCCGTAGATACTGAACCTATATATGAAATTCCACTGAACTCTTTAATAATTGATGGTGAAATCCAAACTCCTATTTTGCATTGCGCTGCAAGAACGTGACTCAATACCTGATATCTATCTTTTTCTTCGATATTTTGTTTGTATTTAACTTCAGCGATGCCAAGTATAGACCGTTTTTTGCGGAAAATTAGATCAGGCTTGGTAGGAAAGCGATTATTGTCGAGGAATAATCGACCATGGTGTCTAGGAGTATTTCCATCCAGAACTGCAATCTTCCGTTCTCTAAACGCAGTTCGGAAAACGTTGCGGACGTAGCTTTCAAAAATACTATCAAGTGAAAAAAGGAATGAGGGCAATTTGCTGCCTTGAGCGTCGTAGCCGAAGCCGATCTGCGTATATCCGAGCAGCATGGCATATACCGATAAGGCACCTCGATAATTCTCTCGAACCCAACGTGGTGTTGTATCCGCCAACGCTTCGTCTCCAGCGTGCATTTGAGCAGGTGATACACGATGAAGTGCATTAAGCGCTTCTAGTAATAGCCTTCTCTCCGAAAGCCATTTCGGATCACGTGGGATAATGCGGAGAAATGCGAGGCAGGCGGATTTCAGTACTGAGTTGACTGAGAGGTTAGCAGAATATGCAAAGATATCGCCGGAGATGGTGAGGTCATCCCCACGCGACAAATGTCGCGACATGGTACGGCCAAACTCAACTTTGGGTTTGTAAAACCCAGTGTAGGGTTCTCGGTAGTAGCCTCGAGCTAGACCTAGGTCGATGATGGCTCGCAAATAATGGCAAAATCCTCGAGCTAGGAGTTGATGAGGGGGCGATGCGTCATCGCGTTCATATGAACGCAAAACTGGCAACACTCGGTCGTAGCTCTCATCGGCGATAGAAAGCATGCGCCATAGGTTGTTGAGCGGAAATTTTGGTCGAAGATTGAGAACAATTTCGTTGGTTAGCGGAAGATATCCGATCAGCCCAAGCGCACGGAGATTCACACCATTATGAACATCTTTGAGTTCGACCGCTGAAAGAGCCCTTGTCTCCGGCAAGATTAGTGAATGGCCAGTGCTATCAAACAAATCTTCACGCGGGAAAACATGGTTATCGCGTTCCTCCATTGAAACTATACGTGGAAACTCAGCCATTTCATGTTTCCGCAGGGGGTGTATGCTGATTGTCTATAGAACTTGCTAAGTCTTCCTGTTCCGCTACAGCTAGGAGGCTCTCGATCTCTGCTTCGGTTGATTGGTAGGTATCGCGATCATGGGTGAAAGTGCGGTCTAGACTCATTTTTACTCGACCTAACCAAACTGCTTTGAGGTCGTCGAGTGTGCGAACGCGCAGGAAGTTAGTATGGCCGAATCCATTCGGCATCACACTATTGATAATCGTGAAAATCTGAACGGTCAAGTGTAATAGTTTAGGATCTACTCCGGCATCCACAAGATGAGATCGTAGAGTGTTTACATCAGGTTTCATTTCAAAAACCCAGAACCGTCTCAGCAAGGCATCATCAAGATCGGTAACGGAGCGATCATAAGGATTAGCCGTAGCGATTATGATTAGATTTTTTGGAAGACTAACGTCTTTTTCTGAATAGGAGAGCCGGAACATTTTAGAACGATAAGATGGCTCTAAGTATGTCAGAACTTCACCAAAAATTCGTGCAACATCTCCACGATTTAGCTCGTCAATCACAACGACGTAATATTTCTCAAGGTTCTTTTGTGCTTCTTCGGCTTGCCTCATGAATAGGCGCGAAGCAAGCTTGTAGGTGACACCTACCTCATCGCCATGATCGTTTTTAACAGCGACAGGTCTAAAGCCCTGAATAAAGTCATCGTAACCCATGGCTGGATGAAATTGGAGAAACAGCTCACGTTTAGGGTCGCCAGCGAGCTTAATAGCAAGTTGCCGAGCTTTGCGAGATTTGCCGGTGCCTGGAGGACCGGCGAGTAGAAACGCATAGCTTTCCTTCAGGCGAATTGCTGTGGTCATAGCCACATAATCCGCATCATCGTCAGGAAGGGGCGGCAGCTCTTCGTCGTCGTCATTTCTTTCAGGCTCGGCCGTGTCGATCAGGGCTTTGAGCTTAGGAGCGAGCTGGGTCAGAAATTCGTCGTTAGTGGGTCTGGTGGGAATGGTCGCAGGCCAAGGCAAGCTTGGAACCGTGAGCGTAAGACGTCCAAGGTAATCGGGCTGGAACTTAGGAAGACCGAGGTCAGTGGTCACCAAGTGATCGTACAGGGCTGCCCAACCATCGATTTCATCAGGAAACCCGGTAAAGGCGTAGAGCCAAACCATAAAATCTTCAAAACGGAAGGTTTCTGCGATGTCCAGCTCAAACGCTGCCTTAAAGCTAGGTTTGAGCTGGAAGATCGACTTGTCTCCTTCGAGAAGGCCACGGTCGCGCCACTCACGATAACCTCGGCTTGAAGAGAGATTTCCCCAGAATTTAGTATCCTGGCGAATAACGTAGTCATTGGAAAAGCGTCCGTTTTTCCACGTTACGTCGTTAAAGCGAGGTCGGAGAAGGTTTCCTCTAGTCAAGGGATCTAGGCCCATCAGAGACCCGGAAAAATACTGATCAACTAGTCGATCAGTCCCTCTCTTTTTTGATATATCCGTTACTGCATTAGTATTAACGTCATTAGCAGCAAAAATAAAAGCAGTAATAATCTTCGTTCCTGGATAGTTCTGAAGATTTTCTATTGCTGATTTTATGGTTGGAATATCAAAATATTTCACTGATCATTCAGTCCGTTTTCTTCCGGGTTTGCGAAAATTATTTCTATTTCCTGCCCACGTTTCCCAAAGCCCGGATGGGCGGCGAAGGCATTTCTGTACATTATCCCAAGTGGTGGGCTTATGGCCATCGCCTTCGAGTGTTGTTTTGATATAGTCTACATAGTCTTCGCTCATGTCTACGCCGACGACATTTCTGTCGTGTGCTAAAGCAGTGAAAATGGTGGTGCCGGATCCGACAAATGGATCTAGGACATGGCCGCTAACGGGGCTTCCTACTTCTATGCACCTACGCACCAACTCAGATGGAAAGGCGGCATTGTGACCGCATTTTCGTGTTCGCATGCTGCGTTCGATCGGAATATTCCAGACGTCCTCTTCCATCAACTTACTCCGATCAAAAGAGTAAAATCGACTTTTAGAAAACATGAAGATATGTTCATATTGGCGGTAGGGCCGGTCGCGAGCAGTTGGCTCAACAAAGGCGTTGCCTCGGTTCCAAATGATATCGCTACGTAACGTCCACCCCCGAGCCTGCATCGCAAAGGCTATCTTCCAGGGTATCCCAATCATCGATTTTTTGGGGATATCCCAACCAGACTGGTCAACAGGCCGCAGTTTTCGTCGTGCGAAATTACGTGATGAACTGCGTGGATCGCTACCGTGGGGCTGGCCGTTACCAGAATAATAAGTGTCCCCAATATTGAGAAAGAAAACGCCTTCAGGATTTAAGGTGCGTTTCACTTCATCGAAAACCTTCATTAAGGCTTCGACATAAGCATCTACGCTCGCTTCGTGACCAACTTGGCCGTCATAACCGTAATCACGTACCCAGTAGTATGGCGGAGATGTAACGGCGACGTTGAAAATTTCGTCGGGTAACTGCTTCAGCATAGTTGCAGAGTCACCTTGCATCACTCCTGCAATCTTGCTGTCTGCCGTAATCCAGCTTGATCGAACGGGTTGCTCGCCTGAAGCTGATATATCATTCTTGGGGTCGATTTTTTTCGTGGCCAGCGCGGCAGATTTCTTAGTCATAAGTGTCCTCTAGCAGGGAACCATTGTCCCTACGATAGCGCTTCAGCCGTGCGATTACGACGTTTTTCTACTTTTGCCTAATGTAAAAATGTGATGCACGATTTCGTTTATGGTCTACGGCCATGCACGCGTTTCTATGCCCCTATGAACCAAAAAAACTATAGTCATATTGGTACAACCCGAAGCCACGGTGTATTGTAGATATCAGCGATAAATGGCACTGAGTTGCAGCGCTAATTGGCATGTAAGAGCAGCAGCATGCCTGGCTCGTATGGGAGCAAGCGTGCGCTGCGCTGGACGGTTACGTTTTCCGCAGGTCATGCTGCCATTACGAACGTAACAGGCTGACGCCTGAGTGTCCGATAAACGGTTGGTCGCGAGATGGAAAACAGATCAGCCAGGTCACTGATGGAATAGTCGCCAGTATCGTACATGCGGCGAAGTT
>NZ_JACRVV010000015.1:0-12905 GCF_018812035.1 Gluconobacter sp. P5B12 | reverse complement strand
ATCGGCGCTTAGGCGCTCATAGAGAGCATCGACGTCCTCGCGAGACTTCTGGATGAAACCAATGTGCAGGACGTCGAATTGCCTGGGGTAATCAAAGCCTTCGAGCTTGTTATCGAAATGATTGACGATCAGAACCAGCCCATCATTGTCCTGCATGATGGCCATTTTGATCCCACGCACAACGAGAGTGCGCAGGCCGAAATACTGTTCGAACATTACGCGATCAGCCTCAGTATCGTGGCTGTAGAGATTGATATGGTTCAGCTTCATGACTGTGTCTTTCCGTTGGTGAGACGGACACGAGCCGATCGCAATCTGGACAACGACGACCGACCACGGGCGAGGCCTATCCTCGTCGTGTCCGGCCATGGCCAAGAACGGGTTTATTCGCTCAAGCGTGACTGTCTCTCCAGAGAGACCACAGGTTGTCACCATACCTGCATCGCTGTCTTTTTAGGCAAACACGACTTTGCTGATGCTAGCAGCAGCGGTCAAGCACCATCTTCAGTTATGTCCGCTTCATAAAACCATATTGGACAACGAAAATGACCAGCAAGAACGCGGTTATCGCCTGTCTGCTAAGGAATCGGCCATTGCCGGTCGCTAGGTTTGCGCGTCAAGCCTGTGTTAGTTCTCCCAGATGTTCTCGCATCCATTTGGCCTCCTCACTTGGGGTGCGATGAAAGTGGCGTTTGAAATCCCGGCTGAACTGGGCAGGACTGGCATAGCCGACTTCTGAGGCGATCGTTGCAAGTGTGCCCTGACGTCGTGCGATCATCAGCCTGGCTTCGTGCAGCCGCAGCGCCTTGAGATATTGAATCGGGGTGTTCCCGGTGAGGCGCTTAAAGCCGACGTGATATGACGGAACGCTCATACCGGCTGTTACAGCAAGTTCCGGAACCGATAGACCTTCTTTGTAGCGTTCGCGGATCAGCGTCAGACTCTGCACGATCCTGTCTGTCGTGCCATTGCGACGCAAGGCTGCCATCAGCGATCCGCCCTGAGGCCCGACCAGGATGCGATAATGCAATTCACGCAATAGCCCCGGGCCGAGAATAGTGAGTTCCTGGAGATGATGGAGAGCATGAAGCAGGCGTTGAAGTACATTTGTCATGGCGGGTGCCATTCGACTTGAAATCAGACTTCGCGCCTGCATTCTTTCGTCATGACTGGCTTGTCCATTCAGTGTGGTCGCTATTTCAGCAGCAAGATGCAGGTCAAAATCGAAGTAAATGGCGAGCAGAGGCTGAGCAGGGCTGGCCTGTGAAGCCATCCGGAAAGGCAGAGGGACCGAAACGGCAAGATAATGCTCGGTATCATATCGGTAGATCTCACCATTGAGGAAACCCTGCTTGAATCCCTGCAGTACGAAAGCCGCACCAGGGCGATAAAGGACCGGCACATCTTCGAGGACAGTCTCAGAACGCAGGATACGGACACTCGGGAAAGACGTGGCGTTGTAGCCAGATCGCGGTGCGAGTTCCGCAGCCAGTGCGAGGAGTGACGGGGTATCTGATTGATGATTCATAGGATCAGGCAAGGATATTAGAGAAATTACAGTATAGAGCAGGGTAATACCCTATTATTGGTCAAGGCATGAACGAAATTCAGTCGAGCAGAGCCATGCCACAGAAAACCTTCTTTATTACGGGTGCCAACTCGGGATTTGGGTTAGCCATTGCCCAGGCTGCCCTTGAGGCCGGTCATCGGGTGATTGGTACGGTCCGATCGCAAACCGCAAGAGTGTCCTTACTGGAGCGACTGCAGGATGCTCGAGTGGTCCTGTGTGACGTCACCGAGTTCGACCGTATCCCCGCCATCGTCGCACAGGCAGAAGAAGACCATGGTCCAGTCGACGTACTCATCAACAATGCCGGTTATGGGCATGAAGGGGTTCTGGAGGAATCTCCTCTCGAAGAAATGCGCCGCCAGTTCGACGTTAATGTCTTCGGAACTGTTGCGATTGCCAGGGCCTTCCTGCCGCGTTTTCGCGAACGCCGTCGCGGGTTCATTGTGAACGTGACGTCGATGGGTGGTCTGATCACGATGCCTGGCCTGGCGTCTTACTGTGGTAGCAAATTCGCTTTGCAGGGCATTTCGGAGGTCATGCGCGCGGAAATGGCGCCTTTTGGGGTTCATGTCACCGCGCTATGCCCTGGATCATTCCGCACGGACTGGGCCGGGCGTTCAATGGTCAGGACCGAACGCTCAATTACAGACCATAATGCTCTGTTCGATCCGATCCGGACTGCACGACACGAGAAGGACGGTAAACAATTGGGCGATCCAGCGAAACTCGCCGCCGCAGTGCTCCGACTCATTGCGTCGGACGCGTCGCCACCGCAACTCCTGCTGGGCAGCGATGCTCTACAACTGGTTCGTGAACGTCTCTCTCGTCTGGAAAGAGAGATCGCAGACTGGGAAGAATTAACCCGATCGACAGACGAGTAATATTTCTGAAGACCGATGGCGGATATCAAAAGTTGGGTTTTCCGAGCTAAATGTCCAAAAAAGAAGGCGCAAGCTCCCACGGCATCTCGCTCTCCGGGATAGCGCCAAGGCTCCTAGGTCGTGGGGCGAGTATTGCACCATTCTGCGAATTATGGCTCTGCGTCCGTTATGCTGCCTGGGGCACGCCGAAACGGCTCTAGCCGATCCGCTAGATAGAGACGGTGCATCCGTCGCAATTCGTCAGGCGCGCCAGGCGTCGTGGGGGCGTCCTGCGCCAGCATGCCGCGCAACACTTTCATAGTGTTTAGAACGATCGCAGCAATATCTCTCGCTAGTGCGTCCTCCAACTCTGGCGCACAGACACGCAATGCTGCCGCAATTCCGGCTATGGCATGTCCTCGTGCACGATCACGGATCTCCATCTTGTCAGTCCGTGCCTCCATCAGCGCAGACAGGGATTTCACGCGAGGATGAAGCGTGACAAGCAGTTCGATCAGAACGTCTGCCAGAGCGTCCGGCGAGAGCATGGCTGCACGTTTGGCGAGTGCCGCGTATTCGTCTTCCAGAACGGCGATATGCCGCTGCACAAGAGCATCCGCCACAGCCTCCTTGTTCGGAAAGAAGCGATAAAGCGAGCCGATCTTCGCCCCGGCGCGCGCGGCGATCTCCGCCATGGTCGTCGCCTCGTAACCTCGTTCGGCCATGAGATCGGACGCGGCCTCCAGCAATTCCTCGACGCGCTGACGCCCAGCCGCGCGCAGCGGCTGAAGAGGTGTCCGTTTACTCCTTGACGAACTTGAGTTCATACTCAAATAATGCTCCTGCTTGAGTGTCTACTCAACTTACTAACGTTTCCGCGTGTTCCGGACAACGGTTCGGGATGGCGGTCGAACGTCAACAGGGAAGGTCTTGCCATGATTTCACTCCCAGCCACCAGGACGGCCCTCGTCCTGATCGATCTCCAGAAGGGTATCACGGGGCTTCCCCTGGCTCCGACACAGGGGGGTGCGATTGTTGAGCGATCGAAAGACCTTGCAACGCGTTTCCGGGCTACCGGCGCACCGGTCATTCTGGTTAATGTAGCGTTTGCGCCAGATTTCGCCGACGCCGTGCATGCGATTGTCGATCGCTCCTTTTCACCGCCTGGCGGCTTCGCACCAGACTGGGCAGAACTGGTTGAGGGGCTTGCCGAACCGACCGATCTGCGTGTCACGAAACGGCAATGGGGTGCCTTCTACGGCACGGATCTCGATCTTCAGTTGCGGCGACGTGGTATCACGACCATCGTGCTCGGCGGAATTGCCACCAATCTGGGGGTAGAATCTACCGCCAGAGCGGCGCATGAGCATGGATACAACGTCGTGCTCGTCGAGGATGTCATGTCAACATTCACAGAAGACATGCAGCGCTTTGCCTGCGAGGAGATTTTTCCTCGCCTCGGCCGGGTGACGACGAGCGACGCGATCGCGCTGGATGCGTAAACGCATGTCTCATGGCTGCGCGTCTCGCAGTCCCCATCGAGATCATTCATGAACGCCAGAACGACGTCGCCAGGCTCAGACCCGGATCAACTGCCTCCGGGAATCTGGAAAATCGTGAGCGTCGCGGCGATCGGATCTTTCATGGCGCAACTGGACGCCACGATCGTCAATGTGTCGCTCCCCGATCTCGTTACGACCCTGCACGCGCCGTTTTCACACATACAGTGGGTGGTCAGCGGCTATCTGCTGGCGCTCGCCCTGACGTTGCCGCTAAATGGATGGCTCGTAAGCCGCCTCGGGGGACGAGCGGTTTATTTATGGTGCTTCGGTGCCTTCACGCTGACATCAGGCCTGTGCGCGCTGGCGTGGTCTGCGCCGTCACTGATCGCATTCCGTCTGCTGCAAGGCATGTCGGGCGGTCTGCTTGCTCCTATGGCGCAGATGACGGTTGCTCGTGTCGCAGGCCGACAGATGCCGAGGGTTGCGAGCGCAATGACGGCACCTGTTCTGCTCGCGCCGCTTCTTGGACCCGTCGCAGCCGGTGCCATTCTCTCCGTCGCGTCCTGGCGATGGATCTTTCTTCTCAATGTTCCGGTCGGGCTTGCGGCTCTTGTCCTTGCCGTTCTGTTTCTTCCTGACGATCGGCATGACGAGCGCCCCCGTCCACTTGACCTGACAGGGCTAGGATTTCTCGCACCCGCTCTCGTCTCGTTTCTCTACGGCATGGATCATGTCGCCCGGCTTTATGGACAGGCGACTTTAGGCGCGTCCCTCGTGCTGTTCGTCCTGTATGTCCGATCCGCGCGACGCAAGGGCGATGACGCGCTGATCGACCTGCGCCTGCTGCGTGCGCCTGCTTTTTCGGTGTCGGCGATCATCATGTTTCTGACGAACGGGGTGTCGTTCGCTGGTCAGATGCTTCTACCCGTATGGCTGATCCATGCCTGCGGTGTCTCGCCCGAGCGGACGGGCCTGTTCATGGCCCCCCTGGGTCTGGGGATGATGTGCGTCTATCCGCTCATTGGCCGTCTGAGTGACCGGTTTGACGCGCGCGATCTGACCGGTTGCGGGGCTCTTTTGTCCTTTGTCGGAACAGTGGTCTTGATGGTGCTCGCCTATCACGGTCTGAACGTCACCCTGCTGACCATAGCATTGTTATTGCGTGGCGGCGGCGGGGGTGCCGTCGGCATTCCGGCAATGAGCGCGGGATACGCTTCGATCGCACGCAAGGATATTCCGATGGCGACGACCGCGCTGAACATCATGCAAAGGATTGGCGGGCCGACATTGATTACAGCATGCGCCACGTTCCTTGGGTGGCGGCTTGCGACGGTCGGCCCCTCCCATGCCGGATCGGAAGCTTATGCCGAAACATTTGCATTGCTCGCGTTATTCCACGGCGCTCTGTTTCTCACCACGCGTTTCATCAAGTCTTCAGAGAGGAAACGCCAGTTCAGAGTGAACTGAACCTGTCGGGCATGGATGCTCACCTGAGTGAATAAAAGTCACTCAAGCAAGTTTGGCCAGCGTCGTCCGCTCTGAGATCACTCGTTTGTGCTTCGGATTATCCGACATGTAGGCTAAGCGGACCTTCTGCTTACGCCTTCACATCGGACATTCCTGAACTCAATATGATTTTCATATAGCGGACTAAATGATGTGCTCTCCTTTTGCATTCACACAAAAAAAGAGCGTGCGTCCTTTGATAGATTACTCAGTTCACCTGTTAGAATTTCTTCTTCTTCGGTTGCCCGCTGGTCTTTTTGTCGCCAACCCAGAATATTTTCCGTCTTCTGTTTGAAGAAAAACTAAATAGTCTCTATAGGCAGTATTTATTTCCCAAAGGTATTTTTGCAGATCATTCCACCTTGCCTTACTTACTAAAAATGCATCATTTTCAGGATCCAAATGTTTGAACCCATCTCTGGTATCAATATCAGAAGATCGCGCATTAATTACTTTCTCTTGGTAGAAGAATTGCCATAATTCGAAGGCTTGTATTTCATTTCCCGGGCGAATGGTCTTTCCAAATAATGTTGTGGTAAATTTAGATGGTATTTTTTTAAAGTGCTCTAACGTTTTCTCTGCACTCATAGTAAATCCTGCATGATCATATTCTGCGGAAGCAAATGTTTTTAGTATTTCTAAGGCTTGAGGACATTCAATTGTTGTCTCTTGCCCAAATTGATCTGAAATATTTTTTGAAAAAATGGGCATAACATCAATGAAAACTTTCTGATCAATCTTTTCTTTTCTTTTGCTCAATGCCTCTTTAGCTAGCGCAGAGATTAGTTGAATTGTATCACGAGGACGTTCTCTGGAACGGACGGTAATGAGATTTTCCCACGTTCGCAATTCACTGCTTTGAGGAGCATGTGCTTTTTTTTCATCAAAAAAATCATCATAAATCGTATCATCTTCAGTATTTTTATTTGAGGCGAGACTCAATCTCCTGCGCACAATCCTGCTAATATGTTCGCGAGTGCCGTACATATTAACAACAAGGTTTCTGAAATGGTCAGCCTGGTCGCGTTGTCCTGTTTCGTCTCGTTGAAGTCTAACCCAGACTTCGCTCCTCAACGTGACTATGCACTTTAATTCAGGAATTTTTTCCGCTATTCTGCGAGCAGCAAGAATGATAGCCCAAACTCTATTCAAATGAGAAGAATTATCTGGGTTTGATATTTGATCGGTATCGTCAATAAAAAGGTAGAAACTCTTTTTTCCAACAATTTTTTGTGCTGACAACTCTACATCTGAGCGTGTAGTCTCAGTGAGATGAGGAAATGCCGAACCCAAGTCAATCTTGGTTGGTCCTTTCGCAATTTCTGCAATAAACTTTCCAATTCTACCAGGAAAATCCGACTTTCTGGCATTTGCGTCGACGGCCGCATAATATAAATTGGCATAGTCACCATCAAACCATCCGCTATTTTCTTCGGATATCTTTTTTGCGACTGCTATTAGAAGGATGTCATAGAAAGCTCTGACCATATCTCCAGTGGAAGAATTTGTAGCCAATCCAGAAGTATCTATATCAAATGGTGTAAGTGAGACTGTTGGAATTCCTTGAGAATTTGTCAATCGAGATGAAAAATCAAGTAGCGCACTCTTACCACTTCCTTTCTCACCAACAAGTAAGATGGGATTACCTGGAATTGGAGATATTATTTGTTTAAATTCATCTGCATATATAAATACTTTATCAAGTATAGATCTTTCTCCTTCAGCCGTCCCTGTTGGAAAATATTGTAGAATTTTATCAAGATTATCAGTTTTTGAATTCATTATTACAACATCCTGAAGTATAGTATTTTGAATGAAAACGCATATACATTTATACGATAAAAAAACCGAAAAGACAAATTGTGACACATTATATTGAAGCGGTGATGGCCCGTTAATTTATTGATAGAAATTCAAAAAAAAATCAAGCTATTGATCAAACTAGACGGCTTTATTAATTGCGGAATGATAATTGAGGCTTAATTAAATTAATGGAATTAAAGATATGATGCGTGGAATAATGAGTTAAATATCATCATTTCGTAACGTCCACTTTAGGAAGTCTTAAAGTGGAATGAATATTTTTAGTGCGAATATAGGCTTTTCTTTGCAGAATACTCAATCCACGATAGTCTGCTTACCCCCAAAGTCAGCCGCAACCCAGAGAAATGATTTCGAGCCTGCGTGAGTTGGAATATTTCTCGCAAAGAGGACCAGAGACGATCAGGCTGCCGCTCCGAGAGCAGACTTTATCCGGGCATAAGCATCCGTGGAACACGCTTCGAAAAGACCTTTGCGGGTCTTTTTTGTGTCCCGTACCCTAGTGTCTGAGAATAGGAAAAAACGGACATGAGTCTTATGGTGGAAAACTGCCGGTTTTGGAGATTTGGTGCAGTTTGTGGACTGCTGTTTGTCTGAATACCCGTCATATCGCTCGTCTCTCTGAGCTATGCGCCGTTGACGTATATGTCATTGGCATATATTCTATTGTGAATGTCAAAGCTGCAGACCGTTGTCGAACTGCCTGAATTCATAAAGCGGGCAAAAGCCCTGATATCAGACGACGATCGTATGGCTCTGACTAACATACTCGCTGTGATGCCAGATGCTGGCATTTCTTTAGGCGGTCTACGAAAGGTTCGCTTTTCCCGCGAGGGTGGAGGGAAGAGGGGAGGGTACAAAACTCTCTACGTTTTTGGTGGAAGTATAGATGCCTCTGTTTTTCCTGACCGTTCTTGCCAAAAACGGGAAAGACAATCTGACGAGATCTGAACAGGCTGCCTTGGTAGACTTGAACAGGACGCTTGTTGCGAAATACGGAGAACCATCATGAGCGCTTATGACAGCATTCTGCAGGGGCTGAATGAAGCTCTCGCCTATTCGGAAGTCCCGGTGGAGGACAGCGTGACCCACCAGGTCCGTATTCCGTCGGTTGACGTGGCGGCCATCAGAACCCGGACCGGACTCTCTCAGGCCCAGTTTGCCAGAAGCATCGGGGTCGCCAAGGGGACCCTTTTGAACTGGGAACATGGCCGTCGTCAGCCAACCGGACCAGCCCAGGTTTTGCTAGCGATGTTGGATAAGCGGCCGTCGCTGGTGAGTGAGCTGCTTTCTGCAGCGCGCTGAGACAACACAGGTCCCGATACCGCTCATTCAGAAGACCGTTATGGGGAAAAGCAGACGATCTGCTAACGAGTCATATGAACGTGATAGCTGACGTCCATTGCAGCACCGCTTCTCAAATCTAAGTTCGTTGAAGAAGACATCTGCTGCTTGGATAGGCGTCGATCAGGTCTGTACGAGAAAGCGCTCAGCAATAAGACTACTGGCCGGAGGTGATACGGATCTTTCAGGATTTATGAATCTTCCTACGCCTATCGAGCCACACTAAAATTGCAGAATAGGAACTGAGTTAGCCGCATTTATGAGAAGAAATGAGGGCTAGCACGTACACTTAATTCGGTTCATGGCGTTTTTTGAGTAAATGCTTCGATCTGAGCGCCCAAATCAGGGCGGGACCCATCGAGCATTTTGGCTAGCCGTCCATCCTTGTTAATCAAGGCCACGGCAGGGATCTGTCGAATACCGAACCTCGTAAAGGCTTGATTGTTTTCATCCAGAAGTATCTGAAATCCGGGACCAAACAGGGTGCGGAACGAAGCCATATCTGCTGGTTCAGTCCAGAGTTTCGCGCCGATAACTGTCCAGTCGAGCCTGGAGTTTGTGACAAGTTTCTGTGCAATTTCTCGTGTGCGGGCACAGTTTCGGGCGGTCGGCGGATCCATGGTAGAAAGATAGCTTTCACACCAAGGCGCGGTAAACAGAACGACCTGAGGCTTTGCCGCGCCCTCTGGACGTAAGGGCACTGCAGCCTGCCTAGCATCGCTCAGTGTCAGAGTTGGTACTTCGGCTCCAACGACCAGAGGCGGGGTAGGTGTGACATCCGCAAATTGAAGGTGCGCTGTTGTACGGGGCTTGGCGACAACGCGTTCAAGTGCCGCCTCGAGTGCTGCACCATCCTGATGGCCGAGATAGGCCAGTCGACCATCACGGTCGATCAGCACATGAAGAGGCGTGGCGCGGATATGGAGCCAGTCGCTCAGCCTTCCATCATCGACCACAACTGGCATGGTTAGCCCTGCTTTTCTGACGAAACTAACGATTTTGTCGTGTTTTTCTCCAAAACCGATATCCACGGCAACAATGCTCATGCGTGACTTATAACGCTGATAGAGCTGCTCAAACCCGGGCATCTGGGCACGACAGGGAATACAATAGGTCGCCCAGAGCTTGAGATAGACCGGGCCTTTGTGAGCCAGTTTCACAAGGTCCAGTGTCTGGCCATCCAGTGTTTGCCAGCTTAGGCCAGGGACAGACTTACCTATCATCTGAGAGAGGGTCGGATCTTCAGCGACGAAAGCAGGGTCTGGCGCGGGAGATGTATTCGCCCACGCAGAGTGAGGCGCAGACGTTATGAGAAGCGCTGCGAGAGCCACAAGTCCATATCGAAATCCAGGCATGAGGGAGGTCCGTATCGTTGTTGGAGAAAACACATAGCGCGGGACAAACAGCGCCTTAACAATCGCTGGCAAAGAGCTGCTACAGCGTCGAGTGCATCAAGGTGAGGAGTTGTCGGCAATCGGCTTCGACCCGTTCCGCACGAACGTTGGCAACGCCAAGCAACACGCCAGATCTTGCTCGTGAGCCCTTGGCAAACCATGCGGAGAGAGGCGTTACCCCAAGAGACACAGTCTGTGCCTGATGCGCCAGTTGAACGTCATCAAAGCCGGAGGGCAAAGGCAGTATAAGCGACAGGCCAGCGCTTTGCGACAACGAGGCGCCGCATCCCAGCAACGTATTGCGTAACAGCTCGCGGCGTTCGGTGTAGATCTGGCGTGTACGACGCAGATGTCTGAAATAATGTCCCTCGCGCATAAAATGCGTTAAGGCGATCTGTACGGCGTTGTTAGGCGGCGTTGCGAGCCACCAGGCTGTCTCGGTCAAGCGCTTTACGAGTGCCTGGGGGGCGACAACAAAGCCAAGTCCGATCATGGGAGCGAGTGTTTTACTGAATGTTCCGATATGGATGACACGGTCGGCGCCGTCGCCCGCAGCAAGTGCTGGGGACGCTTGGCCATCCAAGTGAAGCTCAGCCAGATAATCATCCTCAATGATCCAGCTGTTGTTTTGCCTGGCCCAGTCAAGCAGAGCTCTGCGTCTTTCGAGACTCAGTGAGACACCCGTTGGAGCCTGCTGACCAGGTGTGACGAGCGCCAAAGCTGCTGCAGGCGCTATAGTATGTCCAAGTTCCACATCCAGCCCCTCGCGATCCACGGCTACAGGCACGGGATGTACACCTGCGCTTTCGAGCGCCAGACGCGTGATCGGAAAACCCGGGTCTTCTACCCATGCCTGCTTTCCAGCGGAATCGATGGCCCGCAGCACCATGGCGAGCCCACTCCTGAACCCGGTCGTAATCAGTATCTGCTCTGGCGAGCAGTGCACCCCCCGCGCAAGAGCAAGATGAGAGGCGAGCGCGGCCCGTAATTCCGGCAGACCACACGGATCCATCACGCCAGTATTCAGCGCCGAGGCCTGTACCCCTCGCCGGTGCATCCGAGACCAGAGAGTAGCCGGAAAAGCGTCATGCGCGGGAACACCCATTTGAAAAGCAAGTGGGCGGTCGGCTCTTTGCTGGAATAAAGCCAGCGGACCATCATCAATGGAGGTGACCCCACCTGGCCCAGAACTGTGCTGGATTGCGGGAGGCATGGGCATTAAAATCGGGAGGACTTCTACCACGCGCGTTCCAGCAGTTTTTGTGGCGCAAAGGAGCCCGCGATCGATCAGTCTGTCATAAGCTGTGCGCACCGTCCCGCGTGCAACGCCTAACTGAGTCGCAAGGTCACGCCAGGATGGAAGGCGACTTCCTGCCGGAAGAACTCCCGAAAATATGGCTCTCTCAACATGCAGGGCAATCTGTTCGTTCAGGGAGTGTGCACTCTGCCTGTTGAGTGTAATTGCGGCAAGCGGAGCGAATAGGTCGGTCATGTCAGACACACAGCTTCATGCGTTGTCCCCAATCTGGAGGTTTTCCTGTTGAGCCTGGTGTTCTGTAAAGAAACCGCACTTCAAGTCTGAGAGAACCTGTTTGAGTTCTGCGTCCTGTTCGGATTTGCAACGAACAGCTGTGCCCTGCACAGACACAAAGTGCAAATCATAAAGCCCGATGCAATTCAGGATCGCCTTTAGGTAGGGGGTGAAAAAATCGGGCTGCTGTGCACCGTCACCGAAGATCATGCCGCCGGCGGCAACGCCGATAAATACGGGTCGATCTTTGACGAGCCCCACTTTGCCGCTGGGACCCACGGTGAAGGTCCGGTTCACGCGCACGACGTGGTCGAGCCAGGATTTGAGCGCAGCAGGTACTGTAAAATTATGCACGGGCGTACCCACCACCAGGATATCGGCTGTCTCGATTTCCCGAATCAGAATATCGGACAGCGCAGTCGTGCCCCGCGCCGTGCTCCCACTGTTTTTAGGGGGACTGGTGAGCAGCGTTGCATAGTCTACATCGAGGGGAGAAAGAGTACTGATATCACGCATGACCACATTTGCTCTAGGCCAGAGCGTAGAGAGCCGCGTGACAATTCCCGCTGAGACAAGGCGGCTTTGCCCGTCAGGGCGGGGGCTACAATCGATATGAAGAATCTGCAACGAGTGGCACCGTATGGTCTAGGAACGTATCTGTGTCATCGTCCCATCGGTCATGCGGCGACAGGCCCAAGAATGTACTATTTGAGTGTACCAAGTCCTTTGGTCATGCCGTAGTAGACAAATGTTTCGCTCTTAGGGCACGTTGACAAAAGATCTATACGATCAGCCTGAGATCTGATTCACTTGCTGCCTGTGGGATAAGGAGCAGGGAGAAACGGCATGGCACGAGGCGATCTGACGGATGAGGAATGGACGATGATTGGTCCGCTTCTGCCGCCTGAGCGCGGACGTTGGGCTCGACCAGCCGGAGACAATCGCCTGTTTCTCAATGGTATGGTGCATGTTCTGCGCACAGGCTGTCCATGGCGGGACATGCATGAGCGCTACGGCAAATGGAACTCGGTCTATGTTCGGTTCCGGCGTTGGGCTGAACAGGGTGTCTGGGATGCCCTACTGCAAACCCTGGTAGACCTGGGACTGACTGATTGTTTGGTCCCGGAGTTTGATGGGTTGGATTGATGATGATCTTTCTGGCTCTGAAGTCCAGATTTTGCAGACGTATTCGTAAGGGATGAGGCCACTGAGGATCTTGGGGCTTCGTCCGTAGTTGTAGTTGAGGTGTGTCCTCAACTGCTCATGGCTGTCGTAATGGAAGCGTTTGACGGTTGCTTCCTTGATTGTCCGGTTCATCCGCTCAACCTGACCGTTCGTCCAGGGATGATTGGGTTTCGTCAGACGATGTTCGATCCC
>NZ_JACRVV010000014.1:0-36906 GCF_018812035.1 Gluconobacter sp. P5B12 | reverse complement strand
CCTGGTGGCCATTGCGAGGGCCCTACACCCGATCCCTTCCCGAACTCGGCCGTGAAATCCCTCAGCGCCTATGATACTGCACCTCAAGGTGCGGAAAAGTCGGTCGCCGCCAGGTCCCCTAGCCCACTCACAAAAACTCCCACACACCAACATCACATACACCACCGCGGGGTGGAGCAGCCCGGTAGCTCGTCAGGCTCATAACCTGAAGGCCGCAGGTTCAAATCCTGCCCCCGCAACCACTTCCATCATAATTCTCTCACAATCGACGTCTGATCGCCATGAAACACTGGCTCATCAGATACTTACATGCGTCCCGACCTTCGAAAGAAGGCCGGGGGATTACGCGCGTTCACGCTATGCCATGGCCAACAGGGCCGCTTCAGACAGTTTTCACATCCGTTCAGAACGAAACGTAGAAACCAATGAAGAATATCATCATGCGTGATAACGCAGTGAGAATATTGTCGGGGCCAAACCAGGCAAGCTGCACGCAATACTAGATATGACCTAGAGACTGACCTGACCGTCTTTTGGTATGGAGCATCATTACCTGGCGGTGGCGTCTGGCCACTACAGGAAATATCCTGGAATTTTGTCCGCTGTCCGTTCGAGACTTTGGTGATCCGGGCCATGTCTGGAAGAATGTTCGGGCTAAGGCCAGCAGGCAGTCTTATGCTCCACAGCAACGCTCCGGTTCATAGTGAAGCAAAGCACAGGGAATGGCCAAGGGAAAGCCGTAGATGGAAATGCTTTCCCGAACGAATTGAAATTTTCAACGTGATGCAAGGTCGGTGGATGGCGATCACTCAGGAGAACCTAGCGGAGCATTACTCCCGCTCACATTGGGAGCCCATCGGGCTACGCAAAGCGTGGGAAGAAATCGAGGCCGGGGCGTTGCTGACCCGGAAGCAGAATTGACCCTCCACGGGAAGAGCAGGAGCAAGCACTTCCTCCTTCTCTGCAGCTTCCGTCATTCGAGGAGCGGCTGGACGCCCGGATGCCCGAAGTGCTCGAAATCTGGGCTGCCTCTCAGACGGACCATATCACTTCACAATGGTGGTCGAAGAGCTACTTCATTATCAATGGCCACTATCTACGATCCATCAACGGGCACTTGCTCAAGCCATGCGCCAGGCTGGATGGACCTCGCGGAGAAATGCAGCAACGAGGTTCTGGAAAAAAAACGCTTGATGAAGATATCGCCCTTTCTCGTGAAAATATTCAGCGGGGAAGGGGCCTTAAGGGGGGGAAGCAGTCTGTCGGCTTTTCTATTCGAGCGATCAAAAGCAGACCAATTATCACCCATTTCTGATCCGTCAGATCGCCTCGTGCCATGTCTGTTCCCTCTGCCCGTTATCCCCAGGCATCCCCGGGCACAAAGTGAATCAGATCTCAGGCAGACCATACAGTCCTTTTGCCAACGTGATCTAGGATCGAGCATCTACATTACCCATGACTGGTAATCGCATAATATTTGTGGTGATATATGTCACGTTGAAAGGCTTTTGGGTGATCCTTGAAAGAAATCTGGAGAAATTAATTGAGCGATGATTTTTTTATCGGTGATTTAATCAGAGCCAAACAATCCGCTGTCGATGCAGCAGTTACCACCATAGCCAAGAGTGCTGCGGGTCCATATTTCTTGCAGCGGCGTCCTGCTTTGGTATTAGGATACTATTCCCTTGGTATTGGCAATCGAGTGAGTGCATGGATCGCTTATAAGCGGAAAAATGGAAAATGGTACGAATACGGTTGGCCCGTAAATCTAAATAAATACGAGCTAGTTTCCAGACCCAAAAACACTGCAATTCTTAATCCGTTTGAAGCATGGCAAAATATTCCTCAAGCGAGACACATTACTCTCGTTAGATCAAAGAAATGTTTCTACAGTTACCAGTGGGCTGCGGGAACATCGACAACCGATCCCGATACACCCCTGCTGTATCAGTCTCTACCTATGTCAGCCGCTGATCTGGGGGCATATATTCGGCTTGCTCTCTCTAAGACGAGCGATCACAGATCACAAAGGATCGATGGGAAATTTTCGGAGGTTTATCTTCGTGAAATTGCTATCAGATCCAACGAAAGTGGTGCACCCATAAAGGAGGAGCTTTCGACAAAATTTAAACTCGAACCTACCAAGCTTCTTTCCACACGATCGCAAATATCTATAAACCAATTATTTGATTGTTATGAATTACATCCTTCAGTTCAATATGGTGGAAGCGATATGTTTGTTTCCATAAATGAAAGTGATGAAATTTTAGGAAAGGCGGTACTTGAAATGCTCGATAGACCCTACATGGCAGAAAAGAAATATTGCGAAAAATATTCCTATTTGTCGCATGTGATGCCCCATCTGGAAAAATCCATCATAGATGCGGAATTTTAATATTCATTTATAATCTTATTGATCTTTCTATCACCTAGGTCCTTTCATCATATTGCTAAGACGCGTCGTTTGGGCGGGTGCCAGCGTGACTGCAGCGGTGATTTGGGAAATCTCATCGGCGGAAAACAACGCCGGAAAGATGAAGCGCTTTTCCAACTCCTCCAGCACCACGAACCACGAGATATATTTCATCTTATGATCGGGATTGCGCATGCCTTCGGCAAAAATCTGGGGCAAGGCGCTGCCTTGGTAGGCTTGCAAATGCCCGGGATCAACGGCGATTGCCGTCTTGCTCATAATGTTCAAACCAGTAGTCATAATGATCCGGCCGAAGGGGCACTGAGATCTATGACCTCCAGTTCTGTCAATCGGACAGTGACAGTCAATATCCCGTGCAGTGGGGCTGTTTGGTTCTTTGCGATATCGACTAAGGAGGAATCGGCAAAGCGGGTCAAAAAGCTGTCAATCTCATTGAGCTTAATTGGCTCGGTGAATTCGTGTTCTATCGACTGCCAATCATCGTCAACCGCGCCAATTTCAAGCCGAGCGATCGTAACACCCAAAATAGTAACGCCAGTCACGACACAGCAAGGCGCATGCTCCCTTGTGGCCGAAGGTGTGCAGAGAAAACCAGTGCTGCTGGAGGAAAAGCCTCTCACATCCATGCCAGGGGAGGCTTCGATACGGATAGGCCACACGGATCTTGTCAATATTGTCAGTCTTGTGAGGATGCATTGCTTGTATCCAACGTAAGGTGGCGACAATAGCGAGAAGAAGGAGCGTCAGATGAGTGACTTAACGGCAAGTAGCGTGACTTCGGAAAGCTCGTGAGCAGGTGCACATACCGAGCTTGCGGCACCATAATTTGTACAACAGCTAGCTAAATTTGTCCGCATATAAGAGGCGTTCCGGTTTGTCCAGAAGGCCGGACAAAAGAGGGGCGGATTATGCGGCTCCGCGAATGGTCGGTTTCAGAGTAACCGGACGCGCCAAGCCGCAGCACTGCCCCCCACCAAAGTTCCAAATGCGGTCTATCGCGGTTCACCTAAAAACGTCTGCTTTCGGGCAGCCAACATCCCCACTTCGATGTCTCACTTGAGGCGACTGCCGTCGGTTTTCCTACTTTGTCGTCTCAAATTCAAAGTCCTCATACCGTCACGTCTGTATGCGGAATTAACCAGAGAGTGTCTGCTGCTCGACCAAAATCATCATGAGCGCCGCCGACTGATTCAGGCGCTCAACAGGGACATTATCTCGCGCTTGAATGGAAAGGCCATGTATAAAAGTCGCAACTGCATCTCCGAGGGCTTCCGTATTGCAATCCGGCCTGAATTCTCCGGCTGTTTTAGCTTTCGCCATACGCTCGATTAGTGTCAGTGTCTGATGTAGACGCTGATCTGCCAGCCATGAACTGATTTTTTCATTCGCTGCAGAGCAATTCGTGGCGGCTACGACGACCATGCAACCTTTCGGCCCTTCCGGACGTGTATAGAGGGCGATGGCTTCACGAAATATTCGTTCTATCGCGCGAACCGCTGACGCCTCTTCTGCGAGAATGCGCTCTACAAAGCCGCCTTCATGCGCTTCGTAATCCTCTACCGCCTCCCGGAAAAGCTGTTCTTTAGAGCCGAAAGCCGCATAGAGCCGGGCTGACGCGAGCCCCAATGCCGAGACAAGATCGGCCATGGACGTGCTTTCAAAGCCTTGTGACCAGAAGAGATCACGGGCTTTGCGAAGCGCCTCATACCGGTCGAATTCACGCGGTCTGCCTGCCATGGTCTGCCTCATTCTTTAATGACCAACCAATAATTCACTTGACCGATCAGAGCAAGGTATGGATTTCTTTGTCGACCGACAAAGAACAGGAGAGACAAATGTCTGTAGGACTGAATCAGAGGCGTAGAACATTGACCATGGACTTTTATCTGGGGTTCGTCGCAGCCTTGCTTTTGGGTCTGCTTTCAACCCAAAAAGCCCATGCTGGACAGCAACTGCCGCCCAACTTCCACTCAGAGGACCAGACGGTTGATGGCGTCCATCTGCACTATGTTGAAGGTGGGTCGGGCCCCCCAGTGCTGCTGATTCCAGGCTGGCTCCAGACATGGTACGCTTGGAGAAAAGTCATGCCATTGTTGGCTCAGGCAGGCCATCACGTCATCGCAGTAGATCCCCCCGGAATGGGAAGCTCTGACCGTCCACTGGACGGATATGACACAGGTACAGTCGGGACCCGACTGGATCACATGATGAAAAAGATCGGTTATTCGCACTACGCCGTCATGGGGCATGATATCGGCATGTGGATCGGCTATGCCATGGCTGCTGACCATCCTGATAGCGTATCACGCCTGATACTGGTTGAAGCCATCATCCCTGGCCTTTTGAAACACGAGCCAGAAGTTTTTATGTCGCAATCTCAAAGCGCATTTTTCTGGCAGTTCATGTTTAACCAGCAGCCGGAACTCCCCGAGATGCTTTTGAAGGGTCGCGAGAAGCCCTTCATGGCTTACCTGTTCCGTCACTGGGCTGCTCATCCGGAGCGGATTGCGCTGGATGCTTACGCCCGTGTCTATCGATCGACAGACGCAATCCGCCCCCAGATGGCATATTACCGAGCCTTCCCAAAGACGATTGCTGACAACAAATTACGCGCGCAGTCTCGGCTTCCTATGCCTGTTTTGGCTCTCGGAGGAGATCATGGTGTCGCAGATTTTCCACGGGAAATGATGACGCCCGTTACAACCAAACTAAGTTCTGGCCTTTTAAAGGATTGCGGACATTTTGCTCCAGATGAGTGTCCTGAAGAAATCGGGCGCCAAGTCATACCATTTATTCAATAAAATTTTCTTCGCTCAGGGCATAACCAAGGGGTTGTCCGCTTTAGGCATCATTTAACTTGCGTAAGAATGTCCGACATTTAGGCGCAAGCAACCTGTCTGCTGCTGTTTACTGAACACCAGGCAGTTTAGCAGAGAAGATGATCGGTCCGTTACGGGATGTGACCTATATGCCGTGTGCATCCGATCATTAACAGTGTCCTACGTTTTATTGCGCCCTATTCGAAAGCGATTTGTGATTGGCGTGCTTTTTAGAAATTATCTGTCATGAAGCGTTTTTTCATGGCGGTGAGAAACATCCTAACGTTAACGGACTGGCGTTCTCTGGCAGGAAACAGCATGAAGACAGGTAAGGCAGACGTAGGAATATCTGCCAGAACCCTGCAAAGCTGTCCTTTTTCGATAAAATCGTGGGTTTGGTACGACAACGCTCGGGTAATACCGAGGCCGTCTCTGGCAGCCGCAAGGGCCGCGTCGACACTATTGACGTAGAGGCGGGGTGAAACTCTTACTGAAGGTTCATTCTTTCCACCCAGTCGCCATTCCGAATGTCCAGTCGCATATTCATCGATATCGATGAGACTGTGCGCCGCGAGATCCTCAAGGCTCTGTGGCTCTCCGTGCTGTGCCAGATAAGCCGGGCTGCCGACAAAGACTTTCCGGACCTCGCCGATTTTTTGCATTTTCAAGGCACTGTCCTGCGGCGGGGCAATCCGGATGGCGAGATCGATCCCTTCCTCCACAAGATGAACAACACGGTCTGTCAGGAAGAGCCGTATGGTCAATTGTGGCCAGGCTTTCAAAAGGTCCGTGACAACGGGAAGAACATGTAGTCGCCCGAAAACAACCGGAGCGGTAATCGATAATATCCCCTGAGGCTCCGTCCCCGCGCCTCGTGCAACAGCGACCGCATCATCCAGGTCGGAAATCGCCGCACGACACCGGACCAGAAACTCCGCACCTTCGGTCGTCAGATGAACAGATCGCGTTGTACGGTTGAACAGGGAGAGCCCGAGGGTAGTTTCCAGGCTTCTGATCGTCCGGGTCACTGTGGTGGCGGAAAGACCTAGTTTCCGGGAAGCTCCGACAAAGCTGACCTGATCGGCTACAGCCATGAAGATCCGTAATGTCTGAAGGTCGATCAGAGGTCTCTCCTGCAACTCAGTTGATTATGAGCGTAAACCGCAATATTGAAGTGCATTTTTAAGGGATTATCGCACACCTCATCCCGTGGAAAGACAATGCTCCTGTTCAGTCGTTCTTTCGGGAGTTCCCATGAAACTCTACTATCATCCTCTTTCGGGACATGCGCATCGAGCGCATCTCTTTCTCTCTCTTGCCGGCCTGCCTCATGAGTTGAAGCCTGTTGACCTTGCCGCAGGTGAGCAGAAGACCGCGGAATTCCTGAAGCTGAATGCATTCGGGGAAATTCCCATCCTGGAAGATGGCGGCATCATTATTCCGGATTCCAATGCCATCCTTGTCTATGCGGCACGGAAAGTCGGTCCGTCTCATTGGCTGCCCGAGAACGCAGTAACGGAGGCCGAAGTGCAACGCTGGCTATCTGTAGCAGCGGGAAAGATTGCGTATGGATGTTGCGCTGCACGGCTAGTAACAGTTTTTGGCGCATCTTTTGATACGACAGAGGTCATCCAGCGCGCTCATGACGCACTCAAAGTGATCGAGCAGGCCCTGAAGGACAGAACCTGGATCGCAGAAACCCAGCAGCCCACGATCGCGGACGTCGCTCTCTACAGCTATATCGCAAGAGCACCTGAGGGAAATGTTGATCTATCGGGATATGACGCGATTGCTGTCTGGTTGCACCGTGTGGAGAACCTGAAGGGCTTTGTCCCACTCCAGAAAACCGTGGCTGGCCTGGAAACGGGATGCGGGCAATGAACTTTGCGCACCTGAAGCTCGATCATGTCGGCATTCGCGTGACAGATCTCGACGTTTCTGAACGGTTC
Source organism: Gluconobacter sp. P5B12 (assembly GCF_018812035.1). Classification (NCBI taxonomy): domain Bacteria; kingdom Pseudomonadati; phylum Pseudomonadota; class Alphaproteobacteria; order Acetobacterales; family Acetobacteraceae; genus Gluconobacter; species Gluconobacter sp. P5B12. Next base: position 29,704 of record NZ_JACRVV010000014.1, on the reverse strand, counting down.
TATGCCAAATTCGGCTTCATCCGCGATCCGGAAGAGTTCGCTCCGGCCGTGAAAGCCTGTGGCCTACACCACCCATCCGGACTTCGTATCCATCTCATTTTCAATGGCGTGCCAGACCCGGCTGGAAACGTTCTGATGGACGTTCCTGTCAAACGCCCGGGCTATACGCACGCGGCGTTCATTGTAGAGAGCATGGCAGATCTGGTGCGCTGGCTGGACCAGGAAGAGATCGTCATTACGGAGGGGCCAGTCCGGATGGGGCATGACAGACGCATTGTCTGTTTCATTCGCGATCCGGACAAGAACGTCCTCGAGTTCAACGAAATCCTCAAGTGAACAATCTTTGTAGGCCATGACGCGCGCGCGCTTTGCGGAAGCTGACACGGCCCCGATAACGTCGATAAAGAAGGCGTAAGCAGACCTGCTGCTTACGCCTCATCCCTGACATAGAGAACGACGACTTGTGTCCCCGTTAGCGGACAGTTTGCGACAATTGATAATGCCACCGTCGGTTCAAGCGCATTCCGCACGTCTGCATATCGAAGCAGTTTAAGAAACCGTGTTATGGAGAAAACCTACATTTCTATCTCCGCGCCGCGCTATAATAGACGTCATTAAGCTTCTATCTCGCCAAGAGCGACCCTGGCGGCAAAAACTATATGTATAGATCCATCGTTCACTTGAATATATACGATTCCCCCGTTTCGACTATGTCAAATAGCATCATGTTCTTTTGGCTCTTGGGGGAACAACAGGAGATTTTTTAAAGGAATCCCGCAAGTTAACCGTTTTCCCAATCGGAAGCATAATCTGTGGTGAATGTCTCTTTACTAACTCACTACTTGGAATGATAGACGTTGATAATAATTTTTTCTTTTTATCGTAGATTCTAACCGGGTCTCCACCACGGAGAGATACAAAAATTACCTTATCAAATGGAAAATTTGCCGAACTCAACAAGTAATTTTTATATTCATTTAAATGGTCAGTGAATAGTGTTTCATTTAAAGAAACCATTTCACTAAAACATACAATAATCAATTCATCATAATCTCCAAGTTGTCCATATTTTTTATGGTTTTCAAGTTTCTTGAAGATCCCATCATAAATATAATTCGAAGATATTGTCACAGCCATATCTTTTTCTGGCCATATATCTTCTTATTCTCCGGATAATATTGCAGTTTGATGTTTTTCAATCGCTTCTGCACCAAATTTCTTATCATTTGTATACGCTGAAAATTCTTCATCATCTACTGTAGTGATTTCAATTCCGATGCGCAGCTTTTTGAGACGACCTAAACTTTTTTTGGGCTTTAGAATATCAATAGCAAAATCGGGTTTATCCGTTTGGCTTTCATCACATTCAAATTTTCCATATAAGAGTTCCAGCAATGGAGAAGCGCGGCGGAATATTTCTTTTTCTAAGTCACGTTTAGATAATTTCATCCTAAATCTTCCCAAAATTATAATTATCGACTAACTAATCCGTTATCAATAAAAAGTTTAGATACCATTTCTGTCATAAGTGGTTTTGGTAGGTTCGCATTTCTACAGAGTTTGTTGATTTGACCAATGGCCCTATTCTTGTCTGAATTAAGCGTTAATCTGACGGGGGAATTACATTTCTTTACTTGAGACAAAATGGATACTTCAGCAGCTTTCGATCCCGAAATTTGTGCATCTATAGTAATCATTAGACGTAAAATTATATCACAAAAACCAACGACACCTCGTAAGCTTAATTCCGTTTTTTCACCAAGAGTTACGGGATAATATTCAATTCTTTCTTTTGTGTGCATTGCCGATGGGGATGATACCAGATGGAAATTATTATATGAATCTAGAAGTCTTTGATCGGCTTTCCCTCCATTATGAATGTGGCAATTCCTAAGTTCCTTAAAATACTTGTAACACTTAAGCATGTTCCCTTGTTGAGGAATGAATACTTTCTTATGCTTCAAAAATTGGGGCTTGAAGGAAGCGGTCATAACAGACGATGGTGAGGCGTTAACTTGAGAAATAAAAACTGAAAGACCCGATGAAACTCCGTCCCCCTCCTGATATAAATTTCGATCACTCATAGTGGAGATATTTGAAGAAGCAATCATGCTTCTTGCCCAACTCTCATAAATTGCAAAAGCGTTAGTCAAAATAAATTCTGAAAAACGCGCCTTCTGGTCTATCCAAGTTGTATTCGTATGCATGGCTCGAATATCTGCTCCATGAATATCGCTGCCCACAACGAATCTGGATGCGACATCTTCATATGTAGCGTTAGGAACTGCATTTAAAAAACCATCTACTTGCCAACGCAGATTCCAAAGAGCGATGGCTGTTGGCCAAACAAAATCAAATAATCTTGTAATTTCGGAGGTAGCTATATTTGTTTCTGGAAAAGAAAATCCGACCATAAAAAATTCCTGCATTGCAGCTATTCATAAATTTGTTGTAATATAATAAGAGAAGTCCCTAATTGTATCAACCCAATTAAAGAGCATCTAACCGCCAATCATTTTCATAGCCGACCATCTGCTTCCCCCCCCAAGTCAGCCGCGAGCCTCAGAATAGTTACAGACCTGCGTGAGTTGGAATGTCTCTCGCAAAGAGGGCCAGAGACGATCAGGCAGTCTTTCCGGCAGCAGACGTTGTCCTTGCATGAGCGTCTGTGGAACACGCCTCGAAAAGACCTTTTTGGGTCTTTTTTGTGCCCCACCCCCTATGTCCGATAATGTAAATTAACGGACATAGGGGGTGAAGAGGGGGCGATTTTCAAAAAAAGGCTAAGGCTTACCCTTTTATCTTTTTAAGGTTACGCAAAACGCCTCAAGGGTTCATCAAAACTCAACGGGCGTGACGTCCAGAGCCTCCGATCCCGATGGCCTTGACGTTGAACCTATCCCGGGGAGCCAACGCTGTGTCTCCGATGGGACCGGGTCCAGGTCCACCGAATAGATGGACGTGTCGCGGTTTAGTTCCGGACCTTTAAGACCGAAGAAGGTCGTGAAGAAGAGTTGGAATGGGACGAGTTTACATAGCTGAGTTCAGAAGCAAGGCAGCCCGTCTTGCTCTGAGCAGTGATCTTTCGTGAGAGCGCATTGCCGAGGACCTGAGGATCGGTTCTTCGACCTTGAAGACATGGATCCGTATGCCCAGAAGCACGACACTGTCGTTGCTTACACAACGGATCATACGGCGTTATTGCGTAAGAATGAGAGATTACGTCGTGAGAACCTTCTGCTAAAAGAGGCGACACAGTTCTTTTGGAACCAAAGATCGTGAGGTTTGCGTTCATTGCGCGGTATCACGGTCCGCTTTCACGCGAACGGGTCTGTCGGCTATTTGGTGTCAGCGACCGAGGTTTAAGAGCGTGATGTCGCCCGGTTCGTGCCCGCAGAACAGGGGATGATGCTCTGATGGTCCATATCCGCACCGTTCACGAGCAGAGCAGGCGAAGTTACGGACGTCCCCGCATGTCAGAGGGCCTCAGAACTTGTGGCTTTTCTGCTGGACATCATCGTCTGGGACGGCCGATGCGGGAGACTGACATCCGGGTTGCCCGAATGCGGCGCTTCAAAGTGACCACGACAAGTTCGCGTAGGCACAGTATTGAACCCAGCCTTCTGGGACAGGACTTCTCCACAACACCATAACCAGAAATGGACAGCGGACATCACAGAGATCTGGACACGTGAAGGCTGGGTTTACCTGAGGGTGATGCTGGACCTCTTCTCACGAAGAGGCATCGGCTAGAACCTTGAGGTCCTTATGACCGCAGATCTTGCCACCGCAGCGTTACAACGCGCTCTTGCCTTGCGTCAGCCACTACCAGGGTGCGTCCATCATGCGGATCGTGGCAGTCAGTATTGTTCAGAGGCGTACCGTCAGTCCCTTTCTGCTCATGGCTTTCTCGTGTCCATGAGCAGAAAGGGAAGCTGCTGAAATAATGCTGTAACTAAGAGCTTCTTCAAAACCCTGAAAGCGGAACTTCTGTGACGACAGGCCTGGAGCACACGTCAGGAAGTCGAGCAGGATATCACGCGCACCATCAACGATTTCTACAATCCGCAGAGGCGGCATTCCGCACTCCAGTGGAAAAGCCTTTTGGATTATGAGCGAAACGTCGCTTAACAGATAAACCAGGGGCCGGAACTTAAAATCCCGACACGTTTAATCAAGAAGTGCGCGCCTCGCTACCGTGGCTTATCTTCACCTGTTTGCGCCTCAGTTTGCTGCAAGAGGTGCATCCGTAGCGCGTCTATGAAAACGCGGATTTTTGAGGAAAGGCTTCGGTGCGCGGCGTAGACAGCATGCGCTTCCACGGTTTCTGTTGTGAATGTTGGAAGGATCCTGACCAAGGTTCCACGCTCAATGGCTGGTCGAGCGAGAAAATCAGGCAAGCGTCCAATTCCAGCACCGTGCTCCAGCAAGACCTGCAATACGGCGGGCTCAGGCACAACGGAGCCAACGGGAACAGGAATACGATGCTCGTGTTTCTGCACGTCCTGGAACCGCCATATCGTGGGTCGATCAGTCCATCCGAGAAGGACGTGATTGGTCAGATGTGCTGGTGTATCCAAGGGGCCTCGTTGAGCAAGATATGCGGGACTGGCACATGGCCATAACGCGATGTGACCCAGTTTGCGCGCGATCAGGTCTGAGCTGGGCAGGGCGCCGATACGGATGGCTATATCCACATTCTCCCGAGCAAAATCTACAACGCGGTTTTCCGTATCGAAGTGCACGTACAGTTCGGGAAAACGTTTGAGAAAATTAGGAAGCATCGGAGCAACGAGGCCAAGCGCAAAGGTCATTGCAGCATTGATCCGCAAGATACCTCGCGGCTGTCCTGTCACACCATCAAGAGCAGCTTTTGCTTCATCTAAATCATCCATAACCCGACGCGCATAGGGCAGAAGCATCCGTCCTGCCTCCGTCAGCCGGAGAGCCTGCGGGCTGCGTTCAAACAACTTCGCTCCAATGATCTCTTCAAGACGAAGTAGCGCTCGACTAAGGGAGGATTTTGGGGTGCCTGTTGCTCGAGCGGCTGCACTCAGGCTCAAGGCATCTGCAATATGTATGAAGCAACGAAGATCATCAGAGTTCATTGGTGAACGTTCCATAAATGGGACGCAACGTCTACGATAAGATATCTTCTCTTCACAAGCGGAACAGCATAGTGTCGTCCTTCAACGAGGGGACAACCATGTCAAAGCCAATTATCCTGATCACAGGTGCGACCGGGCAACAGGGCGGCGCTACCATCCACGAAATGTTGCGTCGCGCAGGACCATGGCAAATCCGAGCACTGGTTCGTGACCCGCAGGCTCCAAAAGCTACTGCTTTGGCAAAGCTCGGGGTCGAACTGAGACAGGGCAACCTGGATAACGAGCAGTCCCTTCGGGCAGCACTTCGAGGTGTCCATGGGGTGCTGTCCGTCCAATCTCCCATGAAAATCGGGTCGTCGGGAGAGGAGCGTCAGGGCAAATTACTGGCGACGTTGGCTGCGGAAAGCGGTGTCCGTCATTTCGTGCAGTGTTCTGCCGGCGGAGCAGAACGCCAGAGTAGGGTGCCTCATTTTGAAAGTAAGTGGGCCATTGAGCAGCATATCGCGTCACTCGGTCTCAATGCGACCATTCTTCGGCCAGCGGCTTTCATGGAAAATTTTTCCACCTTTGTGTTCCGTACGACAATGCTTTCGATGATAAAAACCTATCTGGCTCCAAAACAGTCAATGCAACTTGTTTCGATCCAGGATGTCGGATGGTTCGCTGCTGAAGCATTCGAGAGGCCCGAGCAATTTTCTGGACGAAGTATTGAACTGGCGGGCGACACTGTCACCTTGCAATCTGCCTCGTCCGTACTCCGTCGCTCAGGTCTGCGCCCTACACTGTCCTTCAAGATGCCAGCACTGCTTTGCACGCGGTTACCGGAGGATTTCCGCCTCATGTTCGAATGGATCGCACGCGAAGGGTTTCATGCTGATATTGCCGGTCTCCGTCGTGAGCATCCAGGTCTTCTGACCTTGCGCGACTGGGCAGACTGTAGAGCGTAATAGAAGTTTTATCAGAACTGCTTACTTTTGTCCGGATCAAAGATAATGACAAAAGACGATTTTGTTATTGTGACCAATTCGATAAAATTCTTACTATTACCCGACTGTGTTTCCCCCCGAAAAAGAAGACCTCTCAGTCTTTCGAGAAGCGGATGCGGCTCGGCTAGGCACTTTAGACTGTAATGGAGTACTATGCTACTTCTCTAAGGAACCGCATGATGAAATCATGTGAGAGATAGAAGCGATCATTATCGGCGCAGAATAGTGCGGCCGATCAGGCTCTTATGTTTTTTTGGTGAGTATATCGAATGCGTATTTTGAGAGGTTTGTTTTTAGCGGTATTACAGCTTGCACTTGGGGGCACAGCAGCTGCAGCATCAGACACGACAATCTTTGTACCATCCACCCCATGTTTGACTTATCTGAACTACGCGACCAAGGACGCAGCATCTCCCAATATGCCGGAAGCGCGAAGCAGAGTCATTTCGGCAATGAATATAATGAAGCCGTATATGACGGAGTTTGCCTCGCTTCGTATGGATCATATGGAAATGCTCATGGCGCAGATTACCCAGAGCTTCTTTATCAGGATGGAGCTTGAATGCCGCAGTCATCCCGATCAGCCCTTGTCCGAAGTCATCCGAAAGGTTGGCAACGGCATTGTTGATAACGTGAATGCGAGTTTAGCCCAATCAGGAGATAAAAGGCATCTTCCTTATCCAGCCTTCTGAACAGAGGCGGCGGATTACCAAACTTCCCTGACGATCGGCGTTCCGCCAAGCCAGACAACCATGCCGATGCCTAGCGGACGTCACCGTGCAATATTCATGTCTCTGACAATGTGATGTCCGGATCGGAGATTTGCGGCCAGATAGTCGATAAAGACACGGACTCTTTGTGGCATATAACGATTTGGCCCCATAAAGACGGCGTGCACAGTCTGTGGCTCCTGCGCGGCAAATCTTTCGAGAACAGGGACAAGTTTTCCCGCCGCGAGGTCTTCCTGAACCTGGAACAGTGAAAGCTGTGCGATTCCGGTGCCTGCAAGCGTCAGACGGCGCATGCTTTCTCCGTCTCCCAAAAGGAGATTGCCTTTTGGGGCGAAGGTTCGTGGCTGTCCGGTTTCATCGCGGAACTTCCATTCCGGCGTTTGTCGTCGGAATGCGAACGTCAGACAGTTATGCTTTTCCAGTTCATTGACCGTTTCAGGAATGCCATGGCTTTCCAGATATGACGGAGCCGCCACGGTAACGAAATGCGTTTCCATGAGCTTGCGCTGCAGAAGCCCTGAATCCCGCATCGGACCGATGCGAATGGCGACGTCGGCATGATGCTCGACAAGATCCACAACCTGATCCGTGAGATCTACAGCGAGCCGGATTCCCGGATAGCAGGCCAGGAATCCGGGCAAAAGATCAAGCACGCACTGAAGACCGAAAGGCAGGTTCATGTTGACCCGAACGTCTCCCGTCGGCCGGGGCATTTCATGCAAAAGACCATCTTCCAGCGCCGTCATCTGCTCCAGAATACACTGACTCTCGCGATAGAAGCGCTCCCCTTCTGCCGTCAACTCAATGGACCTGGTCGATCGGTTGAGAAGCCGCGTTCCCAGCCGCGCTTCCAGACGTGACGTCAGCTTGCTAACGGCGGACGGTGACATGTCGAGCCGACGCGAGGCTTCGGAAAATGATCCGGCCTCCACAACGGCCACGAACACTTCCATTTCGCCCGACCGGTTAACATCCCTCAACATATCTGTGCCCTGAATTCATAGCGACTGTGAATTCATGTTCTCTAGTTCATTCGTCTTGCAGGGAGCAAGTTTCACGAAGCTATCCAAACTTTCTGGAGACAGTGAACCATGAAAATCTTTCTTACGGGTGCGACCGGCTATATTGGCGGTTCCGTTGCCCGCTATCTGACCGACTTCGGCCATGAAGTCCGTGGTCTCGTGCGTCAATCCGACAAGGCACAGGCTCTGCAGGAGATTGGTATTTCGCCCGTTCGGGGATCGCTGGATGACGCTGCTCTTATAGCGGAAGAGGCCAAAGCGGCAGACGCTGTCATTCATGCGGCCAACTCTGATCATCTTGCGTCTGTTCAGACCTTTCTCGAAGCTCTGAAAGGCAGCGGCAAGGCCTTCATCCACACATCCGGATCGAGCGTCGTCGGTGATGATGCGCGGGGAGCCTATGAGCGACCGGATATCTTCGCGGATGATACCCCTTTCGTCCCGATGGACATCCGTAAGGATCGCGTTGAAATCAATGAAATCGTCCGGATTGCTGGGGTGCGCGACGGAATCAGGACGATCGTTTTCTGCCCAACAATGATCTACGGGGAATCTCTTGGACTGCCGGCAAAGAGTGATCAGCTTCCCAAACTTTACGCCCAGTCGCGGAAAGTCGCTGCCGGCGCTTATATTGGAACGGGGCTGAACCGCTGGTCGAACGTTCATATCCGTGACCTTGCAGAACTTTATCGACTGGCTTTGGAAAAAGCACCGTCAGCCTCTTACTTTTACGCAGAGAATGGTGAAGCATCTTTCGTCGAGATCGCGACCTCCATCAGCAAGGCGCTTGGCTTTGAGGGCAAGACGCAAAGCTGGCCAGCAGAGGACGCCATTGCTGAACTGGGTGACTGGGCCCGCTTTGCCATTGGCTCCAACAGTCGGGTGCGGGCCGTGAATGCACGGCTGCTGCTCGGATGGGCGCCTCAGCACACCTCCATCCAGAAGTGGATCGAAACAACCGACGTAGTCTGGTGAAGACAGTCTGATGATATCCGCTGCCCAAGCCCCTCTGACGGCAGCGGATCATTTTCTTTTCACACTCCCCTAGGAGCCTTCCATGACCGGCATCGATTTGAGCCGCAGAAGCTTATTGCCATTGGCTGTTGGATTCTGGGCGACAGCATCTGCATCCACGCCTGCTCAACCCCGTATGCCATGGTGGAAGAGCAGTGTGTTCTACGAGATTTATCCCCGCTCATTTCAGGATGGAAATTCTGACGGCATCGGGGATTTTATCGGGATGAAGGACAGGCTGGAATACCTCGCGGAACTGGGCGTTGACGCAATCTGGGTTGCGGCCTGCTTCGACTCTCCCAATGTCGATAACGGGTATGACGTGCGAGACTATCGCAAGATCATGCCGGACTTTGGCACCATGAAGGATTTCGATGCCTTTCTGGCACGCGCTAAGCAACTGGGAATTCGTGTCATTCTCGATATGGTTTTCAACCATACGAGCGACCAGCATGCCTGGTTTGTAGAAAGCAGATCATCCAGAGATAATCGCTACCGCAACTTCTATCACTGGCACGATGGGAAAAATGGTGGGCCGCCCACGAATTGGCAGACGCAGTTTGGAGGTTCGGCCTGGACACTGGATCAGAAGACAGGCCAGTATTATCTGCACTCGTTTGAAGCGCAGCAGCCGGATCTGAACTGGGAAAATCCTGAAGTTCGTGCTGAACTTTACGCGATCCTGAAGTTCTGGGCCGACAAAGGTGTTGATGGTTTCCGGTTCGATGCGATTACTTTCATCGCAAAACCGGAGAAGCTGTACGATCTTACGGCGGAAGAAATTCCTGCACGAAAGACGTTTGCCGATCATGGAGATCGGCTCAGTTTCTATCTGAAAGACATGTACGAGCATGTTTTCAAGAATACAGAACTGTATTCGGTGGGAGAAAACTGGGGCGTGAGCCGCGATGAATATGCTCGTATTACAGACTCACGAAACAAGGAGCTTTCATCCGGATTTCGCTTTGACTTTCAGATCAAAGACAATATCGATGCGTGGCGTAAGGGCACTTTTCATCTAAGTGATTTGCGCGCATTCAATCGTGACAACAGTTTTGACGATCACCCCGGGACGTGGCCTGTTGTCTGGCTGGAAGACCATGACTACTCACGCTCGGTGTCACGGTATGGCTCGCAACTTCCCCAATACAGAGATCGTTCGGCAAAACTTCTGGCAACGATGATGCTTTCCCTGCGCGGGACACCATTTATCTACCAAGGACAGGAGATTGGAATGACCAATTTTCCGTTCAGATCGATCGATCAGTTCGACGATGTATTTGCGCATAACGAATGGCGCTTGCAGGTTGAGTCGGGACACATTTCCCCTCGGGAAATGCTTGTAAATCTGGCGGCAACGACGCGCGACAATACCCGCACACCCATGCAATGGAATGAAGGGACTAACGCTGGGTTTTCTTCGGTAAAACCCTGGATGCTCGTTAATCCGAATTTCCGCACAATCAACTGTTCTACAGAATCTTCTGACCCTAGATCCGTGCTTTCTTTTTATAAGAACATGATCCGGATCAGAAAGCAGTTTCCAGTTCTTATCCATGGAACCTACCAAGACATTTCGCCGGATGATTCACCGATCTACGCCTATATCCGGGAAGATTCCACAAACAGAGCCCTGATTGTTCTGAACTTCTCTAATGACGAAAAAACGTTCTCCCTCCCTGAGAGAAAAACAGTAAAGCGCGTCATTGCCAGCAATATGGATAGAAAACAGATTCAAGGCAACGCCATCCGTATTCAACCATGGGAGAGTATTATTGCTATCGTATAATAAATCCTGAGGTACTAGCGGCGGGTCGCAACCCGCTAGGACAGATGCCCTAGCGTCTTCTTCTCAGTCATCTATCTCGCCGCAACAGCCTTGATTGGGCCAAGGATCCTTGGCTCGATCAATTATACTGTATCTTCAAAAAAATACTAAATTAGATTTCTGAAATAAAATAGACTCTTGCTGAAAGCAGGCAACTGACCATCAAGACGAGTAAGATGCTCCATTTCAGTGTGAATTTGAGCATTTCCCCTTCTTTTCCAACAATCCCTACCGCTGCACAGGCGACGGCGATCGATTGGGGCGAGATCATCTTCCCAACTGAGCCACCAACAGCATTGGCAGCAACGAGAAGTGGACCACTGACGTGGATCTGCTGACCTGTTGCGGCTTGTAATCCTCCGAATAGGGCGTTCGAGGATGTGTCAGATCCTGTGAGAAAGACGCCAAGCCATCCAAGGATTGGAGAAAGAAACGTAAAAGCTGGGCCTGTTGCGGCGAACAGGAGGGCAAGCGTCGCGGAAAGACCGGAATAATTCGCCAGATAAGCAAAGGCGAGGACCATGCCAATAGAATAGATCGGGATTTTCAGTTCGTTCAGTGTCTGCAGAAAGATCACTACCGCATCCCGGGGGCGTGCACGTAGCACGAATGTCGAGAGGATCGCAGTCAGCATGATGCTCGTGCCGACTGAGGAAATCAGATCAAGCTTAAATACCGAGTGAAACGGTGAAGGCTCGATCGAGACCGGCGGCATCTTGATGATCAGATCATGAAGATAAGGAAAGGGAAATGTGATGACAGAGGACGCAAGCAGACCAACTGGTTTGAAGAGGTTTTTGAAAGGCGCAATGCTCCAGAGGGCGACAAGTGCAGTCAAGATAACGAATGGCATCCAGGCACGGATAATCTCGTTTTTGCTATAATTTTTTTCAGAACCAGGGACGGGTGTATTTTTGCTTTCTTGAGGAAAACGAAAACTGTTCGCTGGCGTCCAAAACTTCAAAAAGAGAGGGATGACCAGGAGTGTTGCCAAAGCCGCAGCAATGTCGGGAAGTTCAGGTCCTACAAAAACAGCCACCAAGGTCTGTGTAATGGTAAATGTCAGTGCTGCAACGAGGGTGATCGGCCAGACCTCTCTTAGCCCGCGCAGCCCATCCACTATCATCACCAGAAGGAAAGGGATGGCAAACGCGAGGGCAGCAAGCATGGGCATCGCAAGCCGAGAGATCAGCAATGGATCCGCACCAATAACCTGACCTCCGACGATGACTGGAATGCCCATTGCCCCGAACGCGCCAGGCGCAGCATTAGCGAGTAGACATAGTCCACCCGCATAAAGCGGTGGCACCCCAAGACCGACCAGGAGCGCTGTCGTGATCGCAACCGGAGCGCCGAAACCGGCAGCGCCTTCGAGAAAAGCACCAAAGCCATAAGAAACGAGGAGGATTTGAATGCGCTGATCGTCGGAAACTGTGACAATTGAATAGCGAATAATGTCGAAGTATCCGGTTTTGACCGAAAGTTTATAAAGGAAGACTGCAGCCAGTATGATCCACGCAATAGGCCATAAGCCATAGAGAAAGCCGTATAATCCCGTCGCGATCAGATAGGGTATCGGCATTCCGTAGAATAGTACGGCTATGAGGGCCGTGAGAACCACCGTGATGGTGCAGGCGATATGGCCCTTCATGCGAAGCACCAGCAACGCTACGAAGAAAAATGCAATCGGTATCAAAGCAACCAGACTGGAAATTATAATATTTCCGGCTGGATCGTATATCTGCTTCCAGGGGGACATGGATTTATTCTCCTGACTTCGTGTCGATAAGGCTTATCCATGCCGATTTCCGGCCCTGGATGCGGGGGGATTAAAGATTGCCGATAACTTTGATGCCGATGACCGTTGCGTTCGGAATGACTGACGTTTCTCCCGGTCGCATCTGATATTCAAAAGAGGGTTGAAAGAGCAGACCGGGCATAATGGGAACTCCGTAATAGGCCTCCAGTGTTGCCGTATGCGTCTGAGGGCCGTTTACCCCTGTGGGGAACGGCAGACCTGCGTCCTGAAGAAGGTGCTGCCCGAGTGTCAGGCGTTTGCTGATCTGATAATATGAATACATCACCCCAAAGCGGTCGAGCGGGCGGAAAGGAATGATGCCGAGAAGCGAAGTTCCAACATAAAACTGATCAGAAAAGACCGAAACTTGCGGTGTATTATGAATGTAACCCGCCATCAGGTAGCCTCCTGCCATCTGATGCAGGCCGTGGCTGCGATAAATCATCTGGTCGGCTTCAATATAAAATGTGTCGCGTGCCTGAGGCCTTTGCACCGCATATCGGAGGGCCATCGAGGAGGGGACCGAGCCAATCATGTCCGTAAAACCGCTGGTATCGTGGCCAAAGCCGAGTTTGTAGTGGCCCGGCAGCTTTCGTGGGCCGATAAAAGGCTCCCACGTCAGCTCGATGGGAAGCATGACGCCAGTCTGCTTCTCACTGCCCCAGGCCCATCCTGATGGATTGGATGTCAGGACGGAGGACGCGTAAACACCTGTTCTTAACGTCAGATCGCGTGTTGGACGCAGACGGATCGTGCCGCCCCATGTTGCCTTCGGATAGACGCTCCACCCTTGAACGCTTTTAATGCCTACTGGGGCTGAGCACTGGATCATGAAGGTGCATAAGAGCAGAGATGTGCCATAAGTATGTGTGAGGGTCAGGCGGCCCAGATTGATATTGATGCTGTTGTGACGGAAAGATTTTTCCACGTAGAAGTCTGCTAGATGTGCCGCCATATGGCCGGAAAGGCTGTAGACTTCAGACAGCAGAATTCGCCGCTCGCCGACGTGATCAAAGCTGATCTGCCGACCTGCTCGTTCCATTAAAACGCCATGTAGGATCCATCCATTCAGACCTAGCAGCTTGCCCAGATCGAAATTATTCACCAGCGTCAGTTCATGAGCATACGACATGCCTTTGCTCAGACCGCCGCTTACATTAGCCAAGGCTTCCCCTTTATAAGCGAACTGAAATGTATAGCCCCGTTTAGCAAGCCACGTTCGTGCGGGAGCTACTTGTGGAACCAGATTACCGAATGCTTGAGCAGGTACGAAATACCCCGCAGAGAGGTCACGTTCCCGCAGGGCATCATCTCTGCGATTGAGGAGTGCAGACAGGCTTTCAGTATTAAAAAGGCTTTCAAGCTGATTAGGGTCGGAAAGATGTTCGGTCCTTTTGGTGGGTGCCGCCACGGTGTGTGATGCTTTTGCGTCGGAATGGAACGGCGTATTTCTGTCCGTCTGAAAGCTCGTTCCTGGGTGCTGTCGCATGATTAAAGCTGTATCAGGCGCACTTTCAGCAGAACTGGTGGCCATTAGGGCGATAAAGAGCATTGCACCTGCGTACCAAATGGTCCCGGAGCGTCTTTTTGTCCTAACAACGGATAACGACGCAGGAAGATCTTGGGTAAAATCATGAAACATGACAGTAATATTCCGTGTTATTCACAGATTATATTTATTTTTGATGTATTATTTGGTAATCGCGCGTCTATTATTTCGCGCGATATGCCGTGATGAAGTATTTATGGGGCTTTGAAGGATCAGCGTTCTCGCGCAAGTTTCTCAACACTGTCGGAGGTGATTTCCGAGATCGAGCGTGCGCCAGTCAGAATCATCGCAACACGGAGTTCTTTTTCGATGATGTCCAGCACATTCGCGACGCCGCGCTCTCCTGCTGCTGCGAGAGCGTAAACGAAGGCGCGCCCCAGCAGGACGGAATCAGCCCCACATGCAATCATTCGAGCAATATCCAGACCGCTGCGAATTCCTGAATCAGCAAGGATTTTCAGGTCACCCTTGACGGCATCTGCGATGGGAGGAAGGGCACGAATGGTTGAAAGGACACCGTCAAGTTGCCGTCCACCATGATTGGAGACAACGATACCGTCTGCCCCAAATTTTACAGCGTCTTTCGCGTCCTCAGGGTCCAGAATACCCTTAATGATCATTGGTCCTTCCCAGAAATCACGTATCCACTGCAAGTCTTTCCAGCTTATTGACGGATCGAAATTACCTGCGAGCCAACCAATGTAGTCTTCAAGCGCAGTGGGGGTGCCTCGATATGTCGAGATATTGCCCAGATCATGCGGGCGTCCACGCAAACCAACATCCCAAGCCCATTGCGGATGTGTCACCGCCTGAGCATAGCGACGCCATTTAGCCAGCGGGCCGGACATGCCTGAATGAGCATCGCGGTAGCGCGCCCCCGGTGTTGGCATGTCTACCGTAAAGACGAGGGTGGTTACGCCTGCTGCTTTTGCGCGCTCCAAGGCATCACGCATGAAACCACGGTCTTTGAGCACATACAACTGGAACCAGATTGGTTCTCGAACTGCGGCTTGCACTTCCGCGATTGGACAGACTGATACAGTGGAGAGGGTGAAAGGGATACCTTTGCGGCTTGCGGCCCGTGCTGCCTGAACTTCGCCGCGACGGGCATACATACCTGTTAGCCCCACCGGGGCAAGCGCGGCTGGAAAAGCAAGCTTACGTCCGAATATTTCGGTAGAAGTATCCAGGTTAGAGACGTTGCGAAGAATACGCTGTCTTAAAGCGAGATCTGCAAGGTCTGCAGTATTTCGTTTCAGCGTATGCTCCGCATATGATCCTCCATCAATGTAATGAAACAGAAAAGGAGGGATTTTCCGAGCGGCTGCTTTTCGGTAATCCGTCGCTGCTGAAATAATCATTGTAACTCTCCTTCGCGGATTTTGTCATTCCGCGTGCGCTTGGTTTTTTTCTTAGATCCGTCTTTCTCACGGACTGCCTGGCGCATTGTCTGGAAGAGAAATGTCCTAACATCCATTCGCTTAAATTGGTGCTATCCATACTTTTTAGATATATAAAATAAACTTGTTATGAAATATTTATATATTATAAGGACTTAGGAGCGTCGCATACTGTGGTTTCGGGTGTTATCAAAGAGGCGTGATTACTTTGAGTGTTCTAACTATTACGAAGATGAAAACCTTCGAAATCCTGTTTGATAACAGTCATTTCTTTTTGGTGAGGAAGAACAGGTTCTAATCTAACGGACTAAAGGATTCTGCCCGGACACCTTCTGCTGTCAATGATGGCTATGTTCCGCGCATTTCAGTCTCGAACGCGGGGGCGCGGACCCATTCAGCGTGTCGATAGGGTTGGTTACTGTCATCCTTGCCATCGTACGTATGAGGTAAATTTGCTCTCAGGAATGTCCTATCCTGAGAACAGGGGGGCCGTCACGGCAGGATCTTTTCTATTATCAAGAAGATCGACACGAGAGTCATGCGACTATCAATGCACCTCAATCATTGAGATACTTCAGGCGAGTTCACGCAAAAGGGCATGAAACCGTGCGCTGGGCCCTGAGAGTTCAGGTTGGCTTGAGGCCAGTGCTATAGAGGCGCGAGGCATGGGGCCATCAATGGGATGAAATGTCGCACCTTCAGCATGGATCTGGCTGAGATAAGCTGGAACGATGGAAACGCCCATTCCGGCGGCTACCATGGGAACTGTCGCAGCAATCTGCGGTGTGGATTGACCAAGACGAGGGGTAAAGCCTGCTTTCTGGCAAGCCGCGATGATAGCGTCATAAAAGCCTGGGCCAAGTTCGCGTTTGAAAATCAGGAACGGTTCGTCGGCCACAGCCGAAAGCGGGATACGGTGCTGCTGTGACAGTGGATGTCCTTTTGGAATGGCCAGAACGGTGGGCTCATCAAAGAGGGGGTGGAGAGTAATGCGCGGGTCCGGCGCTGGAGGGCGGACGATCGCGATGTCCAACCGGTGTTCATGCAGAGCCTCGCAGAGTGCAGGGGTGTTGCTCTCGTCTAGGGTGATGACGATGTCGGGCCAGCGTTCCCGGAAGAGGCGGATGGCCCGAGGAATAAGGGGCAGGAGGGCGACGGCGCCGGCCATGCCGAGACGTAGTCGCCCTTGTTCGCCTCGTGCCAGGCCTCCCGCCAGCAGATAAAATTCGCGTTCCATTGCAAGAATATGCTGTGCCTTCGCGAGGAGCTGTATGCCGCTATCGGTCAAGGTGGCACCGCGTCTGGAACGATGAAACAGGGAAAGGCCGAGTTCCGCTTCCAGTGCTTTGATCTGCTGACTGAGCGGCGGCTGCTCGATGTGCAGGGCTTCGGCTGCACGAGTAAAACTCCCGTGATCCGCAATGGCAACGAAGTAACGTAAGTGGCGTAGGTCCATGATCCATACGTATCATATATGGAAATGCATTCAACTATATATTGGACTTTATCCAGCAGTCTGCCGAGAGTCGTGACAGACACTCCTCAGAGGATTTCGTGATGAGCTTTACTGTTGGACATTATCTCGCTGAACGGCTGACGCAGATCGGTCTGAAAGACCATTTTGCCGTCGCGGGAGACTATAACCTCGTCCTGCTGGATCAGCTTCTCGAACATGGCGGCATGCGTCAGATCTACAGCTGTAATGAGCTGAATTGCAGTTTTTCCGCAGAAGGTTATGCGCGGGCTAAAGGGGCAGCAGCAGCTGTCGTGACGTTTAGCGTAGGCGCTATTTCTGCCATGAATGGCCTCGGTGGATCTTATGCCGAGAACTTGCCCGTTATCGTGATTTCTGGTGCGCCCAATACCAACGATTATGGCTCGGGGCGGGTGCTGCATCATACGATCGGCACGACGGATTATAACTACCAGCTCGAAATGGTACGGCACGTCACCTGCGCAGCCGAAAGCATCACGGATGCGGAGTCCGCTCCAGCCAAAATCGATCACGTGATCCGCACGGCTCTGCGTGAGAAGAAGCCAGCTTATCTGGAAATTTCCTGCAACGTGGCTGCGGCTCTTTGTGCCCGCCCTGGTCCGGTGGACTCCCTCCTGTCTTATCCGGCTCCGGACGAGGCCAGCCTGAAGGCCGCTCTTAAGGAGAGCGAAGAGTTTCTTGCGCACCGCGAAAAGGTTGTCATCCTTGTCGGCAGTAAACTGCGTGCGGCTGAAGCACTTGAGGAAACGGTGGCTCTGGCCGACAAACTCGGTTGCGCAGTTACGATCATGAGCGCGGCCAAAAGCTTCTTTCCGGAAACACATCCGGGTTTCCGTGGCGTGTATTGGGGCGAAGTTAGCAGCCCGGGTGCTGAAGAGGTCGTCAAAAGTGCAGATGGCGTCATCACACTGGCGCCTGTCTGGAACGATTACTCCTCCGTGGGCTGGAATGACCTGATCCGTGGTGAAAACGTTCTGGAGGTCAATCCGGACCGTGTGACGGTTAACGGCAAGACGTTCGAAGGCTTCCGTCTGAAGGAGTTCGTCAAGGCTCTGACGGCACAGGCTCCCCATAAGCCTGCATCTCTGACCGGAAGCTACGAGCCGGTTGTTCTGCCGACGGCCAATCCGTCCGCCCCGCTGACGAACGACGAAATGACGCGTCAGATCAATGCTTTGGTGGATGGCAACACGACGCTGTTTGCAGAGACTGGTGATTCCTGGTTCAACGCGACCCGGATGCACCTTCCTGAAGGTGCACGTGTTGAATCTGAAATGCAGTGGGGCCACATCGGCTGGTCCGTACCTTCCGTTTTCGGGAATGCGGCGGGTTCACCTGAGCGTCAGCACGTTCTGATGGTCGGTGATGGCTCGTTCCAGCTTACGGCTCAGGAAGTCGCACAGATGGTTCGGTACGAACTGCCGGTTATCATCTTCCTGGTTAATAATTATGGCTATGTCATTGAAATCAAGATTCATGATGGGCCGTACAACTACATCCAGAACTGGGATTATGCCGCGCTGGTTAACGTCTTCAACGGTGGTGTGCCGGGTGAAGCAAGCGGCAAGTCTGGCCTCGGCTTAAAAGCCACCACTGGTGAGGAGCTAGCTGAAGCCATTGAAAAGGCTAAAAAGAACACCCGTGGACCGACACTGATCGAATGCAAGCTCGACCGGACGGATTGCACGGATGCGCTCGTTGCGTGGGGCAAGCGCGTAGCCGCTGCCAATTCCCGCAAGCCACAGCGCAGCTGAAGGCACAGATCTGAAATGAAAAAGCCAGAGCCTTTGGGGGCTCTGGCTTTTTTTATGTCATCTGAGCCTATCGGGGTTTGTAGACATAAGGCACTAACATCAGGTTGTGCGATTTCAGAGAAGGTAATTTCCTGATGGACGGAAGGATATTTGTGCGGAGTATTGGGGCGTGAATAGTAATATTTCAGAAAAAGTCGGAGCTGACATACGTTCCGCATCTCGCATTCTGTTTGCGATAATTATTTTTTTTGTGGGTGTCGCCCTTTTAATAGGGGGAATACGTCTCACGCTGTTGGGAGGCTCCTTTTATTATTTTGTCGCGGGTTTTGCCTATGTCGCTATTGGCATTCTCATGTTTCTGCGACAGCGTCTGGCTCTGCCCTTAACGGCAGTGGTCTTTCTCGCAACACTTCTCTGGGCTTTAGTAGATACGCCGGAAATCGGTTACTGGGCTTTGCTACCGCGCCTGACGGTTCCAGCGGTTCTCTGTGTGCTCGGGTTGTGGGGAACAGTAACGCTTACAAATGTCAGCTCAGTCGCTCGTAAGGCCGGAGTTTTCGGTGGTGCAGGTCTTGTGCTTGCTCTTGTGGTCACGCTGCTTGAAGCCTTTACGCCACATGGCGCCATCCATAACGAAAGTGATGTCGCGAGCCGTACGAAAGATGTCGTCGCGAGTGAAAATGTGCCAGATGATTGGGCATATTTCGGCCGAAACGCGCATGGCACGCGTTACGTTCCGTACACGGCAATCACGCCTGAGAACGTAAGCCATCTGAAGGTTGCCTGGGTGTATCACACGGGGCGCCGCGTGACCGGAAGCGGTACGGGCGTTGATGAGAATACGCCGCAGCAGATCGGGAATGTTCTTTATTCCTGCACGCCGGAAAACAAGGTTGCCGCGATTGAGGGCGATACAGGTCATGCCCTATGGACTTTTGATCCGCATGCCCATTCCGCAGAGCATGTCAGTTGCCGTGGTGTCGGTTATTATGACACGGACAGGGATCTGACGCTGACAGCCGAAGAGAAGTCCGTCGATCCGGATGCGCCTTGCCGTCAGAGTGTTATTGTAAACACGGTTGATGCCCGCCTGATCGCACTGGATGCGCACACTGGCAAGCTGTGTCCAAAATTTGGTGACAATGGTATTGTCGATTTGAAGCCTCGTATGGGGCCGGTTGAAAACGGCAAACGGTATCACCCTACAGGTATCCCGGTCATCATGGGTCACACGACGGTTATTGGTGGCTGGGTGCGCGATATTGTGCATGGCGAGCCGTCAGGTGCCGTGCGAGCTTTCGATGTGCGTACGGGTGCTCAGACGTGGGCGTGGGATGTCGGTGATCCAGACAATGCCAACGCGACAGATCCATCCAAGACTTACACACTGGAAACGCCGAATGTCTGGACCATTCCGACATATGACCGCGACCTGAACCTTGTTTATCTGCCGACGGGTGGGGGACCACCGGATTACTGGGGTGGTGATCGCAGTGCGGTGAAAGAAAAGTTCGGCGCAGCGATCGTTGCAGTTGATGCGGCTACCGGGCAGACAAAATGGGTATTCCAAACGGTTCATCATGACGTCTGGGATTATGATATTCCCTCACAGCCGGTGCTCTACGATGTAAGTAATTCCCGGGGAGAGAAGGTTCCTGCTCTGATCCAGACGACCAAGACGGGTAATATCTTTGTCGTAGACCGTCGCACCGGGGTGCCGGTGACGGATGTGGTCGAGAAGAGCGTGCCGCAGCAAGGAGCGGCGGACGGCGAGCATCTGGCTAAGACGCAGCCATTCTCTGTCGGAATGCCCGGGATCGGCAATAAGCCGCTCAGTGAAAATTCGATGTGGGGCGTGAGTACGTTTGATCAGCTTTACTGCCGTATCATGTTCCGCAACTCTGTCTATGAAGGTCCGTTCACACCGCCTGGCGAGAAACCTTATATCGAGTATCCGAGCCTTCTTGGCGGGATGAACTGGGGTGGTATTGCCATCGACGAGGCACGGGGCCTGATGTTTGTGAACGATATGCGCGTGCCCTTGCGCATGATGCTCGTGAACGAAAAGAATGCTTCCCACTACACGATTTCAATGGACGAGGTGCCCGGCTTCATGGGGACGTTGCGGCCACAGGTTGCTGGTTCTTATCGTGGTGTACGGATTGATATCTTGCAGTCTCCGCTCGCTGTGCCGTGCAACACGCCACCGTTTGGAACAATGAATGCCATTGATCTGCATACGAAAAAGCTACTGTGGCAGGTTCCGCTGGGAACGGTGAAGGATACAGGGCCCATGGGTTTGAAGACTCATATGGCGGTGCCGATGGGCCTCCCGACCCTTGGAGGGCCGACGGTGACGGCGTCTGGGATAGTATTCTTTGCGGGCACGCAGGATTATTATCTTCGGGCGCTGAACTCGCTGACGGGTAAGGAGCTTTGGAAAGCTCGTCTGCCGGCGGGTGCGCCTGCGGCTCCTCTCGTGTTTCGTTCTCCGAAAAGCGGTAAAGAATATGTCGTGATTTCGGCGGGTGGCATGAGCCATTCGCCTGATGTAAGCGATGAGATTATCGCCTATGCGCTGCCAGATGGGGAAGGGAAGTAACTCATTTGGGACGTTGTCTTGGGAAAATATCTCCCAAGACAACTCATTAAAAATTCGTATTGATCAAGGGTTAGCCTGTTATTGCTAAATTCCTGAAGTTGAGAAATTTTTCCAAAAAACCATAGAAATTTTAGACATTGTGCGTATTTTTGTGATTGCTCAGTCGTACCCGGTATGACGAGAATGAAATGCTAACCATCTAGGTTAGCAGCACGTAACTGCTCTCAAACTACCTGACGGATCAGCCCTTCAAGCCAGCCAACACCTGCATCGTACTCCGACTTGCGCGGTAGCAGCATCCGCACCTCATGGGCTCCAAAAACCTCCGGCAGAGAGGAAATCCGTAACCCACTCGTCATTAGAAAAAATTCAGCGATGTAATCAGGAACAATCGCAATGGTGTCCGGCTGACAGAGGAAGGTCGGCAGATGCCCGAAGGACGGCACAATCGTCCTCACAGTGCGCCGGATGCCCATGCTCCGCAGCCGATGATCGAAAATACTGTGCCGTGACGCGGTCTCAACCAGCACATGACGACAGCGTTCCAGATCTTCAGGTGTCATCTGCTCGGGTAAAATACAGAAATCCGCATGCCAGACACAGACAAACCGGAATGATCCGAGAGGTGACGAGACACAGTCAGGTCGCGTGAGGGAACTGATAGTCAGAGCCATATCAATCTCCCGTCGTCCTAGGGCCCCGTCCAGAACCGGAGCTGAAACGGTGCGAAACGTCAGCGTGATATCCGGCGCCTCAGCCGACAGACGTGCAACAAGCCGTCCCCCCAGTGCATAATCCAGCCCCCCATCGCTTCCAATTATGAAGAAGCGGGACGAAGACGCCGGATCGAACTGCCCTCGCAGCCCCAGCGAGGAGCGCAGAGAAGACACGTTCATCTCAAGCGTTTCTGCAATTGCCACCGCATGCGCCGTTGGCTGCATTCCATACCGTGTGCGCACGAAAAGCTCGTCGCCGCAGGCTTCGCGCAAACGCCGTAACGCCGAACTGACAGCCGGTTGCGTCAAAGACAGCCGTTCTGCTGCACGGCTGACACTGCGCTCATGCCACAGGGCTAGAAACACATGAGCCAGATTAAGATCGATCCGCGATATATTATTCATCGGATTTATAGCTAACAGCAAAAATTAAAATTTGACCACAACGTTCTGACAAAGCAACGATCTGTTTCGCCTCTTCCCCTCCCGTTACACAGGAGCATCACGTGCGGAAAACCAACGGATTTCTGGCCGTTCTTCTTGCTTCTTCCGTCTCGCTACCCGACCCGGCGGATGCCCGTCCAATCCATAAGAAAGTGCCTTCGCACCGGCCCGCCGCTGCGAGCGCCGCAGTATCTTCTAAAGCCGCTGCGAAACCGAAGCCACAGCATCCCTTCAGCGCAGCCGGCACGGAAATGGTCGAAGTACATGCTGGCATGCGAACCGCCAACGGCGTCACTAACACTACCCCCGGCGGTGGCCTCATGGCTCGCCAGACCGCCGCACGGGCTCAAAGCACCATTACGCGCGACTTTATCGCCAAACAGTCCCCTACAAGCAACGCTATCGCCATGATCTCGGCTCTGCCGGGTGTCATCTCTGCTAGCACCGACCCGCTGGGTCAGTCGAGCACAGCGATGTCTATCCGTGGCCTGCAACAGGCTGAGATCGGCTTCCTGTATGAGGGAATTCCTCTCAACGATTCGATCAACTACACGCCTTATACTCAGGCTATGGTGGACACAGACAACATCCAGTCCGTGACTGTCGCACAGGGTGCGCCAGATATCGGCGCGCCCGTCTATAACGACGTGGGTGGTCTCGTCACCGTCGCCCTGCGCGGGCCGCAGGACAGGAGAGGAGGGAGTGTCGATTTCAGTTTCGGATCCAAATCACTCCAGCGCGAATATATTCGCCTCGATACAGGTGAAATCGGCCATAGCGGTGTCAAAGCCTTTGCCTCGTTCTCCTCCACGACCAACAACCAGTGGCGCGGCTCAGGTCAGTTCAGGAAATTCCATGTTGATTCAAAAATCATCAAGGAATGGGGCACCGGCAGTAGCGCAGGCCTCACTTTTTCTTATGAC
This sequence comes from Gluconobacter sp. P5B12, assembly GCF_018812035.1. Lineage (NCBI taxonomy): Bacteria > Pseudomonadati > Pseudomonadota > Alphaproteobacteria > Acetobacterales > Acetobacteraceae > Gluconobacter > Gluconobacter sp. P5B12. Next base: position 6,334 of record NZ_JACRVV010000014.1, on the reverse strand, counting down.
AATTGGCAGCAGGCGAGCTACCGCCCCCTGACCATGGCCCAGTGGAAACAATACGGAAACTCCTTCAATTATACGAAGGAATACTGGCCCGGGAACACCAACTGGGTCGGCCTGCGGCAGTATCAAAGACGTTCCACAGTGCTGATTGCTCCAGTGAAGCTGAAACTTAGTGAACACGTCAACCTCGACCTGACCCCCGCCTACATGAACTATTCCGAGTTCTATTATGGGGGCGTTACGATCAAAAACAGCGGATCATATTTTGGAAACCAGCGTATCGCTGACCTGAATATGCCGTACCAGACCAACGGCGTCACAACGGCTTCCAGCATCAATCCGGTGCCGCAGAAAACCGGCTTCCTGAACGCCGCCGTGACTTGGAAAGCTGGGCATAACACCTTTCGCGCCGGTTATATCTATAATTATATTGCGCTCGAAGAGCCTATTTATTATGCGCCTGTTAATTACACCGGCGGCATCGCCAATAATTACAGTAAATATATGGTCACCATGCCGAATGGTCAGCAATACCGGACCCTCGACATGAACTTCAAACACCAGATGAACGAAATCTTCGTCGATGATACGCTGAAATTGCTTGACGACAAACTGACCCTTAACGCTGGCCTACGTTACCTGATGATAACTCGCTGGAATACGAACCTCATTCCAGGGGCCACAAAATACAAGGTCGGAGCCAGCTATGCCCAGCCTTTGCCACAGGTCTCTATCAGCTATCAGCTTACGTCGCACGATCAGATCTATGTCGATGGAACAACGGCCTATCGTGCCCCGGCCTCGGTCCAAGTGTATGGCGAGGTGTTCTCTACCAACAGCCCGAACCCCGCGTCGAAGCAGGCGTCCCTCAAGGGCGAATACTCTATCGGCGAGGAAATTGGTTACCGCCATTATGGCCTCGTCAATGTCGCGGTGTCGCTGTTCAATTACAACATTACCAACAACCAGATCACCTCATCGCAATACATCAACGGCATCCCGTTGCCATCACCGATCGAGGCTGGCGGCAAAACCTCTCGTGGCGCACAAGGTGAAATCGGTCTGCGCCCATGGCATCACTGGAGCCCCTATGTTTCCGCCCAGTATCTCCACGCCACGACAGACAACAATATCGCCTCAGGCCTCGACTACCTGCCGACAAAAGGGAAACGCGCCGTCCAAAGTCCGGAATTTTCCGCTGCTGCCGGGATATCCTACGACGACAGTCATATCTTCGGAAACTTTGTCTTCAACTACGTTAGCTCCCAGTATTCTACCCTCATGAACGATGAAAAAATTCCTGGGTACGAGACCGCCAATATTACCATGGGATATCGCATGAACACCATTGGCTTCGTGCAACATCCGCAATTCCAGCTCAACGTCGTTAATATCGGCGCTAAAAACTATTTGTCCGGATTCCAGAGTATTTCCAACAACGCGAAAGCCACGCGCGGCGTCTACGGCACAACCATTGCCGGATCATCCCCGCTCTATCTCAGTGCCGGTGGCCTCGCCGTCGTCGCCTCCCTTAGCGCCGGATTTTAGTAGGCCCTAACCCCATTAGACCGCTTAACGGAGATTTGCTCGATGTTTTCCATTCGTTCCGCCCTATTCGTTTCAACCTGCCTCGCTCTGTCTGCCGTGACCTCCTCAGCCCAAGCCACGCCCGGCTGGCCGAACGATGAAGGACGCGGCTCCTGCGCCGTAACAAAGAAGATCGATGTGCCCGCAAGGATGCGTGACGGAACCGTCCTCCGTGCTGATGTTTATACCCCGAAAACTGCTGAAAAAATGCCAGTTCTGCTGATGCGGACGCAGTATGGAAAGAGCGCCGCTCAAATCCAGCCGGCCCGCTATCAGACCCCCGAATGGTTTGCCTCGCATTGCTACGTCGTCGTCGTGCAGGATATCCGTGGGCAGGGAAAATCCGATGGCACGTTTTACGAATATCGCTACGATAGGAATGACGGCTACGATACCGTGCAGTGGGCCTCCACACTCCCCGGTGCGGACGGCCAAGTCGCCATGTACGGATCTTCGTATGTCGGCGCCACCCAGTGGCTGGCCGCCACCGCGTCTCCTCCTGCTTTGAAAGCCATCGTCCCTTCCAATACAGGTGATGATTATTATGACGGCTGGACCTACGAGGATGGCGCCTTTCGTCTCGCTTTCATCGAACCTTGGATGCTCGACACCATCGCTTCGTCTGCCGCCGCAAACCGTGGCGATAAAAAACTCTCGAAATCGCTCTATGCAGACGGCAAAAATGCCTCTGTCTGGATGCCATACACCCCTTACGGCAGCTTTCCGCCTCTCCACCCCGATAAACCGGAAGTCGCTCCGTATTTCTACGACGCAGTCGCTCATTCTACGCGCGACAGCTACTGGGAAGCTTTCCAGATCCGTACCCATTACGACCGCGTAAAAGTTCCCGTCCTTGCCTTCGATGGCTGGTACGATTCTTTCCTCAATGGCGCCGTCAACAATTTCAACGGAATGCGCACCGAAGGTGGAACGCCGGAAGCCCGCGAAAACCAACGTCTCGTTATAGGTCCTTGGGAACATATCGGCTGGGGACGCCCCAACGGCACCATCAGCCCACGTTTAAAAGACATCGGCGCTGTCGCCAACAGTCCTGTCAACGAACTGACCGTACAGTTTCTCGATCACGTTCTGAAAGGTCAGGCCAACGGTTATTCTGACGGCCCGCGGGTCGATTACTTCACCATGGGTGAAAACCGCTGGCATACCGCGAAATCCTTTCCTATCGAAGGCTCTCAATACGTCACCTGGTATCTTGGCAGCGTCGGACGTGCGAATTCTTCAATGGGTGATGGCTCTCTCTCCACAAGGCCGATAAAAAAAACCGCAGTCTCCGACCAGTTTACCTATGATCCGGCAAACCCCGTTCCCAGCGTCGGCGGGCACTCCTGCTGCTCTTGGACATCTGGCCCACAAGGCCAGTTTGACCAATCCGCCATCGAACAGCGGCCCGATATCCTCATCTATACAAGTCCCGTCCTCGAAAATCCCGTAAACGTAACCGGCCCGATCACTGTTAACCTCTTTGCCAGCACGGATGCGAAAGATACGGATTTTACCGCCAAACTCGTTGATGTTGCGCCGGACGGGCGCGCCATTAACCTCAATAATGGCATCATCCGAGCCAGTTACCGGGACACCCTGAGCAATCCAACTGAAATCGTTCCTGGTCAGATCTATGAATATCACATCAAAGTTTGGCCGACTTCCAACCTCTTCAAAGCCGGTCACAAAATCCGTCTGGAAATTTCATCGAGCGACTATCCGCAATTCGCCCCTAATCCGAATACCGGTGAACCCTTGGGCACCGCCACCACCAGAGTCATCGCCCACCAGACTATCTGGCACGATAAAGCCCACCCTTCATCCGTGATACTGCCTATCCTCTCGGCTGCTATCGCTGGAGACGCCGCCGACCACGCTCCACAGAACTGACTTTTCCCGAACAGCAGGCTGTTCAAATCAGCCTGCTTAAAAGATAAAATTTTGAGGCTTTTTCATAAGAAGCCTCAAGAAAAATGAAGATTTCGAATATCTATTGATTGAAGCTCTTGATGCCTGATTTTGGGCATCAAGGACGATGATTTCGGTTTCTGTGTGACGGGTTTCACTTTTCGTTGCGAGCAGAAGGGGGCTCATTCGGAGACTTTTGGTCGGTCAGGGGGCGGCTTTACGAGCAAAATCGATGCCCACTGTGATAATCAAGAATGCCGTCTTGGTTTTGTCCTCCCCAGAGAGCAGGTCTCAGACGACAAAAGCCACAGACGCCCTGATAAAGGTGTCAGCCCCCAACCCGAGAGCCATGCGGGCCAGCCAGACCTATGATAGCGACAGTTTTCGCTAGGATCTGCTGATCCATGGGATCCTGCCGGTTATTCTCTCACGCATACGCCGCAACGCTCCCAAGTAAACAGACTGGAAACGCTATCAGGATCGCAACGGCATCGAACGCATGTTCAAGCCGATGCGGCGTATCGTAACCCGATACGACAAGACCGCTTTGTCTTTAAGGAGCGTCCTTAATCTTGCTGTTGCAAGGCTTTGGATCAGGTCTTTTTCTAATATGATCTAGTAAAACCGTATTTTTCTAATCTTAAAGGCGCGTCAGCATGAGGTGATGTTGCAGACTCTGTACCCTGAGATGATGAGCACCGGGCTTAATTCTGAGTCAGCCTCGGTACTTCGCCCACCTCTCAGAAAAGATCAAATTAAGATCTCTGTATTTTAATCCGAATCCAGTACCTATGAGAATCTTAAAATAATCATCTAACGAGAATTATTTTCATAACAAAAAGAATGATCAGCGGAGCTTTCAAAAAACCCTTAGATCTACAAAATCATGATTATTTCTATATTTTTTATGTGCACTGTCTTTTTTGGGACGCGTTGGGACTGAATTTCATAAAATAAACGTTAATAAATCTCGCTATACTCAGGAGAAAAAAGCTTGAATTCATACTCGGAGAGTGTTTGTTTTTTCCTCTCCTTGTAGCTGTCCACACAAAAATGACGGGCAATTGCAGTGAAGAAGTTTAGGTGGCCAGAGCGTGCACGCTTTCACATTGCACTTCGTGGCTGACGATTGAGGATGGACACGCGATGGCGACTTACAACGTTTCTTCTGGGCAGGTGGTCTCGAATACCCTCGTTTACGGGGATGTAGAAACCGTTTCGAGCGGCGGTGTCACTCAGGACCAGCACAATGGCGGTCAGCGATATGTGCTTTCGGGCGGTATCGTCCGTAACGGCGTGGTCAGTAGTGGCGGTAAGGACTATATCTCCAGCGGTGGTTCCTCCTATCAAGGCGTCATTCAGGAAGGTGGCATCCGGTATGTTTCCGGAGGCGGAATAGTCAATAACCCCTATATCGCAAGTGGCGGCACTGTCAGCGCTGCGAGCGGTGCTACGGTTCTCGCAGTTAATGCGTTCAGCAGCGGCGTTCTGAGCGCCGCAAATGGCGCGATTATTAGCGGCGGGAATGTAGCCACTGGCGCGTCTGTTACGGCAAATTCAGGTACGCTCCTCGAAGGAACGATCAACGTTTCCTCCGGCTCTACCGTGACAAACGGTACACTTACCGGCTCTGGCGCGGCCCTAAGTGCTTATACTGGGTCCCTCATCAGCGGCGTCAGTGTCGGCAGTAGCACTCGTCTATATCTGGGTGCCGGGGCTACAGGATCTGCTAACAAGGTCAACGGCGGTACGCTGGAAATCGCTAGTGGTGCAAGCCCTAGCAACAATGGATTTGGCAGCGGCACCGGTGGAACCATTATTATCGACAGTGGTGTAACCTGGAGCAATAACAATGTTGGCAGCCTGGGTGTTACCTCTGGTAACACGCTGATTATTCAGAGTGGGGCATCAATTTCCGGAACGCCTCTCTCTGCCGGCGGTACAACCATCATTTCTTCTGGTGCCACCCTTATTGGTACGCAGACCGTCATTTCTGGCGCCACGCTCTCCATTAACACCGTAAATTCTGGTGCCACAGTCAACGTCCGCGATGGCGCTGTTATCTCCGGTCTTTCCACGGTCGCGAGCGCAGGTGTTCTGAGTGCGACCAGCAGCTACTTTTACAGCGGCACCGTAACCAACTATGGTACGATTTACGGTGGAACCCTATCAGGTTCTGCGCAGTTGATCGCTTCGGGGTCCGGTGCGAACTCTGTAACGTCGGGCGTTTCTATTCAAAGCGGTGCACGACTCTACCTAGGCTCTGGGGCTACAGGATCTGCTAACAAGGTCAACGGCGGTACGCTGGAAATCGGAAGCGGCGCCAATCCCAGCAATAATGGATTTGGCAGCGGTACAGGCGGAACCATCATTATTGATAGCGGTGCCGTCTGGAGCAATAATAATGTTGCCAGCCTGGGCGTCACTTCGGGAAATACAGTGGTCATCCAAAGCGGTGCAACCGTTTCTGGCACCGTCATTTCAGCCGGCGGTACGACCGTTATTTCTTCCGGTGGCCTGATTGCAGGAACTCAGACTGTTTCTTCTGGTGGTACACTGGTCGTCAACGGCACTGCAGGAACTGGTAGCATCCTGCTTTCTGGTGATGGTGCGAACTTGGTTATCAGTGGCACCTCCATGCCGACGAATACCATTTCGGGCTGGTCGCCCACAGACACGATTGAATTGGCGTCCATCCCGCAGGCCAGCGTCACCAGTGTCAGCACAACGGCCAGTGGCATCACGTTCTACACCACCGGTGGCACGTATTCGTTGAACGTGCCGAACGCCAGCACGTATGGCTATACCCTGTCGTCTGACAGCAATGGCGGTCTGGTCT
>NZ_JACRVV010000013.1:0-42494 GCF_018812035.1 Gluconobacter sp. P5B12 | reverse complement strand
GTATATATTTATATTATAATATTAAAAATTATTTTCATGCGAGTTTAATCCTGAAACCGACCATCTATTCTGCATCCATTAACATGATTTCCTGCGACCTAACTTATAACCTACTTTTGAAGAAATAGATTGCTCAGGCGGTTCAACCAGCTGTCGAGCACCACCGCCTTTCTGTTCTCCCAGAATGTTTCATGGAGTATCCGAACAAAATTCAGGTCAATAAAACCAGTAATGTTTGTATTAAAATAGCATATTATTTATATAATTATCCTTAGATATACGAATAAATTAAACTCCTCGCACTGTTCTACCCTTGAACTCAGTTCAATCACAAGACAGGCATAAGACTAACAAATCGATCAGAAATGATATTTTACGATTTTAAAATAGTATATTATTTCAGATATAATAGACTTTTTGAAACAAATTATTGTATAATATCCAATCCTTTTGTTCCGGCACCCCGCTGGAACCTTTCCGTGTGTAGGAAACGTTACTTCATGTCGTCCAGTCAGGCACCTGCGCCTCTCAGTTCTTCCCAACTTCGTATTCTAGCTTTGGCTTCACTGGGAGGAGCGCTGGAGTTCTATGATTTTGTTATTTTTGCATTTCTCGCAAAACTGATTGCCGCTCATTTCTTCCCGGACAGCCAAGCTGAATGGCTGCGACAGGCCGAGGCTTTTGGTCTGTTTGGTGCTGGCTATCTGGCTCGCCCAGTAGGTGGCCTCATCATGGCCCATTTTGGAGATATTGCGGGCAGAAAGAAGGTCTTTACGCTTAGTGTACTGCTTATGGCACTCCCAACGCTGTTAATGGGGCTTCTGCCCGGCTATCAGACACTTGGAGTTATCGCTCCACTCATTTTGCTTGTTCTGCGCATCATGCAAGGCGCTGCTATCGGTGGTGAAGCACCTGGAGGATGGGTTTTTGTCTCTGAGCATGCTTCCCGCCACCGTGTTGGCCTTGCAACAGGCCTTCTCACTGGTGGACTTACGGGCGGTATTCTCCTTGGATCCGTTGTTATTCTCTTGCTACACGCCGTATTTCCACCTGATGTGGTGTCCACTTGGGGCTGGCGCATTCCCTTCGTTCTAGGTGGTATTTTCGGTTTTGGGGCAATGTTTCTTCGACGATGGCTGGAAGAAACCCCGGTATTCCGGGAAATGCATGCGACCGCTAAAACGGCTGAAGCCATGCCGGTAAAACTTCTGCTACGTGACCATCGCCGCGCTATTTTATGCTCAATGATGACAACGTGGACGCTGACAGCAGCCATCGTGGTGCTTGTTCTCATGATGCCGCCTCTGATGCAGACCCTTCATCATGTGTCACCTTCTCAAACCATGCTGGCAAGCCTTGCTGCCACACTCTGCCTGACAATTTCTGTAGTTCTGGTCAGTGCGCTGACAGACATCGTGCCCCTCAAACTACTTAGTCTCATTTGCGGTCTGATGCTGGCTTTGGGAGGCTTCGGGCTCTACGCGTTCTTTCCGCTGCTCTCCGGAGCCCTTGCTCCCTGGGCGGCATTTAGCGGCCTGTGCTGTGGATTTGTAGGCCTCGTTCCGGTCGGAATGCTTCGCGCATTCCCCGCTCAGGTCCGCTTTTCTGGGCTCTCACTGTCCTATAATATTTCATACGCGATCTTTGGAGGCCTTACCCCCGCTATTATTTCTGCCTTGACACCACATACACCGCTCGCCCCGGCCATCTATGTTGCATTTACTGCACTGATCGGCGGTATTGGTCTCTGGTATTCACCCCAAAAGGGATAATAAGGAAAAATGTCTGTTATCGTTTCAACTCCTGGTATCGGGCCAGTATTGCCCAAACCAGAGCAACGATAACAGATGCCATTGAAAAGGCTGCCACCCAAAGGAAGATAGCGGTGATCGGTTCAAGCCAAAAGGCGATAACAAGGCCCAGAAGCGGAAACACGACCCGTCCGATCCTTACTGGTCTAGGTAAGATATCCTCAGGCAAGCGCGCAAATCGTAGCATTTTAGGTTCGCATGCTGCCTGTAAGCCAAGCCCCAGCAGCCAGAACACCATGCAAAGAGCAAGACTCACAAACGACGCACCATCTCAAGAGTGACCAACCCCAAAAAGAGGGCGCACAGATCCGTAGCCGCAAAAACTGTTGGCGCATGAAAAATGGACGCGCCCGGACGTGTAAAAAAGTCCAACGGTGTCAGGCAAATACTGAGGAAGGCCAGTGCACTTAATTGCATCCTCCACCCTCGTCGTGAGTGATGGAGTAGGGACCAGATCAGACCAGTCACAGTGCATAGGGCCCAAATGGTAAAGAAACAGTGGACCTCTGCCAGATGACGTTCAGGCAAAGATACCGGCAAAAGCCTGTTGGCCCAGAAAAAGGCAAGTGTTGCCAGAATAAATCCGGGAATAAAGCCAATCGTAAGCCCTTCGGCGACCCGGAAAATGACACGAAGGCCGGACATCTTCCGGCGCTTCATTAGAAAAATAATTGACCCACTTGCGAACATCACGGCGCCCATGATGCCGGATAGGAAATACAGCCACCGTAATCCCGGCCCCGTCCAACGGGCATAGTGAATGCCTTCCATGAGTTGCTGCGTTTTGGTGACTGGCGTTGAAAGCAGAACATGACGTAAAAAATGTCCATCAAACGGGCTAAAATCTACATGTTCTCCCTTCAGTCGGGGGACAGACATGTCCAATCGACTGAAGAGAAGGCTTTGGGGCAGGAATAGAATAAAACTCGTTTGGTCTTTACCGAGTGTCTTTTCAGCTTCCTGGAGAAGAGGAGGGAGAGAAGGACTGCCCGGAAACTCTCGTTTTTTCTTCGGTGGCACCAACACGGTTGAATGCGGTGAAACAATATTATGAATAGAATTGATGTACGATACAGGCGGAAAGAGCGTTCGTGCGCGAATGAACGTGCCCGTATAGGCCATCATGATAACGAACGGGATGAAAGGGACGCTAGCGAGGACATGTGCGTCCAACCATGCACGCAGTCTTGATGCGAAAGGCCTTACCAGAAGCAGATCCGAAACCAGTCCTCGCAAATGAATGATAATTCCTGACCCAACTGTTACAAGAAGGGCCAGACCCGCCGCAGCAATAAGTGTTGCTCCGTAGATGCCAGTCCTCAGCGTATAATGCAGATCATAGAAAAATTTCCCGCCAGCAGTATCGCGGGCCTGAAGCCGCTCTCCAGTCTGCGGATTATAGGGGACCGTCAGGAATTCATATCCATCATGGTGCTGCACTCGCAAGAAGGGATCCCGCTGTGACGGGAGCGTGATGAACGGCTTTTCTCCTTGCAGAAGCAACTCATGGACAACTGGAAGGGTGTGATCCAGTGATTGAGGGGAAAAAGCTGGTGCTTCTGGAGGTATTTCGGGCTGGAGCCAGCGCGTCAGCTCAGTATCAAAGACTGCAAGACTTCCCGTGACGAATACGCAAAAAAGAAGCAACCCGGTGATGAAGCCAACCCAGGCATGAAGCCAGCCCATGCGCGTACGAAGATTATCCTGCATCAAGAGTAAAACAGCAACGCAAGTGCGGCACAGATGCAGGCCGCGCCTGCGATAATCCCTCCAGACAAGGGTTTTTGTGTGCCAAAAGAGATGAGAAGAAGCACAGGAAACAGAGCGACTGCAATCATCTGGCCAAACACGAGTGAGTCATGTGGGGTACTCAGGCCCCATTGTGGAGATCCGACAGTTACGAGGTGTGCGAAAGTCCATGCAAGAACAAGGGCTAACAGGCCTCTCCACATCCACCATGATACAGGAGAGGATTTTCGTAAGCGTGAATGAGGTTTCTGCACTGTCATCGGGTGTAGTGTGTTCGCGACACTATGAGGTCTCTTGGTCTGTTAGTCGAGCAAATGCTCTCGGTATTCGGGAATTCTCTATAGCCGATTAGGAGACATTTGTTGACGTAACAAAGTATAAATCTTGTTTCTCCGACCTGAGTGCGAAATTCCTGTCTTTCTGAATGATGCATTCACGATTAATGAATGAGAGAGGCGTAGGAATCACGTCGACCTAGCAAAATTTCATGGCGGACTTATTCTTCTGTTCTAATGCGTATCGAGCCCATGACAATGAGCTCGAGGAGACTGTCAGCGAATATACCCGACTGCTTATAACGAATTTTCCTGTTGATGCAGATGGTGAGCACAGGCCAAGTCAGCTTTAGTAAAAAACATCTGATGCAAACCAATCATGTGTTTGCTATGAACATGCCATGAAACGGCGCTCTATCCGCAAAAAAACTCCTGCCAGAAAAGCCTCTGCGTCTCCGCGGCAGGATAGAAAAGCGCTCGTCCTGATTGTTAGTATTACATTTGCGCTGCTGATCGGCGCTGCCGGGTTTCGGACCTTCCTGACGTCACATCATCATGCAGCCATTGGCGGCCCTTATGCATTAACCGACGGGCAGGGGCACCCTGTCAGCCAGTCCGACTTTCAGGGACGCTATACGCTGATTTATTTTGGCTACACTCACTGCGTAGACGTCTGCCCCCTAACGCTTGAAACAGTTTCGTCAGCTCTAGATGAGCTCAAGACCAAAGGTAACTCTGTCACACCTATTTTCATCTCCGTTGATCCGATACGCGATACCCCTCAGGTTGTGAAGGAATATGTGGAGAATTTTTCGCCCAAAATCATCGGGCTAACAGGCACGTCTGAGCAGCTTCAGCCCGTTATGGAAGCCTTCCATGTTAAGATGCAGCATCATTCTGGTATGGGGTCCGACGATCTGATTGATCACAGTTCTCTGCTGTACCTGATGGACGGTGAGAACCAATTAGTCGGAATGATACCCGTTGATTCCAGTGCGCATCAGATAGCGACAGATTTAAAGCGTTTATTGCTGACCCATTCCTGACTCCCGATAACGCCAGAGCCTCCCCGCTACAGCCAAACAGATCATGGATATTCCCAGTTCTGGCAACAGAATAGCCAGAACACAAAGGACGCCTACCATAGCAAAGCCCATTCGTGATGATGGTAAGGAGGGCGGTACTCCGAATTCTCCCTCCGGCCTGCGTTTGAGCCAGAGAACTGTTGCTGCACAACTCATCAGCAGAAGCCCGAGGGCAACCAGAAGATTGAGCAGCTGATTTGCCCATCCAAACAGGTGTCCCTCATGCGCTGCAACACCATATCCTATGATCCGGTCAATTGCTGCCTTTTGGGAAAAATGCTCTCTCGCGATGATATGCCCATCTCCCGTGACCTTCACACTCTCCCTGAGAGGCCGGTTCTGGGCATCGGATCTGATGGTCCAAACACCATCAGGCCCATTTGGGGGCGTGATAAGAACAGGAGCAGCAAGTGATAGCGTTTCTGCTGTCCGGGCCACATTGTTCAGGCCGTTCAAGTTCACCTGCGACGGCATATCCTCGGACATATCCATGCCAGGCATGTCTTCATGGTGTGACACCATCGGGTGGCCAGCTATTGTCTCCTGAACGGGTACCGCACCAATTTCCCAGTCTTTCACTGATGTGATGCGGCCTACAGTCTTCTCGGCAGAAAGAAGGGCGTGCCCCCAGACATATGACCAAGGGAGGCCAGACACGAGAAACAGTGTCAGAACGATAGAAACCCAAACACCCGTAACGGCATGGAGATCTCTCCATCGTGCCCGTCCAGTCTGGTTAAGGCGCGGGTACAGCACACCAGCCAGCCCCCGTTGGTTTCGCGGCCACCATAGACAGAGACCCGAGAGGATAAGGACGATTGTCCATGACGCGACCATCTCCATGATGATCGAGCCCAGATTGCCCAGTAGAAGCTGGCCATGCAGCTTAAAAACCAGTCGTTCAAAGCGATGCTCTTCAATCACGGTCTTCAGAACGATATGGCGGTTTCGATCCACATAAACTCGTACTGCCTCACCATCCTCGCGATTAACGAGAATACGTGCAGCGCTGCGTGGGGAGGTCGGAACTTCGTACGCAAGAAAGCTGCCATCAGGCACTGCTTTCAGAGCAGCATTGACGTCCTCCTGCGGCAACGAGACGATTACCGCGGGAAGGTGATCGTATTTCCAATCGATCCACCCATCGATCTGTGGCTTGAACAGGTAAACGCTGCCCGTGAGAGACAAGAGGGCAACAAAGGGGAGGCAAAAGAGCCCCGAAAAGAAATGCCATCGCCAAACTGTAAGGCGATCGGGGGCCCAGGACGCCAAATCATCTTTCATACTCATGCGCATCACAATTTTATCCGTACGCCGCCGAAATATGCCCGGGGAGAGCCGGCATAAATCGATCCAGTGCTATTCATCAGCGTTGCTGCCGTTGCTTCTTGCCCGTTTGCTTGCAACTGATCGCTGATATTTGTCGCGCCAGAGACATAAGTCTGGTTGGTGACGTTTTGCACCTCGAAATACCAGTGCAGACGGTGAGCCCAACCCATCCGAGCTGGGGGATCGTAGTGCATTTCCAGATTCAGAAGGGTATATCCGGGCGCTTTCAGGCGGTTCGCATTATCCAGCCAGTAGGCATCTCGCCAGGTCACTTCTGCATATCCACCAACTCCCTCTAAGAAGCCAGAAGGCTGATCGTAAAGAAAACGGGCATTCAGGAAGTTGGGAATAACGCCGGGGATGTATTTCCCATTCCGGCTGAAACGCTTTGATGCGGTACTATTGGAAAGAACTTCCGTGTAGTTTGTGTAGAGTTGATTATCGTAGGTGTAGCTGAGCGAAATCCGTCCACCGGGAAGGGCATGGGCAAGCGGCTTCCAGTCAGCTCCCAAGACAATGCCACGATGCTGTGAGGCAGGGGCGTTGAATGTATAGGCCCCCACGGCGTTCACACCGGCGGACTGGTTAACGAGTTCATTGCTGTAAAACTCGTAAAATCCTGTGAGCTGAATATGTGTGGTCTCTGTTGGATGCCAGTCTGCTCCGAGGTCAACTCCAAGGCTCGTTTGGCTCTTTAGCTGTGTATTGTTCCCGTATTGCCCTTGGGGCGTGATGAAGAAATTCGAAGACGACGGCGTGCCATAAGCTGTTCCAACCCGTGTGTGGAACGTCCAGTGTTCGCTCGGATCATAAATCAGAGCACCTTCAGGCGCGAGATTGAAGTAGAAGCGGTTTGCCGTGACGTACTGGCTATGCACCCCGGAGGCTGAATATCCATATAGCGTCTCAGTGGCGCCAATATCGGAATACGTACCTCCTAGTCCGACAACAACATGCCAATCGGGTGCAAAGTGCCAGTCTTCCTGAAAGCGCGCGCCAAGGTTCCACTGATGTCCGTAGGAAGCAGAACTCATGGCGCCTCGGGTGGCACCGCCTGCCGGCATGATGTTGTACGTCTGATACCCATAGTCGAGGTAATCAAAACTCAGCCCGCCGAATGTATCGAGAGACGTTGTTCCGATCCGAGCATGGTTTGTCACGTCGCTGCTGACGTTATAGGAGTTGTAGGGGCCTACGAAAGACGTTGGTGAGGTGGGTTGGTCTACGTGGCGTTGATCGTATGTGAACTGGTTACGCCAGGTCGTCTGCTCGTTAAAATCATGCTCCCACCGTAGTCCTGTAACGGTACGACGATCAAAACGACCTAGACCAGCAGCCTCGGGACTCATGGCGACTTTGGTGCCGTACCGGCCATTAGCCAGCAGATTGACGGAAGCGCACCCAGCACGGGAAGTGGACGTGTTATAACATCCATTCTGATAAGGATTTGCGTGATACTGGTTCAAAGACAGGCGAACAGGTAAGGACGCGTCCGTCACATTGTTGACGAACTTCAGGATGAGACGGTCTGAAGACGTCAGATTGACGCGAAGCCGGACGTTTTCTGTTGAAGTATTATAACGACTATTGGCGATAAACCCATTTCCACGGACGTCGCTCGCGAACACCATAAGATCGTAACGCTGGTTACCAAGTCCGAGCGTTGCGTAGTTGTTGAACATACCGAAGCTGCCGAAATCCGATCCTAATTCCAGCCCGTGAATATCAGCCCCCTTGCGGGTTCGGAAATTGATTGCGCCATTGATCGCATAATTGCCGTAAACGGTAGATGCTGGTCCTTCGAAGACATCCACCCCCTGGTAAGCATGAGGGTCGATCAGATCGGCTCTTGCCGTTCCGTCGGGCTGCGTCATGGGGAAACCGTCTTCCAACACCTGCAAGTTCTTAAGCCCGTAAGACTGCCGATCCCCCGATCCGCGGACAGACACGACGGTATCGCGCGGACCATTGCCCTGAGTGAAACTGACCCCGGGGAGAGTGACAATCATGTCGGCGACGCTTTGGCCAATCTGATTCCCAAAACTACTTCGGTCTGAGCTGTAAGTCGTTTGCCCGGCCGGGCGGATAGGCGCGGGAGCATGCTTGGCGGCCGTGACGGTAATGACTTCCCTTTTAGGCTGCTTGGGGACAGCCGGAGCTTTACGTCGGCTAGCCTTGAGAGGCGTGCCTATCTCCTGGCGAGATGTTGCCAATGAGGCGGAAGAGAAGAAAAGGACGGCACAGGTCGTCACGCCCGCAAGCAGACGGGAAGATCGATACATAGAATGAAGCATTGGTCTGAACCTGGATAGACAGCACGAAAACCCGCGTGCGCTTGCAGGCGGGTGGCTTTTGCAGTTCAGATCAGGCGGGAGGGCCTTGGGGGCACTGAGAGGGGCGTTCGGGAGTGGGTGGCCCGCGGATTGGGGCAAACATCCAGACGCGATGAACAAACGCAATACTCAGCGCTATCAGTGCGCAGAAAGCGATTGTTAGCTGGAAAAGATCCAAAGCATCAGAGAGCAGGAAGGCATCATCCTGCTGATCGTTCTGATGGTGGTGTTTGTCTGGAGCAGAATAAGCCTCCTGTGGATCACAGAAGACGCTTAGTTTCGTCAATTCTTTCAGTGAATCGTCAAACACAGACGAAGCCGTCACGACGCCACCAAAAGTCAGGCGTGCCAGCAGGGCAAGCAGCACTAGGGGCCAAAAGCCCAATAGATATGCTGAGTTCCTGATCCGGCGATCCATACCGGATGTGCTACTCCACCTTTGGGGTTCTGACCAGATGGCGCCGTGATATTTGGTGAGCGAGGCAGAGGGCGAGGTGGTGACATTGCGTTCAAATGCTGTCTGGAAGCGCAGTAGACTGTCGCGGCGCCTTTGCCAGGGCTTTTCTGGTCGTCAGAACAGAGAGCACAAGCCCCAGAATAGATGACGCCACCATGCCTGAAGCAGCGCCCATAGTGCCAAAGTAGGGCAGCAGCACCGCAAGTGTCACAAATAGGACGCTCGTCCTGGCGATGCGAACCTGAAGGGCTCGGCCTGCATGACCCGTTGCAATAAGAGCGGGTTCGAAGCTGACCCCAATAAGGTCCAGAGAGGCGGCAATACCGAGGGTCACTAGCAAAGGAAATGCTGCTAAATAAGCATGTCCCGCCACTAACTGAAGGACAGGGCGACCTCCAGCCACAAGAGCTACGGCAATGACTAGTGTAACGATGATTGCAAGGCCAGTCGACCGGCGAAGCAATACCCTGATGTTGCGGGATTCCTGACTGGCATGAGCTCGAGCGAGCTCTGGCAATACAGCTCGAGAAAACATTTCTGATATACGGACGAGCGCCTGACTAAGCTGATAGGCCAAGCGATAATGGCCTGCGTCAGTTGCACCTGTAAAAATACCGACAAGCAGTAATACGATGTTATTGCAGCCCGTCCCGATAATTGAATTCAGATTTGTAAGCCATGTGAAACGCCATATTCCCGGGTTCTCGTGCGGAGCCCGCCATCCTTGCCTTAGCTCACTAACGCGAAGAGAGCGAGGCATGGTACGCAGGACGCACACCCAGTAGGCCAAGGCCGTAATAATGTCGGCAATGGCCCAGGCGACAAGAAAACCTGTAACTGTTGGGTGCCACAGGGTCGCGGCAATTGCCCCAATAAATCGCACGATTGGCGTTACAGCATCAGCCATTGCGCCTATACCGAAACGATCATGCAGCCGAAGTAACCCCACAGCCGTAGACCGGACAGACAATAGGATTACAAAACAGAAGGCCAACGCAGCGTGGGAAAGAGCGTGCGACCATCCGAGCAATGGACCAAGAAGAGTGACTCCGCCCCACGAAATCAGACACCCGGCTATGCCTCCAGACACGTCAAGAGCGATACAGAACCCCGTAAGACGTGACAGTGCGGCTTCGTCCCGTGCTGTCACGTGACGTACGCCATACCGAATAATGATTTGCCACGTCTGAAAACTGACGAACGCAGCAATAGCCTGAGCGGTACTGAAAACGAGCGTGAACTGGCCAAACCCTTCGCTTTTCAGCGTGCGAACGGCCAATCCCAGATAAATCAGACTCAGGACAGCCCCCACACCTTTGCCTGCCAGAAGCCATGCAAGATTTGATAACGTACGTTTCAGTAATCCGTTTTCTCGAGACATGGTATTCAATGACGCTTGCTTACCAAATGAGAGAAAACTATATATTCAGGCATGAAGAACGTTGCATTTCTGTACATTGCTGAATCTTATCAGTGTTATCACGCTGCGGCAATTGCGCTGGAATTAGCTCAGTCTGACAAAATCAATATTACAAACTTTTACAACGACCCGGAAACGCCTTACCACCTGGAGAGAGTTCGTTACGCTGCGGGGGCTCCTGAAATGAAGTATCAGCCACTCCGTCGATCGTTCCCTACCGCTGCCATGCAGTCCATCCGTATCCTGGGAATGTTCAAGGATATGGTCCTTCGCGATAATGCTGCAGAACTAGATCGATACGATGCGATTGTAACAGTTGAGGATACGGTTGCGTCCGCAAGGCGTTTCGGCATTTCGTCACCCCGCCTGATTTATATCCCACATGGATGCGGTGATCGAGCACGAGGCTTCACTAGTGAAGTCAAAGCGTTCGACCATGTTCTACTGTCGGGTCAAAAATCGGCTCAGAGAATGTTGGATAACGCTCTGATCAAGCCTGAAAATCATTCAGTGATTGGGTCAGTCAAGCTCGAAACCTGCAAACTTTTTCCAGACGCAACACAGTTCTTTTCTACTCAACGCCCCACAGTGCTTTACAATGCTCATAAGGCGAGGGGCCTCTCATCCTGGAAGCAGTTTATCGAGCCTATGCTCGAGCAGTTTTCCGCGCAGTCCGATTTTAACTTAATAGTAGCGCCACATACAAAAATGTTTGGACGGCGACGACAATCAATTCGGGACAGTTGGAACGGTAGGAGCAGTTCTCAAATTCTGATCGATACTGGATCTGAGCGTTGTGTTGATATGACTTATACCTCTTCGGCTGATATTTACGTTGGAGATGTCAGTAGTCAGGTCTATGAATTCCTGGAAACGCCTAGGCCCTGCGTCTTTCTGAACGCTCATCAGATTGATTGGCGAAATAACCCTGATTTTGCGCACTGGCACTTCGGAGACGTCGTCGAGAACCCCCGCGATCTACTTGATACTATCCGTAAGGCCCCGGCACGCCACGCGCTATATCGCGACCGGCAGAAAGAAATGGCGGACAGGTCGTTGGGTGATCGCTCTCCCGGAGCGGCACGTCGCGGAGCAAACGTTATTCAGAGTCTTTTGAACACCTAATAACGATTTGGGGCTAGGCGGTGTTTAATCCAGCCTCACCGAAGGGCGTACAAAACCTTCCACCCAATCAGAGTAACAAGAAATCAAACCGCGATAGAGGCCAAAGATTTCCATCTGGTGCTTTCTGTAAAGCATCAGATGCCCGAGTCTGGCGGACAAGCCATGCGACAGACCTCCTCCCCAAACGGTGCCGCCGGGAAGGGCTGCCCAGCCATTGTATTTTCCCAACGCGACGATCGCGCCCTTATTATGGAAAATACACGCTGGTACCTTCTGACCTTTTTCGATCCAGGCGGGAAGGTAACGCGCAAGATGCCGAGCCTGCTGCCTGGCGACCTGCGCAGTTGCGGGGAGGGGATCATTCTCAATGAAAGAACAGTCTCCCATGGCGAAGATCCTGTCATCTGCGATCGAAGACAGATTTGGATTGACCAAAATCTGTCCGGTTTTGTTCAAAGCAAGACCACCATAGGTTGTTGTGACTTCGGGTGCCTTGACACCGGCAGCCCAGACCCGAAGCTTTGCCGATACCTGTGTCCCATCCTTCAGAATAAACCCTGTTGAATTTGCTCCCGCAACGCGAGCTGACGTCCGCACCGTTACCCCAATTCGTTCCAACTCCTGCTGGGCCGCCGCGGAGACTGATTCAGGAAAGGCTGGGAGAATACGTGGCCCAGACTGAAGAAGGGTGACCCTGAGCTTCGGTGGGGGCTTACCAAAGGCGTGAAGGTTATATGGCCCGACGATCTCCAATGCCTTGTGTAATTCTGCAGCTAATTGGGTGCCTGTTGCTCCGCCGCCAACAATTGCAATGTCAAGCTCTGAATTATTCGCGAATGATCGTAGAAGCTCCATCCGAAATTTTTCATTGAAAGCGTTTGCTTCGACCAGATTATCAATGGAGAGACAGTGTTCTTTAACGCCTGGCGTCCCGAAATCATTGGCGCAACTGCCAATAGCGATGACTATGGTGTCATATTTAATGGTTCGGCTTTCCAGAACCACCGTACCATCTGAAGCATGAAGAGGACTGAGGACAACCTCATGTTTCTCTCGATCAAGTGACACAACTTCTCCCGGCCAAAACTCGAAATGATGACCGCTTGCCTGAGTGATAAAATTGATGCGGTCGTTTTCATTTCCCACCGTGCCTGACGCAAAACAGTGGAGCATTGGCTTCCAGACATGTGAGAAGCTTTTGTCGATCAGAGTGATGCGGGCTTTCCCAGGCTTGCCCATCGTTTTTCCAAGTCGCGTCGCGAGTGCAAGACCTGCAACGCCACCACCAACAATAAGAATTTCAGATTTAGACGCCATCGAATTTCTCGCCCCTTCATTAGGAGTCAGGCACTAGGAAGTGATACAGATCGTTTCCGACGGAGTTGGTAACCGAATGATCTGGTCACGAATGTTGTGGTGGACATTAAGGTTTTTTGAAATGTGAGAAAGTAATATTCTAGTGATTTCATAAGATTTTCACGAATAATATTACATATATGTTATAGTTTATTTGAATATATTGAAAATAAAACCTTATATTAATTGTAAAATGTCCGTTACAATCATGTATATTGTATAATTATGAGCGAAAATATCTATATTTATTTTAGATATTTTGAGGAAAGGGCACTGTAATAACGACAGAAGACGCAAGGTTTGTCGATTTTTGACTGTGTAAACTAGAGCATTTTTAATCTCGAAAGGGAGATATGACACGTGCATGATTTTTCAATTCAAAATCATGCATCTTCGTTTTAGCGCAGACCTGGATCTCCTTAGGATCGCCTCTCGGACAGCCCCCACGCTTTGCAAATGCCAGGTGGGAAGTGACCAGAGACGATCGTGATTCTGCTTCTAGAGCATTCAGTGACGCAAACGGTTTGAGGTGTCTGACAAGAGAGACGACCTTCCGCCATGAAAAGTGGCCGCTTTAGAGCTCCATTTTCCGTGATCA
Organism: Gluconobacter sp. P5B12; assembly: GCF_018812035.1. Classification (NCBI taxonomy): domain Bacteria; kingdom Pseudomonadati; phylum Pseudomonadota; class Alphaproteobacteria; order Acetobacterales; family Acetobacteraceae; genus Gluconobacter; species Gluconobacter sp. P5B12. The sequence goes on along the minus strand of NZ_JACRVV010000013.1, from coordinate 28,956 downwards.
ATTAAGTTTTTCAACTAAACAATCCAGCGAGGGTTAATACCGCCTGAAAATCTATTGACAGCAATTTAATTCCCACTCCGTAATAAGAGACCAGAAAGTCCCTTAGGCAGGAGCAAAGAAACATGACGTCAGATGCGTGACTTTGCGCCGGATTAGGATCAAGCGGTCGCGTTCCTAGAGCTATGGGTCGACCGGCCGCGGGAACGCAGTTTCTACCTCTCCTAGCCATCGCGTCGTGGCCTTTCGTCATCAATCGCTTTGCCAATCCACCAAAAATTTTCTCTCCACTTTGCAGGAAGACAGTTTGTGAAAAAAGGCCTTCACCGCGTTTTGGCGCTCTCTGGGATTTTACTCAGTAGTGTCTGTGCCTTCCCCTTTTCTCAAGCGCACGCGCAATCTCAGGACGTATTGTCTTCCGGACCGGTTCTGCTGCCAGCTCCCACTCATATTTCCTTGAGTGGTCAATCCATCCGCCTTGAGGGAATCAAGATCGTTTGGGACGGAAAGGCTACACCTCTCGAGAAAAAAGCGGCGACACGTTTTCTGGGTCGCCTGGAACAATTGCATGGTGCCGCAACGGATACGGGCCCCAAGACGGTTTTGCATATCCGAACAGGGCAAGACCCTTCATATCTGACGGTAAATGAACGAGAGGGATATCGTCTGTCCGTAAAGGGTCAGAATATTCAACTTGAGGCTGATGGGCCGGCAGGCGTGATCCACGGCTTCGCAACCATTCTGCAGCTTGTACATACCGGACCATCAGGTCGACAGATTACGGAAGCCGACATACAGGATGCCCCAAGGTTCTCGTGGCGTGGTCTCATGATTGATGTGTCGCGACATTTCATGTCGGTTGAAACCATGGAGCGCCAGCTCGATGCGATGGAGCTTACCAAGCTAAATGTCTTGCACTGGCATCTGAGTGATGGAACAGGTTTTCGCATTGAAAGTCTGCGCTATCCGAAACTTCAGCAAGCGGGAGCGCATCATCAATATTATACGCAGTCCCAAGTCCGAAGCATTGTTCAATATGCTGCCGATCGCGGGATCCGGGTTGTTCCGGAAATAGACATCCCGGGACACACACTATCCCTCCTGCAGGCCTACCCCGAACTGGCAGCACAACAGCCCGTATTGGTGACGGACGCTGCAGGTAGAGCCTGTACGACGAGTTCAGCGGATGGTCAGACGACTACACATTGTAACCGCAGACCCAACCTGAACAACGCCGCGCTGAATCCGGTCAGCCCTCAGGTCATTGATTTTGCAGCAAAACTTTATGCCGAAATTGGAAAGCTTTTCCCGGATCGCTATATTCATTCAGGTGGGGATGAAGTTCAGGATCAGCAGTGGCTGGATAACCCAGCAATCGTCTCTTACATGAAAGCTAACGGATACAAGGACGTCCCGGCCCTTCAGGCAGCATTTACAGCCAAAATTGAAAAGGCTCTGGCTGCTCAGGGCAAGATCATGATGGGCTGGGATGAGGTTAGTGAAGCTCCAATTCCTAAAGATGTTGTGGTCGAAGTCTGGCGAAACGCAAAATGGACCGGATCGGCCACAAAGGCTGGTCATCCGGTCGTCGTATCTGCGGGATACTATCTGGATCTATTGTACTCTTCCGCAAATCATTACGCTGTAGATCCTGATGCAACCCGTCCTGCCAATCTAAGCGCCGCGGACACTGAACGTTTACGTCATCAAACACTGGGTCGCCTTGAAAGCGCTTTCGCTCCAGACCCGGATATGGCGCCTTTGGATGAGGCCCAACGCAAACTGGTCCTTGGCGGAGAGGCCCCCTTATGGGCAGAAATTGTCTCTGACGAAATGTTGGATGCGAGGCTTTGGCCGCGTTCGGCAGCAATTGCCGAGCGCTTCTGGTCTCCGGCTACGGTTCAGGATGTTGATGATCTGTATCGCAGACTACCTGTCATCATGAATGAACTGGAAGAAACGGGCTTACTCGCCCGGGAGCACACGGATCGCATGATCGCTGAGCTCACGCCCAGCAATATCACACCGTTGACCATACTAACGTCTGTTACGGTCCCGGTGCAGAATTATGCCATGAACCATCTTGCTGCTCCTGCAGGAGACGCGATGCTAAAGAGCCCAGCCGCCATTGCGTCTCCGGATAGCTTCAGTGCAATCGAATTCAATGCACTCGCGAAGCGCTATGCGGCAGGGGATCGCAGTGTCGTTGAACAGCTTCGCAAATCATTGAACATCTGGGCAGCCAATGATGCAGCTTATGTTCAGGTTGCGACGTCGCCTCAACTCCAACTGGCAGAGCCTGTTTCCCAACAGTTATCTCAATTGGCGGTTCTTGGTCTGGAAGCGCTCGAACCCGGCGGTCATAATCGCGCCTGGCGCAAAAAGGCACATCAGCTTTTGGCTGCACAGGATCTTACCTTGATTGATCCCACCAGTTTCGCCGGTAAGGACCGCGTGATCCCACCGAGTGGGCTGCTGATTGCTATTGTTCCAGGCATTCACACACTGGTTCAAAGCACCCGATAACAGCCCTTCTACCCGGCGCAGCAGGAACATGTCCTGCAAAACGCCGGGTAGAACCGTATGCATTATGGCTCTTGTCGATTACCCAAAAAACCAGCCGGCTTCATAACTTAGCAGTCTACGACTGGACTGTGCGGGTGCTACAGGCGGGCCCGAAGCTGCGTTGCTCCAAATGGAATGCCCTAAACCTATTTTCTTACTATCTTTCGGCATGACGAGAGACCGGCTCGAAACTTCGAAGGAAGACAACGTGCAAGGGTAGGCTCCTAAAAGCCTACCCGGTTCGTCATTATCATCAGTCCATCAGAGCAATCAGCTCAGGATCGTGCTTTAACTGCCAATCTATTGCCGTGCGACCCATAAGAGCGGATGCCGCTTCTTCATCCAAAACCACCAGGCAGGACGGATGATACTGCAATGCGGAGCCGGGCACAGCGGCGGTAACAGGCCCTTCAATTGTTTGTGCAGCAATGTGTGCTTTCGCTTGGCCGGTTACCACCAGCAAGGCCATGCTCGATTCAAGGATGGTTGCCGTTCCCATGGTAATGGCGCGGGAAGGGACGTTGTCTGGATTGCCATCGAACATCTCTGCATTCTGCTCAAGAGTGGTTTGAGCAAGGGTGACGGCGCGTGTTCGGCAATTCAACGAAGAAAGAGGCTCATTAAAGCCAATATGTCCATTTTGGCCAAGGCCAAGGAGTTGAAGATCAATGCCTCCAGCCTGAGCGATAGCGGCTTCGTAATTTTTGGATTCTAAATTGACATCGTCGGCTGCACCATTTGGAACGTGAGTACGTTCCGGAGAAATATTAACCTTCGAGAACAAATGTTCCTGCATATAATATCGATAGGATTGCTCGTCAGCGCCATCAAGGCCGATGTATTCATCCAAATTGAACGTTGTTACAGAAGAAAAATCCAAACCATGTTCACAATGTTCTGCCACAAGAAGTTTATAGATTGCTTCCATCGTCCGGCCGGTTGCGAGCCCAAGGACGGATGACGGTTTCCTAAGTATCTGGCGCTTCAGGATATTGGCAGCAACGGTTCGAGCGGATGCCGCATCTGGGCAGATCAAAATTTTCATGCCTCGGAGGCTCCTGCAGGCGTTTTCGTGAGGTTAAGGTGAGTCGTTTTCATAAAAATAGCAGTCATCCAAAGCCCTATGAAGAGGTAGGACGGAATTACAAGCCCCATGAAAGCGAATGTCGTGCCAAGCCATGGGGTCAGATGAACAAAAATCTGGGGTAACACCGCGCCGCCAGAAAAAGCCATCACCAGAAAAGCCGTTGCTTTAGCCCCATCAGTCCCGGCCTCCGCCAAGACAATGGGGAAGAGAGCCGGCAGGATCATGGCATTAGTAAACCCAAGCAACGCGACGCAGAGGACTGGGATCACTCCTTGTGTGGTCAATGACAGCAGACAGACGAAAACACCCAGAATGCAAGACAGGATCATATAGCGTTCCTGGCTGATAAACCGAGGAACCACAACCATTCCGACAAGGTACCCCGCCATCATGGAGGCGAGTGTCATGGCTGTCAGATACTTGGTTACGTCCAGCGACAGACCGTAAGAGCGACCGAAGAGTCCAATAGCGTCGCCCGCCAGAACTTCAATTCCCACGTACAGGAACATTGCCAGCACACCCGAGGCCAATTTTAAAGGATTTCCCTGGCGTACCGGATCTTGCGTCGTCACTCCTTGTTCTATCGTGATTTCCGGGAGAGAAGATCGCGCAACAAGTATGGCCAACAATACAAGTAAACCGGCCATAACTCGGTATGGGGTATGTACGGCAGTAGTAAATTTTATAAGAATAGCGTCACGTTCTGGTCCGACAGGTGCATTATGGATGCTCGCTGCCACTTCGCCGACATGTGGCATGACAATAATGGCGAACAAAGAAGGAGCCACAATACCCGCAAACTTGTTCGCAACCCCCATGATGGCAATACGCTGAGCTGCACGATCATGATCACCAAGGAAGCTCACGTAAGGATTAATTGTGATCTGAAGCAACGAAAGGCCTGCCCCAATCACCGTCAGTCCACTAAGCGCGCCCGCATACCATCTTGCGTTGACACACTCCCCGAACAGGCCCGTGCCGACGGCCATAATGGCCAGCGATACAACGAGGCCATGTCTCAAGCCAATCCGCTTGGATAGCAAGGTCGCGGGAAGGGGAAAGACAAAATATGCAAGATAAAAACACACGGGAACAAGAAAGGACGCCACGTCACTAAGGTTGAAAGCAACCTGCACAAAAGTGATAAGGGGCCCATTCAGCCAGGTGACAAACCCTATGCTGAAAAAAAGGGCGGCCATGATAAGAACAGGCCGCCATCCATAAGCCCCCGCGGGGCTCGATATGGGAAACTTGAACAAAAGATTGCCCTCTCAATAGGCTGCTGACCAATATTGATGTGATCAGCAGCCTGTCGTGGGAATTAGAAGCCTGTGGAAAGCGAGACCATCGCCGCGAACACGCCACCGACATAATAAACTGGTGCGCTGGCATTTGCGGTCGCACCCGTGGAGGTCAGGTGGGCCTTGGCGTTGGAGGTGTAGCTCGAACCGGATAGATAATGGTTGTCGCCAAGATTAGTGAGGTTCAACTGAATCTGTGGGTGCTTGATACGTCCATACGAGTTCATACGGTAACCAAGTGCGATGTTTGACGTAATGTACGACGGCATCTTCTGGTCGTTCATGAACGTCGTGTACTGGGAGTCCACATATCGCAGATCAAAGTTGCCGAAGAAGTGTCCGTCATCATAGTTCAGGCCGACTGCAGCGGTGAACTTCGGGGCACCAACTGCAATCTTGCCGGCCGTCGGCAGGAGACCGCTGCCTGTGTTGAAGTCATTATCAAACGTGGAGTGCAGGAACTGACCAGACACATAGGGGCTGAAATGGTGCCAGCGCGCCAGTCCAAATTCGGCCTGAACACCACGAGACGTCTGGCCACCAATATTGATCGGAGACGCAACCATCATGTTCGTACCGGGGATGTAGCCCGTTGATGTAACCTGATGGTTCGTGATGTTGATGTTAAACAATGACATCGCAAAGTTGTAGAGTTTGTCCTGGTGACGATAGCCAATTTCTTCGCTGATCGAGTATTCAGGTTTCAGGCTCTGCGGCTGCATCACAGCATGAGCGGAATTCGGATCGAAAATCTGGGAATAGGCTTCAACAGACTCTGGTGCGCGGAAAGACGTGGTGCCGTTGATATAGATCTGATCCTGCTTGGTAATCTGATAGCTGGCAGAGAACTGCGGCAGCGGCTCGAAATAATTGCCCTGCATCTTGTAGGGATCAGCACCTGGAATCAGGTTGGTACCCTGACGTGACACCATGGCAACCCGGAATCCTGCGCTAAGCGTGAGCTTATCGTTCAGGAGCTTCTGGGTGTCAGCAATAAACAGCGTGTTGACCTGCTGCATGAAATTCAGGTCGTAACCGGACAAGATCTTGCCGTTCAGTCGGATTACGCCACCTGAGAGTCCCACACCGTTTGCGTTGACAGGCGTGAAATCTGAAAGCTCTTCATGTGTTGTATACGCGTACCACCAACCAAACGAGAACGTGTTGCTTCTGCTGATGTTCCAGTCTGCAGAAGTATTGAGGCCGCCAGTTTTCTGGTTCCAGGGATCACGGCTGGACGTCAGGATGTTACCATTAACAACCGTTCCACGGTCAAGATTGCCGTATTGTTGTGTTCCGTAATATCCGCCACTCGCAGGAATGTTCTCGCCACCAAGAGAGGGACCGAACTGGTGCACATAGTATGGTGTTACCTGGAGATGCAGGTGATCTGAGAGTGTGAAGTGCATCGGCACGACGACGAGCTGCTGATTCAGGTTCTGCTGGTTCAGCTTGTAATAAGAGGCATTGCCCGGAGAGAACGTCGGGGAGTAGGCAAAGCCAACGCCGTATTGCTTCCACTGCGCCATCGTTGGCGAGCGCCATGATGTTGCCTGCTGACGGTTATAGGAGAACATTGCAGAGATACTGTTCCCGTCGCCCCATTCTTTTACGAATTTTGAATCGACGTGATAACGGAACAGGCCACCTGGTCCACGAGCACCATTGTTATAGCTGGTGTGAGAGAAAGACACGAACCCACGAATACCTGAGTTGCCAATATTGCCCGTTTCGAGGCGGAGAAATTCTTTGTTAAAGCTGTAAGACCCGCCAGCAACATCGATAAAGCCACCAGCTTTTTTCGATGGATTGAGAGCAGACGCTGTGATCTGCCCACCGACAGCATTGTAGAATGGTGCATTCAGATCAGGCGATCCCTGAGAAACCGTAACAGCCCCAAGGTTCTCTGTATCAACCAGCGTGCTGGTATAAGGCGCATAGTTGATCGGATCGGCGAGGGGAGCGCCTTCGAACAGGTAGCCGATCTGCGTCTGGTTCAGGCCCCGCATCTGAATATGATCGCCAGTAATACCGTAAGGGTCTTGGCTCGAAACGGTAACGCCAGGAAGGTCCGCAACCAGTGACGTAATATTGGAAGAGGGTGACTGCTTGGCGATAAAGTCACGAGTGATTCCACTCTGGGATCGTGGAGCCGTCTGATGCGGCATGAGACCGCCGCCAGGGGTGCGGTTCGTAACGCCCGTTGCTGACAGAGAATGGGTTGTAACCGAAATCTCTTCCACCGACGGGGTAAATTGCCCCAGAACGGAGGGGCCTGGGCTTGAAGAGTTGGAATGTCGCGACGTGGCAGAAGCCTTGGTGGTTGAGGAGCCCTTGGATGAGGCGGGGGCAGCTTTGTTATCCTGTGCATTTGCACTTACGCTCACGAGGCTGGCCATCGTGACACAGGAAACCAAAAGCTGACGGAATGTTATGCGCATTGTGACAACTCCACTCTACGGCCCGTCTCAGCGCCGCTCTTTCGTTTCTTTGTGGCAATCATCATGCAGAGCCGTGTTTTAGTACGCAATAGGTCTCAAAGAAGCGAAACTTAATTCACAATGCGAACAAAACAATTTTCGATCTGAATTCGAAACTGTTGCTAAAAAAGCACGAATTTTGATGGTTTCTTTTGTCCAGGGTCGTTTCAGACATCATCCTGACCAAAAATGAAATATCGCGCGGCAAGACTGGCCGCGCCCCTTGCAAAACTATCCGGCTCAAAATCACGGAAATGAATCATGGTCCGTGCGCCGACGCGATTCAGAATGTGGGATTCGGCTTCGTGAAGAAGTGCATGGCCGTAAACCCCGTTTCTCAGTGCTGCGTCGAGCATGACGACAACGTGGCTTGGATCCAGCATTTGGATGAGTTGCGCCGTTGCGATACCCATAGCCGATCCTGCGCGATGCAGAATTGTCAATGCTTCAGGGTTTCCGCTAGTTGCCAAGGTTGTTAGCTCCTGAGCGCCGGTTGGAAGTCCTAGTCTTCGCGCTGAGTTGGAAATAGCCAGCAGTGAAGCAACGGTCTCCAAGCACCCCTTGTTACCGCAGCGGCAGGGAAGGGCATCGGAATTTTCCAGCGTCACAGGGGCGTGCGAGATTTCTCCGGCCCCTCCAGAGTTCCCCCATAACAGCTTCCCGTTGACGATATGCGCGCATCCGATGCCATGGCTGACAAAAACCATGCTGAAATCGGGGCTGCCTCTGAGCGGACCAAAGAGTTCTTCGCCCAAGATCAGGGCCTTGGCATCATTTTCCACCCAGGTCGGAAGACCCGTCTTCTCTGCCATGGCGGTGCCGATGTTTATATCCCTCCAGCCTAAAGCAGTGCAGGCAACACACGTATGTCTGTCCCTTGAGACAAAGCCAGGGAGCGCAATCCCAATTCCGGAGAGCTTGTCGCCTATTTCTCCCATAGTCTGGCGTAGGTGTTCTGTGGCTTCGGCGAGGGTGCTAATGCACTCTTCTGGGTTTGCAAGGCGAGGCAATTCCACGCGCGCATGAACCGTACCGTGCAGGTCCGTCAAAACGAGAACCATCGGATCGTCCTGCATGGAGATGCCGATAAACCATGCTGCATCAGCTCTAACAGCCAATGAAACCGATGGTCGCCCCACACCAAAAACAAGCTCTCGCTCGGACAGGATGTCCTTGTCGAGAAGGTCACGGACCAGACCCGAAATCGTGGCTTTGCTCAATCCGAGAAACTGAGCCAACTCAGTTCGGCTTTTCGACCCTTCACGACTGAGGGTACTGAGGATCTGGTAGTGGCCAGTTGAGAGCATTGGTTTTCCTGTTCGTCCCATCAGGAACGCGTGGGGTAGGATAGTTTTTTGTCTAAATTATAAACCAAGGAATTACACCAATATATTTACAAAGACCTTTCCAATCTCTAACCCGATAACGGGCGTAGTGAATCTGCGTCATTAAACCGACCTGTCTGTGAGACTTTGGCTGCATGTTTTCAGGTTTGGTCGCCTTAATTTCAAACGGACGCATATATGATTCTCTGTGCAGATATAGGTGGCTCATTCATTGATTTCGCCGTCGTGAAGCCAGGGGGGAAGCTGGAACACCGGGTAGCTGTACCAACCCCCGTTGATGATCTGGAAACATTTGTCGCGGCTCTTGTCACGCTTTGCCTTCCGTGGCCGGGAATTCCACTCCACATAGCGATTGCAGGGGTCGAAAACCCTGAAACCGGTATTGTGCATGCTGCCAACATTCCGTGCCTTAGACAGGCTCCACTAAGAGAACTCGTAAAGAAAAAAGCCAATCGGACCGTTTTGATCGCCAATGATGCAGATTGCTTTGCGTTAGCTGAAGCCCGATTTGGTGTTGCTCAGGGCCACAACAATGTATTTGGCATCATTCTAGGGACAGGCATTGGCGGTGGCCATGTCCTGAATGGTGAGATCGTGAACGGCCTCGGTGGAATTACAGGAGAATGGGGCCACTCTCCTGTTGTTTTAGCTCCACCATTCATGAAGTGTGAACCCGATCATTCAGATGTTGTTCCGCTGTTTAAATGCGGTTGCGGCCAGTCAGGCTGTCTGGACACGATAGCGGGTGCAAGAGCACTTGAACGGCTGCATCTTTGGGCCGGAGGAGAATCCATTGATAGCCGCAGCATCCTGGCCGCGTGGGAAAGAGGAGAAAAACAGGCAGAACGGACGCTCTCAGTCTACCTCTCTTACGTTTCTGCTTCTCTGGCACATGTTATCAACATCACGGGCGGCACGATCCTTCCAGTCGGAGGTGGGTTAGGGAATTCCCGTAGTCTCATCATTGCGCTTGATCGTGCCGTGAGGGACAAAATCCTTTACCCCACCACCAAGCCACTTTTGGTACAGGCCACATTGGGAACCGAGGCAGGCCTGCTGGGTGCAGCGTGTCTCATTAGCAAGTAGGCAAAATTGCCAACCCGAATGAGATTAGCGCTGTGAAAAGTGATAACACTCTGCGAGAGGCGTCCTGACGCTTGATAAAGCGGCGCATAGTCCAAAATGTTACCATTCGTGAAAATTGCCCGACTCAACATGCGAGCCAAGAGTTTCTGGCATCTCTATAGGACACAGTAAGCCTCCTACCGTGCAGCAGAACGGGCTTGCGCCTCTTTTGGCAAACGATTGCACGCCATCCGTTTCTTCTTCATAATAAAATGAATCTCATGTGCAAATACCTCGCTTTCCGGCCGGAGAGAGAGATGACGGAAGGAGCCTGCATGAAAACGGGAACTGATCTGATTACGTTCTATAATCCCGAATTCTGGGGGGTATCTTCCGAAGAACAAATTCAACTTCTTGCAGAGAAAGACCCTCGCTTTTTCTGGACAAAAATTCTGGATACGCTCTCCGGCACTGGCGTCAGCGGAATAGAACTAACATTCCCTCCCTTTAATTGGGAGAGTGCACTGCACGCTTTTGGCTCCAGAGAAAATCTGCTCCGCGAACTCAAAACCAGAAATCTGGAGATTTGGTCGAGTTTCTTTGCGGATCTGGACCGCATCCCGTTGTCAGAGCACCGTTCAGCAGAACCAAAAATTTTGAAGGCGGTGGCTGCAGCGGCAGAGTTTCTCGCTTCCGTAGGGGGGAAGATACTGGTCATTGGCCTTCCGTGCCGAACAACGTGGCTTTCGGAGCCAGTCCAATTCGTCGATATGGCACTCGCTCAACCCATGGCGGATTTGTTAAATCAAATGGGTGCAGTAACTGCACGTGCAGGTGTAACTCTGGCTTTGCATACAGAGGCAAACTCCGTCTTCTGCGCCCCTCGGGATGTAGATCTGTTCATGCTCCTGACTGACCCACGCTATGTTTCTCTTTGTCTGGACCCAGCGCATGTCACCATTGAAGGCGGCGAGCCGGTCAAATTACTGGATCGTCATCTTGAGCGCGTCGTGGCGATGCACTGGAAGGACGCTTCGGGTATAATGCCGCTTACAATTACAATCGATGAGACCATTTACGTTCAGCATCGCCCGTATTTCCGCCCTATAGGGCAGGGCAGTGTCAATTTTCCAGAGCTGGCAAATCTCCTGGAAAAGACGCCTTTGAAATGTGGCCCCATCCTAGAAATGGATTCTTGCGCCCATCCTGCAGAAGTCCTGGAAAGTGGTGCCAGGTTCATTGAGAGCATATATGGCCATGCAGAGAGGCCCTGTGTATGAAAGAGGCCACATATGATGTGATTGTTGTGGGGTCCGGGGCCGCAGGAAGCTTTGCAGCGAAAGAACTTGCAGAGCAGGGGTTATCAGTGCTGGTCCTTGAGGCGGGACAACGGCTTAAGCAGTCTGATGTCGAGCCGCGTGCCGGTCGAAACTGGGCTCATACAGCCCTTTTCCCTCGCGTGAAGGCAACGCTTTTGGGGCAGCCGATTCAGGCCCGCGTCGCCTTTTTCAAAGAGCAACTCAGGCACCTTTTCGTCAATGATTGGGCACACGGCTATACGACCCCCAAGGGACGACCATTCCTCTGGATCCGCGGGAAGCAGACAGGTGGCCGGCTGCATGTCTTTGGGCGTGTCCTTTTCCGTTGGTCTGACGCAGACTTCAAAGGGCGAAGCTCCGGAACGGGAACTGACGACTGGCCACTGTCATACGCCGACTTGATGCCATTCTATGAAAAAGTAGAGCGATTTCTTGGAATTTGCGGGAATAATGATGGGGTAAACACTGCTCCTGACGGCATTATGGCTGAGCCTGCAATCCTGACACCAGAGGAAAGAGGGTTTCGAGCCACAGTAAAAGCACGCTGGACAGATCGCCATACAGTGGCATGGCGCTTCAACCGTTATAACAGTTCGCCATTGCCGGCCGCTTTGGACGCCGCCCTCGCAACCGGACGAACAACGCTTCAATCTGAAGCGATCGTTGAACGGATTGAAACCGATCCCGTCAGTGGAAAGGCGACGGGTGTAACCTTTATCCATCGCCGAACACGCAAACGCCGCACCGTTGCTTCGAAAGCTGTTGTAGTTTGTGCATCCCCCATTGAAAGCGTCAGGTTGCTTTTGAACTCGCGTAGTCCACGACATCCTTCAGGGCTTGGAAACAGTTCAGATGTGCTCGGCCGATATTTTATGGATCAATGTGCAAATCTGATGTTTGGACGCTGGCCCGCTACAGTGCGTGAAGGCTTACCGGAAACACTGCCCCAGCATCCTCTGTTTGGCCCCACCGGCGGCATATATGTTCCGCGATATGCGAACATTGGAAATCACCGGGACGCGTCTTTCTCCGGTGGCTACACTTATCAGGGGTCGATTGGTCGTTATGCCGGTCCGGATGCTCAGGGATATCTGCCCGTTACCCTCATGGGTTTCGGCGAAATGCTTCCGTATGAAGACAATCGGATTACGCTGAATTCCTCCCGTAAAGACCGTTGGGGCATTCCTCTCCCACATATCAGTTGCGGTCTTCACACCAATGAGCGCGCGATGCTGGAACGCCAGATTCAGGATAGTGCGGACATGATAGAAAGTGGTGGCGGGCTGGTGGATTTCTGGGCCTCCCCACTGGGCTTGGGGCAGAAAGGCGCGGGCATGTATCCAGACCAGCCCTGGCCGATCCGGTGGTTTATGCGAAAAATGTTTCCAAAAAGTCTGATAATGGGTGCTGCCATTCATGAAAGTGGCGGGGCAAGAATGGGGACTGACCCTGCAACGTCGTACCTGAATTCATACGGACAATGCTGGGAAGTCCCCAATGTGTATGTCACGGATGCATCCAGTTTTCCGACAGGAGGATCGCTCGGAACGACGTTGACAGTCATGGCACTAAGTATTCGTGCCTGTGAGCATCTAGCCAAAGAGTTAAAGGCGGGACGCCTCTAAAGAGTAGCTCGATACGACGTTCAAATTCATTCCGCTATTGGAGAGTAGTAATGACAGGCCAGCCAAACGAACTCTCTCGTCGCGAGAAACTGGCCTATGGTTGCGGAGACCTGTCTTCCAATCTGATGTGGGGTCTGACGTCAGCGTACCTGATGTTCTACTACACTGATATCTACGGTATTCCGGCTGCGTCTGTCGCCTGGATTCTGCTTTTTGCGCGCGTGTTCGATGCGTTCTGCGACCCGGCAATTGGCTGGGTTGTGGATCGAAAAGGCGGCCTCTTTATTCGGCCTCTGATTCGCAATCTGGCAATTCCACTTGGTATTGCTGATTTCTTCTGCTTCCTTCCATTTCCGCTTTCCCCCACAGGAAAAATACTGTGGGCCGGGGGAACCTATATTATATTTGGGGCTGTTTATTCCTGCATCAACACCCCGTACGGCGCACTAGCCCCTATGATGACCAAATCTGCAAGAGAGCGAGTGGATCTGAATTCTTTCAGAATGATGGGTTGTCAGGTTGGGCAGTTTTGTATCGCTGCATTGACCATTCCAGCCGTCACCTGGCTTGGAGGGGGAAGCAGCATGGCTCACCGGCAACGAGGAATTACAATATTCGTCCTGTTGCTGTCTTTTTTGGGAATTATTCTGTGGCGAGTGGTCGCCAAAAATTGTGTCGCACGTTATCCAACCGTACCTGCACGACATGACATACGTAAGACACTGAAATTATTATTCAAAAACAAGCTTTGGCTGATTTGCAACGCAATCGTTTTCCAGCAATTCATCGTCATCGCTGCCCTGTATGGATTTGCCATTTACTATGTGAAATGCGTTCTCGGCGGAACAGATGGCTTGGGCGGAGCGGTTCTGACGCTTGCAAGTGTCTGCAGTTTTATAGGGGCATCATGCTGCCCGATTAGCGCGCGTCGCTTCGGGATTATGAAGACAGCCACCATGGCGACTGCGCTCCAAGCCGTCGCTTATGCAACCATGCTTCTTTCCGGAGCATGGTTGCCAGGATTTTTCATTGCTTTCGTTGCGCTGGCCTTAGGACAGGGACTAATGTCTCCTATCTCATACGTTTTTCTTGCCACCGCCATTGATAACGGCCGTGCTGGTGATGGTACAGGAGCCGCTGGTCTGGCTTATTCTATCAACACACTGATTTCAAAAGTCTCCATGGGCGTCACAGGGTTTGTTCTGGCGTTCTGTTTGTCCTACGGACGTTATGATGCATCTGCCCTTGTGATAAACCACACTACAGCGATATGGGTCACCACAGGTTTTGTTGTTCTGCCACTGGTATCGGTCATAATACAGTACGGTCTTTTAATACTCTGGAGATCGGTCCAAGGGTCTTGGAAAGATTTTTTAGTCTCTTCCCCATAACATTACTGGGCCAGATTCAATTGCAGAGACAAAAAAGCCTTTTAATCTTGGGCACCTCAGGAAGTAGACAGACGTTTTCTTGAACCTGAATGCCGACTGAAAAAGAAGGCGTAAAGAGAGGGGAGAACCAAGAGCGTGAGCAAAGTTGAAGAGATCAACCCTCCGATAACAACAGTCGCAAGTGGCCGTTCCACTTCAGCCCCAGCGCTTCCGGAGAACGCCATAGGAAAAAATCCAAGGCTCGCTACAGACGCTGTCGCAATAACAGGACGGAGCCGGACCCGCGCTGCTTCGAACGCCGCTTGAGCGGCCTCCATGCCTTCTTCACGATAGGTCCGGATCTGCGAAACCAGAACCACTCCATTAAGAATGGCGACGCCAAACAAAGCGATGAAACCAATGCCAGCCGCGATACTGAAGGGCATTCCCCGCATGGCAAGCGCCAAAATTCCTCCTGTAGCGGCCATAGGCAAGTTCGCAAACACCAGAGCTGCGGTACCAAGGGAGGAAAGAGCGGCCACAAGTAATATGAAAATGAGCGCTAGAGCGATGGGCACGACAATACTCAACCGTCGGCTCGCCGATTGCAGATTGCGAAACTGACCTGACCAAGCCATCCGATATCCTGGCGGCAAAACGACCTGTTTTTTAACAGCAGTCTGTGCCTCCTTCACAAAACTTGCGACGTCGCGACCGCGAACATTCGCCTGAACGATGATGCGCCTGCGCAGACTGTCCCGATCAATACGAGAGGTGCCATTAATCAGCGAGATATGAGCAACTTCGTTGAGTAGAACCCACCCCCTGCCATCCGTACGCCGTATCTGAAGGCGGCCAATCCGATCCATGGATTTGACAGCATCACCTGCAAACTGGACCTGAGCAGGAATGATGGCATTTTCCAGCGTAATGAACGTCCCGGTATGGCCACCAATCGCCTCTACAGTCTGAAGAATATCTGAAACATTCACCCCCAGGCGAGCGGCTGAATCCCGATCTACATCAACATGCATGTAGGATATTGTGCCTTCACTAGCGGAGTTCACATCTGCCGCACCCGGGATGCTGTTGATTGCCCTGATCGTCGTATTGGCGAGCCGTGAAAGCATCTCCAGATTATCTCCGTAGATTGAAATTGCGAGCTGTGTCCTGACGCCGGACAGGAGATCGTCCATTCGCATCTGGATAGGCTGTGTCCACGAGTACTCTGCGTCCGGCAGGCGTTCAGCAAGGGCAGCACTCATCTCTTTGACCAGCCCTGCTTCCGTCTTTGCTGTCGTCCACTCAGATCGAGGCTTCAGAAACACGAACGTATCTGTTTCAGCTGTTCCCATGGGGTCAGTCGGGATCGCTGACGTGCCGGTATTGCTGACGACAGTAGCAACATCGGGGAAATTTTTGAGGATCCGTTCCTCCTCTGTCACGCTTCGAAGAACGGTATCCAGAGACGCGCTCGGAAGCCTCAGAGAATTGACAAGGAGCGCTCCCTCATCAAGTTGAGGAACAAATTCTCCCCCCATTCGGGAGGCCAGCAGCAATGCCACGGCAAACGTCGCGAGTGTAATACCGATCAGCAGTTTTGCATGACGCTCGCTCCAGGTAAGAACTGGCTCGTAATAACGACGTACAAATCGCACGAACCGCGTTTCCCGATCAACGAGACCAAACCGCATGACTAGAGCGGCGAGGGTAGGGATGCAGACAATGCAATAAAGCAGGGAGGCTATCAGCGCCATGATGACTGTCTGCGCCATGGGCCGGAACATTTTCCCTTCAATCCCCTGCAGGGTCAGGATCGGGAGATAGACGATAATAATGATGAAAATCGCGAAACTGACAGGACGGATAACGCTCAGCAGGGCTTTGTAGGCAAGGGCTCTGAAGTCGTTTTTGGTGTTGGCTTGATTCCGCGTTGCCAGAAGATGCTCCACAACAACGAGTGAACTGTCCACGATCATGCCAAAGTCTATGGCTCCGAGGCTCAACAGATTGGCAGACACGCCAAACCACCGCATACCCGCCATGGCAAAGATCAGAGCCGCCGGAATGACGGACGCGATAACGAATGCGGCCCTCCAGTCTCCCAACACGACAATCAGAACACCAATGACGAGAATGGCGCCTATCAGAAGGTTTTCCTTGACGGTCCCGATTGTTTCAGACGTCAGGGTCGCACGCGTATAAAATGGATCGAGTTTAACACCGGAAGGCAGAGACTGCCGGATCGCTGGAAGAGCTGCATTGATCGCAGCCAGAGTTGCATTTGAACTGGCACCATTCTGCATCAGAATGACACCATTGACGATCTCACCCTGACCATCACGCGTTACGGCGCCTAATCGGGTGCGGGAACCAATCTCGACTTTACCCATGTCGCGGATCCGAATGACGTGCCCACGGGGGCCCATCTTGACGGGGATCAGACCAAACGCTTCAAGACCTGTGACGCGCGCACGAGCGACAATGACCTGTTGTTCATCATGATGCGCAATCCATCCTCCGCCCGAGGACGCGTTGTTGGTCTCAATGGCCTGATCAATGTCACTGATGGAAACGCCATACGCCACCATTCTGGACGGATCGAGCGTGAGTTCAAAAGTCTCTTCCGCGCCACCATTAACATTGACATCAACCACACCCGGCACGAGTTTCAGCTGAGGCACGACGGTCCAGGTCATGATCCGATTGAGATCCGTTAGGGAATAACCAGCCCCAAGGATCTGAATCTGCATGATTTCGCCCATACCGGTGGCGAGTGGCCCCATCGTGATGGATGTTCCGGGAACCGAGATCGTATCCCGTGCCTGTTGCAGGCGCTGACTGACCCGCGTTCGGTCCAGGTCAATATCTGTCGCATCCGAGAATTGCAGGTAAACAGCAGATACACCCGTACGGGAGACAGACCGAAGGTCCGTCACGCCTGGGATGCCTGTCAGGCTGGTTTCAAGTGGGAAGGTAATGAGTTTTTCGACTTCTTCCGTCGCGAGCCCCGGGGCTGTGACAGAGACCATGACCTGCTTGGGGGAGATGTCTGGTACTGGCTCAACGGGAAGGCCGGGAATAGTCAGAAGGCCGCCGGCCAAAAGAGCACCAACAAGACAGAATAAAAGAAAGGTATTTTTCTGGATAAACGCCAGCATGTCTCAGTCGCCGCTCGAATCTGAAAAGACTGCTGCACTTTTAAGTGCAAAGCTGCCGCTGCTAACGACCTTACTGTCAGGAGACAGGTCACTCAGAACAACGGCCTCATCATCCGTTGACAGGACTATGCGCACTTCATGAGGCTGGAATACCGTGCCCGCTGACAATGTGTAGACGAGATCGTGTCCGTCGAGCTGCTGTATGGCGGCAGTGGGAACAATAAGCCCTTTGGCACCGTGCATTGTTTCAAGTGTGGCGTCGAGCATTGTCCCAGGCCTGAGATTGGCAGCCGGTTTGTCAAATGTACCGATAACCCGAAGGAGGCCTGTATCAGCGTCGGCAGCATCATTGATTGTGCTGATGCGCGCGGAAAGCGGAGGCTGGTTCGCATGACCTGAAGGACGTACGGAAAACTGTCCACCAATAACAAGATCCTGCGCATCTTCCGGCCGGATACTTGCAACAATCCAGACAGAGGAAAGATCTGTTACGGTCGCCACGACGTCACCGCTCGTGATATCATCAGCCACGCCAATACTGACGTTCTGAACGACACCATCAATGGGAGAAATCAGCCGGGAATCTTCACCGTGCCCAATATTCTCAGTCGCTGATGTGAATTCTTCTTCCAAACGGTGCTTTATGGTTTCACTGTCGGTTCGCTTTGCTGCCAGAGTGGCCTGTGCCTGCTGAAGCATCGCAAGACGGCGTTGGACTTCTCCGGAGGAGACGGTTGTCCCGCTCAGGGAGCGACCGCGCTGATAGGCCTTCTCGGCTTCCGAAACAGCAGCCAGCGCGGAACTGAGCGCCGCATTTGTCTGGCCTTGCTCAAGATAGAGTTCATGCAAGGAGTGATCGGTATATGTGAGCAGAATCTGTCCTTTGTGGACGCGCTCTCCCGGCGTGACCAACACCTCCGTTACCTTACCACTTCCCGCTGGCCTGATCATGACCGAATGGGTCGAATTGGCCATGACACTGGCCATTGCAGGAAGACGCGCGTGCAGTTCTCCGTACCTGACCGGGACTACTGACACATTCTCGCTTTGCTGCGCTGCCGCGCTCATAGTGACGGGCTTGAGCCAGGAAGGAACTGCCGCATGGCACGTTGCTGACACCATGCCGAACAGACAGACCGTCAAAAACCATTTAGTGTTCAAGGGAGTTTCCCTGTGGAAATACAGATGCGCACAATGGCACTGTGCCAGGCGACTTCAGCCTGATTGAGGGTAAGAAGGGCACGCCAAGCGTCCGTTCTGGCACGAAGTGCTTCAATCAACGAAGTTTCGCCGAGACGCCAGGATCGCTCCATTGCGTCTGCACGCTTCATGGTCTGAGATGCGCTCGTCTGGGATTGTGTCAGCATTTCTCGGGCTGCCGTCACACGTGCCATGACCTGAACCAATTCGGTGTGGACCGCGCGTCGTGCTTCTATCTCAGCACGGGTAGCAGCGGCGAGCCGGTTTTGAGCCGCAGAAAGAAGAGGCGTATGCGTCACGTCACTCGGAAGCGGGACACGAACATTCACCCCCACCTGCGTGGCCCAAGGGCTGCCATACTGCCCCTGATCAATCGCATCTATGCCAACTTCGGGATTAGGCATGAAGCTGGAACGGGCCAGATGCATGTCTGCTTCCGCAGCCATTACAGCACGGTGGGCAGACTGTATGCGAGGATCAAGATTTTCCAGCGCCTGAAGGTTACCCACAGGAATTCGAGCAAGCCATGGAGCCTGTGCGGAAAGAATGTCAGGAAGGCCAGGAATCCCCAAGAGAGACAGAAGTTCTGCACGGGTTCGCGTCTGATTTTCTTCGGCCTGCGCCAATTCTGATCGGGTATCTGCAAGTTGTGCGTTGACCGCTTGCATTTCAACGCCCGTTGTCTCGCCTTGAGCTTTCGACTGGGACGTTAGAGACGCAATATGCTCCATGGATCGCAAAAGCATATGCGCGGCAATGACGCGCCGATCGGCCAGAATAGCTGCACCACTTTGTTCCAGAACCCGCACCGCAATCGCCATGCGTTCCACTTCAACCTTGGCCAAGGCAGCTTTGGCATCCGCCTGCGCCAGATGCTCAGTTGCACTCCCCTGGCCGGGCAACCAAAGAGGAACAGACACACCGCCTTGCCATGTGATGTACCCCAGATTGGTCCCCGAGGCCCGATCGTCACTATAGCTTGCAGTCAGGATTGGACCTCCCGCAAACCAGGACTTGGCTGCGGCTGCCCGTGCATCGGCAGACTGAGCGTTGGTTGCCAGTTCGCGTCGGACCGGGTCGTTGTCCCAAGCTGCACCTAACGCAGTGTGAAGCGGGATAATAACATCATCTGCCGCCGATACATGTGAAGCCCAGCTGACAGACAACAGACAGGCCAAAGCAATTTCCCGAGGTTTCAGGAAACGCAGCTGTGCTGAGACGCGCACTCGTCCTGTTCCTCAAAAATATTTCACAAGGAAGGAAAATTCCTGAATAGCGTCCTCACGGCTCATCTTGCCCTCGGCCACGGCATCAACAATGCAATGTTCAAGATGGTCCTGCACAAGCAGGCGCTTCGCGCCGCGAATGGTACTCTCAATGGCTGCAAGTTGCTGAGCAAGGTCGGAACAGGATCTTCCTGCTTCCATCATCTCAATAACTTTGACGATATGCCCATGCGCCTGCTTCAGACGGGGCTTAAGGAGAGGGTGCGTTTCGTGTGCCATGCCCATTCCCTACCCTGAGGGGGAGGGGGTAGTAAAGACACACTTTGAACAATTAGAGTAAAATTTCCCGGAGCATGTGGGATGATTCCCGATCTCAAGGAAACCAGGCGATTTCATTTCATTATTTTCTAGCTGAATATGAAGAAAATAAAGTCATCCTTGGAAAGGCTTATGACCGGACGTTTAACATCCGATGAAGGTCGTGAATGGTTTGAGAAAAAAGAGTCATGAAGGAGCCGACAACGGCCAACACATACATGAATGACATCCGCGCCCTAATCGACGTGAGTGAAGGATCATCTGGCCGCGTGCGAGCATCGTCATTTCGCTTTTGTCTCAGCCCCTTTTGGTAAGGCAGGCTACCTGAAATAGCTAACCGATATAAAATCTCCATTTCGAAAACCGATGCGCGATTATTCCAAAGTAATGAAATAAATATGGAAATTTTCTTGCTTCAACGATGTTCATGCTGCGCGTTGAACGCCAGCACTCGACAGGATGGAACCCCGAATGATGGCTCAACTCGACTACAGATCGCCCCATCATGACTTTTCCACTTTCATGTAGAAACTTCAAAACCGTTATTTTAGACCGACACGGAATGTATTCCGATACCGATATGAGAATCGGTTTACAATCGAAATTAATAGGTATTACAAAGGTATTACTGATGGTTTGATCATCTCAACCAGAAATGGGCAGGGGAGCGGTGATGCGGTATCGTAGGGTTCTTATGCTAGGGGTGGGGTGCGCTGTTTGGGCTACAGTTTCTGTAGAGGCAAAATCTACATCGCCAACGGCACCAGAAAGCAAAAAAGAAAAATCAATTTCAGCTTCAGGTGAAGCTGAAGAAGTGAAGGTTACAGCCAATAACGCTCCTGATGGAGCAAGCGGGCATTCTGCGGGAGCGGGCATGATGCCGCCGCAGACTGTGCCAAAGGCCCGGAGTGCCTTCACTCGAGACTTCATTGCGCATCAGCCGCCCACGCAGAATACGGCCTCCATGATTGCTAGCATGCCGGGCGTGGCCGTAGGGCGGAATGATCCGTTGGGGTTGGATGATCAACGCATCAACCTTACGGTCCGAGGGATGGCACAGACTGAAATTGGCTATCTGATGGATGGCATTCCGGCTGCGGATCCTTCGAATTATAAGCTTTACACAACACAGAACGTAGATAACGAAAACCTGGCTCGCGTAGACCTGACGCAAGGTTCAGCTTCACCTACATCTCCGCTTTATAACGCTGTAGGAGGCGAATTAACTCAGACTTTACGAACACCTTCAGACCATGCGGGCGGGTATGCGGACTTCAGCGGCGGGTCTTACAGCTTGGACCGCGAATTTCTTCGGATAGATACCGGAGAAATTGGGCACACCGGCATCCGGTCCTATGCCTCTTTTTCCCATACACATGCAGAAGACTGGCGCGGTCCAGGCTACACGACCCGCTATCATATGGACAACAAGACCGTAAAAGAGTGGGGACATAGCGGAGCGGAGCTATTGGTCTCATACAACACCACAACCAGTTTCTACCCGCGCTTCCCGACACTGACCCAGTGGAAGCAGTATGGTACCAATTTTAACTGGGAAAAGGACTATATCCCAGGCAGCGCCAATTATTATCGCTTTCAGCAAAATGTCCGGAATGCCATTACAATCGGCGCTCCGATGCATTTCGACCTAGGGCATCAGCTTACTGCGCACCTTACCCCTTATTACATGCATTCCGATGGGTATGGAGATGTCGGTAGCACTCTGAGCAATACCGGCAGCTATTACGGAAACATTCCAGCCGGAAACCTGAACGTATCGCCATCTTACAACGGCTCTTTCCCCGTTTCGATTACGGACACGTTCAAAGAAAATAATGCTGGGCTCAATGCTTCGTTGTCATGGAAACATGGTCACAATACCCTAACGGTAGGATACTGGTACGCATATTTTGCGCAGCCCGAAGCCGCAACATATGCTGCTGCAGATGCGAATGGTAGTATCGGCAGCATGTCTGGAAAATACCCGGTTGTTTCTGCATCGGGCGATGTCCTGCACAGCTACAATATTAACTTCATGCAGCAGACCAATACGGCCTATATTGTCGATGAATATAGTGCGCTGAATGACCGCCTAAAACTCTCTGCCGCATTCAAAGAGAGTATGATTACGAGACAACTCACTCAAATCATGCCCGGACTACCATCATACAGAAATGGCAATAGCGACGCAGTCCCGCTTCCTCAAGTGATGGCAAGTTATCAGATCACACCTAATGACCAGATTTTCGTTAACGGAACAACCGGCTTTGCTGAACCCGCAGGATGGCCAAGTTACGCTGATTTTATCAGCGTCTCCACTGGCAAACAAACGCGTGGTCACGCTCAGAATCTAAAGCCAGAATACGCAATTTCTGAAGAGCTTGGATATCGCCATCATGGCTTTGTAAACGTCAACGTGGCTTTATTTAATTACAACTTTACGAACCGTCAGGTCTCCACCACGGAAATGGTCGGTGGAACGCGCGTCAGTTCCTCCATCAATGGGGGCGGGCAAACTTCTCGTGGCGCCACGATTGAATTAGGCCTCAAACCTTGGCATCACTTCAGTCCCTACATCTCAGGGCAGTATATTCACGCGACGATCGATAACAACCTGAGAGCATCTAGCGGTGATTATCTGAGAACAAAAGGAAAAATGGCTGTCAATACGCCAGAATTTACAGCCTCAGTGGGTATCCTGTACGATAATGGTAATGCATTTGGTGGTCTTCTGTTCAATTATGTTGGAAGTCAATATTCAACCTTCATGAACGATGAGAAGATGCCAGCATACGAAACCCTGAATATGAATTTCGGCTACAGATTTAATTCTGTTGGTTTCCTTCATCGCCCACAAATTCAGCTGAATTTGGTCAATCTTGGGCTTGGCAACAAGGGCTACCTCTCTTCGACGTATTCTGTTGCAACAAACGCTCATGCCACAACAGGCGTGTATGGCACAGCGATCGCCGCCAGTGCACCAACGTACAACGTCGCGGGCGGATTTGCAGGAATAGTCTCGGTCTCCTCTGGATTTTGAAACACGCGAGAAAATGAGCGCTCTGGAAATAGTGCAGGACTGTCCCAAGCGCTCATCCATCGCATGTGCAATTTCAAACAGAGATTTAAAGTAGAGTCTGAATGCGTGTTTCCATATCTGAGGCGAAGGGAAGGAGCGAATTATCAGGTATCTTTTTGGTATTATTAAGATTCGATGGCAGTTGAGGCCTATGAGGGAACATTCATGCATTTTGCCGATATTGCTGTAATCTGTGCTTATTTCATTGCGCTGCCTGTTCTGGCTATCACGCTTTCACGCCGAAAGAAGTCTCCCGGAGATTTCCTCTCAGCCGCTCATGATCTTCCATGGTGGGCGATCTGCCTGTCCTTGGTCGCCACCGAGACCTCAACCCTGACATTCATCAGTATTCCGGGAGTAAGTTATGGAAGCGGTATGGTGTTTCTGGGGCTCGCGGCAGGATATTTTATTGGCCGCTTGATTGTCACCATATGGTTTTTGCCACTGTATACTCAGGGCCGCATGACAAGTGCCTACCAGTATCTAGGGCATCGCTTTGGATCTGGACTGCAGCGGGCAGCCTCAGCGGCCTTTTTGATAACACGGTTGCTTGCAGAAGGTGTACGTTTATCAGCAGGCCTCATTCCAATCATGTGGATGCTTAATCACGACGGGATTACCATGAACCGCATCTGGGTCCTGGGCCTCATCATGGTATTTACGATGACCTATACGATGCTGGGTGGCCTCCGAGCGGTCGTATGGTCGGATACTATTCAGCTCTGCATTTATTTTTTTGGCGCAGTCATTTGTGTCTTACTGCTGAATAATGAGATCTCTCCTGAAGGTTGGTCGACAGCTTGGAGATCAGGTCACCTGGCACCTTTTCATCATATAAATATGGACAACATGCTGTCTGATCCCTTTACGCTATTAGCGGCGTTAGTAGGAGGGGCTATTCTCTCCGTTGCGTCTCACGGAACTGACCAACTCATGGTTCAGCGCCTTCTTGCCGCACGAAGCTTGAGAGATGCGCGCTTTGCATTGATGGGAAGTGCCTTTGTTATCGCGTTCCTGTTCGGAGCCTTGTCACTGATCGGAGTGCAGCTATGGATACGCAACGGGGGCACTTCGCTGATGTCTCTGGGGCTACACTCTCCAGACGACCTCTTTCCGACTTTTATTGTCTCGGGATTGCCGGCCGGATTGGGAGGCTTGCTCCTTGCAGGCGTACTCAGTGCGACGATGGGATCACTATCTTCAACCCTAAACGCAATGGCGAGCGCTATTTTAACTGATTTCGGCCCATTACCGGGACAGGTGCTTCAGCCGTGCCAAACACGCTTGAAGCTAGGGCAGGGGCCGCTATTTGCACCAAGAGTACTAACACTGCTTTGCAGTAGTGCTCTTGTGATAGCCGCACTGTGGTTCACAGGGAGTCAACAATCGGCTGTAATTTTGGGCTTAACAATCGCAGGGTGGTCTTATGGACCGACGCTAGGCGCCTTTCTGTTTGGAATGTTATACCCATCAGCACGCTTGAAGGATGCTTTAACGGGGTTTTCCATTTCCTTGACAGGCATGGCAGTCATGATGGGTGCACTACAGTATTATAACTGGCACGTGGCTTTCCCCTGGTTAGTTCCGTTAGGCATTATCCTGACGTTTATTCCAGGAGCTATTTCAGTGGTACTTACAGAGGGAATATTTCGACCCTCATCGTATGCTCCCGACGCTTCAAAGGACTGATAATTATGGCCCTTAAGGACCAAAATGCTTTTGTGTCACAGGCTTCCTCGGGCACAGAATCTCAGGATCCCCGTTATGTGGACGTTGACCTTTGGCCAGCCAGTTCCATTTTGGATGCGCTTGCTGAAGCTCAGATGTCTGCAACGGCAGTTGTTAAAACGTCCGTCCCGCAAATTGCGAAGATTGTAGCGGCGGCGCTTCCTCGGCTACAGGCAGGGGGGCGTCTTTTTTATGTGGGCGCCGGTACGTCTGGGCGTGTCGGCCTTCAGGACGGTGTAGAACTCACACCCACGTTTGGGTGGGATCCTGAGCGTCTGGTTCTGATGTTGGCTGGAGGCACCAAAGCGCTTTTCGAAGCTGTCGAAGGAGCGGAAGACCGTGAAGATATGGCTCGCGCCGAAATATTGTCTCGTACCCCCGAGACCAACGATGTTGTTCTAGGGATCGCGGCCAGCGGCATGACACCGTATACCTGTGCTGCTATTGCCGCAGCGCGAGAAGCAGGTTCACTGACTGTCGGGATAAGCTCTAATCCGGAAGGCCGGCTTCTCAGGGAGGCAGAGATGGGTCTCAGTATCGTCACCGGCCCTGAAGTTATTGCCGGATCAACGCGCCTGAAGGCTGGGACGGCACAAAAAGCAGCTCTAAATCTTCTGTCCACCACGCTCATGATTCAGATGGGTCATTGCTATAGGGGGCAGATGGTAGACATGCGGGTCGTCAATGCAAAACTGGAAAGACGAGCAGCACAGATGGTGCAATTGTTAGCCGGTGGAACTTCAGCAGAAATCGCTGAAGCACTTGCAATGAGCGGTCAAAACGTCAAGCGAGCAGTGCTTGTTCGGTCCGGCATGACAATTGACGAAGCCGAAAGTGCTCTTGCTGCCCATGAGGGCAATTTGCGCGCTGCTCTTACGTCCCGCCAGGAACACGAGTAATTTTCATGCATATGATGAGTTCGCAAAAGCTGTTCGCTGCACTGACGCCTAATCCCGCAGACCGCAAACCCCTCTACCTGCAACTGGCAGAACAATTACGAGAATTGATTGATAGCGGAGCCCTGAGGGGGGGAGATGCCGTTCCGCCGGAGCGGGAAATTGCAGAGTTCACCGGCGTTTCACGAGTGACCGTCCGCAAATCCTTGGCGCAACTGGTGAATGCGGGACTTCTAACCCAACGTCCCGGCGCCGGAACCTTTGTCACCCGCCGCATCCAGCAACCCCTGTCTGCCTTGATGGGCTTTTCCGAAGATATGCGGGCAAGGGGCTATGAACCCGGTTCAATCTGGCTAGGTAAGCGTATGGCTGGGGCTAGCCCCGACGAAGCAATGGCAATGGGTATGGCCCCAGGCGCACCCGTGCTTCGCCTCAAGCGGATCAGAACCGCAGATGGGGAACCACTAGCCATCGAGACTGCCGTTATTTCTCGAAGGGATCTGGCATCTCCCGAATTGGTCAAAGATTCATTTTATGCGGCTTTGAAAGAGCAAGGCCTGTTACCAGTCCGCGCGCTTCAGCGCATTCGCGCCAGAATGGCCTCGGTGCAGGAAGCAGACCTGCTACATCTTGCGCAACCGAGCGCCATTCTCGAAATCGAACGACGGTCCTTCCTCGCTGATGGGCGCATACTCGAG
Organism: Gluconobacter sp. P5B12; assembly: GCF_018812035.1. Classification (NCBI taxonomy): domain Bacteria; kingdom Pseudomonadati; phylum Pseudomonadota; class Alphaproteobacteria; order Acetobacterales; family Acetobacteraceae; genus Gluconobacter; species Gluconobacter sp. P5B12. The sequence continues at coordinate 2,495 of NZ_JACRVV010000013.1, read as the reverse complement.
GTAACATTCTCATGCTATCGCGCAGATCTTTATGACTTTGTAGTCGAACTCCGAACATCTGGAGAACGTGATTAATGAAAAAGATCATGCTGACTTTTGCAAACGAGCATGCTTTCTAGTGTAGAGCATTATCCTAGCTATTTAGACCCGGGGTTTATGGGTTGGATTGATGATGATTTTTTCTGATTTTGAAGTCCAGACTTTGCAGAGATATTCGTAAGGCGTGAGACCACTCAGCGTCCTGAGCCTACAAGCCACCATGAAGTCGTTGAGATGAATCTTCAACTGCTCCTGGCTGTCGTAATGGAAGCGCTTGACGGTTGCCTCTTTGAGAGTCCGATTCAACCGTTCAACCTGACCATTGATCCATGGACGATTGGGTTTTGTCGAACGATGTTCGAGGAATTCCCGAGCCGTCTTCCGATCAGCTTTCTCGATCAGTTGTGTGACGGCAAACTTGCTCGTCCGATCATGACCCCAAGGGATAAGCTTGCCTTTGGCGGTCTGGACTTCTGATGTGGAAAAAGCCGATGGGAGTGCGTTTGAAACGCTGTCGTTTGGGCTTGTCTCATTACATGTTCGGCAGGCGTGACCGTGGCGCTGCTATGACACATCTGTCCCCTAAGGCTTCATTTCACTCACGTGAAGATACCACACCATCAAACTCCAAGACTAAACACTTAGGCCTTGGTGACAAAAGTTTATAGGATCAGCGTGAGATCTGATTCATTTTGTGTATGTGGGATATAGGGACAGAGAGAACAGGCATGGCATGAGGCGGTCTGACGGATCAGGAATGGGCGGTTATTGGTCCGCTCCTGCCTCCTGAACGCGAACGTTGAGCCCGTCTAGGGGGGAGATAACCGCCGGTTTTGCAATGGTATGCTGCAGGTTCTACGCGTCGGTTGTCCGTGGTGGGACATGTATGAGCGCTATGGCAAATGGAACTCGCTTTATGTCCTGTTTCGCCGTTGGGCTGAACAGGGCGTGTGGAATGCTCTGCTGCAAACCCTGGTAGAGCTTGGGCTGACCGATGCTGGCAGCATATGGTCGATGGTACCGTGGTTCATGCCTATTCACAGGCTACGGGCGCAAAAAGGGGGTCATGCGGAGATTATGGCGGGTCACCGGCGGCTTTACGAGCAAAATCCATACCCGATGCGACAATCAGGGACACCTTCTTGGCTTGTCCTTACCGAAGGCCAAGTCTCGGGCTACACAGCCACAGATGCCCTGATAGTCCTTCCGGCTCCAAACCCCCGGGCCATGCTGACCGGTAGAGGTTATGACAGCGACAGCTTCCGCCAGGCCCTGCTGATCCATAGGATCCTGCCGGTTATCCCTTCATGAAAAGGCCGCCGCGTTCCACGGACAACAGACTGGCGGCGTTACAGCCGCAACCGCCTCGAGGAGATGTTCAACATGCTCAAGCAAATGCGCCGCATCGCAACCCGCTACGACAAAACCGCCCTGTCTTTCATAAGTTTCCTAAACCTCGCCACTAAAAGGCTCGGGGCAGAGCATTTTGTCAACGCGACCCGGTGTCTGAAAATCAGGGAAAACTTGCTCTATTTAGCTTGACTTCGAATTACGATAATATTTTTTTATTTAATTATATCATTGTAGTTCTGATTTCGAGGGCTCTCGGCCATCTTTGGCGACCTGTAATCCCAAAAAATGTTAATCGGCAAAAGCCTCGCGACGGACTTTTCTCAGTCAAACCTTAAGCAACTAGATTATTCGTACTTTATGTCGTTCCTGCCCAACCAGCCTCGGCTTCACAAGCCATAAAAATATTACCGAGTACGAACAGTTCATCCTTAGTTAAATTATGCATCAAACGACTCCTTTTTTATCCTTACGCCTATCCGCTCCGGTTCTCAGAGAAAAATTCTACGCCATAATTAACGCAGAAAGAATTGACACACGGCCAACAGCGCAAAGCCAGATTGTTTTTTCGAAGCCTTCAACGGATCTGAAGTGGGTGTCGCATTGCCCGTGTGTCAGACAATTTGCTTGCCATGACGGCCATTACCTGGGTCTGTGACGACGCAAAGCTGTTCGGGCACAATCATATGAGTCTGTCGAATGCTGCCAGAATGGCTCTGGCGCTGTCTGTCCAGGGAACGGGTGTGAAGTGGGAGCGGACCTGTTCGGTCCACTCGCCGAGGGCGGTCTGGTTTGTGATGGTGTCGTAGATGAGACGGTAGGCGTCGTTGGTGTCGCGGGGATTGAAATAGCGGGCAAGGCTGCCGCCGGCCTCGGGGATGGACGTCGTGCCGGATGCCACGCAGGGTCGCCCCATGCTCAGACTTTCTGTCACGGGCAGGCCCCAGCCTTCGAAGAAAGAGGGAAAGACGGTAAAGCTGCAGTCGGCGTAGAGGCGGCGGAGTTCGGCGTCGGTAGGGTTCTGGATGAAGCGGATCTTGCCGTTGAGCCAGCGGGCGTTTTCAAGCTGTTGCATGAGATCGGAGACGAGCCATCCCTCCCGCCCG